>JAFEEB010000066.1 GCA_018241325.1 Pseudomonadota bacterium | reverse complement strand
ATCTCGCGCCAGGACCTGCAGCACTTCGGCTTCGAGCCCGACGCCTCCATCCTGGCCGAGAAGATGGAGAACCCCGAGGACAAGATCCGCAAGATCATGAAGATCGCCAAGGAGCCGATCTCCATGGAGACGCCCATCGGCGACGACGACGACAGCCACCTGGGCGATTTCATCGAGGACACCAACAACACCGCGCCGGTGGAAGCCGCCATGCAGGCCGGCCTGCGCGACGTGGTCAAGGACATCCTCGACAGCCTGACGCCGCGCGAGGCCAAGGTGCTGCGCATGCGTTTCGGCATCGAGATGGACAACGATCACACGCTGGAAGAAGTGGGCAAGCAGTTCGACGTCACGCGCGAGCGCATCCGCCAGATCGAGGCCAAGGCGCTGCGCAAGCTCAAGCACCCCTCGCGCTCGGACAAGCTGCGCAGCTTTACCGACAACACCTGATCATTTGTTGATCCAATCAGCGTCTGGCGCTTGTCCAATATGCGCCAGGCGCTATTTTATTTGTAGTATCCAATGCTTTCATGAACCCCGACGCCGCCAAAATCTGGAAGGCCCCCCGCTGGGCCCTGGCCATCTTGCTGGCCATGCTGGGCATGCTGGGGCCGTTTTCCATCGACACCTACCTGCCCGCGTTCGCGGCCATCGCCGGTTCGCTGCACGCCACGCCGGTCGAGATGCAGCAGACGCTGTCGGCCTACCTGTTCGGCTTCGCCTTCATGAACCTGTTTCACGGCGCGCTGTCCGACAGTTTCGGGCGCCGGCCGGTCATCCTGGGCGGGCTGGTGCTGTTCACCCTGGCCTCCATCGGTTGCGCGCTGTCGCAAACCGTGGGCCACCTGATCTTTTTCCGCGCCCTGCAAGGCCTGTCCACCGGCGCTGGCGTGGTGGTCTCGCGCGCCGTCATCCGCGACATGTTTCCCCAATCCGAGGCCCAGCGCGTGATGAGCCAGGTCACCATCTTCTTCGGCATCGCGCCCGCCATCGCGCCCATGATGGGCGGCGTGCTGTCCGAGTATCTCGGCTGGCACTCGATCTTCTGGTTTCTGGTGGGCGTGGGCGTGGTGTTGATCATCGCCAACCTGCGCCTGTTGCCGGAAAGCCTGCACGTCAAGGATCGGCAGCCCTTTCGGGTCAGCCACCTGCTGCAAGGCTATGCCGCCCTGTTGTCGGACCCGCGCTTTTTTCTGCTGGCGCTGGCCTCGGGCGTCCCCTTCAACGGCCTGTTTCTGTACATCCTGGGCGCGCCCGCCTACCTGGGCGACGTGCTGCACCTCGAGCCGACGCAGTTCTTCTGGTTCTTCGCGCTGAACATCGGCGGCATCATGGTGGGCTCCTGGTTGTCGGGGCGCATGGCCGGCAAGGTCGCGCCCAAGAACCAGATCATGCAAGGCTTTCGCATCATGGTGGCCGTCACGGTGCTGAACATCGCGGCCAACGCCCTGCTGGAGCCCCAGCTCTGGTGGTCGCTGTGGCCCATCGCCCTGTTTGCCTTCGGCTGGGCGCTGATGGTGCCCGTGGTCACGCTGCTGGTGCTCGACTTGCATCCCGAGCGGCGCGGCATGGCCTCGTCGCTGCAATCGGTGGTGGGCTCCGTGGCCAACGGCATCGTGGCCGGCGCCGTGGCCCCGCTGGTCATGCATTCGGCCCTGGGCATGGCGCTGATGTCGGCCGTCTTCATGGTGGTGGGGCTGGTGTCCTGGCTGTGGCTGCACAAGCGCTGGCCCGAGATCGGCGACCCGCGCCGGCAGATCGCGAGCGCGCCTCAGCGCTCCTGATAACTTGCCAGCTTGCCCACGTCGGGAATGTGGATCTCGCGCTTGTCCACCTCGATCAGCCCTTGCGAGACCAACTCGCCCAGCACGCGCGAAAAATACTCCGGCGTGATCGACAGGCGCGAGGCAATGGCCGCCTTGCTGACGGGCAGCGTCACCGTCATGGACGCGCTGCCCGGCTCGGGTGTCGATCGTCCGCCCAGCAGGTAGCCGATCACGCGCTGCGTACCGCTGTGCAGCGAATACGCCTGCACGTCGTGCACCAGGCCTTGCAGCCGCCGCGCCAGACCGGCCAGCATGTGCAGCGAGAACTCCGGGTTGCGCTCGATCTCGCGCATCACCGCCGCACGCTCGACGGTGAGCAGCAGGGTGTCGGTCAGCGTTTGCGCCGTCACCAGATAGGGCGAACCCATGAACATCACCGCCTCGCCAAAGCTGCGCCCCGGTCCGCACAGGTGAATCACCTTTTCGACCCCTGTGGGAGACATGGCGAACAGCTTGACCTGTCCCATGACCACGACGTGAAATTCGCGGCAGGCGTCGCCCACGTGAAAGATCACGCGTCCGCGCTCGAGCCGGCGCACATGGCAGTCCTGGGCCAAGCGGGCGCGCTCGACCTCGGTGATGCTGGAAAACAGCGGCAGAGTGCCCAGGTAGCGCTGAAGATCGAAGCTGTCGTGCGTCACGGTCGGGAGCCGGAATTGGCCGGCAGTCAGCAGTGTAGGGCCGACGGGATCGGTCCGCTTTCGTTCACGCCGCCTTCTTGCCGCCTACGCCCAGGTAGGTCTCGATCACGCGCCGATCGGTGAGCAACTGGCTGGCCTCGCCCTCCAGCGCCACGGCGCCCATTTCGAGCACGTAGCCGCGGTCGGCCACTTGCAGCGCTGCGCGGGCGTTCTGCTCGATCAGCAGCACCGACACGCCCAGATCGCGCAGCGACGCCACGATGTGCAGAACCTCGCGCACGATCAGCGGCGCCAGGCCCAGCGACGGCTCATCGAGCATCAGCAGCCTGGGGCGCGCCATCAGCGCCCGGCCGATCGCCAGCATCTGCCGCTCGCCGCCCGACAGCGTGGCCGCCAGCTGCGCGCGCCGCTCCTTCAGGCGCGGGAAAAGGTCGAACACCTCGCCCATGCGCTCGGCCTGGTCGCGCTGGCCGCGCCGCCAGCGGGCAAAGCCGCCCAGCAGCAGGTTGTCCTCCACCGACATCTCGCCGAACAGCTCGCGCTTTTCAGGCACCAGGCCAACGCCCCGAGCCACCATGGCTTCCACCGTGGGCCGCGCGATGTTCTGGCCGGCCAGTTGCAGGCCGCCGCTGGACGGCAGCAAGCCCATGGTGGCATTCAGCAGCGTGCTCTTGCCGGCGCCGTTGGGGCCGATCACGGTGACGATCTCGCCCTCGCCCACCGTGAGCGCCACCTGGTGCAAGGCCTCCACCGGCCCATAGCACACGGAAAAGCCCTTGAGCTCCAGCAGCGGGGCCACGCCCGCGGATTGGCCCGGCCCGCTCATGCTTCGGCTCCCGGCAGGTCGCTGCCCAGATACGCCGCCATCACGCGCGGATCGGCTTGCACCTGGGCGGGCGTCCCCAAGGCAATGACGGTGCCGAACTCCAGCACGGTGACGCGGTCGGCCAGGTTCATGACGAACTCCATGTCGTGTTCCACCACCAGCACGGCCAGCCCCTCGGCGCGCAGTTGCGTCAGGAGATCGGCCAGCGCCTGCTTTTCCAGGTGGCGCAAGCCGGCGGCGGGCTCGTCCAGCAGCAGGATGGACGGCTGGCCGGCCAGCGCCCGTGCGATCTCGACGATGCGTTGCTGGCCCAGTGGCAGTGACGCAGCCGGCGTGTCGATGTACTGCATCAGGCCGCAGCGCTCGATCTGGCGGCGCGCCTCGGCCAGCAAGGCGGCTTCCTCGTGACGGTCGCGACGCAGCATGGCCGACAGCCAGCCGCGCCGGCCACGCAAATGCGCTCCCACGGCGACGTTCTCGAGCACGCTGCGCTGGCCCAGCAGGCGCACGTGCTGAAAGGTGCGCCCCAGCCCCAGCGCGGCAAACGCGCGCGAGGGCTTGCCAGCCATGGCCTGGCCCAGCAGCGAGACACTGCCCGATGTCGGGTCGTCCACCCCCGAGATCATGTTGAAGAACGTGCTCTTGCCCGCGCCGTTGGGCCCGATCAGCGCATGCACCTCGCCCGCCTTGACGTCCAGGTTGACGGCGTTGTTGGCCACCAGTCCGCCGAAGCGCTTGGTGACCTCGCGCGCCTCCAGCACGGACTGGCCCGGCGGCGGCAGCGCATGCCGCGGCAGCTCGGCCGCCGCCTTGGGCGCCTGCCGTTGCGATTCGGGCTTGATGAACTTGCGTGCACCGGCCGCAATCAAGGGCCACAAGCCGTCGGCCGCGCGTTGCAGCACCAGCAGCATCAGCAGGCCAAAGACAATGACCTCGAAGTTGCCGCTGGCGCCCAGCAGGCGCGGCAGCCAGTCCTGCAGCTGCTCCTTGAGCAGGGTGATCAAGGTGGCGCCCAGCACGGCGCCCCACAGATGGCCGGAGCCGCCCACCACGGCCATGAACAGGTATTCGATGCCGATGTTCAGATCGAAAGGCGTGGGATTGACGAAGCGCTGCAAGTGCGCATAGAGCCATCCGGACACAGCCGACAGCAACGCCGCCAGCACGAACAGCTTCATGCGCTGGCGCCCGGTGTCCACGCCCATCGACTCGGCCATCACGCGCCCGCTCTTGAGCGCGCGGATGGCCCGGCCCTCGCGCGAGTCCAGCAGGTTGTGCAAGGCCCAGATCGCCAGCAGCAGCACGGCCCAGATCAGCACCCCCAGCACGCGGGGCGAACTGAGTTCGAAACCGCCGATCGACAGCGGCGGTACGCCGGTGATGCCGGTGAAGCCGCCCAGGCCATCGAGGTTGCCGAAGATGTAGTACAGGCTGAGGCCCCAGGCCAGTGTGCCCAGTGGCAGGAAGTGCCCCGCCAGCGGCAACGTGACGGCACCCAGGAACCAGGCGATCAGCGCCGTGACCACCAGACCCAGCAGCAGGCCCAGCCACGGCAAGGCCCCCGCCGGCAGCGCCGACAATGCCTGCGCGGCCGTGGGCGAGGTGCAGATCCAGGCCGTGGCGTACGCCCCCAGGCCGACGAAGGCCGCCTGACCGAACGAGGTGATGCCGCCCACGCCGGTCAGCATGACCAACCCCACGGCCACCAGCGAATACAGGCCGATGTAGTTCACCAGTGTGATGGTGAAGGCTCCAAACAATGGCCAGGACAGCGCCAGCAGCGCAATGGCCAGCCAGGTCAGGTGGCGGCTCGTCATTCCTCGTCCTCCACGTGACGGGTGTTGAGCGAGCGCCACCAGAGCACCGGAATGATGAGGGTGAACACGATCACTTCCTTGAAGGCGCTGGCCCAGAACGAGGAGAAGGATTCAAGCTGGCCCACCAGCAATGCGCCCAGCACCGACATGGGGTAGCTCATCAACCCGCCGACGATGGCCGCGACAAAGCCCTTCAAGCCGATCAGGAAGCCGGTGTCGTAGTAGATGGTGGTGACGGGCGCGATCAGCAGGCCGCAAACGGCGCCGATGAGCGCGGCCAGCGCAAAGCAGATGTCGCCCGACAGGTCGGTCGGAATGCCCATCAGGCGCGCGCCCACACGGTTGATGGCGGTGGCGCGCAGCGCCTTGCCGATGATGGAGCGCTCGAAGAACACGTACATGGCCGCCAGCAGCACGACGGCCGCGCCGATCACCACCAGCGACTGGCCGCTGACCGGCAGGCCGCCCACATCCCAGCGTGCGTCCCACATCGACGTGGTGCGCGCGCCCTCGGCGCCGAAGAAGTACAAGCCCAGGCCGACCATGACCCAGTGCAGCGCCACCGAAACGATCAGCAGCATCAGCACGCTGGCGTGCGCCAGCGGGCGGAACACCAGCCGATACAGCAGCGGCCCCATGGGCACGATCAGCAGCAGGGCCAGCAAGGTTTGTGCCCAGGCCGCGGTCGGTTTGACCGCCAGCGCCAGCACCGCGGCCACGGCCGGCAGCACGATGGCCCACACCACCGTGGAACGCCAGTCCACGTGCGCGCCGCGCCAGTGGCGCCAGCCCTCGACCAGCAACGTGATCACCGCCAAGCCCAACAGCAGCCAGATGGCCGAGGGCACGCCCCCGGCCTGGATGGCCGCCATCGACAGTGCCGCATAGGTGACGAACTCGCCCTGCGGAATGAAGATCACGCGGGTAACGGAGAACACCAGCACCAGTGCCAGCGCCATCAGCGCGTAGATGGCGCCGGTGACGAAACCGTCCTGCGCCAGCATCAGGGCTATTTGTGTGTCCATGAATCAAAACACCGGTTCGTCACGAGGATCACCCAAAAAAAACGGTGGGATGAGCGCCTCGCGACCACCCGCCGGTTTCAAAAAACGATTATTAAACATCAATAATTGCCGAGGCCGAACATGGAAAACCACTAGCCAGAATCGTCCGGCCTCCGTGCGAGCACCGCCCACTGCATCCCGTTGCGCGAACAGGGCGACCGCCGCCGGCAGGTCGCCCTGATTGCCCCGAAATTCCGCAAGCGCTTGCCTACGGTTGCCGGTGGCCGATCACTTGCTGGGCTGGTAGACCCACTTGCCGTTCTCGATCTTGACCATCACCACGCCGCGCTGGTCCAGCCCCAGGTGATCCTGCGGCGACATGTTGAAGATGCCGTGCGCGCCGGCCACGTCCTTGACCTGCTCGATGGCGTCGCGCAAGGCCGCGCGGAACGCCTCGGTGCCCGGCTGTCCGCCCTTGAGCGCCACCGGGACGGCCGCGGCCAGCACCTTGCCGGCGTCCCACACGTGGCCGCCGAAGGTGGACACGCTGCCCTTGCCGTAGGCGCCTTCATAGGCATGGATGTATTCCAGCGCCGACTTGCGCACGGGGTTGCTGGCCGGCAATTGATCGGCCACCAGCACCGGGCCGGCGGGCAGCAGGGTGCCCTCCACGTCCTTGCCACCCACGCGCAGGAAGTCGTTGTTGGCCACGCCGTGGGTCTGGTAGATCTTGCCCGTGTAGCCGCGCTCCTTGAGCGTCTTCTCGGGCAGTGCCGCCGGCGTGCCCGAGCCGGCGATCAGCACCGCGTCCGGCTTGGCGGCCATCAGCTTGAGCACCTGCCCGGTCACCGCGGTGTCGGTGCGGCCATAGCGCTCGTTGGCCACCAGCTTGATCTTCTTGAGGTCCAGCGCCTTGACGGTTTCCTTGTACCAGCCCTCGCCATAGGCGTCGGAAAAGCCGATGAAGCCCACCGTCTTGATGCCATGGTCAGCCATGTGGCCGGCAATGGCCAGCGCCATCATGATGTCGTTTTGCGGGGTCTTGAACACCCAGCGCTTCTTGGCGTCCTGCGGCTCGATGATGGCCGCCGAGGCGCCCAGCGAGATCATCGGCGTCTTGCCCTCGGCCACGGCGTCGATCATGGCCAGCGAGGCCGGCGTGGTGGACGAGCCGAAGATGACGTCCACCTTTTCCGACATCAGCTTGCGCGCGTTGGTGACCGCGCCGGTGGTGTCCGATCCATCGTCCAGCACGACGTAGTTGACCTTTTGCCCGCCCATGGTCTTGGGCAGCAGCGAAATGGTGTTTTTCTCGGGGATGCCCAGCGACGCCGCCGGCCCCGTGGCCGAGAGCGTGACGCCCACGTTGATGTCGGCCCAGGCGGACATGGAAAAGCCGGTCGCGGCAATGCACGCCAGGGCGATGTGTTTGATCTTCATGGGTTTGGCTCCAACGGGGATTGAAATGGTCTCGGGAAGGCGGCCAGGAAAACTGGCCCATCCATAAATCGACCGCTCGGTCGGTTAATGATTGTATCGAGCCGCACCGCCTTGAACTGCGCCAGGAAACTGGGAATTTCCCTATGAGCGATGGCCCGTGCAACCCGAGGCAGGCCGGTGCTCACCCCAGCACGTGCGCCACCGTCAACAGCGCCAGCAGCAGCAGCCACAGCGCCACCATGCGCCACACCAGGCCCACCACGCGGGCGAAATGCGCGACGCTGGGCACTTCACCGGGCAAGGCGTCGGCCGGCCCGTCGATCGCCAGCGGGCCCGGCGCACGCACGGACACACTGCCCAGGCGCACGCCCACCGCACCCGAGGCCGCCGCCATGATCACGCCGTCGTTGGCGTTGGCAAACTGGCCGGCATGGCGGCGCCAGGCATCGATCGCATCCTCGAAACTGCCCACGATGGCCAGCGCCAGCGCCGTCGCGCGTGCCGGCAGCCAGTCGATCCAGCGCCAAGCCCCTTGGGCGACGCGCGCCAGCGCGGTGCTGACACCGCGCTCGGGCGCCGCCGCGTCGCGTCGCCAGGCGCGCGACAGCGCCTCGGCCTGGCGATACAGCAGTGCCCCGGCCGGGCCCAGACCCAGCACCTGCAGCAGGCAAAACCAGAGCATCACGCCGAACACGTGGCGGTGCGCCGCCAGCACCGAAACCTCGAGCGCCAGGCGCACCACATCGGAGCGCGCCACGGCGCTGGCATCGACCTGCAGCCACTGCGCCAGCAACTGCCGCGCCCGTTCGTCATCGCCCAGCTCCAGCGCGTCGCGAATGGCGACAAAGTGGTGGCTGAATTGGCGAAAACCGAGCGTGCAGTACAACACGGCGATGGTCCACAGCGTGGTCAGCGGCCACCCACCCAGCCCGTTCAACAGCGCATGGACGGCCCCCACGCCCAGCGCGGGCAGACCCACGGCCACCGCCCACGCCAGCCAGGCGTGGTTGCCGGCGCCGGTGTCCATGTTGCGCGCCACCGTGCGGGCCCACCGCAGCAGCGCCAGCATGACGGGGTTGCGCGGCGCCACGGGCCACACCTGCTCGAGCAGCAAGGTGATCACGATGGCCAGCAAGATCATCCGGTGATGATAGTGAGGCCGCGGCGATCGCGCGGCCCCGGGTGCCGGCTGCGGCTCAGGCCAGCAGGAATCTGTAGAAATTTCGCAACATGCCGGCGGTCGCACCCCAGATGAAGTGCTCGGTGACGGGCGCACTTTCGCCGCTGCCGGGCACCGCGTGGGCCGGCTCGCGGTAAGGCATGGAGAACCACTCGCGCACGCCGCCCGCCCACTCGAGGCGATGGCGGCGGTGATGCGCCGGATTCATCAAGAAGGCCAGCGGCACCTCGAAGGCGTGCGCCACCTCATCCGCGTTGGGATGCAGCACAAAACCTTCGCGCACCAATGCCACCACCGGCGTCACGAGAAACTGCGAGCCGGTCGCATACACCGGCAATTGCCCCAGCACGTCGATGAAGCGATCCGCCAGGCCGACTTCCTCGCGCGTCTCGCGCAGGGCCGCGTGCACCACATCGCCATCGCCGGCCTCGACCTTGCCACCCGGAAACGCCACCTGGCCGGAATGGCTGGACAAGCCCAGCGCGCGCTCGGTCAGCAACACCGACAAGCCGCCCGCGCGCAACACCAGCGGCACCAGCACGGCGGCGTCCACCGGCGCGCGATCGACGAACAGCGGCTCCTGGCGCACCTCGGGTTGCCAGGGCGGCGGCGCCTCAAAGCGGTGGCGCAAGGCCGCGGGCGTGAGCCGGTCGAGCGGCACGGCCGGCAGGTGATCGTCCACGCCGGTCACCGGTACCCGGCGCGGGTCGAACGAGGGCAAAAGCGTGGGGGAAGTGGCCATGGTGAATGAGGGCGCCAATGCAAAAACCGCCTGCACGCGCAAAGCGGCAGGCGGTTGCAAGCGGAACCAGGCGACACCCGGTGGGGCGCCGCCCCGGCATCACGCGGTTTCGACCTGGGGGGCTGCTGCGGCGCGGCCGGCGAGCTTTTCCTTGATGCGGGCCTTCTTGCCGCTCAGGCCGCGCAGGTAGTACAGCTTGGCGCGGCGCACGTCGCCGCGGCGCTTGACCTCGATCTTGGCGATCAGCGGCGAGTAGGTCTGGAAGGTGCGCTCCACGCCTTCGCCGTTGGAGATCTTGCGCACGGTGAAGCCGCTGTTCAGGCCCCGGTTGCGCTTGGCGATCACCACGCCTTCGTAGGCCTGCACCCGCTTGCGGCTGCCTTCGACCACGTTCACGCTGACGATCACGGTGTCGCCGGGCGCAAAAACGGGAACATTCTTGCCCAGGCGGGCGATTTCCTCTTTTTCGAGGGTTTCAATCAGGTTCATCACTCTTTTCCTGTCTCGATCATGCTCACGCTACGCTAGGGGCGGCCATGGTTGCACAAAGGCGTGGCCGCGGCGGACAGAGGATCGAAAAGCCCGCCATTATAGCGCGGCCGGACGTTTGCCCAGCAGCTGCTCGTCACGGGCGTCCAGGCGGCCGGCCGCGCGCGCGGCGTCGATCAGGGCCGGGCGCTGGCGCGCCGTCAGCAGCAGGCGCTGCTCGCGCCGCCAGCGCTCGATGTGCGCGTGGTGGCCCGACAGCAGCGGTGCGGGCACGGGCTGCTCGCGCCACAACTCGGGACGCGTGTAGTGCGGGCAGTCGAGCAAGCCGTCGAGCGCCGGATTGAAGCTGTCCTGCTGGTGGCTGCCCTCCTCGCCCAGCACGCCGGGCTGCAAGCGCGCCACCGCGTCCAGCAGGGCCAGCGCCGCAATCTCGCCGCCCGACAGGACAAAGTCGCCCAGGCTGATCTGGAGGTCGACGCAGGTGTCGATGAAGCGCTGATCGATGCCTTCGTAGCGCCCGCAAATCAGCACGGCGCCAGGGCTCTCGGCCCAGCGCTGCACGCCGGCGTGGCGCAGGGGCTCGCCCGTCGGCGAGAACAGCACGGCCGGCGCCTGGGCGCCGGGCGCCTCGGCGCGGTCGGCGCGCACCGCGGCCAGGCAGCGCGCCAGCGGCTCGGCCATCATCACCATGCCGGGGCCGCCGCCAAAGGGGCGGTCATCCACGCGGCGGTAGTTGCCCTCGGCGTGCTCGCGCGGGTTCCACAGCTTCAGCTCGATCTGGCCGCTGGCGTAGGCGCGGCGCGTGATGCCTGCTTGCACAAACGGAGCAAACAGCTCGGGAAACAGCGTGATGACGTCAAAACGCATGGCGCGCGGCTTACTGCACCGACCCCGGCAAGGGCGACTGCTGCGCCGCCGGCGTGAACAGACGCGCCACATCCACGGCGTCAAAGCGCTCCTGCTGGCCGCAAAAATCGCAGCTCACTTCGACCTGGCCCTGTTCGTGCACGATGGAATCGACCTCGACCTGGCCCAGGCCCTTGAGCATGGCCGCCACGCGCTCGCGGCTGCACGAGCAGGCAAAGCGCGGCCCCGTGTCGCCTTGCGCCGGCTCGAAGCGCAGCAGCGGCTCTTGCCAGAACAGGCGGTGCAGGACCGTGTCGGCTTGAAGGTCCAGCAGCTCCTCGCGCTTCAAGCTGCGCGCCAGCAGCGACAGGCGCTCGAACGGGTCGTCCACGTCGGCCTCGCCCGCCAGGTGGCTTTGCCCCAGGTTGTGCTGGCCCTGCACCGGCAGGCGCTGCAGCAACAGGCCGGCGGCCACGTTGTCGCCGGCGGCCAGCACGATGGTGGTGTCCAGTTGCTCGGACTGGCGCATGTAGTGCTCGATCACGGGCCCGATGCCCTCCAGCGCCGCGCCGCTGGCGTCCACCAGCGGCACCACGCCCTGGTAGGGCTGCTGGCCGGGCAGGCGCAGGCGCGGATCGAGCGTGATGGCGCAGCGCCCGCCGCCCCGCACATTGACCAGCTCGGCCAGGCTGGCGCCCGCGCGCACGGCGCCGGTCACCGTGGCGGTGGCGCGCAGGCGCAGGTCGGACTGCACCTCGGCCACGGCCAGCTTGACCGGGCCGTCGCCAAAAATCTGCATGACCAGCGCGCCGTCGAACTTGATGCCCGACTGCATCAGCACGGCGGCGGCGGCCATCTCACCCAGCACGCCCGCCACGGGCGCCGCGTACGCACCGGTTTGCGTGTTGGCCGCGCGCCGGCGCAGCACCTCTTGCCACGCGTCGGTGAGGCGCACCAGCGCGCCGCGCACCGGCAGGCCGTCGAAGATGAATTTGTGCAGTTCGGACATCCGGTGCAGATGAGGCCTCAGCCCCGCTTCTTCAAGCCGGCCTTGAAGCGGCGCGCGTTGTCGATGTAGTGCTGCGCGCTGCGGCGCAGGCCCTCGATCTGCTCGGGCGTGAGCTGGCGCACCACGCGCGCGGGCGCGCCCACGATCATGCTGCCGTCGGCAAACACCTTGCCCTCGGTCACCAGGGCGCCGGCGCCCACCAGGCAGTTCTTGCCGATCTTGGCGCCGTTGAGCACCACGGCGCCGATGCCGATCAGCGACTCGTCGCCGATGGTGCAGCCGTGCAGCATCACCTTGTGGCCCACCGTCACGTGGCGGCCGATGGTCAGGGGCATGCCCAGGTCGGCGTGCAGCACGCTCAGGTCCTGGATGTTGCTGCCCTCGCCCACCGACATGCGCTCGGTGTCGCCACGCAAGACGCAGCCGAACCACACGCTGGCGTCGGCGCCCAGGCTCACGTTGCCCATCACCTCGGCCGAATCGGCGATCCAGGCGCTGGCGTCAACCTGCGGCGCCACGCCATCGAGTTCATACACAGCCATCGCGCAGCTCCTTCGAACGGCAAAATTACAATTGTAGGGATGGAGTTGCGCGCCCTTGCCCTGCAGGCCTTCGAGGCCGATGATGTCGAGACAAAACTGGCTCTGACGCGCTCCCTGTCTGCGCAACAAGCTCGTATTTCGATAGCATTCGAGGCATCCATCGAGGCGGCTGCCGGCCAGCCCGGGCGCCCGGCGCGCCCGGTATTGATCCCGCACACGCAGTTGCCGCGGCGCTCGGTGCACACGCCCGAGGGGCGCGCCGCGCTGATCCACGCGGTCTGCCACATCGAGTTCAATGCCATCAACCTGGCGCTGGACGCGCTGTGGCGCTTTGCCGGCATGCCCGAAGCCTATTACCGCGACTGGCTGCGCGTGGCCGGCGAGGAGGCGCATCACTTCGGCCTGCTGCACGCCCACCTGCAAACGCTGGGCCACACCTATGGCGACTTTGCCGCGCACGACGGCCTGTGGACGATGTGCGAGAAAACCGCAGGCGACATCACCGCGCGCATGGCCCTGGTGCCGCGCACGCTGGAGGCGCGCGGGCTGGACGCCACGCCGCTGATCCAGCGCAAGCTGCGCGCCGTGGGCACGTCCGACGCGCAGGCCGCGTGCGACATCCTGGACATCATCCTGCGCGACGAAATCGGCCACGTGGCCATCGGCAACCACTGGTACCGCTGGCTGTGCCAGCGCCAAGGGCTGGAGCCGGTGGCGCACTACGCACGGCTGACGGCGGCGTATCAGGCCCCGCGCCTGAAGGGGCCGCTCAACTTGTCGGCGCGCCGGCAGGCGGGCTTCACGACCCAGGAGATGGCGCAGTGGGGCGAGGCGGCGCCGGGACCAGCCGATCAGTGAAAGTCCCGGCTGGCCGTCAGGCCCGCCAGGCGCCCCAGCAGCGGCGTGAGGTCGTGCAAGCGCCGCGCCACCAGGTGCCGCACCTGCCCGCCGCTGCCCTCGTCGCGCTGCCACTGCCCTTCGACGGCCAGCAACTGCGCGCGCAGCAAGGCGTGGCGCTGCGCCTCGTCCTCGCGCAGGCTGGGCCAGACGATGACGTTGACGGGGCCGGTCTCGTCCTCCAGCGTGACGAAGATGGTGCCTTTGGCCGTGGCCGGGCGCTGGCGGCCCGTCACCAGACCGCAGGCGCGCACCCAGCGGCCGCTGGGCAGGTGCTGCAACTCGGCCGCAGTCAGCAGGCGCTGGCGCGCCAGCCGTGGGCGCAACAAGGCCAGGGGGTGGCGGCGCAGAGTCAAGCCCAGCGCGGCGTAGTCGTGCACGATGGCTTCGCCTTCGCCGGCGGCGGGCAGCGCAAGCGGCGCCTCGCCGATCGGCGCATCGCGCAGCAGCGCGGGCATGGCCTTCAGCGCGGCGGCCTGCCACACCTGCTGGCGCCGGTGACCGGCCAGGCTGGTCAGCGCATCGGCGGCGGCCAGTTGATTGAGCTCGCCGGTATCCAGCGCGGCGCGGCGCGCCAGGTCATCGACATCGACAAAAGCCCGCGCGGCGCGCGCCGCGGCGATGCGCCGCCCCGCTGCCTCGGCCAGAGCGCGCACCATGCGCAAGCCCAGACGCACGGCGGGGCGTGACGAAGGCTGTTGCCCCGAAAAATGTTGATCTGACCCCAATTTTTTGGGATTGGGGTGAGGGTCAGCCAGCGTGCAGTCCCAGTCGCTGGCGCTCACGTCGGCAGGCAACACCACCACGCCGTGGCGGCGCGCGTCTTGCACCAGTTGCGCGGGGCCGTAAAAGCCCATGGGTTGCGCGTTGAGCATGGCAGCCAGATAGGCTTCGGGCTCGTGGCACTTGAGCCAGGCGCTTTCGTAGGCGATCAGGGCGAAGCTCCAGGCGTGGCTCTCGGGAAAGCCGTATTCGCCAAAGCCCTTGATCTGCTCGAAGATGCGCTGCGCAAATTCGGCGCTGTAGCCGCGCGCGCGCATGCCTTCGATCAGCTCGCGCTCGAAGGGCTCCAGGCCGCCCTTTTTCTTCCAGGCCGCCATGGCGCGGCGCAGGCGGTCGGCTTTCTCGGCAGAAAAGCCCGCCGCCAGCATGGACAGCTCCATCACCTGCTCCTGAAAGATCGGCACGCCCAGCGTGCGCTCCAGCGCGCGGGCCAGCCGGGGCTTGGCCCCCGGGCGGTCGTGGTGCGAGCGCTCGTATTCGATCGGCAGGCCCTGCCTCTGGCGCTCGCGCGCCTTCAGGTACGGGTGCACCATGCCGCCGCTGATGGGCCCGGGCCGCACGATGGCCACCTGCACCACCAGGTCGTAAAACGTGGTGGGCTTGAGGCGCGGCAGCATGCTCATCTGCGCGCGGCTTTCGATCTGGAAGGTGCCCACGGTGTCGGCGCGGCGGATCATGGCGTAGGTGGCCGCATCTTCGCCCTGGATGTCATAGCGCGTGAACGGCTGGCCGCGCCAGCGTGCGACCAGATCGATGCAGCGGCGCACGGCCGTCAGCATGCCCAGCGCCAGCACGTCCACCTTCAAAAGGCCCAGCGCTTCCAGGTCGTCCTTGTCCCACTGGATGACGCTGCGCCCTTCCATGGCGGCGGGCTCGATGGGCACCAGGCGCGTGAGCGGCGTCTCGGTCAGCACAAAGCCGCCCACGTGCTGGCTCAGGTGCCGCGGACGCCCGCGCAGTTGCGCCGCCAGCTCCAGCCACTGGCGCGCCAGGGCCGCAGGCAAGTCCACCTGCAACGCCTGCGCCATCTCCAGCAGGCGCGGCGCGGCGGGGCTGCCGTCGAAGCCGTGGTGGTCTTTGGCAAAAGCATCGACCAGGCGCGCGTCCACGCCCAGTGCCGCGCCCACGTCGCGCAGCGCACTGCGGCTGCGCCAGGCGATGACGGCGGCCGCCAGCGCGGCGCGCTCGCGGCCGTATTTGCCGTAGATGTATTGAATGACCTCCTCGCGCCGCGCGTGCTCGAAATCCACGTCGATGTCGGGCGGCTCGCTTTGCCGCGCCTTGCTGATGAAGCGCTCGAGCAGCGGGTGCGACTGCTCGGGGTCGGCGGCGGTGATGCCCAGGCAAAAGCAGACCACGGAGTTGGCCGCCGAGCCGCGCCCCTGGCACAGGATGCCGCGGCCCTTGGCAAAGCACACGATGTCGTGCACGGTCAAAAAAAACATCTCATAGCGGCATTCGGCAATCAGGCGCAGCTCCTTGGCCAGGTAGCGCCAGATGCGCATCGGCACGCCGCGCGGATAGCGTTCGTGCGCACCGGCCACGGTGTGGCGGCGCAGCGTCTGGGTGGGACTCAATCCCGGCAGCACCGATTCGCGCGGATAGTCGTAGCGAATTTCATCCAGCCGAAAGGTGCAGCGCGCGGCAATCGCCAGCGTGGCGGCGAGCAGTGCGGGTGGATAAATTTCGGCCAGGCGCTCGCGCGCGCGCAAGTGGCGCTCGGCATTGGCGTGCAGCGCAAAGCCGCAGACCTGTACCGGCCGGCCCAGGCGGATGGCGCACATCACATCGTGCAGCCGCTTGGCGCCGCGCGCGTGCATGTGCACGTCGCCCGCAGCCACCAAGGGGCAGCCGCTGGCCGCTGCAAGCCGTTGCATATGAGCCTGCCAAAGGGCGTCGCCGGCGTCGGCATGCAGCTCCAGCAGCAGCGGGATTTTGGCCTTCGCCACGGCCGGCTCCAGCCCCGCGAAACCCCCCTCTCCCACCCGCGCCGGCGCCCACAGGCACTCGCAGCGGGCCAGCGCCGCCAAGGCCTCGGCCAGTGGCGGCAAGCGGTACTGCCCTTTGGGCGCGGCGCGCCGGCACGCGCTGATGAAAGCGCACAGATCGCCCCAGCCTGGCCGGTCGCGCGCCAGCGCCACCAGCGTGCCCTGCCCGGCAAAGCGAAACTCGCTGCCATGGATCAGGTGCGGCAGGCCAGGCGCCTGCCCCGCTGCCGCCCCTTGCAAATCGCCCTTCAGATCGGCCAGCGCCCGCCAGGCTTGCACGGCGCCGGCCACCGAGCACTCGTCGGTCACGGCCAGCGCCGCATAACCCAGCGCATGGGCGCGGCGCACCAGTTCTTCGGGGCTGGATGCGCCGCGCTGAAAACTGAAGTGCGTCAGGCAATGCAGCTCCGCATAGCCCGGCAGCGCCGCATCCACACGGGGCATGGCCGGCTGCTCGCGCAACCGGGCGCGGCGGCGCGCTTGTTCGTCCTTGCGACTGAGCTCAGGCATAAATGCCGTGCAAAAACCAGCGCGGGGCGGCGCCGGCCGGCGTGCGCGAGGTCGGCCGCTCGCAATAGACCCACAGCAACTCCTGCGCCGGGCCCTGGGCCATGAAGTAGTCGCGCGCAACGGCCTCGTCGCCTGCCTCGGACGCCAGGCTTTCACCGGCCCACCAGCCCGCTTCGATGCGACAGGGCCGGGTCAGCAGGCGCAGTGCGGCGCCACCGCGGCAGGGCCGCCCGCCGCGCACCTCCAGCGGTTGCGGCGGGCGCAGCAGCCAGGCGGGCGCCAGGGTGTCGGCGGGTGCGTGCTCAGTTGCTCCCTCCCCCGCAGGCGGAAGACGGTTGGGGTGCGGGTGACTTTTTTCTTCCACCGCTTCCCAACGCTGGCGCTGTTCGGGCCGGTGGTCGGCGCGCAGCACCGGACGGCGCACGCTGCCGGGCCCCAGGCGTGCGTTGGCGCGCTCGATGAGCACATGCAGCGGCTCACCCACCCGCTGCTCACCCGGCAGCAACGCGGCGTTGCCGGGCTGCCAGGGCGCGGTCTGCACGGCATGCAGGCGCAGGCCGATGGCGGGCGCCAGCAAGGAGGTGCGCGCCAGCCGCTCGGCCAGCAGGCGGCGCAGGTGGTCCATGGACTGCGCCGGCTCGGCGGTGCGAATCCGCAGCGACTGCGCCGGCGGCAGCTCGCGCCCGTTCAGGCGCTTTTGGTCGAGCGTCCAGCCCAGCTCAAAGGCCAGCACCCCTTGCTGGCGCGCGCGCAGCCAGGTTTGCAGTGCGGCCAGCAGGCGATTGGCCGACCACAGCAGGGCCGGCGCCGACTCGGCATGCGCAGGCAATTCCAGCTTCTCATCAAAACGCTCGGGCAGCACCAGCCACGGATAGCGCTCGGGCGCCAGGCCGAAAGCCACGTCCAGCGCGGCGCGCAGCGCCGGCCCGAAGCGGCGCACCATGGCCGCGCGCGGCAAGGCGTGCGCATCGCCCCAGGTGCGCAGGCCCAGCCGCGCCAGCAGCGGCACGTGCGGCCGCGCTGCGTCAAGCACCGGCAGGGGCAAGGCGGCCGCACCGCCGGTGGGCACGGCGCACCCTTGGCGGCGCAGGCGCAGGTGCGCAACCGCTATTATTCCGATAGCTGATTGCGCAATATCGGCGGGCGCCAGAGCCATATTTTTCTCAAGAATGCGCTGCTGCAAGGCCGCCACCCCACCCCACAGACGCAGGCTGCCCGACACCTCCAGCAGCAGCGCGTCCTCCAGCCGTGCCACGCGCGGGGTCAAGCGCAGCGCCCACCAGCCGAGCGGGTCGCCGGGCGACGCGCCGCCCACTTCATCCTGGGCGGGCTGGGTCGGCACGCCCTCAGGCGGCCACGGCAAGGCGAACCACAGCATCGCCCACCTCCGGCTGCACGCAAACTCCACCCGCAGATACCCTGCGCGGCAGCACCCAATCGACATTCGGCACGCCCTGTGGCGCTTGCGCCTGCACGCCAGCAGAAGCCGCCAGCACATCGCACAGCGGCGCGCCACGCGCCAGCAGCAGGGGCTCGACCAGCGGCGGGCCGCGCCGCTTGAGCAGACGCAGGCGCAGCGCCAGCGTGGAGCCGTCCGCCCCTTCGACCGCGATCCGCAGCGGCGCGGGCGAGGCGCTGGCTGCCGCCGCGGCCGGCCGCAGCGCAAACAGCAAGCCCTCGCCGCGCCGCGCCGCCGCCAGGTGCAAGCGCCGCAGATCGGCCGAGCGCGCACGCGGCAGCCAGGCCAGCACGGCCGCTACGTCGCCGCAGGCCAAGGCCTGCTCGGCCAGCCACAGCCGGGCCACCGGCGCATCGGCCGTCAGCCACAGCACGGCATCGGCGCGCACGCCGGCAGCCGCCAGCGCCGGCACGAAGGGCTCGTGCGGCGAGCCGACCAGCGCCAGTGCGCCGCCGGCGCTGCGCTGGCGCGCAACCAGCGCCGGCAGCACCAGCGGCCAGACGGGCGCATCGGGTGCGGGTTGCAACAGCTCGATCAGCGCGCCCAGGGGCCAGCCACCCCCCGGCAACTGGGCGTCCAGTGGCGGGTGGGCGGTCGGCACGGTGCGCCACCCATCCACGGCCAGCGCATCGGCCGGCCACACGCCGGGTGGCGTGGCCACGCGGCAGCCGGCCCCCTGAGGCGCTGCAGAAACCAAGGCAAGAGCAGACACGATCGCTGTATTTTTTAAGGTATCCATTGCGCTCGATTCGAGCTGGATACTGGATATTCATACAGTTATCTTACCCCCTCCTGAACGGGCATGGATCGGGGTCTGAAGGCGTTGCCGCAGGTGAGCGGCCGGTGAGCCTCCCGGCGCCCGGCCCGCGAAACCACACGAGGCCTGTGCACTTGCAAAGCGTGCCCAACCGTCAACCTCAATCCGGCAGCAGCACCTGCACCTTCAAGCCGCGTTGCGCGGCGTCGTCGCTCCATGCCAGGCTGACGCGGGCGCCGACGCGCTGGGCGATGGCCTGCACGATCGACAGGCCCAGGCCCGAGCCCGCGGGCTCGGTGCCCACGGTGCGATAAAAGGCATCGAACACCCGCTCGCGCTCGGCCGGGGCGATGCCGGGCCCGGTGTCTTCAACGCACAGCACCACCGCGCCCGCCAGCTGCCCCACCGACAGATCGACGCGCCCGCCCACCGGGGTGTAGCGGATGGCGTTGTCCACCAGGTTCTTGACGAGGGTGCGCAGATCCAGCGCGCTCACCGCGACCTGCGCGTCTTGCGCGCCCACCACGCCCAGGTCGATCTGCCGGGCCTGCGCCAGCGGCATCAGCTCTTGCAGCACGCTGCGGAACACGCCTTGCACCGACACGGCCGCCGCCGGCGCCGCTCCGGGCTGCTGCGCCCGCGCCAGCGACAGCAGCTGCTCCAGCAGCGCACGCCCGCGCTGGATGCCCTGGCGCAACTCGGCAAGCCGCTGCTGCGCGGTGTCCGACATGGGCGCCTGCTGCAAGCGCTCGGCTTGCAGCGACAGGGCCGTGAGCGGCGATCGCAACTCGTGCGCCGCATCGGCGACAAAGCGGCGCTGGCGCTCCAGGTCTTGCGCCACGCGGCCCAGCAGGCGATTGATGGCCCGCACGAAGGGGCGCACCTCGCTCGGGATCGGCCCCTCATCGATGGCGCGCAAATCCTGCTCCGCGCGCCGATCAATGTCCTGCGCCAGCACGCCGATGGGCCTGAACAACTGCCGCACCAGCGTGGCCACCACCCAAAGCAACACCGGCACCAGCACCGCAAACGGCAGCACCGTGCGCAAGGCGCTGTCGCGCGCCATCGCGTCGCGAAAGTCCGACTCTTGCGCCACCACCACGCGCTCGCCGGTCGCCGCCGTCTTGATCAACACGCGAAACGCCTCGCCTTGCAGCGTCAGCGTGTGCAGGCCGTCCGCCAGCGAGGGGGGCACCGGCAGCGCCCCGCCCTCGTCCACATGCAAGCCGCTCGCGTCCAGCGGCCCCAGCGGCTGCACGATCAGGCGCGCCGCGTCGTCGTGGTCCTTGAAGTGCGCATCTTGCGGCGCAGGCGGCAGCGCCAGGCGCCGGCCATCGACGACCCGCGCGACCTGGCGCAGGACGTCGTCTTGCAGCTCCTGCGCCTCGTCGTAGGCAGCGGCAAACGACAGCGCCCCGGCCACCAGCGCCACCAGCGCGATGGCCAGGGTCAGCGCCAGCGACAGCTTGCGCTGCACCGATGCGTTCAGACGTTTCTTGACACCATCCATCCCACGCCTCTGACGTTCTTGATGACATCGCTGCCCAGTTTGCGTCGCAGGGCGTGGATGAGGTATTCGACCGCATTGCTCTCCACCTCCTCGCCCCAGCCGTAGATGCGGTCTTCCAGCTCACTGCGCGAGAGAATGGTACCGGGACGAATCAGCAGCGCGCGCAGCAGCGAGAACTCGCGGTGCGACAACTGCGCCGGCGCGCCGCCCTGCACGCTGGCCTCACGCGTGGCCGGGTCCAGCGTCAGCACGCCGTTGCCCAGCAGGGGCACGCCGCGGCCGCCCTTGCGCCGCAGCACCGCGCGCATGCGCGCCAGCAGCTCGGCCATCTCGAAGGGCTTGAGCAAATAATCATCCGCTCCACCATCCAGCCCGCGCAGCCGGTCGTCCAGCCCGTCGCGCGCGGTGATGATGAGCACCGGCACCGGGTTGTCCCTGGCGCGGATGCCGGCCAGCACCTCCTGCCCGTCCTTGCCGGGCAGGCCCAGGTCCAGCAGCACCAGGTCATAGTGCTGGCAGGCCAGCGTGCTGAGGGCGGTTTGCCCGTTCCTGACCCAATCGGCGGCGTAAGCGGCGTCCTTGAGTGCGCCCTCGACCGCCGCGCCGATCATGGCGTCGTCTTCGACCAGCAAAACCCGCATCATTCGCTCCCCAACGGGCCTTCGCCCACTCGCCGCCGCGCGGCCCGAAAACGCGCGATCAGCCATATCAGCACTCCGGCCACGAGCAGAACCCCCATGGTCCAGATTTCGTCCGCATCGATGGTGCCCAGAACCGAGGCCAGCGCCTGGCCCGTCCCGTAGCCCAGGGCGGCAATCGCGCACGCCCAGACCACGGCGCCGATCAGGTTGAGCACGAAAAACCGCAGCCAGCCCACGCCGCTCATGCCGATCGCCAAGGGCCCTGCGATGCGCAAGCCATACAAAAAGCGCACCGACAAAATCACCGGCGTGTTGTGGCGCTCCAGCAGTACGCGGGCGCGCGCCGTGCCCGCCCCCAGCTTGGGAAAGCGCTGCAGCAGCGCCGGGCCATAGGCACGACCCAGGTAAAAAAAGAGCTGGTCGCCCGCAAAGCTGGCCACGGTGGCCACCGCGATCACCCAAGGCATGGCCAGATGGCCGCGACTGGCAGCGGCGCCCGCCAGCAGCAGCACCGTCTCGCCCTCAAGAAAGGTGCCCACGGCCACGGCCGCGTAGCCGTAGTTCTGGATCAACTCGGGAATGTTCATGCGGATGGCTCCACATGCCGCACCCGCCGCCGCTTCAGGCTCTTGAAGATCACCGGCATTGCGATCAGCACCAGCGGCAGTTGCACGATGAGCCCCGAGATGATGGCGATGGCCAGCGGCTTTTGCATTTCCGAGCCCTGGCCGATCGCCAGCGCCAGCGGCAGCAGCGTCAGGATGGCGGCCAGCACCGACATCAGGATCGGCCGCATGCGGTTCTTGCCCGCCTGGATCAGGGCCTCGTCCAGCGGCATGTGGCTGGCCAGGTCGCGGTATTCCGAGAAGTAGAAGATCGCCACCTCAGTGACGATGCCCACAATCATCGTCATGCCCATCATGGATGTGATGTTGAGCTCCACGCCAGTGGCCCACAGGCCGATGAACACACCCGTCATGCTGACCAGCGGAATCACCATGATCGACAGCGCCATACGGAACTGCTCGTACAAAAACAAGAGCAGCAGGAAGACCAGCGCCAGTGCCGCCAGCAGCACGTTCACCAGGCCGCGAAAGGCGATCTGCTGCTGCTGGTACAGGCCGCCCAGTTCGAAGTACGTTCCCGCGGGCAGAAAGTCCGGCGCCGCCACGATTTTTTGCACGTCGACCACGGTGGAGCCCAGGTCCCGGCCGTTGATGCGCGCAGTCACGGCGATCATGCGCTTGAGGTTTTCGCGCGTGATTTGCGGCTGGCCAGTCTCGATGCTGATGCTGGCAATGCGCGCGAGCGGAAACTCGTGCCCGTCGGGGGCGCGCAGCAACATCCGGGGTAAATCGGCCGCCGTTTTCCTCAAATCACCCGACACCCAGACGCGCACGCCGACCATTTTGGGGCCCTCCTGCATCTGCGTCGTCACCTGGCCCGCCACGATGTTGTTGAGCATGTGCGTAACCCCGTTGGGGTCCATCCCTTCGAGGGCGGCCTTGACGCGATCCACCTGGACCACCAACGCGTCGCCCGCCGGCTTGATGCCGTTGCGCACACCGGTGACACCGGGCACCTTGCGGATGGCCTCGGCAGTCTTGAGCGCCAGCGCGCTCAACTGCCGTGGGTCGTCCGAATACAGCTTGATCTCGATCGGCTGCGGCACCGCCGTCATATCGCCGATCATGTCTTCCATCAACTGCGCCATCTCGGCCGCCACGCCGGGTACGTTCTGGTCGATCTGGCTCTGCACGTCGGCCATGACCTCGTCGATGGGCCTGCGGGGCGGCGGCTTGAGCCGCACGAAAAAATCGCCCTCGTTGGCTTCGCTCAGGCCACCGCCCAGCCCGGTGCCGGTGCGGCGCGAATAGGTCTGCACCTCGGGTGTGTGCTTGAGGATGTCCTCGATCTGACGCAGCATGCGGTCGGTCTCGCCCAGGGCCGTGCCAGGCTGGGTGCGGTAGTCGATGATGAAGCCTCCCTCGTCCATCGCCGGCATGAAGCCCGAGCCAACCTTGTGATAGGCCAGCCAGCCCAGGCCGCACAGCGGCGCGATCAGCAGCAAGATCCAGATCGGACGGGCCAACAGGCGCCGCATCACCCATTCGTAGCGCAGGTGCATCCAGTCGGTTACGCGCCCGCCTTCTTTTTGATTGGCATCGCGGTTGTCCAACAGGCGGTTGGCGACCAGGGGCACGGCCAGCCAGGTGACGAAGAAGGAGATGATGAGCGCGGCCGCCATGGTCAGCGACAACGCCTTGAAAAACGCCCCCGTGACACCGCTCAGAAAAGCCAGCGGAACGAAGATCACGATGGTCGCCGCGCTGGAGCCCGCCAGTGGGCGAAAGAACTCGATCGCCGCGCGCATCACGGTGTCGCGTGGCCCGGCGACCGCGCCGCGCATGCGCCGCACGATGTGCTCGCTCATCACGATGGCGTCGTCGATGACCAGGCCCACGGCCGCCGCCATGCCGCCCAGGGTCATGATGTTGAAACTCATGTTCAGCGACCACAGCAGCACCACGGTGGCCGCCAGCACCACCGGCACCACCACCACGGCGATCAGCGTAATCTTGAGGTTGCGCAAAAACAGCAGCAGCACGCCGGCCGCCAGCACGGCGCCGATCAAGATGGCGTCGCGCACGCTGGCGGCGGCGTCGGTCACGAGCTGGCTCTGGTCGTACCAGGCTGCCACCTTCACATCCGGCGGCAGCGCTGCCTGGTACTTGGCCAGCGCCGCCGTCACATCCCTGGTGAGCTGCACGCTGTTGGCGCCCGGCTGCTGGTAGATGTTGAGCAGCACGGCGTCGCGGCCGTCGGCCGTCACGCGCAGCCACTGCGGCTCGATCGAACGCTCGACCCGCGCCACATCGTCGAGTTGGACGATGCCGTCCTGGCCCGACTTGAGCACGGTGTGGCGGATGTCGTCCAGCGTCTTGAGCCGCGTGTCACCCACCACCAGGTACAGCTTGTAGTGGTCCTCGATCTTGCCGATCGCCTGCACCACGTTGGCGGCGTTCAGCGCGGCGGCCACGTCGGCCAGCGTCAGGCCGTGCGCGGCCAGGCGCGCGGGCGCCACGGTGACGCGGTATTCCTCGCGCTCGCCGCCCACCACGCCCACCTGCGCCACGCCAGCAATGCCCGACAGCAGCGGGCGCATCTGGTACTGGGCGATGTCGCGCAAGGCCGTCAGCGAGAGCGTGGGCGAGGTGAGGCTGTAGGCCAGCACCGCAAATACCGTCGGGTCCATGCGTTTGGTGTCGAACAGGGTGCCTGGCGGCAGGCTCGACGTGGCCACCCGACTGGTGGCTGCGTTCACCTGCAGCGCGGCCGCCACCATGTCCGTGCCCCAGCTAAAGTTGACCGATATCTCGGCGCTGCCGCGGCTGGACGTGGAGCGGATATCGACCACACCGGGCACGCGGCGAATCGCTTCTTCCACCGGCGTGGTGATTTGCAGCGCCATCTGGTCGGCCGGTCGATCGCCGGCATCCAGGCTCACCACGACGCGGGGAAAGTCCACCGTGGGAAACATCGACACCGGCAGGCGCAGCGCGGCGACGATGCCGCCTACAGCCAGCAAGGCCAGCAGAAAGAGAATCGAGCGGCTGTGCCCCTGAATCCAGCTCGCCACCTTCATGACTTGGCCTCGCGCACGGCCATGCCATCGGTCAACTGGTAGGCGCCCGTCGTCACCAGGCGCCGCTGGGCATCGAACGGGGCCTTGACCACGGCCTGATCGCCCTGCTCCGTGATCACCTGCACGGCCACCCGCGCGGCTTTGCCGTCGGCCACCTGGAATGCGGCAAAACCATCGCCGCTCCTGACCAGGGCCGAGCGCGGAATGAGCCAGCCTTCGGCCTTGGCGAACTGGATGTCGCCGCGCACGCGCAAGCCCGGCAGCAGGCCCGAGTCGGCGGTTGGCTGGAATCGCACCACCGCATCGACCAACTGGCTTTTCGGGTTGATGGCCCGCTGCACCAGTACGACCTGGCCCGTCACAGAACGGGTTTCGTCGAACACCGAAGCCAGGCGCACCGCCATGCCGCTGCGCAGGTGGCGCACATCACCCGGCTCGATGCCCAGCGCGACGCGCAAGGAATCGGTGTTGGCCAGTTGCGCCACGGCAGCGCCAGCCGGAATGCGGTCGCCCTGGGCCACCGGCAGCGCCACCAGCAAGCCGCTGATCGGCGCCGTCACCGTGATGCGTTCGGCCGCACCGCCCAGGCGCTCTTGCACGCGCACCGCTTCGCGGGCGTCGGCCGCGGCCTGGCGTGCCTGCGCCAGTTGCGAGCGCGTGGCCAACTGCTGCGCCACCAGCGCTTCGATGCGCGCCACCTCGCCCTCGGTGTACTGCTGCGCGTTGCGCGCCTGGGCAAACGCCTGGGCTGCGGCCGGGTCAACGGCAAGCTCCATCAGCGGCTGGCCTCGCTGCACCTGCGCGCCCACCGCAACCCGCAAGCGTTCGACGCGGCCGGCACGCTGCACGCTGACGTTCTGGCTTTGTCCCGCCTCGGGGGCGACGACGCCAAAGCCGGTCAGGGTCAGCGGCAACTCGCCCCGTTTGAGCGCCACGGTGCTCACCAGAGCACCGGGCTCGGCCGGGCTTTCCGCACCGTGGGCCAACGGTGGCAAGCACAGCCATGGCAGCAACGCCAGCAGCGCCGTGGCCAAGCGCCGAGCGCCCATCCGCAATTTCAACGGGTTCATCGAACGTTCTCCTCAAGGCAGTTTGTTCTGTTGCGGCGTCGCATCCGATGGCGCGTGCAGGCCATTGGAAACATCGATCCCGGTCAGCGTGCGCAAGGCAATGCGCTGCTCACGCACGCTCGCCTCCAGGTTCAGCAGTTCCAGCTTCTTGGCCAACAGGCCGGCGCGCAGATTGGCATAACGCAGGGCATCCATGGCGCCGGCTTGCAGGGCCTGCTCACCCCGGTCGGCCAATGGCTGCAACTGGGCCACCTCACCCTGCGCCAGGCGGATCTGCTCCATCAGTTGCGCGTCGCTGCGCAGCGCGCGCAAGGCGTCGCCATGGGCTGCGTTCAGGCGCTTTTCGTACTCCTGGCGCAACTGCGTCCGGGTGGCCACTTCCACAGCAATGTTGCCCCGGTTGCGGTTGAACAGCGGTAACGTGAAGCCCAGCGCAAAGCCGCTGGTGTAGAGCCCTGCGGTATCGCGCACGCGGGTGATGCCGATGTTGAGCGCGGGAAACTGCGCCAGCACCGCGCGGTGCGTGCGCGCCTCCTGCGCCGCATAGCCGGCGCGCAGGGCCCGCAGGTCGGGGCGACGCTCGGCGACGCTGATCAGGCTGGCGCGCACCGCGGCGTCGTTCAGCTGCGGCAGAGTGCGGTCGAACACCAGATCGAGCCGCACATCGGGCATCAGGCCCAGCAGGGCGTTGAGCTGGCCACGGTTGTCCTGGGCAGCGCGGCGAGCCTCGTTCAACTGGCGCGCGTTGTCGGCCGCAGTCGTCAAATACGGGCTCAGCGCTTCGATCGTCAGGTTGCCCTCGGCTACCGCGCGACGGGTTCGCGGCATCAGGTCGGCATAGAACGCCTGTTCGTGCTCAAGCACCTGCGCCAACTGCTCCTGCTGGCCGATGCGGTTCATCAGCACCTGGCTTTGGGCGACCACCTGCCACTCTTGCCACAGCAGGTCGAGATGGGACTTCTCGGTATCGCTCGCCGAAGCCTGCTGGGTCACGCCATGGGTGATGAGTTGATTGAAGTCATAAGCCAGGCCGAGGTTGAAGGCACTGGTAAGGCCGGGCGCGTTGCTGGACGGGAAGTCGCGCGTCAGTGAGAGCTGCGGGTCAGGCAGCAGGCCCGCGGCAAAAGCCTGCGCCTGCGCCACCCCTTGCGCGGCCCGGGCGGATTTGACATCGGGGCTCAACAGCACCGCCAGCGTAGCCACTTCGGTGGCGTCCAGCCCGTCGCGCGCATCGAATGGATGCCGCGCCACGAAGGGCGGCGCCACACCCGGCGCGGACAGCGGTGGAAGGGCCGGCAACGCGGTGTGCAGCGACGCCTGCACGACCAAGGGCTGCGGCGTGTAGCTGGCACAGGCGGACAACAGGCAGGCCAGCGCCAGCGCCAGTGTCCAGCAACCCGCGGTGACGGATGCATGGTCAATATGTCGTACCCACGAATTTGAAGTCATACCCGACAGACAACAAGATGCAAGAGAAACAACGGCGGCTGGACCATCATGCCAAAGGATTGACTGACGCAAGATTGCCTTCGCCGCCCGCACGGAGTCACGCTTTGCCGGACAGGCTGTCGGAGCTTTGCAGCAGCGCGGCCAATGCCGCCATGCAGTCGGCGACAACGGGTGGCGGCGCCGCTGCCGCCCTTGCGCCGCAGCACCGCGCGCATGCGCGCCAGCAGCTCGGCCATCTCGAAGGGCTTGAGCGAATAGTCATCCGCTCCACCATCCAGCCCGCGCAGCCGGTCGTCCAGCCCGTCGCGCGCAGTGATGATGAGCACCGGCACCGGGTTGTCCCTGGCGCGGATGTCGGCCAGCACCTCCTGCCCGTCCTTGCCGGGCAGGCCCAGGTCCAGCAGCACCAGGTCATAGTGCTGGCAGGCCAGCGTCGCGAACGCGGTTTGTCCGCTCCTCACCCAGTTCGCTGCATGGAACGCGCCCTTCAATGCACCCTGAACGGTGTCGCCGACCGTGGGATCGTCTTCGAGCAGCAATACCCGCATGTCCTCTCCATTCAATCCGGGTTGAATGCGCGGTCGAGATGTCCGATGACCTGATCGACAAGAATAAACGCTAGGATGAAGACCAGCAGCACGGTGGACGCCCAATAGCGGCTCAACGCCAAGCCGCCCACCGTGACTGGCCTGTCCAAAAAGTCGCCCAACGCGACGCCCAGCGGGCAGGTCAGGATGAACGCCATCCAGAACAGCAGGGTGCGCGATAGGCGGCTCCAGAAATAGGCGGCCGCCACCAAGGCCAACAACCCGGCGAACACCATGGCGGTGCCCGAGAAACCAAGGCCGGCCGTATCAGCCATCCAGTCGCCCAGCGCCGTGCCCAGGGTTTGCGAAAACATGATCGTCACCCAGTAGAAGGCCGCGGCCTTGGGCGAGTGCACGCTGGCCACGGCCACCGTGCCCATGCTGCGATACCACAGGAAGAGCGAAAGCAGCACCAGCGCCAGCAACAGGGCCGAGCCACCCGTGTAGCCGATACCCAGCGAACGATCCGCAAAATCGGCCAGCGTGGTGCCGATCGTGGTGGTGGCGATGATGGTGGCCCAGTACCGGAAGGGATAGAGGGCCTTGGCGCGGATTTGCGCGTTGACGGCAACCAGAAAAGCGACGGCGAAGATGCCGGTGGCGACCGAATAGTCCAGGTTCATGGACATCGAAACGGCATCGCCGCCGGTTTCACCCAACGTGGTCGCGGCAATCTTGATAAGCCAGAAGCCGAGCGTGACTTCAGGGACTTTGACCAGTGCGTATTCAGCGCTCGGGTTCATGGGTTGCCTCGCTGATCAAGCCTTGCCTTGCAGGTTGTCAAAAGTCTTCAACAGATCGGCCAAGGCAGCCTTGCACTCGGCGGCAACGGGCGGTTCGGCCCGCAGCGCCTTCAGGGCGCGGTCGATGGCCTTGTCGAGAACGTGCCAGTCATCGGCGGCCCGGGGCTTGAGTCCGGCTTCGGCCGAATCCCAGGCCAGCTCCAGATCCTTCACGCGCGTCTTGGCCGCCGCCAGATCGCCCTGGTCAACCAGGGCGGAAACGCCGACGGCGATGGCGCGAAAGGACGTCAAGTCGCCCAGTGCGGACGCCGCCTTGCCGGCCGCCGCGCTTCCGGCAATCGTGCCCGCCTTGGGTGGAAGGGGCGGCTCGGTGGTCCTGGAACAGCCGGCGAGCCCGGCAAACAAGACGGCGACGCAGGCCGCGGCAGCAAAACGGGCTGGAACACTCTGGACGAACATGATGTTTTCCTTCAACGAATGATGTGATGCAAGCCGTGCATCGGGCTGGCAGCGACGGTTCGCGCGAACGATCGCCCGCGGGCGTCAATCCGCCATGGGCATGGCACGGCGTTCGTCCACAAAGAACTGCTCCGCAGCGACCAGCGCCACGATGACCGACAGGAACAGCGCGCTGGTCCACATCGCCCCCATGCCCAGGCCGCCGTATTCGTTGGCCTGTGTCAGCAAATCACCGAGTGCCGCCCCGAAGGGGCGCGTGAGGATGTAGCCGATCCAGAAAGTCAGCACGGCGTTGCCCCCCAGGCGCCACGCGAGACAGGTCAGGGCGATCAGTGCTCCGAAGACCAGCGCGCCGCGGGTGAAGCCCAGGTGCAAGGCTTCGGTGGCCAGATCGCCCGCGGCGGTGCCCAGCGCAAAGGTGCACAGGATGGCGGCCCAGTAAAACAGCTCGCGCCGGCGCGTCACGATGTCGTGGATCGACAGCGTGTGCTCCACCCGATGCCAGGTGGCAAAAATGACCACCAGCAAAAGCGCAAAAACCGAGGTGCTGACGTACAGGCTGACACCCAGCTTGTCGGTGAGCACATCGGTGATCTGCGTGCCCACCACGCTGACCAGCACCACCGTGAGCCAATAGATCCAGGGGGTGTAGCGCTGCGTGCGCAGCTGCCAGACCAATGCCACGGCCAGCAGGCTGGCCATCATGGCGCGCGTCAGGCCCTGGCCCAGGCCGGCGCCCACGGCCAGATAGTCGGCCCCGGTCTCGCCGACCGTGGTGCACAGGATCTTGACGATCCAGAACGACAGCGTGATGGCCGGCACCTTGATCAACCAGTCGCCGTATCGGGTGCTTGAGATCGGGTTCATGGAGTTCCTCCGTTCGTGATGAAGAGGCTCCAGAATGCGCCGTCCGACTTAGCCCTTGCATAGGGCTTGGGTGCGCTCCGCTGTCGGCGCGCCGCCTACGCAAACATTCCGGCAATGCCCGAATACAGGCCCAGTCCGGCCGTCAGCGCGATGGTGGCGCCCACCAGCACGGCGTAGGGCCCCTTCAAGCGATAAGGCTCGGGCAGCACCCGCCGCGCCAGCAGGTACAGAAAACCCAGCACGATGGGCAGCAAAAGTGCGTTCATCACCTGCACGCCCACGCTCAGCGCCACCAGGTCGGTGCCCGAGGCCACCAGCACACCGCCCAGCGCCAGGATGAGCGCATAAGCGCCGTAGAACCACGGCGCGTCCTGCGGGCGGTGCTCGAGCGAATGCTCGAAACCCATCACCTCGCCCAGCGCGCGCGCCGCCGTCAGCGTGACCACGATGGTGGCCACCAGCGAAGCGCCGATCATGCCCAGGGCAAACACCAGCGTGCCCGTGACGGGCCCCAGAAACGGCGTGATGGCCCCCACGATCTGCTGCACGGTATCGAGCGGCTGGCCGGGCTGCGTGCGCCCAATGGTGGCGGCCACCGCAATCAGCGCCGCCGCCATCACCGCCTGCGTGATGACCGAGCCCACGGCCGTGTCCCAGCGCGCCGCGCGCAAATCAGCCACCGTCAGGCCTTTTTCAGCCACCGCCGACTGCTGGTAGAACACCATCCACGGCATGATGACCGCGCCGATGTTGGCCGCCACCAGGTACAGATAGTGCTTGTCGCCGATCGGAATCTGCACGGCCTGGCGCATGGCCTCGGCCATGTCGGGTTGGGCGCGCCAGGCCACAAACAGAAACACGCACTCAAACAGGCCCACCACCAGCGCAATGCGCTCCACCGTCCGGTACGAGCCGGTGCAGGCCATCAGCGTGAGCCCCGCCACCACGATCACCATGCTGATCCAGGCCGGTATGCCCACCAGCGCCCCTACGCCGGCAATGCCGCTCAGCTCGGTCACCAGCGCGCCCACGCAAGCCACCAGCAAGGTGGCCACCGACACCCAGGCCCACCGGCGCCCGAAATGCTGGCAAATGGCGTGCCCGTGGCCCTGCCCGGTGAGGATGCCCAGCCGCACGGTGAGCTCTTGCACGATGAACAGGATCGGGATCAGCACCAGCTGCAACAGCAGCAGGCGATAGCCGGATTGCGCCCCGCTTTGCGCCGCCGTGATCAGGCTGCCCGCATCGGTGTCGGCCAGCATGACGACCAGGCCGGGGCCGGCCACGGCAAAAAAGCGCGTCCAGCGGGGTGCTCGTGCAACGCCAGCCAGCGAGGTTGCCCGCGGCAGGGCCCCGCCAGCCAGGGTGCTGTGCATTTCTTCGGCGTCGGCGTGCATGTTGCTCGGGTGAGCGCAATACCCACCGTTAAATGACAATGATTCTCATTCTGCTCTTGTATTGCGCCCCCTGTCCAGAGTCGCATCACTGATCGGGCCCGCACGCGTGCTGAAACGCGGGCGTGTGCTTGGACACTGGCGCGTTGCGGCAGCACAATCAACGGCAGCAACGCCCGCCACGTGGGCATCGTTTCAAGGAGAAACTCATGTCCAGCTCTGCACCCTTGCACTACCAAAGTGGTTTCGGCAACGAGTTCGCCACCGAGGCCCTGCCCGGCGCGCTGCCCGTCGGACGAAATTCCCCGCAAAAGGCACCCTACGGCTTGTATGCCGAGCAGCTCTCGGGCACCGCCTTCACCGCGCCGCGCCACCTCAACCGCCGCAGCTGGCTCTATCGCATCCGCCCCGCCGCTATCCAGCACCCGTTCGAGTCCAGCACTGCGGGCGCACGCTGGCTCTCGCGCTTTGGTGACGTGCCCACCCCACCCGATCCGATGCGCTGGGACCCGCTGCCCATGCCGGCCGCAGACAGCGCGGTGGACTTCATCGACGGCATGGTGAGCATGGGCGGCAACGCGGGCTGCGGCATTCACCTGTATGCGGCCAACCAGTCGATGAAGGGGCGCTACTTCTACGACGCCGACGGCGAGCTGCTGGTCGTGCCGCAGCAAGGGCGCCTGGAGCTGGCCACCGAATTGGGCACGCTGCACGTGGAGCCGCAGGAGATCGCGGTCATCCCGCGCGGCGTGCGCTTTCAGGTGCGGCTGCAAGGTGGCGCGGCGCGCGGCTACGTGTGCGAGAACTTCGGCGCCTCGCTGCGCTTGCCGGACCTGGGCGTGATCGGCTCCAACGGCCTGGCGCACCCGCGGGACTTTCTGTATCCGGTGGCCGCGTATGAAGATGTCGAAGGCGACTTCGAACTGCTGGCCAAGTTCGACGGGCGCTTCTGGTCCTCGCGCCTGGGCCATTCGCCGCTGGACGTGGTGGCCTGGCACGGCACGCACGCGCCCTACAAGTACGACCTGCGCCGCTTCAACGTCACCGGCTTCATCAGCCATGACCATCCCGACCCCAGCATCAACCTGGTGCTGCACGCACCCAGCAGCGTGCCGGGCGTCGATTCGCTGGACTTCGTGGCCTTTGCGCCGCGCGTGCTGGCCATGCAGGGCACCTTCCGCCCGCCCTGGTTTCACCGCAACATCGCCGGCGAATTCATGGGCCTGATCCACGGCGTGTACGACGCCAAGGCCGAGGGTTTTTTGCCCGGAGGCGCCTCGCTGCACAACACGATGACGGGCCACGGACCCGATGCCGACACCTTCGAGAAAGCCAGCGCCGCCGACACCACCCGCGCCGATGTAATCGCCGACACGATGGCCTTCATGTTCGAGACGCCGGTGATCATCCACGCCACCCGCCACGCGCTGGAGTCACCCCAGCGCCAGCGCCAATACCACCAGGCCTGGCTGGGGCTGAAAAAGCACTTCAATCCGCATCAGCGCTGAGCCCGAACCCATGAAGCCCGATCCAAGTCCTGCCAGCGCCTGCCCGGTGGCCCGCTCGCCCGCACCCACGGGCTGTCCATTCGCCAACCAAGCGGCCGCCTTTGATCCCTACACCGATGCCTACATGGCCAACCCGTCGGAGCTGCTGCGCTGGGCGCGCGAAGAGCAGCCCGTGTTCTTCAGCCCCAAGCTGGGCTATTGGGTGCTCACGCGCTACGAGGCCATCAAGGACGTGTTTCGCGATCCGCACACCTACAGCCCCTCGATCGCGCTCGAATCGACCGAGCCGCCGACCGAGGAGGCGCTGGCCATCCTCAAGTCCTACGGCTACGCCCTCAACCGCACCCTGGTCAACGAGGACGAGCCCATGCACATGGCGCGCCGCCGCGCGCTGATGGCGCCCTTCACGCCCGAGCACCTGCGCCAGCACGAACCCATGGTGCGCCGCCTGGTGAGCGAGGCCATCGACAACTTCATCGACGCGGGCGAGGCCGATTTGTTCAAGCGCCTGACCTGGCACGTGCCGTTTTCCGTCGCCCTGCACTTTCTGGGCATCGACGACGATGAAGACCGCGAGAAGATGCACCAGTTCGCCATCGCGCACACCAAAAACGCCTTCGGCCGCGCCACGCCCGAAGAGCGCATCGAGGTGGCGCACACCGTGGGCAAGTTCTGGCAGCTGTCGGGCGAAATCCTGGACAAAATGCGCCGCACGCCCGAGGGCCCGGGCTGGATGCGCTACTCCATCCGCCAGCAAAAGCACCACCCCGACGTGGTCACCGACTCGTACCTGCACTCCATGATGATGGCCATCATCGTGGCCGCGCACGAATCGACCTCGTTTGCCAGCGCCAACGCCATCCGCCTGCTCTTGCAAAACCGCACGGTGTGGGACGAGATCTGCGAAGACCCTTCGCTCATTTCGCCCGCCATCGAAGAGTGCCTGCGCCACGACGGCCCGATCGCCTCGTGGCGCCGCCGCACCACGCGCGACGTGGTGATCGAGGGCGTCAGCATCCCGGCGGGCGCACGCCTGCTGCTGGTGGTGCACTCGGCCAACCACGATGCGCGCCAGTTCAGCGACCCCGACCTGTTCGACATCCGCCGCAGCAACGTGATCGACCAGCTGTCCTTCGGCTTCGGCGTGCACCAGTGCCTGGGCAAGAACATCGCGCGCATGGAAATGCAGATCATGATCGGCGAGCTCTCGCGCCGCCTGCCGCACATGCAGCTGGTGCCGCAGGAATACGAGTACGTGCACAACCTGGCGTTTCGCGGCCCGCAGAACCTGCGCGTGCGCTGGGACCCGGCGCACAACCCCGAGCGGCGCGATCCCGCCGTGCGCCACTGGGCGCAGGCCGTGCATCTGGGCGGCCCCACGGCCAGCGCCATGGTGCGCAAGCTGCGCGTGCTGGCGGCCGACACCCTGGCCAGCGGCCCCCACATCGTGCGCCTGCGCCTGGCCGCGGCCGACGGAAGCGCCCTGCCCCGCTGGTCGCCCGGCGCGCACATCGACATCGAATGCGGCGACACGGGCCTGTCGCGCCAGTATTCGCTGTGTGGCGACTTGGACAACGCGCATGAATGGGAAGTGGCCGTGCAGCACGACGCGGCCAGCCGCGGTGGCTCGGCCTGGATCCACCGCTGGGCCACGGCCGGCGCCCCCTTGCGCGTGCGCGGGCCGCGCAACCACTTTCACATGGACGAGGACAGCCGCCGGCGCCTGATCCTGATCGGCGGCGGCATCGGCATCACCCCCGTCATGGCCATGGCGCAGCACGCCCGCGCCACCGGGCGCGACTACGCGCTGCACTACAGCGCCGCCTCACGCACCCGCGCGGCCTACATCGATGAATTGCAGGCCCTGCACGGCGAGCGCCTGCAACTGCACCTGAGCGATGAAGGCGGGCGCTGCGACTTTGCCGCCCTGCTGGCCCAGCCGCGGGCCGACAGCCTCATCTACGCCTGCGGCCCGCAGCGCCTGCTGGACGCCCTGCAGCAAGCCGTGGCGCAGGCCGGCTGGCCGGCCGATGCGCTGCACGTGGAGCACTTCGAGAACAACGCACCCAAGCTGGACCCGGCGCACGAGCGCGCCTTCGAGGTGGAGCTGCGCGCGGCCGGCCTGACCCTGCACGTGCCGGCCGACCGCACGCTGCTGGAGGTGCTGCACGCCCACAACGTGGACGTGCAATGCGACTGCGAGGAAGGCCTGTGCGGCAGCTGCGAAGTGCCCGTGGCCAGCGGTGACATCGAGCACCGCGACAGCGTGCTCAGCCCCGCTGAGCGCGCCCCGGGCGACCGCATGATGAGTTGCTGCTCGCGGGCACGCAGCGGGCACCTGGTGCTGGATTTGTGATGACCAATGCACCGTGCGCTGCACCGGCCATTTCCACGTCGGCGTCAGTCGAGTTTGTCCTCGCGCGATGCCAGAACCGTGCCCTGCTCGGCATCGACCTTCACGTCGAACACCTTGCTGCCGCTGACCACCTCCACCTCGTAGAGCAGCCCTTGCTTGCCACGCTCGGACTCGGCCTTGGTGGCTTTGCCGGCGGCGTGCTGCTCGGCCACCGAGATGGCCTGGGTCAGCGACACCTTGGCGCTGGCGGCGGCCAGGGCGTCGTTTTCGGTGCTGGCCGCAGCCCAAGCCCAAGGGGTGCCGCAGGCCAGCAGGGCGGCGGCCGTGATCGAAGCGATGGGATGTTTCATGCTGTCTCTCCAAAAGCACGCAGGAATTTGCGTGATGGAGAGACTACGCAGGCGAACTTAGCTCAGCCTGAGCCGGCAATGCCCGCCGCGGCGCTTGGCGCCTCCAGCGCGGCGGCAATCGCCTCATCCACCCGCTCCAGCCAGATGAACTCCAGCCGCTCGCGCGCATCCTGGGGGATTTCCTCGTAGTCGCGCCGGTTGCGCGCCGGCAGCATCACGCGCTTGAGACCTGCGGCGGCGGCGGCGACAATTTTTTCCTTGATGCCACCGACCGGCAGCACCAGGCCGCGCAGGCTGATCTCGCCGGTCATCGCCGTGTCGCTGCGCACGGCGCGGTTTGTGAGCAGCGACACCAGCGCGGTGTACATGGCCACGCCGGCGCTGGGCCCGTCCTTGGGCGTGGCGCCAGCCGGCACGTGCACGTGGATGTCGATCTTGCCCAGGCGCTCCTCGTCGATGCCCAGCTCCCGTGCGCGGTGCTTGACGATGGACAGCGCCGTCTGCACGCTCTCGCGCATCACCTCGCCCAGCTGCCCAGTCAGCACGAGCGCGCCCTTGCCCTGCATGCTGGTGGCTTCGATGAACAGGATGTCGCCGCCCACCGGCGTCCAGGCCAGGCCGGTGGCCACGCCCGGCGTTTCGGTGCGCAGCGCCAGTTCGCTCTCGAAGCGCTGCGGGCCCAGGTATTCGTGCAGATCGTCCACGCCGATCGACAGCCGCGCTGCTGAGCCATCGGCGATCTGCACGGCGGCGTGGCGCAACACGCGGCCGATCTCGCGCTCCAGGCTGCGCACGCCGGCCTCGCGCGTGTAGTCGCTGATGATGCGGTGCAGCGCCGCGTCGTCGATCGCGACCTGCTCGGCCGTCACGCCGTTGGCCTGCAACTGGCGGCGAATCAGGTAGCGGCGCGCGATCTCGAACTTCTCGTTCTCGGTGTAGCTGGTGAGCGCGATGATCTCCATGCGATCGCGCAGGGGGCCCGGAATGGTGTCGAGCATGTTGGCGGTGGTGATGAAGACCACGCGCGACAGGTCGAAAGGCACGCCCAGATAGTTGTCGCGAAAGGTGGCGTTCTGCTCCGGGTCCAGCACCTCCAGCAGGGCCGCCGACGGGTCGCCCTGGATGCCGCGATCCATCTTGTCGATCTCGTCGAGCATCATCACGCAGTCGCGCGCCTTGGCCTTGCGAATGGCCTGGATGATGTTGCCGGGCATCGAGCCGATGTAGGTGCGCCGGTGGCCACGAATCTCGGCCTCGTCGTGCACGCCACCCAGGCTGACGCGGGCGAACGGCCGGTGCATCGCTCGCGCGATCGATTGGCCCAGGGAGGTCTTGCCCACCCCCGGCGGGCCGACCAGGCACAGAATGGGCGCCTTGCCCTGCGGCGCCAGCTTGCGCACGGCCAAGAATTCGATGATGCGCTGCTTGATTTTGTCCAGCCCGAAATGGTCTTCGTCCAGCACGCGCCGGGCCTCGGCCAGATCGATGGCGCGCGACTCGGGCTCGGCCCAGGGCAACTCGATCAGCCAGTCCAGGTAGGTGCGCACCATGCCGACCTCGGGCGCACCCTCGGACATGCGCTCGTAGCGGCGCAATTCTTTCTTGGCGATCTCCTGCACCTCATTGGGCAGCCTGGCCGCCTCGATCGCCTTGGCCAGCTCGGCCACCTCGGGCCCACGTCCGTCGCCTTCGCCCAGCTCGCGCTGAATGCTGGCCATCTGCTCGCGCAAGATGGCCTGGCGCTGGCGCTCGTCCAGCGAGGCCTGGGTGCGCTTGCCGATCTCCTGCGACAGGCGCATGACCTCGATGCGCTTGGCCAGAAAGGCCGACACCTTGTCGGCGCGCGCGCGCAAGTCGATGCTCTCCAGCACGTCCTGGCGTTCGTCGCGGCCGAGGTCGAGGTAGGCCGCCACCAGGTCCGCCAGCGCGCCGGCGGAGGTGGCCGACTGCACCGCCGCAATCAGGGGCTGCGGCACCTGCGGCAGCAGTTGCAGCGCCTCCATGGCCAACTGCTTGAGATGCAGCAGGCGCGCCTCGATCTCGGCGCCCTGCTCCTGCGGCTCGTCGATGGGCGTCACGCGCGCGGCGAGAAAAGGCTGCTCGCGCACGAAGGCCTCGACCCGAAAGCGCTGCAAGCCCTGCACCACCAGGTGGTGGCCGCCCTCGACAACGTTCACGTAACGCAGAATGTTGGCCAGCGTGCCCACGCGATGCAGATCGGCGCCACCGGGGTGTTCCTTGTCGGCCTCGCGCTGCATCAGGATGCCGATCGGGCGCTCCTCGCGCAGCGCCTGCTGGGCGGCCTGCACCGAGGCGTCGCGCCCGATGGCGACCGGAAACACCGTGCCGGGAAACAGCACCATGTCGGGCACCGCAACGATCAGCAGCACGTCCGGCGGCAGGGCCGTGGCCGCCGGATCGTCCGCCGCCGCCTGCGGCGCCATCGGCGTGCCGGTGGGTGCCGAGAGCGCCGATGGCACGTCGCGCGCCGTTTCTGGGCGCGGCGCGCCGGAGCCGGTGTCGCTCATGACGTCTTCTCCAGGCTGATCACCAGGCAGCCGCGCTCACTGCCGACGTGCGCGCCGGCATAGTGTCCGGGCGGCAGGGGCACGTGGCGCTCAAAGCGCCCTTGCGGCAACTCCAGCCGATGGATGGCCGCGTGGCGCAGTGGCTGCGGCAGCACGCGGTGGCCGCTGACCACCAGCGTCGCGCCATCGATCACCGCCTCCACGTCGCGCTCGTCGACGCCCGGCAGCGCCACGTAAATCAGCACTTCACGCTCCGTCTCGAGCACGTCGATCGGGGGTTCCCAGGTCGGCGTGCGGGCGGGCCGGGGCTGAAAAACCTGCCGATGCATGCGCTCCATGCGGTCCAGCGCGGCCAGCGCATCGGACCACATCCAGTCGGGGGAATCATCGCGGCGTCTCATGGGGCGGACCTCGAGGGCAAGGGTTGTCCCATTGTGCGGCAGATCGCCTGCGGGCAGCGCCCGCCATGAGCCGTCCTACAGGAACCGGTCGAGCAGCTTGCGGCTGGCACGGTCCATGGCGCCGAGGTCGCGGATCAGGTATTGCACGCCATGCGCGTCGTTGACGATCAGCAGCTCGGCGCTCAGGCGGCGGATGTCTTCCTCGCCCTTGAGCACGAAGCTCGTCGGCCCGCGGTCCGTCTCCACCTCCCAGGTGCTGGGCGTGGCAAAGCTGCTGACCGACTTCAGGCGCCTGAGCACCGGCATGAACTCGCGCTGCTGCAGCGCCGTCATGATCAGCTCGCGCTGCGGCGCGGGGCACTCCGCCAGGCGCTCGATCCAGGCCCGCTCGTGGCCGTCCGCATCCAGCAGGCTGATGCCCTCCTCGGGCGCGCCGATCGGGAAAGCGCGCACCACCACCACCCCCACGTGCTCGCGGCCGTCGGCATCCGTCAGAACCAGGCGGTTGAAGGCGTCCCGACGCAGCGCCGGTGCGTTGGCGTTCATGGTTGACGCTCCTTTTCGGCCCGCGCCAGTGGCGACAGGTCCTTTTCCTCGATCTCCAGCATGCGCTCGCGCTCGGCCTTCTCCTGACGCGCTTGGGCCTCGTACAGGCGCCAGTAGGCACCACGCTGGGCGATGAGTTGCTCGTGCGTGCCCTCCTCCACCTTGCGGCCCTTGTCCATCACCACCAGGCGGTTGGCCTTGCGCAGCGTGGACAGGCGGTGCGCGATGGCAATGGTGGTGCGCCCGCGCACCAGGTTGTCCAGCGCCTTCTGAATCTCGCGCTCGGTCTCGGTGTCGACCGAGGCCGTGGCCTCGTCCAGGATCAGGATGCGCGGGTCGATCAGCAGCGCCCGAGCGATGCTGATGCGCTGGCGCTCGCCGCCCGACAGGCCCTGGCCGCGCTCGCCCACCAGCGAGTCGTAGCCCTGCGGCAGGCGCAGGATGAATTCATGCGCGTGGGCCGCGCGCGCGGCGGCGACGATTTCGCTGCGCGTGGCCTCGGGCTTGCCGTAGGCGATGTTCTCGGCGATGGTGCCGAAGAACAGGAAAGGCTCTTGCAGCACCAGGCCGATGTGACGGCGATAGTCGGCCAGCGCCACCTGGCGAATGTCCACGTCGTCGATGGTGATGCGGCCCTCGGCCACGTCGTAGAAGCGGCACATCAGGTTGACCAGCGTGCTCTTGCCGGAGCCGCTGTGGCCCACCAGCCCGATCATCTCGCCCGGTTCGATGTCCAGGTTCAACTGGCGGATGGTGCTGCGGTTGCCATAGCGAAAACTCACGTCCTGCAGCGCGATGCGGCCTTGCACCTGCGGCAGGTGCACCGGGTTGGCGGCCTCGGGCACGCTGGAGACGTGGTCCAGGATCTCGAAAATGCGCTTGGTGCCCGAAGCGGCCTTTTGCGTCACCGAAACGATGCGGCTCATCGAATCCAGCCTCGAATAGAAGCGCCCGATGTAGGCCAGGAACGCGGTCAGCACACCCACCGTGATCTGGTGATGCGCCACCAGCCAGATGCCGAAGGCCCAGACCACCAGCAGGCCGATCTCGGTCAGCAAGGTGACCGTGGGCGAGAACAGCGACCACAGGCGGTTGAGCCGGTCGTTGACCGCCAGGTTGTGGCGGTTGGCGTCGCGAAAGCGGCCCGCCTCGCGCTCCTCCTGGGCAAACGCCTTGACCACGCGAATGCCGGGAATGGTGTCGGACAGCACGTTGGTGACTTCGGCCCACACGCGGTCGATTTTCTCGAAGCCGGTGCGCAGCCGGTCGCGCACCTGATGGATCATCCAGGCGATGAAGGGCAGCGGCACCAGGGTGACCAGGGCCAGCTTGGCGTCGATGGAAAACAGGATCGCCGAGGTCATGACGATCATCAGCACGTCGGTGGCGAAGTCCAGCAGGTGCAGCGACAGGAACACGTTGATGCGGTCGGTCTCCGAGCCGATGCGCGCCATCAGGTCGCCCGTGCGCCGTCCGCCAAAATATTCCAGCGACAGCTTGAGCAGGTGCTCATAGGTGGTGGTGCGCAAGTCGGCGCCGATGCGCTCGGACACCAGCGCCAAAATGTAGGTCTTGGCCCAGCCCAGCGCCCAGGCCAGCAGGGCCGAGCCCAGCAGGCCCGACAGCAGCAGCGCCACGTAGGTCGGATCGATTTGCTTGCCATCCTGAAACGGGATCAGCACGTTGTCCATCAGCGGGATGGTCAGATACGGCGGCACCAGGGTGGCCGCCGTGCCGGCCAGGGTCAGCAAAAAGCCGGCCAGCAGGCGCCAGCGATAGGGGTGGGCAAAGCGCCACAGACGCAGCAGGGTCCAGGTCGATGGGGGCTGTTCCTGCGGCTCCTCGTCGTCGTCGGCATCGGCCTCTTGCGCTTCGTCGTCTTCCGGGAGCACCGACTCGGCCGGGTTTCCCCCAGTGGCGCGTTCGACCAGCAGTCGATCGAACTCGGCCTGCAATTTCAGGGCCGCCGGGTTGTGCCCCAAGGTGTAACGCCAGCACCCCAGGATGCCCGCGCCATCGCGCAATTCGAGCGTGCCGACGCCGGCGTAGTCCTGGTGCACCAGCGCCATGCCGGGCGCCAGGTCCCAGGACCGCCAGGTGGTTTCATCTGGATACCGCGCGACAAGCCGTTGATTCGTAAGAACAAGGCGCCCCGCGCTGAAATGCAGTTGCGCGGTCAGGTCAACGTCCAGCGTCCCTCGAACGTTCTCAGAGGGTCGCAAGGGCACCTCGAGGGATTCAGGGGCAGAGACCGGGTCGGGAACCTGGCGGGACGCGGAGGTGGACTGTGGCGGCATGGAAACAAGAAGCATCGGCCCGCCTGCGGCAGCCACCGGCTTCTTGGATAAATCGGTTCAACGAAAACGAGCGCACTCCAACATGAGGCGAATCGACCCAGACGAGCTTGGCTCGTTCAGCGGGGGCGGATTGTATCCCCGCACCCTTCACGTCCAGGCGGACACCGCCGAAGCCGGCGCCGCGCAGGCGTCGCCGCGCACGCCGTTCGCGGACATCGTGATCCGGCGCATGACCTACCTGGGCGGCCCCGGCATCTGGACGTATCGCCCGGTGATCGAGGCCATCGTCGACATCGGCGCCCTGGAAGACTACCCGTCCAACACCCTGCCCGGCTTCTACGATCGCCTGACGGCCTGGCTGCCCGGCCTGATCGAGCACCGTTGCAGCGTGGGCCGGCGCGGCGGTTTTCTGATGCGCCTGCGCGACGGCACCTGGCCCGGCCACATCCTGGAACACGTGGCGCTCGAGCTGCAAACCCAGGCCGGCATGAAAACCGGCTTCGGCAAGGCCCGCATGACGGGGGAACCCGGGGTCTACAAGGTCGTCATCCGCACGCGCGACAAAGCCGTGGGCATGCAAGCCATCACCAGCGCGCGCGATCTGGTCATGGCCGCCATCAACGACCGCCCATTCGACGTGGCCGCCACCGTGGCGCGACTGACCGAGATGGTCGATCGCCGCTGCCTGGGCCCCAGCACCGCCAGCATCGTCGATGCCGCCGCCGAACGCGGCATTCCCTTCATCCGCCTGAACGAGGGCAACTTGGTGCAACTGGGCCAGGGCAGCGCCCAGCGCCGCATCTGGACCGCCGAGACCGACCGCACCAGCGCCATCGCCGAGGGCATCTCGCGCGACAAGGACCTGACCAAGCAGTTGATCGCCGCCGCCGGTGTGCCCGTGCCCGAAGGCCGCGTGGTCGAATCGGCCGAAGACGCCTGGGACGCCGCCGGGGACATTGGCCTGCCCGTGGTGGTCAAGCCCACCGATGGCAACCACGCCCGCGGCGTGTCGCTCAATCTGGGCACGCGCGAGGAAGTCATGCACGCCTTTGCCGCCGCCGAGGCCGAAGGCTCCGAGGTACTGGTCGAGCGCTGCATTCCCGGCCAGGAGCACCGCCTGCTGGTGGTGGGCAACAAGGTCGTGGCCGCCATGCGCGGCGAGATCATCCAGGTCAAGGGCGACGGCCGCTCCTCGATCGGTGCGCTGATCAACACGCACATCAACACCGACCCGCGCCGCGGCGAAGAAGAACACCTGCCGCTGGAAACCCTGCGCCACGACGACCCCGTGCTGCTGTTGCTGCTGGGGCGCCAGGGCCTGACCACGGACAGCGTGCTGCCCGTGGGCGCCTCGGCCGTGGTGCAGCGCACCGGCAACATGTCCATCGACGTGACCACGCAGGTCCATCCCGACGTGGCCGAGCAGGTCACCCTGGCCGCCCGCGTGGTGGGACTGGACATCGCCGGCATCGACCTGGTGGTCGAAGACATCGGCCAGCCGCTGGCGCCCCAGGGCGGTGCCATTGTCGAGGTCAATGCCGGCCCCGGCCTGCTGATGCACCTCAAGCCCGCCGTCGGCCGCGCGCAGCCGGTGGGCGAAGCCATCGTCGAGCACCTGTTTCCGCCCGGCAACAGCGGACGGATTCCCATCGTCGGCCTGATCAACGACGGCCAGAGCTCGCTGGCCGCCCGCCTGGTGGCCACCGTGTTCCAGCTGCACGGCTGGCAAACCGCGCTGGCCTGCCGCGACGGCCTGTTCCTGGGCCGCCGCCAGCTCTCGCCCCACGGCTCCATCGGCTTCGAGGCGGGCCAGAGCATGCTGATCAACCGCACGGTGCAGGCCGCCGTGCTCGAGACCTCGCCGCGCCACATCCTGACCGAGGGTTTGCCCTATGACCGCTGCCAGATCGGCGTGGTGCTGGGCATGCCCGGCCCGCAGGGCTTGAGCGACTTGTACGTCACCGAGGCCGAGCAGATGCCCGGCATCCTGCGCACCCAGATCGATGTGGTGCTGCCCGATGGTGCAGCGGTGCTCAATGCCGACGACCCCGAGGTGCTGGCGCTGGGCGACTACTGCGACGGCGAAGTCCTCCTGGTGTCCTGCAATCCCGACAACGCCGCCCTGGCCGCACACCGCGCCGCGCAGGGCCGCGCCGTGCTGGCGCGCGGCACCGAGGTCCTGCTGATCGAGGGCGCGAACGAGCTGGCGCTGACCCAGCTGTCGCCCCAGGTGCTGTCGGCCCTGACCGCCGACGGCCCGCACGATGTGCGTCCGCAGGTGCTGGCCGCCGTGGCCGCCGCCTGGGCCGCCGGCGTCGGTCCCGACCTCATTCGTGCCGGTTTGTTGCACTTTGATGAGCCGCGTGACACCCCGGCGGTGCACTGAACGGCATGCTCGTTCGTTTGTAGTCTTCAGGCTCGGAACATCTTCCGAACAGGATCCCTCCCATGGACATCACCCGCATTCGCGCACTTCGCGGTCCCAACCTCTGGAGCCGCCAGACGGCCATCGAGGCCGTCGTCACCTGCGACGAATCCGAGCGCGACCTGCGCACCTCCCGCGCGTTTGAAACGCACTTGCGCGAGTTGTTTCCAGCTGTCGGACTGCTGCATGCCGAGCACCCCGACGCGCCCGTGTCCATGGCACACGCGCTGCAACTGAGCGCCCTGGCCCTGCAGGCGCAGGCCGGCTGCCCGGTCACCTTCAGCCGCACCACGCCCACCGAGGTGCCCGGCACCTATCAGGTGGCCGTGCAGTACACCGAGGAAGCCGTCGGCCGCCTGGCCCTCGTCAAGGCCCAGGAGCTGTGCCGCGCCGCTGCCGAAGGGGGCTCGTTCGACAGCGCCGCCGCCCTGGCCGAATTGCGCGAGCTCGATGAGGACGAGCGCCTGGGCCCTTCCACCGGCGCCATTGCCCTGGCCGCCGTCGCTCGCGGCATCCCCATCCGCCGGCTGACCCGCGGCAGCCTGGTGCAGTTCGGCTGGGGCAGCCGCCAGCGGCGCATCCAGGCCGCCGAGGAAGACTCCACCAGCGCCATCGCCGAGGCCATTGCCCAGGACAAGGACCTCACGAAGATGCTGCTGCACTCGGCCGGCGTGCCGGTGCCGCGCGGCCGCCCGGTGGGCGACCTGGACGATGCCTGGAAAGCCGCGCAAGACATCGGCCTGCCTGTCGTCGTCAAGCCGCAGGACGGCAACCAGGGCAAGGGCGTCACGGTCGGGATCATCGACCGCGAAGGCTTTGAGCGCGGCTACCGCGCCGCCGCCGAATACGGCCCGGTGATGGTCGAGAAATTTCTGCCCGGCCACGACTTTCGCCTGCTGGTGGTTGGCAATCGCCTGGTGGCCGCCGCGCGGCGCGATCCGCCGCAGGTGATTGGCGACGGCGAGCACACGGTGCGCCAGCTGGTGGCCGAGGTCAACCTTGACCCGCGCCGCGGCGAAGGCCACGGCACCTCGCTCACCAAAATCCGCTTTGACGCCATCGCCGAGGCACGCCTGGCCGCGCAAGACCTCACGGCCGACTCGGTGCCCGCCAAGGGCCAGCGCGTGGTGCTGCGCAACAACGCCAACCTGTCCACAGGCGGTTCGGCCACCGACGTGACCGACAGCGTGCACCCCGAGGTGGCCGCGCGCGCGGTCGAGGCCGCACAAATGGTGGGTCTGGACATCTGCGGCGTGGACGTGGTGTGCGAAACCGTCGGCAAGCCACTGGAGGCGCAAAGCGGCGGCATCGTCGAGGTCAACGCCGCGCCCGGCCTGCGCATGCACATCCACCCCTCGTTCGGCACTGGCCGCGACGTGGGCGGCGCCGTGATCGACCACATGTACCCCGAAGGCGGCAACGGCCGCATTCCGGTCATCGCCGTCACCGGCACCAACGGCAAGACCACCACCGTGCGCCTGGCCGCACACCTGCTGCGCACCCAGGGGCTGCGCGTGGGCATGACCAACACCGATGGCGTGTATGTCAACGGCCGCCAGATCGATTCGGGCGACTGCTCGGGCCCGCGCAGCGCGCGCAACGTGCTGGCGCACCCCGACGTGGACGCCGCCGTGCTCGAGACCGCCCGCGGCGGCCTGCTGCGCGAGGGCCTGGGCTTCGACCAATGCGACGTCGCGGTGGTCACCAACGTCGGCTCGGGCGACCACCTGGGCCTGAACTACATCACCACGCTGGAGGACCTGAAGGTGCTCAAGCGCGTGATCGTGCTCAACGTGGCGCCCACGGGCACGGCCGTGCTCAATGCCGTCGACCCTGCCGTGGTGACCATGGCGCCGCACTGCCCCGGTCACGTCACGTTCTTCGCGCAGGACGGCATGCACCCGGTGATGGCCACGCATCGCGCCCAGGGCAAGCGCGTGGTGTTCGTCGAAGGCGGCGACATCGTGTGCGCCGAGGGCGCATTTGAGAAGCGCCTGCCGTTGGCGCGCGTGCCCATCACCCACAAGGGCCAGATCGGCTTTCAGGTCGAGAACGTCATGGCCTCGGTCGGCGCGGCCTGGGCCGTGGGCGTACCTTGGGACGTGGTTCAAAAAGGCCTGGCCAGCTTCATCAGCGACCAGATGGGCGTGCCCGGCCGCTTCAACGTGTTCGACTACCGCGGCGCCACCGTGATTGCCGACTACGGCCACAACCCCGACGCCATTGCCGCCCTGGTGGCCGGGGTCGAAAACATGCCCTCCAAGCGGCGCTCGGTGGTCATCAGCGGCGCGGGCGACCGGCGCGACCAGGACATCCGCGACCAGACGCGCATCCTGGGCACGGCCTTCGACTCGGTCATCCTCTACCAGGACGCCTGCCAGCGCGGCCGCGCCGATGGCGAGGTCCTGGCCCTGCTGCGCCAAGGCCTGGAGGGCGCCACGCGCGCCCGCCAGGTGGACGAAATCCACGGCGAATTCATCGCCATCGACCGCGCGCTCGAACAACTGCACGCGGGCGACCTGTGCCTGATCCTGATCGACCAGGTGGAAGAAGCGCTGGCCCACATCCGCAAACGCGTGGACGAGGCCCGACCTGCCGCCAAACCCGCCCGTGCGTCCAAGGCGGCGGGCTCCAGCAAGAAATCGGGCAAATCGGGATTGGCCACGGTACCGGCCGAATTGACGGCGCGAGCTGTCTGAAGCGCAAAGCCCGGCATCCGCCGGGCTTTTTCTTGTTCAGGCCAGCAGGCGCCGACGCGCCGCCTCGTATTCACTGCGCAGGCGCTGCACCAGGATCGCGGTGGGCTCCACCGCCTTGATGGCGCCAATGCCCTGCCCGCTGCCCCAGATGTCCTTCCAGGCCTTGGTGGCGCCGCCGCCGAAGTTCATCTTGCTGGGATCGCTTTCGGGCAGCTTGTCCGGATCCAGCCCGGCGGCGCGAATCGAGTGCGCCAGATAGTTGCCGTGCACGCCCGTGAACAGGTTGCTGTAGACGATGTCGTCCGAGGTTCCGGCCACGATGGCGTGCTTGTAGTCCTGCGTGGCGCGCGCCTCCTCGGTGGCGATGAAGGCCGTGCCGATATAGGCAAAGTCGGCGCCCATGGCCTGCGCCGCCAGGATGGCGCCGCCATGGGCAATGGCGCCCGACAGGGCGATCGGCCCGTCGAACCAGTCGCGCAACTCCTGCACCAGCGCGAACGGGCTCTTGACCCCTGCGTGGCCGCCGGCGCCGGCCGCCACGGCGATCAGGCCGTCGGCGCCCTTCTCCACCGCCTTGCGCGCAAAACGGTTGTTGATGATGTCGTGCAGCACCACGCCGCCCCAGCCGTGCACCGCCGCATTCACATCCTCGCGCGCACCCAGGCTGGTGATGACGATGGGCACCTTGTACTTGGCGCACAGGGCCATGTCGTGCTCGAGCCGATCATTGCTCTTGTGCACGATCTGGTTGATGGCAAAGGGTGCCGCGGGTTGATCGGGGTGGGCCTTGTCCCAAACTGCCAGCGTCTCGGTGATTTCGGCCAGCCATTCATCGAGCTGCTCGGCCGGCCGGGCATTGAGCGCCGGCATGGAGCCGATCACGCCGCTGGTGCACTGTGCGATCACCAGCTTGGGGTTGCTGATGATGAACAGCGGCGCGCCGATGACCGGGAACTTCTGTTTTTGCAGGACGGGCGGGAGTTGGGACATGGAATATTCTTGGTGAATTTGACCGTTTGCGCCCGACCATCAAGCGCCAGCAGCTATCGTTTCGTGAGCAGATGGATTCAGGGTGGGCGAGCGGGCGCTGGCGTTCATCAGGACACGGAGCCACCCAGGCTCAGACCAAAGCCGGAGAAAGCCATGCGCTATTCCGTGTCCCGCTCGCCTGCGCGTCGATTTTTTTTGCGGACGTTCAGAACGACTCCAGCGCCATCGCGGTCACGCTGCCTGCGCCGTCCACGATGGCGTCGCGCAGGCCCGCGGTGCGCGGCAGGATGTGCTCGGCATAAAAGCGCGCGGTAGCGATCTTGGCCTTCATGAAGGCGGCGTCCTTGCCATGGGCCAGCTCCGCTTCGGCCACCAGCAGCGCGCGGGCCAGTTGCCAGCCGGCCACCAGGTTGCCCGCCAGCATCAGGTAGGGCACGCTGCCGCCGTAGGCCGCGTTGGGGTCGGTTCTGGCCTGGCCCACCATGAAGTCCACCGCCTCGGCAAACGCATGGCGCGCTTTGCTCAGGTGATGCGCCACGGCCTTGGCATCGTGACTGCCGTGCGCCAGTTGCTTCTCGGTGGCCTCGACGTGCGCCGCAATCGCCTTGGCGGTCTGCCCGCCGTCGCGCCCGGTCTTGCGGCCCACCAGGTCGTTGGCCTGGATGGCGGTGGTGCCTTCGTAGATGGTCAGGATCTTGGCGTCGCGGTAGTACTGCGCCGCACCGGTCTCTTCGATGAAGCCCATGCCGCCGTGCACCTGCACGCCCAGGCTGGTGGCTTCCTGGCTCATCTCGGTGCTGTAGCCCTTGACCAGCGGCACCATGAATTCATAGAAGGCCTGGTTTTGCTGGCGCACGCGCGCATCGGGGTCATGGTGCGCCGCGTCGTAGGCGGCGGCGGCGGTGCTGGCCATCGCGCGGCAGCCTTCGGTGAGCGCGCGCATGGTCATCAGCATGCGGCGCACGTCGGGGTGGTGAATGATGGTGGCCGCACCCTTGACACTGCCGTCCACCGGGCGGCTTTGCACGCGCTCCTTGGCGTAGGCCACGGCCTTTTGATAGGCGCGCTCGGCCATGGCGATGCCCTGCACGCCCACGCCGTAGCGCGCGGCGTTCATCATGATGAACATGTACTCCAGGCCCCGGTTTTCCTCACCGACCAGATAGCCGACCGCGCCGCCGTGGTCGCCAAACTGCAGCACGGCCGTGGGGCTGGCCTTGATGCCCAGCTTGTGCTCGATGCTGACGCAGTACGCGTCGTTGCGCTCGCCCAGGCTGCCATCGCCCTGCACCATGAACTTGGGCACCACGAACAGGCTGATGCCCTTGACGCCCTCGGGCGCGCCCTGCACGCGCGCCAGCACCAGGTGCACGATGTTCTCGGCCATGTCGTGCTCGCCGTAGGTGATGAAGATCTTGGTGCCGAAGATCTTGTAGGTGCCATCGCCCTGGGGCTCGGCGCGCGTGCGCACCGCGGCCAGGTCGCTGCCGGCCTGGGGTTCGGTCAGGTTCATGGTGCCGGTCCATTGGCCCGAAACCAGCTTTTCGAGGTAGGTGGACTTGAGCCGGTCGCTGCCCGCCGTCAGCAGCGCCTCGATGGCACCATCGGTCAGCAACGGGCACAAGGCAAATGACAGGTTGGCCGAGTTGAGCATCTCGACGCAGGCCGCGCCGATGGTCTTGGGCAGACCTTGGCCACCAAAATCGGTCGGGTGCTGCAAGCCCTGCCAGCCGCCTTCGGCAAACTGCTTGTAGGCCTCCTTGAAGCCCTTGCTGGTCGTCACGCTGGTACCCGAATGGCTGGACGGTGCCTTGTCGGCCTCGAAGTTCAGCGGCGCGACCACCTGCTCGTTGAAGCGCGCGCATTCTTCCAGCACCGCCTGGGCCGTCTCCAGGCCGGCGTCCTCGAAGCCGGGCAGTTTGGCGACCTCCTCGATGCGGGCCAGGTGCTCGATGTTGAACAAGAAATCCTTGATCGGTGCTTGGTAGCTCATGTGAATCTCCTCGAAAACCGGGCGCCGCGCGCGCCGCAAAACAAAAGAAAAAGGGCACCGCGCGCGATGCCCCTGGACCTTCAGTGGTTCATGCATTCCGGCGCATCACAGCGCCTTGACCAGTTCGGGCACGGCCACGAACAGATCGGCC
>JAFEEB010000065.1 GCA_018241325.1 Pseudomonadota bacterium | reverse complement strand
TACCTGCGCGAGCCCGTGACCCAGGCCGTCCTCACCGTGCCGGCCTATTTCCACGGCAGCCAGCGCCAGGCCACCAAGGACGCTCGCCGCATCGCCGGCCTGGACCTCAAGCGCATCATCAACGAACCCACCGCCGCGGCGCTGGCCTTCGGCCTGGACAAGCAGGCCAAGGGCGACCGCAAGATCGCCGTCTATGACCTGGGCGGCGGCACGTTCGACGTGTCCATCATCGAGATCGCCGACGTGGACGGCGAAAAGCAGTTCGAGGTGCTGGCCACCAACGGCGACACCTTCCTGGGCGGCGAGGACTTCGACCAGCGCATCATCGACTACATCATCGGCGAGTTCAAGAAGGAGCAAGGCGTCGATCTGAAGGCCGACGTGCTGGCCTTGCAGCGCCTGAAGGAAGCCGCCGAAAAAGCCAAGATCGAGCTGTCCTCCAGCGTCGCCACCGACGTCAACCTGCCCTACATCACGGCCGACGCCAGCGGGCCCAAGCACCTGAACATCAAGCTCACGCGCGCCAAGCTGGAGGCCCTGGTCGAAGACCTGATCGCCCGCACCATCGAGCCCTGCCGCACCGCCATCAAGGACGCCGGCATTGCCGTGGGCGACATCAACGACGTGATCCTGGTGGGCGGCATGACGCGCATGCCCAAGGTGCAGGAGACCGTCAAGGAGTTCTTCGGCAAGGAGCCGCGCAAGGACGTCAACCCCGACGAGGCCGTGGCTGTCGGCGCCGCCGTGCAAGGCCAGGTTCTGAGCGGCGACCGCAAGGACGTGCTGCTGCTGGACGTCACGCCCCTGTCCCTGGGCATCGAGACCCTGGGCGGCGTGATGACCAAGATGATCACCAAGAACACCACCATCCCGACCAAGTTCGCGCAGACCTTCTCCACCGCCGACGACAACCAGCCGGCCGTGACCATCAAGGTCTTTCAGGGCGAGCGCGAGATGGCCAGCGGCAACAAGGCGCTGGGCGAGTTCAACCTGGAAGGCATCCCGCCCGCCGCGCGTGGCCTGCCGCAGATCGAGGTGACCTTCGACATCGACGCCAACGGCATCCTGCACGTGAGCGCCAAGGACAAGGGCACGGGCAAGGAAAACAAGATCACCATCAAGGCCAACTCGGGCCTGTCCGAGGCCGAGATCCAGCAGATGGTGAAAGACGCCGAGCTGAACGCCGCCGAGGACCACAAGAAGCTGGAGCTGGTGCAGGCGCGCAACCAGGGCGAGGCCATGGTGCACAGCGTGCGCAAGTCGATCGGCGAGCACGGCGACAAGCTGGAAGCCGGCGAGAAGGACAAGGTCGAGGCCGCCATCAAGGAGCTGGAAGAAACCTTGAAGGGCGACGACAAGGCCGCGATCGACGCCAAGACCGAGGCCCTGATGGCCGCCAGCCAGAAGCTGGGCGAGAAGATGTACGCCGATGCGGCCGCCGCCGCCCAGGCTGCGGGCGCGGGGGCCACCGGCGGGGCGCCCGGCGGCGCGCAGGCATCGGCCCCGGCCGATGACAACGTGGTCGATGCCGAGGTCAAGGAAGTCAAGAAGGGCTGACCGGCAGCCAGACAGCGCCATGGGCGGCGGGCGAAAGCCCGGCCGCCTTTTGCACTGTTGACGCGCAGGACACACCGCATGGGCAAAAGCCGATTCGAAGCCTTCAGCGATGGCGTGATGGCCATCATCCTGACCATCATGGTGCTGGAGCTGAAGGTGCCCAAGCAGCCCACGCTGGGCGCGCTGGCCGAACTGTGGCCGATCTACCTGGCCTACGCCATCGCCTTTGGCAATGTGCTGGCCAACTGGATCGCCCACCACCACCTGTTCGCGCAGGTGGACCGCATCGACGCGCGCATCCTGCTGGTCAACGGCGCGCTGCTGTTTTTCATGTCGCTGGTGCCCTTTGCGCTGGACTACGGCAGCGAGTTTCACTGGCGCGAGCCCCTGCCCGCGGCGTTCTACGGCGCCGTGATGGTGGCCGTGTGCCTGGGCTTTGCCGCGCTGCGCGCCGCGGTGGCCCGCAGCCAGCCCGCCCTCGCCGCGGCGCAGCGCGCGCAAGTTCGCGCCAGCCTGGTGATGGCTGGCATCTACCTGCTGGGCACGGCCGCGGCATTGCTGTTTCCCCTGTTTTCGCTGCTGTTTTATGCCGTGGTGCCGCTGGCCCGCGCGCTGACCGCCCCCCAATACCGTGGCGCGCCGGCATCCGGGCCCGACCGCTGACGCGTTTTCCCATTCCGATTACCCGAGTCCTCCATGGCCACCAAACGCGACTACTACGAAGTCCTGGGCGTTCCCAAGAACGCCTCCGACGATGAAATCAAGAAGGCTTATCGCAAGCTGGCGATGAAGTACCACCCCGACCGCAACCACGGCGACACCAGCGCCGAGGCCCGGTTCAAGGAGGCCAAGGAAGCCTACGAGATGCTGTCGGAGCCGCAGAAGAAAGCGGCCTACGACCAATTCGGCCACGCCGGCGTGGACCCCAACATGCGCGGCGGTGCCGAAGGCTTTGGCGGCTTTGCCGAGACCTTTGGCGACATCTTCGGCGACATCTTTGGCGGTGGCCGCGCCGGCGGCGCGGGCGGCGCACGCGGCGGCCGGCAGGTGTTTCGCGGCGCCGACCTCAGCTACGCCATGGAGATCACGCTGGACGAGGCCGCTGCCGGCAAGCAGGCGCAAATCCGCATCCCCAGCTGGGACGACTGCGCCACCTGCCATGGCAGCGGCGCCAAGCCCGGCACCAGCGCCAAAACCTGCACCACCTGCCACGGCCAGGGCGTGGTGCAGATGCGCCAAGGCTTTTTCAGCGTGCAGCAGACCTGCCCGCACTGCCGCGGCACGGGCAAGATCATTCCCGAGCCCTGCACCACCTGCCACGGCCAGGGCAAGATCAAGAACCAGAAGACGCTGGAAGTGCAGATTCCCGCCGGCATCGACGACGGCATGCGCATCCGCTCCACCGGCAACGGCGAGCCGGGCACCAACGGCGGCCCGCCGGGCGATCTGTTCATCGAGATCCGCGTCAAGAAGCACGAGATCTTCGAGCGCGACGGCGACGACCTGCACTGCGTGGTGCCCATCGGCTTTGTGGCCGCGGCGCTGGGCGGCGAGATCGAGGTGCCCACCCTCAGCGGCAAGGCCGCCATCGACATTCCCGAAGGCACGCAGGCGGGCAAGCAATTTCGCCTGCGCGGCAAGGGCATCAAGGGCGTGCGCTCGTCCTACCCGGGCGACCTGTACTGCCACATCAGCGTCGAAACCCCCGTCAAGCTGACCGAACACCAGCGCAAGCTGCTGAAGGAGTTCGACGAATCGCTGAGAAAAGGTGGCGCCAAGCATTCGCCCAGCACCGACAGCTGGACGGACAAGGTGCGCAACTTCTTTGGGGCATGACGCTCACCCCCAGTCTTCACTCGCTGCGCGATGTTTCGCCATCCCCCTTTCAGGGGGCTGAGCCTGCGCACAAAAGGTCCGGTGGATCTTTTGTTGGCTGGCGAAGGGCCGGGCCACTGGCCCGGCGCGGCCTGCAAGGCTCGCCAGTGACCAGGGAGACCCCGGCCACGGCGATCGCTGGCTTGGCCTGCTCCGCGGCCATTGGCTTCTTTGAGGTTTGATCGCTTCGGGTGACCGCCGTACAAAAAGCCATATCAAAGAAACCGGCACCCGCACCTGACCCTCAGCCCCGCCTCAGCCAATCGTCCGACAATCACCGCCCATGATGGACAAGACAACGCCCACGGCCACGCCACGCGGCCTGCGCCCACTCACGGTGATGGTGCTGGCGGCGCTGTGGATCGCCACCATCGGCAATCTGGCGCTGTGGCGGGCTCTGGCCGCGCTGCCCGAGCTGGGCAACGCGCGCGGCTGGCTGTTTGGCCTGGCGTTTGCGCTGCTCATCGGCGCGGTGCAGGTGGCCATCAGCAGCCTGTTCGCCTGGCGCTGGTCGCTCAAGCCGGTGCTCGCCTTCATGCTGCTGGCCGCTGCGGCCGGCGCCTACTTCATGCTCAGCTACGGCGTGGTGATCGAGCGCACCATGATGGTCAACGTGCTGCTGACCGACACGCGCGAGGCGCGCGAGTTGCTCAGCTGGCGCATGGCCGGCGCGCTGGCCCTGCTGGGCGTGCTGCCCGTGGCCTTGCTGTGGCGTGCGCGCATGTCCTGGCCCTCGGGCCTGCGCCAGTTGCGCAACAACGCCCTCACCCTGGTGGCCGCCCTGGCGCTGGCCATCGTCGCCATGGGGCTGTCGTTTCAGGACCTGTCGGCCACCATGCGCAACCACACGCAGCTGCGCTACCTGATCAATCCGCTCAATTCGTTCTACGCCATCGCCACGCTGGGCGAGCGGCCCATCCAGCGCAACGGCGCGGCGGTGCTGCCGATCGGGCAGGACGCGCACCTGGCGCCTCGCCCCGCCGGCGCGCACCCGCCGCTGGTGCTGCTGGTGGTGGGCGAAACCGCGCGCTCGGACCACCAAGGCCTGAACGGCTATGCCCGCGACACCACACCCGAGCTGGCCGCGCGCGGCGTGGTCAGCCTGCGCAACGCCTGGTCCTGCGGCACCAACACGGCCGCCTCGGTGCCCTGCATGTTCTCGCCGCTGGGGCGCGAGGCCTTCGACGCGCGCCAGGACAACACCGAGGGCCTGGCCGACGTGCTGCAGCGCGCCGGCTACGCCGTGCTGTGGCTGGACAACCAGGCCGGCGGCTGCAAGGGCGTGTGCGACCGCGTGCCCACCGTGGACGACAAGGCGCTGCAAACCCCCGGCCTGTGCGACGCCGAGGGCGAGTGCCTGGACGAGGTCATGCAAAACGGCCTGGACGAGCGCATCGCCCAGTTGCCGCCTGAGCGGCGGGCGCGCGGCGTGGTGGTCTTCATGCACCAGATGGGCAGCCACGGCCCGGCCTACTACAAGCGCTCGCCCAAGGCCTTCAAGAAGTTCGAGCCCGAATGCACCACCAACGCGTTGCAGCAGTGCTCGCGCGAGCAGGTGGTCAACGCCTATGACAACACCATCGTCTACACCGACCACGTGCTGGCCAGCAACATCGACTGGCTGAAGGCGCACGAGGCCCAGTGGTCGCCCGCCCTGATGTATTTGTCCGACCACGGCGAGTCGCTGGGCGAAAACAACCTGTACCTGCACGGCCTGCCCTATCGGTTTGCGCCCGACGTGCAAAAGCACATTCCCTGGGTGTTCTGGCTGTCGCCCCAGTTCCAGCAGGAGAGCGGCATCAGCCTGAAGTGCCTGGCCAGGCTGCGCGACGAACACGTGTCGCAAGACAATTACTTTCATACGGTTCTGGGCCTGCTGGGCGTGCGCACGAAGGTGTACGACCCGCGGCGCGACATGGGCGTGATGTGCCAGGGGGCGGGATGACACTATTTTATTGATAGCTTGTTGCGCAAGCAGGACAAGCGCTGGCACACGTATTGATACCGAACCCCGAGAAGCAAAGAACGCGGAAGAACAGTTGAAGAAGCTTTTTGCGCCCTTGGCGAACCCTTTGCGCCCTTTGCGTTCGGCTGTTTCAAAGGCCTGATCACCCATCAAACAAGTCCGTCTGCCCCCTCAGCGCCCCGGGGCGGAACCGGCTCGCATCCAGCCCAAAGCGCTCGCGGTTCAGGCCCAGGCGGCGGCAGGCCAGCTCAAAGCGCTGGCGCAGCACGTCGGCCCATACGCCCTGCCCGTGCATGCGCTGACCCCAGCCGCTGTCGTAGTCCTTGCCACCGCGCATGTCACGCACGCGGGCCATGACCCGTGCGGCCCGGTCCGGATAGTGCGCCAGCAGCCACTGCTGAAACAGCTCGGACAACTCCCAGGGCAGGCGCAGCACCGTGTAGAAAGCGCGGCGCGCGCCGGCGGCGTGTGCGGCCGCCAGCACCTGCTCCATGTCCTCGGTGATGAACGGAATCTGCGGCGCCACGCTGACGCCCACCGGAACGCCCGCCTCGGCCAGCGCGCGAAGGGTGCGCAGGCGCCGGTGCGGCGCGGCGGCCCGCGGCTCCAGGATGCGTGCCAGGCCGGCGTCCAGCGTCGTGATGGTCACGTAGGCGGCGGCCAGCCCTTGCTGGGCCAGCGGCGCCAGCAAGTCCAGATCGCGCTCGATGCCGCTGGACTTGGTGACGATGGACAGCGGATGCCGCGCGCGCGCCAGCAACTCGACGACGCTGCGCGTCAGGCGCAGCTCGCGCTCCACCGGCTGGTAGCCGTCGGTGGCCGATCCGATGTTGATCACCGAGGGTCGATAGCGCGGCGCCGCCAGCTCGCGCGCCAGCACGGCAGCGATGTTGCGCTTGGCGATGATGCGTGTCTCGAAGTCCAGGCCCGGCGAGAGCCCCAGGTAGCTGTGGGTGGGCCGTGCAAAGCAGTAGATGCAGCCGTGCTCGCAGCCGCGATACGGGTTGACCGCGTAGTCGAACGCGATGTCGGGCGAGTCGTTGGCGCTGATGGCGCTGCGGGCGTCTTGCCAGATCACCTGGGTGGCGGGGGCCGCCGTCGCGCCGTCATCGGTCCATTCGCCCCAGCCATCATCGAAGGCGCTGCGTTGATCCCGCACAAAGCGGTGCGCCAGCCGGGACACCGCGCCTCGGCCCTTCAGCGCCTGGAGGGCGTCGCGCGCGCCGCGTGGAATCGAATCATCGGGGTTCATGCGACTGTATTTTTATACAGTCTCGCGGGCTTTGCAAACCCCTCAGCCGTTCGCGCCGAAGCGCAGCATCAACTCGCCTTGCACCGCAAGCCCGCACCAGCAGCGCTGGCCTATCCGATGGGCTGGGTGAGCCAGCCAGCGGATTCCAGCGGGCAAGGATGGCGCTCAGCCCCGCGGATGATGCTGCGCGTGCAGGTCCTTCAGCCGCTGGCGCGCGATGTGCGTGTAGATGGTGGTGGTGGAGATGTCGGCATGGCCCAGCAGCATCTGCACCGCGCGCAAATCGGCCCCGTGGTTGAGCAGGTGCGTGGCAAAGGCATGGCGCAGCGTGTGCGGCGACAGCGGCGTGGTGATGCCGGCCTGGCGTGCGTAGCGCTTGACCAGGCTCCAGAACATCACGCGCGACATGGCGGTGCCCGGCGTGCGTCCGGCGCTGGTGACGAACAAGGCCTCGGTTTGCCGCGCGCCCAGCAGCGCGGGGCGGCCGCCTTGCAGCCAGCGCTCCAGCCAGTCGCGCGCCAGCTCGCCAAAGGGCACCAGGCGCTCCTTGCTGCCCTTGCCGAGCACGCGCAGCACGCCTTCGTTCAGACCGATATGGATGGTTTTGAGGGCGACCAGCTCGCTCACGCGCAGGCCGCTGGCGTACATCAGCTCCAGCATGGTGCGGTCGCGCAGGCCCAGCGGCGTGTCGGTGTCGGGCGCGGCCAGCAGGGCCTCGACCTGCGCCTCGCTCAGGGTCTTGGGCACGCGCAGGGGCTGTTTGGCCGCGAGCAGCTTGAGCGTGGGGTCCTGCCGGATCAGGCCCTCGCGCAGCGCCCAGCGAAAGTAGCGCTTGAACACCGTCAGCCGCCGATTGGCCGAGGTGGCGCGGGTGTCGGCGCGGGCGGCGAAGTACCCCTGCAGGTGGTGCTCCTGCGACTGCGCCAGCGCCACGCCGTGCGCCTGGCCCAGCCAGAGCGCGTACAGCCTCAGGTCTCGCCGGTAGGCGGCCAGGGTGTTGGCCGACAGGCCGTCTTCCAGCCACAGGGCGTCGGTGAAGCGGTCGATCGAGGCGTCGGAGGCGACCCGTGCAGGACTCATTCAAATCAAGCCGCAGCGCTTGTACAGCATGCGCATACAGCTATAAATTTCAGAGCAATTGTTGTGCCATCACAGACTCAGCTTTTGCTGCGCCACCACGCGCTGGTACACCGCCAGCTCGTCCTTGATCTGCTGGGCAAACTCATCGGGCGTGTTGCCGATGATGATCGAGCCGGTCTCCTCGATGCGTTTTTTCACCGCCGGGTCGGCCAGCACCTTCTTGACGGCGGCGTGCAGCTTGTCGACGATGTCTCGGCTGGTGCCCTTGGGCGCCACGATGCCGTAGTAGGCCATGCGGTTGACGGGCTCGAGCCCAACCTCCTTGAACGTCGGCACGTTGGGCAGCTCTTTCAGGCGCTCGGGCGCGGCCACCACGATCGGGATCAGCTTGCCGCTCTTGATGAAGGGCAGCGACGACGGGACGTTGTCGAAGATCATCGGCACCTGCCCCGCGACGGTATCGTTCAGGGCCGGGCCGGCCCCGCGATACGGGATGTGCGTGATGAACACGCCCGTCAGGCTCTTGTACAGCTCCATCTGCAAATGGGCGATGCCGCCCGTACCCGACGAACCATAGGAAAATTTACCGGGCTCCTTCTTGAGCAAAGCCACAAAGCTCTTGTAGTCATGCGCCGGGAAGCTGGGGTTGACTGCAATCACGTTGGGCGTGGCGGCCATGTTGGTGACTGGCACAAAATCGGCGATCGGATCGTAAGGCGTCTTCTTGTTGATGGCCGGGTTGGCGGCGGTCGTCGATACCGTGGCGACGCCCAGCGTATAGCCGTCCGGCGCAGCGCGTGCCAGCTCGGCGGCGCCGATCACGCCGCCCGCGCCCGCCTTGTTGTCCACCACCACCGTCTGCCCCAGCACGCGGCCCAGGGGGTCGGCCACCACCCGGGCGATGATGTCCGTCGTGCCGCCGGGTGCAAACGGGACGATCAGGCGAATCGGCTTGTTCGGGTAAGCCTGCGCAAAGACCGAACCCGCAGTCAGGCTGGTGGCGGCCAGGGCAATCCAATGACGTCGTTGCATGAAAAGTCTCCTCCCGTGGGACGCAAGGGTGATCGTGAAGCTGCGCATTATGCGCATGGTGAAACGAGCGATGGCGCCGCTGGGCGCTCGGCTATCCTCGCCCGGTGCGCGACGCCGAACTGCTGCTGCCCGATTTTTCGCTGATCCTGATCGGCTACCTGCTGTGTCGCCACACCGCGCTGAACCGACCGCTGTGGCTGGCGGTCGAGAAGCTGGTGTATTTCTTTCTCTTTCCGGTGTTCCTGTTCCAGTCGATCGTGCGCACGCCGCTCGACCTGCATGCCGCGAGCGCGTTGATCGGCGCCGGCCAGGGCCTGATGGCCTGCGGCATCGCACTGGCCTGGGCCCTGCCGTACCTGCCGGGGCTGCGGCGCGCGATCGAGCTGCGCGACCACGCCGCCAGCGCGCAGATCGCCTTTCGCTTCAACTCCTTCATCGGCCTGGCGATGGCCGAGCGCGTGCTGGGACCCCAGGGCCTGCAACCGATGGCGGTGCTGATCGGCGTGAGCGTGCCGCTGGCCAACCTGGCGGCCGTGTGGCCGATGGCACGCCATGGCGAGCGCTCGTTCGCCCTGGAGATCGTGCGCAATCCGCTCATCATCGCCACCGCCCTGGGCCTGACGGCCAACCTGGCCGGCCTGGGCCCGCCCGCCTGGCTGCAACCCACGCTCTCGCGCATCGGCGCCTCGTCCATTGCGCTGGGCCTGCTGGCGGCCGGCGCCGGCATGCAACTGCGCAGCGTGGCGACGAACAAGGCCCTTGGCGTGGGTGTGATCGTCATTCGCCATGCGGCACTGCCGCTGGTGGCATGGCTGCTGGCGCAGGCGTTGCAGCTGGACCGGACGCAGGCCACGGCGCTGCTGATCTTCTCGGCGCTGCCCACGTCGTCGAGTTGCTACGTATTGGCCGCCCGCATGGGCTACCACGGTGCGTACGTGGCGGGCCTGGTCACCCTGTCGACCGTTCTGGCCGCCATCAGCCTGCCCTGGGCGCTGGCAAGCCTCGCACCCAGCCTGCCCTGACCGGCGCAGGCCGCGTCGCGCCGCCCGATCGTCAACGTGCGTCGCGCTTGGCGGTGTGCACCTTTTGCCGCCCACGCGCCGACGCGTGGATTTTCTTGTTGATGGGCTTGGCCTTCAGCGGGTTGAGCCGCTGGGCCTTGGCGGGCATGTTGGTCGGCACGGCGCCCTGGGCGTTGTCGGTGGCCGACCCACCCACGACCGCGCGGATGGCGCGTCGCGCCCGTGGCGCGCCTTCGACCGGCGCCGTCGCCTGTTGCTTGGCCACCGCCTTGCGCACCTGCTTCATCAGCGTGCTGGCCGGCTTGGCCGCGCCCGTGATGGCGTTGCGCGAAGACAGCGGCTTTTTCTTGGCCGGTGGCTTGCGCGCTGCCGGCTTCTCGGTGGGCGCCTTTTTGGCCGCAGCCTTCTTCGCGGGTGCGGTCGTGGTGCTCGCCTTCTTGGCCGGCACCTTCTTCGCCGCGGTGGCTTTTTTGGCGGCGGCCTTGGCGGCCTGCGCCTGCAACTTGGCCGACTGGGCCTCGAAGCGCTCCAGCACGTCAGCCATGACCTGCGCCTTGAGATCGGTGCGGCGATTGGCCTCGGTCACCGCCACGCCGGCGCGCGAGCGCACCGTCTGGCGCCGGTACAGGTCGCGGTACTTGTCACGCAGGGCGCGCGTGCGCTTGGTGCGTGCGACCAATTGGCGCTCGTTCAAGCTGCGAATCGCGGTGGCTCGGCTGGACTGAAACAGCTCGAGCTCGGCCTGGGTCAACAGCGGTTGGACTTGCTTGAGGGTTAGGCTCACGGCAGCTCCTGCAGATTGGAATCGGGGGAAACAAGGTCGAAGGATCCGCGAATCGCGGCGCCACGCGCAGTCGCGAATACGCATATGCTATACAAAAAATTGCACGCCCGATAGGAAACATGCCGCTTGGCGCGGTTTAGAACGTACAAACCACCGTTTTTGCACGGTTGACATGCGTCGGCACATGCTATGAAAATAACAGCAAATCGCGCAATCCCCGCCTGCAATCGCCATCAAAAAATCATAGTGAACGCTGCCATGTCGATGTCAACGTCAACGTTCCAGTGCCCACTCGACGTGCTCGCGCACCAGTGCGCTGGGGTGCTGGATGCGGCTCCCCAGGGCGGCCTGCACGGGCGCGCGGCGCGCATCGTCCTTGGGCCAAAGCGCAAGCGCGTTGCCCAGCGCGATGGCCACGTTGCGCAACCAGCGCTCGTGGCCGATGCGCCGGATCGGCGTGCCCTCGGTGCGGCGCAGGAATTCATCCTCCGTCCAGCCCAGCAGCTCGGTCAGCTGCGCGCCCGTCAAGCCGTCGCGCGCATCGAAGTCGGGCAGCTCGCTGCGGCCGGCGTATTTGTTCCACGGGCACACCGTCTGGCAGTCGTCGCAGCCATAGACGTGGTTGCCCATCAGCGGGCGCAGGGCGGGGTCGATGGCGCCGTCGTGCTCGATCGTCAGATACGAGATGCAGCGGCGCGCATCCACCCGCCCCGGGGCCACGATGGCGCCGGTGGGGCAGGCATCGATGCAGGCGGTGCAGCTGCCGCAATGCGCCTGCTCGGCGGGCGTGGGCGGCAGGGCCAGGTCCACGAACAGCTCGCCCAGAAAAAACATCGATCCGGCCTCGCGCGTGAGCACCAGCGTGTGCTTGCCGCGCCAGCCCAGGCCGCTGCGCGCGGCCAGCTCGCCCTCCAGCACCGGCGCCGAGTCGCTGAACACGCGGTGGCCAAAGGGGCCCAGCTGCGCGGCCATGCGATCTTGCAGCTTTTGCAGGCGCGCGCGCACCACCTTGTGGTAGTCGCGGCCCCGCGCATAGACCGACACCACGCCTTCGTCGGCGCGGGTCAGGCGCTCGCGCTCGCGCTGCGGCCAGTCCTCGGGCAAGCCGGCGGGCAGATAATTCATGCGCGCCGTGATCACGCTGACGGTGCCCGGCACCAGCTCGGCCGGGCGGGCGCGCCTCAGGCCATGGGCGGCCATGTATTGCATGCTGCCGTGGAACCCGGCGGCCAGCCACTGCATCAGACCCGGTTCGGCGCTGCTCAGGTCCACCCCGGCCACGCCGATCTGCGAAAACCCCAACTCGCGCGCCCACACGCGCACCTGATCGAGCAAGGCCCGAGAATCGATTTGCACGCCATGTCCAGTCACCCGCCCATTGTAAAAACGCGCCCGGCCCTCGTGCTCACCTGGCACACCGAGGACGACACCGCGGCGTTCGCGGCGCGGCTGGCGCAACAGCCGGCGCTGCGCAACGCCTTCATCGAGCTGCGCGGCGAGCTGGGTGCGGGCAAGACCAGCTTGGTGCGCCACCTGCTGCGCGCGCTGGGCGTGGCGGGCCCCATCAAAAGCCCCACTTACGCCGTGCTGGAGCCGCACCAGGCGCCCGATGGCCTGCGCATCGCGCACTTCGACTTCTACCGCTTTGGCGATCCGCGCGAGTGGGAAGACGCCGGTTTTCGCGATGTGTTTGCCGCGCCGGGCCTGAAGCTGGCCGAATGGCCCGAGCACGCCGCACCGCTGCTGCCTGTGGCGGATTTGGCACTGAACCTGGCCGTCGAGCCCGGCGAGCAGCGCACGGTGCACCTGAACGCCGGCACGCGCGTTGGAGAGCAATTGCTGCAGGAGTTTCGCGCATGACGTCCCCCCAATGGCCCGCCCCACCCTCGCCCGAGCGGCGCCACCTGCTGAAGACCGGCTCGCTGGTGCTGCTGATCGGCGCGCACCAGATCGCCCACGGCGCCGGCATCGTCGCGGTGCGCATCTGGCCCGCCGAGGATTACTCGCGCGTCACCATCGAGTCCGACCAACCGCTCAAGACCACGCACCGCCTGGTGGTCTCGCCGCCGCGCCTGGCCGTGGACATTGAAGGCCTGCAGCTGGACGCCACCTTGCGCGAGTTGGTGGCCAAGGTGCGCGCCGACGACCCCAACATCGCCGGCATTCGCGTGGGGCAAAACTCGCCCAGCGTGGTGCGCCTGGTGATTGACCTCAAGCAGGACATCCGGCCCGAGGTCTTCACCCTCACCCCCGTGGCGGCCTACAAGAACCGCCTGGTGTTCGACCTGTACCCCGCCCACCCCATCGATCCGCTGATGGCGCTGATCGCGCAGCGCACGCGCGAGCCCGCACTCGCCGGCTCGTCCACGCCCGCCGTCACGGCGACGGCGCCCGCGCCGGCCCCCACCCCCGCGCCCGACTCGCTTGGCGATCTGATCGCCCGCCAGATCGAGCGCGCCAACGCGGCCGTCGCGCAATCGCCCGCGTCGCCGGCTGCACCCGCGCCGCCGCGCGCCGTGGCACGCGCCGGTGACGCCGCCGGCACCGAACGCCTGATCATCGTCGCCATCGACCCCGGCCACGGCGGCGAAGACCCCGGCGCCACCGGCGCCAGTGGCACGCACGAGAAAGACGTGGTGCTGCAAATCGCGCTCAAGCTGCGCGACCGCATCAACGGCGCCAGCGTGGGCGGCAACCCCATGCGCGCCTACCTCACGCGCGACTCCGACTTCTTCGTGCCCCTGGCCACCCGCGTGCAAAAGGCGCGGCGCGTGCGCGCCGACCTGTTCGTCAGCATCCACGCCGACGCCTTCATCCGCCCCGACGCCAACGGCGCCAGCGTGTTCGCGCTGTCCGAGCACGGCGCCTCCAGCACGGCGGCGCGCTGGCTGGCCAACAAGGAAAACGAGGCCGACCGCATCGGCGGCGTCAACACGGGCGACAAGGACGCAGGCGTGCAGCGCGCTTTGCTGGACATGAGCACCACCGCCCAGATCCGCGACAGCCTGAAGCTGGGCGACGCCATGCTGGGGCACATCGGCGCCATCAGCCGCCTGCACAAGGGCAGCGTCGAACGCGCCAACTTCGCCGTGCTGCGCAACCCCGACGTGCCCAGCGTGCTGGTGGAGACCGCCTTCATCAGCAACCCCCAGGAGGAGCAGCGCCTGCGCAGCCAGGCCTACCAGAACGAGCTGGCCGACGCGCTGGCCAGCGGCATCAAGAAGTACTTTGCCGCCAACCCCCCGCTGGCGCGCAACCGACAGGTCTAAGATCAGGCTCCACTGTCATCGTCATCGGAGCCGCCATGGCACAACCCCACTTGGCCCCCGGCCAGCTCGGCAGCGTTCTGCCGCTGGGCGACAAGCTGGCCCAGACCCCGTCCTACGCCCTGCTCAAGGCCCCGCAACTCGAAGTCATCCGGGTGGTCCTGCTGGCCGGCAAAACCATGCCGGGCCATCAGGTGGCCGGCGAAATCACCGTGCAATGCCTGGAAGGCGTGGTGGACTTTCGCCTGGGCCGCGAAGTGCGCCACATGCGCGCCGGCGACTTCCTGCACCTGCCCGGCGGCGCGCCGCACGAGTTGACCGCGGTTGAAGACGCGTCGCTGCTGGTCACCATCTGCCTGCTGGCCGGTTGAATCAGGCGGCCTGGCGATCGGCGCGCCCCGCCTTCCAGGCGCCGTACAGTGCAATCAGCCCCGGCACCAGAATCAGCGCCCAGATGATCTTGCTCAGGTTGGCCTGCACCCAGGGCAGGTTGCCGAACAGGTAGCCTGCCGTCACCAGGCCCAGCACCCAGATCAGCGCACCCGTCACGTTGAACAGGGTGAAGCGCGCGCGGTTCATCTCGGCCACCCCGGCCACGAAGGGCACGAAGGTGCGGATGAATGGCATGAAGCGCGCCAGAATGATCGTGATGCCACCGTAGCGCTCGTAAAACGCATGCGCCCGATCGAAGGCCTTGCGGTTGAACCAGCGCGAGTCGTCCCACTGGAACACCTTGGGTCCAAAGTAGCGCCCGACACTGTAGTTGCACTGATCACCCAAAATGGCCGCCACCAGCAGCACGGCGCAAGCCAGCGGCCAGCTCATCAAACCGGCTCCCGCCAGGGCTCCGGCCACGAACAGCAGCGAGTCGCCCGGCAGAAAGGGCATCACCACCACGCCCGTCTCGACGAACACGATGAGAAACAGCAGCGCGTAAACCCACGCGCCGTACTGCGCCACGAAGGCGCCGAGGTAGCGGTCGACGTGCAGGATGAAGTCGACCAGGTGCATTGCGTATTCCATGGGGGTGATTATCGATGCCGGCTATCAGGCGCCCCTATCCCGTGATGCAGCATCAGCCCTATACTGCTGAATATCGTTTGTCAACAATCTTCACATCAACGCACCGTGTCCAAAGTCACCGCATCGGACCAGGCCATCTTTGCGCACTGGGAGAAGGCGATTGAATTGCGGCTGTTCGCCGACTCGGCGGGCCCCACGTTGTCGGTTCCCGAGCAGGTCGCCGCCAAAGTGGGCAACCGCGTCGTGGCGGGAGCGCTGGCGCCAGGTTCGCGCATCGGCGAGCAAGAGCTGGCCGATGAATTCAAGCTTAGCCGTGGCCCGGTGCGCGAAGCAATCCGAATTTTGGAGCGGGAGGGCCTCGTTCAAGTGTTGCCGCGGCGCGGTGCCATCGTCACGCAGCTCTCGCCCACCGAGTTGCGCGAGGTGTTCGAGATTCGCTCGGGACTGTTTGACATCGCCGTACGCAAAGTCATGCAGGAACGTCCGCCCGAACTGCTGGCCGTGATGCGCGCCGGGGTGCAGCGTCTGCAAACTCTGGCCGATGACCCGGCGGGCGGCGATACATATGCCGAACTAACCTACCGCCTGATTCTGATTTGCACGCGCTTTTCCGGCAACGAGCGTCTCAGCCGAATGATCGCCGCACTGTCGCTGCAAAGCCTGCGCTACAGCAAACTCGGATTGGCGTCATTGGAGCGGCGACGGCGCTCACTGCATCTGTGGAAACTGGCAACCAAGGCCATGGAGCACTGGGATGCCGACGCCATGATGCAACTGGCGCGTCAACGCAGCGAGGAGTCGGCCGAGGAGGCAGCGCGGCTGCTGGGCGAGAGCGCGTGAAATTCAGCCCGCGCCGTCCACAAACAAAGCCGCCAATTCCGCCTTGACCACTTTGCCAGCCAGGTTGCGCGGCAAGGCCTTGGAAAAAACCACGCGCCGCGGCTTCTTGTAGCCCGCGATGCGATCGGCGCAATGGGCCTGCAGTTGCGTCGCATCAATGGCTTCACCCTCGCGCGGCACTACCACCGCCGCCACCACCTCGCCCCATTGCGGATCGGGCAAGCCGATCACCGAAGCCTCCAACACCGACGGGTGCGTCAGCAATGCGTCCTCCACCTCGCGGGCGTATACGTTGAAGCCCCCGCTGATGATCATGTCCTTGTTGCGTCCGACGATGTGCAGATATCCGTGTCGATCGAACCGTCCCAGGTCGCCGCTGTAGTACCACCCGTTACGAACACTGGCCGCCAACAAGTCTGGCCGACGCCAGAACTCGACCTTGCCCACCCCCTCGTGGGCGATGGTTACTTCGCCCACCTCACCATGTGCTACCTCCTGACCTTGGGCATCGCGCAGCACGATGCGCACGTTGGCGGTGACCCGCCCGCAGGAACCAATCGAATCGTCCGCGCCATCCACACTATCACCCACATGCTCGTGCGGATAAAGCACCGTCAAGGGCTGCACCGCCTCCGTCATGCCGTATTGCTGACGCAGGATCGGCCCAAACACGGCTTGCGCGCGCCGAATCAGGGTCACTGGCGTGGGCGCCGTGCCATAGTGGATGCGCTTGAGCGAGGAACAGTCCGCACGCGCGCCATCTTCCAGGGCTTCCACCAGGCGACTCATCATGGTGGGCACCAGCATCAGGTGCGTAACGCGCTCGCGTTCTATGGCAGCCAGCACCGACAGCGGATCGAAGCGTTCAAGGATCACGTTGCGCGCGCCGCGCAGGAAACACGGAAACAAATACACCCCTGCTGCATGCGTGAGCGGGCCCACGTGCAGCATGGCGTCGTCCACCGACAGACCGTACTCCATGGCCAGAAAGTGATTGACCAGACGTTCATGCACGCGTTGGTGCGAGTAGGCCACCCCTTTCGGCTGGCCAGTGGTGCCACTGGTGTAGGCGATGCGCAGGTAGTGTTCAGGCCGCACTTCCAGACAGGGCGGCATCGGCGACGCCTGCGCACAGGCCTGCGCCAGATCAAGCACGCCACTACCTGAAACGCCGAAGCTCAAAACGCGCCGCAGCCCACCACGACCCAATTTGGCATCGGTTGCAAAAGCGGCCGTCAATTCGGCAAACTGCGGCCCCACGATCACCGCGCTGGCCTGGGCATCGGCCAAGATGTCCCGGTGTTCCGCCAGCGTGTGGCGCGCATTGAGCGCCACATAGGTCAACGCCGCCTTCTCGACTCCAAACAGGCTGTCCAGACTTTCGACCGAGTTTTCCAGCAGTACCGCCACGCGCTCGCCGGGCTTGAGTCCCAGGGCAAGCAACGCGTGAGCCAAGCGGTTGCTGCGCTGCTCCATCTCGATGTGGCTGTAGCTGCGGTCTTGTAGAACCAGGGACGGACGCTCGCCATACTGATGCGCGGCCCAGGTAATCAATTGCCCGGCAATCACCCCAGCACCACCACACCCTGGCCTTCGGCCACAGCTTCGCCCTCGCCCACCAACAGCTGCAGTACACGCCCGGCCCTGGGAGCGATCACGGGAATTTCCATCTTCATGCTTTCCATGACGATCAAGGTTTGCTCGGCTGTCACCTCCTGGCCCTCGATGACCTCCAATTTCCAGACCGTTCCGGTTACTTCAGATTGCAGGGTTTGCGCCATGTGAACTCCTTGATTGATTCCGTACATAGAATTTTATACAACACTATGATTGTTGACAATCTTATTTTGGCCTGATTCAATTTGACATTCACAACCAGGGGCGCTTTCTCGACCTTGTTGGTCGATGCCTGCGTCACGCACCCCCATTCCCGAAAGGAGATCCCATGAGACTTTTCACACTCGCCGCCACGGCTCTGGCGTTCTGGAGTGCCGGCACCGCAACGGCGCAGACCCCATGGGCCCCTACTGAGCGCATCACCTACATCGTCGGCGTAGCACCCGGAGGCACGGTTGATCTGTACGCCCGCGGCATCAAGAACACGCTAGAGCAGCTCAAACTGACCCACAACCAGGTGATCGTGGTCGAAAACAGGGTGGGGGCCGGCGGCGCGCTGGCCTTGCAACAGCTAAAAAGCAACGCCGGTAACGCGCATGATCTGGGCACGTTCCACACCGGCGCCATCGCCGGCGCCGTCACGGGTCTGATCAAGGCTGATCCGCGCGATTTCACCCCCGTAGCGATGATGGTGGAAGAGACTTCTCTGGTGGCCGTACGCGCTGATTCATCTCTCAAAAGCGGCGCCGACTTGGTTGCTGCGCTCAAGGCCGACCCCAGCCAAATCCGCATCGCCGTAGCCCCGGCCTTGGGCCAGAACACGCACATGGCCATCGCCAAACCGCTAAAGGTCGCGGGCGTCGCCATCGACAAGCTCACCATCGCACCCTTTCGCTCCTCCGGCGAGTCCGTGACGGCGCTGATTGGCGGGCATGTGGACGTGGTCTCGGCGACCGCACCGGTCATCCTGCCGCAGGTGGTGGCGGGCAAGCTCCGGGTACTGGCCAGCGCTGCCGCCGAACCGGGAACCGGCGCCCTCGCCGGCATCAAGACCTGGCGCGAGCAGGGCGTGGCCGCCGACTACATCAGCTACAACGGCGTAATGCTGCCACCGGGCGTGAATGCCGAACAAATCCGCTATTGGGAAGAAGCGCTGCGTCGTGTCTCACAGGACAAGAACTGGCAAATCATGGTCGAGCAGTCGGGCAACAAGCCAATCTTTCGCGGCTATGTCGAATCACACCGCTACTTGATGTCCGAGTGGCAGTCCGCCACAACACTGGCCACCAGCCTGGGCCTGAAAGGCGTGCGATGACCGTGCGCCACGACTGCCCGTTGGCGCCCAACGGCGAGTGGGTCAGCGAGTTGACCGAGCTGCAGCAGCGCCGCGCCAGCGCACTGGCCATGGGTGGGCCCGACGCATTGGAGCGCTTCAGGGCCAGTGGCCGCATGAACGCCCGCGAGCGCATCGCCGCTCTCGCCGACGAGGGCAGCTTTCAAGAGATGGGAACGCTGGCCGGCAAGAGCCAGTACGACGCCGACGGTCGCTATCTACGCACAGACCCCACCAACGCCATCATCGGCACCGCGCGCGTCGACGGGCGCAAGGTGGCGCTGCACGTCGACGATTTCACCATCAAGGCCGGCAGTTCCGAGGGCACCATCGCCGATAAATGGATCTACATCGAACGTCTCGCCTACCAACTGCGTATGCCCTTGGTGCGTCTAGTCGACTCGGCCGGTGGCAGCGTGAAGCTGTTGATGCAGATCGGCGGCACCAAGATACCCGAATACACAACCTGGCCCACGCAGGAGCTGTTGCAGACCGTTCCGGTCGTCGGTGTGGCCTTGGGCGCCTGCGTTGGCCAGGGGGCGATCAAGGTTTTGTCCTCGCATTTTTCCGTGTTGGTGCGCGAGCAGGCGCAGGTGATGGCAGCCGGACCGCACGTGGTTCGTCAGGCCTATGGCGTGGAGGTGGACAAGAACGCGCTGGGAGGCTGGCAGGCCCAGCGCAAGAGCGCGCTCGTGCACAACGAGGCTGAAGACGAGACCGATGCGCTGGCCCAGGTTCGGCGCTTTCTTTCCTACTTGCCGCGCAGCGTGCACGAGCTGGCGCCGATTGTGGCCTGTGACGACGACCCGAATCGTGCAGACGATTGGCTCAAGGATGCGATCCCGCGCGATCGCCGCAAGATCTACGATCCGCGCAAGCTGCTCGCGAGCGTCTTCGATCGCAACAGCCTGTTTGAAATCGGACGCTGGCAGGGCGGCTCCATCCTGACGTTGCTGGGGCGCCTGAACGGCGTGCCGATTGGAGTCCTGGCCAATGACCCCAAGGTCCAGGGCGGAGCCATGACACTGGCCGCCGCCTGGAAGATGGAGCGCCACACCCGCCTCTGCAGCCAGTTCGGCTTGCCGGTGGTCAATTTTGTCGACCAGCCCGGCAACGCGACAGGGCTGGAGGCCGAGCTGAGTGGCACCTTGCTGGGCGCCGTGCGCGTGGGCGAGGCGCTGGCTGCCTGCCGATCACCCTGGGTGTCCATCTTGATCCGACGCTGCTTCGGCATGGCCGGAGCGCTGCACGGGCCCAAGGGGGGAAATCGCCTCAACCACCGCTTCGCTTGGCCATCGGCACGCTGGGGCTCGATCCCGATCGAGGGCGGCGTGATGGCCGCCCACAGGGCGGAGATTGAAACGGCGAGCGACCCCGCCGCCAAGCGCGCCGAGCTGGAGGCACACTACTTGGGCGTGACCTCACCGTTTCGCACGGCGGAAAAATTTGGCGTGCTTGATATCATCGATCCACGCGAGACGCGACGCGTATTGTGTGACTGGGTCGAGGACGCCTGGGCGGTCGTCCAGGGCGACTTGCCACGGCGTCAACTGGGGCATGACTGAACCCGAAGACGGTACCTCCGGCAAGGCTTTTTAGAATGCCGGGATGCTGTCCGCCCCCCGCCCCCGCCCCATCCGCGAACTCCCCGACGAGCTGATCAGCCAGATCGCCGCCGGCGAGGTGGTCGAGCGCCCGGCCTCGGTGGTGCGCGAGCTGCTGGACAACGCGTTGGACGCCGGCGCCACCCAGATCACGCTGCGTCTGTTGGCTGGCGGCGTGCGGCTGATCAGCGTGGAAGACGATGGCGCCGGCATCGCCCAGCACGAGATGGCCACCGCCCTCAAGCGCCACGCCACCAGCAAGATCGCCAGCCTGCAGGAGCTGGAGGCCGTGGGCACCATGGGTTTTCGCGGCGAGGCGTTGGCGGCGGTCAACTCGATTGCCGAGCTGTCCCTGCTCTCGCGCACCGCCGGGGCCGACAGCGCCTGGCTGCTGGATGGCCGCACGGGCGAGTTGCGGCCCGCCGCACGCAGCCCCGGCACGACCGTGGAGGTGCGCGAGCTGTTCTTCAGTGTGCCGGCGCGGCGCAAATTTCTGAAGAGCGACGCCACCGAGCTGGCCCACTGCATCGAGGCCGTGCGCCGCCACGCGCTGGCGCGGCCCGACGTGGGCTTTGCCATCTGGCACGAAGGCAAGCTGGTCGAGCAGTGGCGCAGCCACCCCGGCGCGGCCGGCCTGCAACAACGCCTGGCCGACGTGCTGGGCGAGGATTTTTTGGCCGACTCGGTGGCCATCGACCACCGCCTGGGCCCCGTGCACATCACCGGCCGCGCGGGCGTGCCCGACATCGCGCGCGCCCGCGCCGACCAGCAGTTTGCCTACGTCAACGGCCGCTACGTGCGCGACAAGGTGGTGGCTCACGCCGCCCGCGCTGCCTATGAGGACGTGCTGCACGGCCAGCGCCAGCCGGTGTACGTGCTGCACATCGCCATCGACCCGGCACGCGTCGACGTGAACGTGCATCCGACCAAGATCGAAGTGCGTTTTCGCGACGGCCGCGAGGTGCACCAGGCCGTGCGACACGCGATCGAAAACGCCCTGGCCGCGCCGCGCGCCGCGCTGCTGGCCGAACCTGCCCTAATTTCGGACGCTGGGACTGACGAACCCACGTTTTTCAAGCCAAATCAGGCGCCAGCGCCCGCCCCATTTGCGCAATCCGCTATTTATTTTGAAGCAACCGAGGGCCACGCCGTACACGAACTGCAGGCCCTGTGGCAGCCCGCCTCATCCGCCAATCCCGCCCAGGTGCCGCCAGCCCAGGCCGCGCCCGACTGGCCCCTGGGCCGCGCCATCGCGCAGCTGCACGGCATCTACATCCTGGCCGAAAGCCACGCCGGCCTGATCGTGGTGGACATGCACGCCGCGCACGAGCGCATCGTCTACGAGCGGCTCAAGGCGCAACTGGGCGCCAACCGCATCACCAGCCAACCGTTGCTGATCCCCGCCACCTTTGCCGCCACGCCCACCGAAGTGGCCGCCGCCGAATCCAATGCCGACGTGCTGCGGCGCCTGGGCCTGGAGGTCACGCCCTTCTCACCCAAGACCCTGGCCGTGCGCGCCGTGCCCACCACCCTGGCCGCGGGCGACGCGGTGGAGCTGGCGCGCAGCGTGCTGGCCGAGCTGGCGCAGCACGAGGCCAGCACCGTCATCCAGCGCGCCCAGCACGAGTTGCTGGCCACCATGGCCTGCCACGGCGCGGTGCGCGCCAACCGCCACCTGACGCTGGAGGAAATGAACGCCCTGCTGCGCCAGATGGAGGCCACCGAGCGCTCGGACCAATGCAACCACGGCCGCCCCACCTGGCGCCAGCTCAGCCTGCGCGAGCTGGATGGACTGTTCCTGCGTGGCCGCTGACATCACCCCGCCCGCGATCGAGGCCCTGTGCCTGGCCGGTCCCACCGCGAGCGGCAAGAGCGCGCTGGCGCTGGCGATCGCCGAAGAATGGCCGGTGGAGATCATCAGCGTCGATTCGGCCCTGGTCTATCGCGGCATGGACATCGGCACCGCCAAGCCCACGCCGGCCGAACGCGCCGCGGTGCCGCACCACCTGATCGACATCCGCGACCCGCGCGAAGCCTACAGCGCAGCCGAGTTTGCGCGCGACGCCCAGCGGCTGATCCCCGAGATCCGCGCGCGCGGCCGCCTGCCGCTGCTGGTGGGGGGCACCATGCTGTACTTCAAGGCATTGCTGGACGGCCTGGATGAGCTGCCCCGCGCCGACCCGGCCGTACGTGACCGCATCGACGACCGCGCGCGGGCCCTTGGCTGGCCGGCGCTGCATGCGGAGCTGGCCCGCGTCGACCCCGCCACCGCCGCCCGCCTGGCGCCCTCCGACAGCCAGCGCGTTCAACGCGCGCTGGAAGTGTGGGAACTCACCGGCCGCCCCTTGTCAAGCTTTCACACTATAAAAACGGCAGCAGCTTGCGCGCATGGGACAAGCGCCATGCCGCTTTTTTCCCTCGAACCGATGGAGCGCGCATGGCTGCACCAACGCATTGCCGAACGCTTCGACGCCATGCTCGCGGCCGGTTTTCTGGACGAAGTCAAGGCCTTGCGCGCACGAGGCGACCTCACGCCCGACCTGCCCGCCATGCGCTGCGTGGGCTACCGCCAGGCCTGGCAGGCGCTGGACGAAGCCTGGCCCCTGGCCGAGTTGCGCGAGCGCGGCATCATCGCCACGCGCCAGTTGGCCAAGCGCCAGATGACCTGGCTGCGCGCCATGCCCCGGCGCCACCTTGTGCCGGTTGACGCCGACGCCACCAGCGCCGCGCTCCGCGCGCAGGTGTTGCACCATCTGCTTGAGCACGCCTCGCCAGCGGCATGACCGCCGATCCGCCCGCGCGGGCGCGCGCAAGCGCCGCCTTGCGCGCGCTGCGGCTTTTTCGTTGGCGATCCGCAGAAGATAAACCCAAAGTTTCTATTTGTATCTAGAATCCGGTTCACCATGTCACCCCCGCCCTGCACGGTCGAACACTGGTCCTCCAGCGAACTGGAACCCGCTGCCCGGCTGGCGTATTGGCGCGAGGTGGCCCACAACTGGGTGGACGCGCGACCGCTGGCGCCCGGCGACGATCTGGATGCATCGTGGACGCTGATGCGCAGCGAGCGCTGCCTGTTCGGCACCAAGCGCTCCACCGCCTACGAGATGCGCACCGGCTCGCAGCATGTGCCACCGAACGAAGACATGGTGATCCTGTCCTTGCTCGAGGCCGGCGAGATGCAGCTGAACGCCGCCGCGGGCGAGCACCACCACGCCCGCGCCGGCATGCTGGGCTTGTACGCCCCGCAACGCATGGGCCACTATCGCTGGAGCACCAACGCCCGGCAGACCTATGTGGCCTTGCCGCGCCGCGAAGCCTGGGCCTGCCTGGGACGCGACCCCGGCAACGTGCTGATCTCGCCGCAACACTCCCCTTTGGCGCCCATGCTGTCCAGCCAAATGGCCCACCTCGCGCGCCTGGCCCGCCAGCCCGACGCGCTGGACGCCGGCGAGTACGCCGCCCTGCTGGAGGCCACGCGCGCGCTGGCGCTGCTCACCTTGCGCACCCTGGGCCGGCAAGGTTCGCCCGGCAACGCAGACGACGTGCGCGAGAACCTGCACGCCGGGCGCCACGCCGCGGCGCTGCGCTTCATGCAGCAGCACGCCCATCGCCACGACCTGGATGGCGCCGCGATAGCGCGTGGCGCCCACTGCTCGCGAACGCGGCTGTATGAGGCGTTTGCCGCCCAGCACGAGACGGTGATGGGCGCGCTGCGCGAAATTCGCCTGCAACGCGCCCGCAGCTTGATCGAGCAAAGCCCGCGCCTGAATGTCGGCGCCCTGGCCTGGCGCTGCGGTTTTGCCGACCCCTCGGGTTTCAGCAAGCTCTTTCGCACGCGCTTTGGCCTGTCGCCCACCGAGTGGCGCGTGCACGCGCGCCGCGGCCTGGTCGGTTGAGGCCTTGCCCCGGCCGAGCAGAAGCCATGACCGGCCCGGCTCCGACCTCCGTCAAACCGCGCGGACGAATCTCTGGTCAATGCGTCCCAGTTTGGGGGCAAGCGTCCGGATGGCGGTGCGCGCCGTCAAAACTGGCGGCATGCTGGAGGCCATGACCCCGCCCGCGCCGCCCCCGTGCAAGCTGGTGCGCCTGTCCACCGACGACGCCGAGCCCGCGCTGCGTTTTGACGCCTGGCGCGAGCGCGCCCACCGCTGGGTGGACCTGCTGCCGCCGCTGCCGGGCTCGCCGCTTGACGCCGAGCTGCTCACCCTGCACAGCGAGGCCTGCACATTCGGCGTCATGCGCTCGACCGCCTATGAGATGCGCACCGATTCGCGTCGCGCCGGCAACGAACCCGGCATGGTGGTGCTCACGCTGATCCAGAGCGGCCACGTGCTGCATGACGCCGCGCCGGGCACGCCCCAGCGCATCGGACCGGGCATGCTGGGCCTGTACGACACGCGGGGTCCGGGCCACTATCGCTGGGGCCCGAATTCGCGCGAGGTCTTTCTGGCCCTGCCCCGTCCGGATGCCGCCGCCGCGCTGGGGCGCGAGCCGGGCAACATGCTGATCACCCCGGCCCAATGCGCGCTGGTGCCCCTGCTGTCCGTCCAACTGGAGCAGCTCGCCCAACTGGCACGCAGCGGCCGACTCGACGCCGCCGACCATGCCGACTTGCTGCAGGCCACGCGCGCGCTGGCCTTGCTGACGCTGCGCAACCTGGGACGTCAGGGCCGCGTGCCGGACGCGGCCAGCGACAAACCGGATGCCGACGCCGCGCATCACGCCGCCGCATTGCAGTTCATGCGCCTGCACGCGCACCGGCACGATCTGGACGTCGCCGCCATCGCCCACGGCGCCGCGTGCTCGCGCACGCGCTTGTACGAGGCCTTTGCGGCCCAAGGCAGCACCGTGATGGGCGCGCTGCGCGAGCAGCGCCTGCTGCATGCCTGCGCGCTGATCGAGCAAAGCGCCCGGCTGAACGTGGGAGCGCTGTCCTGGCGCTGCGGCTTTGCCGACCAGTCCAGCTTCAGCAAGCTGTTTCGCAAGCGCTTTGGCCTGTCGCCCACCGAATGGCACCAACGCATGCGCCCAGAGCCGGCGCCCTGACCCGCAACGCATCCGCACACCCGCACGCCACCCATCATGTCCACGCCAACCGCAGCCACGCCCCCACGGCGGGCCTTCCTTGCCGCCGCAGCCAGCACCCTGGCGCCGCCCGTGCTGGCACAGGGCCAGACGGCCCCATCAGGCACCGACACGCCCGCCTCCCGCCTGGAGCGCAGCCGCACCCGCGTGCAGGGCTTTGCCGACGCCGAAATGGACTATCAGTTGCTGCGCCAGCTGGGCGCGGCGCGCTATGGCGGCGCCTCCGTCGGTGAATGCCTGGCGCTGGCGCAGCGCATCGACAACGGCGTGCCGGCCAGCTGGGTGCAGGAATTCGCCGCCGCCGGCGCACGGCAGGAGGCCGACGCGCTGGCCCGTGCCCGTCGCGGCCATGCCGCCAGCGCGCGCGACCAATACCTGGTGGCCTGCAACAACTACCGTGCGGCCGAGTACTACAGCAGCGTGCAGGACCCCGGGCACGCCAGGCTGGGCCTGCAAAGCCGCGACTGCTTTGCCGCCGCCATGCGCGCCCACGGCGCGCCGTTCGAGGCGTTCTCCCTGCCCTGGGGCGACACGCCGCTGCCGGCCTACTACTTTCGCAACCCGCTGGCCGGCGCCCGTCCCGGCAAAACGCTGCTGATCATCAGCGGCTACGACGGCACGCTCGAAGAAACCTGGCTGGCCTATGGCCGCGCAGCGCAGGAGCGCGGCTACCACCTCATGCTGATCACCGGCCCCGGCCAGATGGACACCTTGCGTTTTCATCCGCGCATGGCCTTCATCCCCGAGTACGAGCGCATCGGCAAGCTGGCGCTCGACCACGTGCTGGCACGCCCCGGCACCGACGCGCGCCGCGTGGCGCTGATGGGCATCAGCTACGGCGGCTACTTCGCCTCGCGCATCGCGGCGCACGAGCCGCGCCTGCGCGCGCTGATCGCCAACTCGCCCATCGTCGATCTGCACGCCTACATGGTTTCCTTCGTCGGCTTCGATCCGGCCGAGATGCCCGACGCGCAGGACATCCGGCTGGCTGACGTGGACCACATTCCACCCAGCGTCCTGCCCCCGCAAACCCGCGAGATGATGCGCAACCTGATGCTGCGCCTGGGTCAGCCCAGCTTCAAGCAGACCTATCGGCGGCTGCGCGATTTTCGTGTCAGCGACGACGACCTGAGGCGCATTCGCTGCCCCACGCTCGCCCTGGTCGGCCAGGGCGAAGGCAAGGAGCCGCTGGCGCAGCACGCGCATTTTTTGCAAACCGTCGGCGGCCCCAGCGCCTCGCACGTGTTCACGGTCGAGGAAGGCGCCGACGGCCACTGCCAGATCGGCAACCTGGCGTACTCGGCCGCCGTCTCGATGGACTGGCTCGACGAGCTGTTTGCGGTGCGATAGCGCCCGGACGCCTGACCCCAACGCAGGACGCACCGCCCACACTTCACCCATCTGCCAGCGGCCACGCCATGCGAGCATCTGGTCCAGAACAACCCTTGGAACAAATCATGCGCTGCACGTCACTCACCGTCCGCGTGGGCATTGCCGGCATCGCCTGCCTGAGCACCACGCTCGCCGCCCGCGGCGGCAGCGACCCGCCGGCGCCCAAGCCCGACAGCGTGCAAGCCGCCATCACCCGGCTCGAGACGCAAATCCCGCAGTGGATGGCGCGCACCGGCGTGCCCGGGGTGGCGGTGGCCGTGGTGTTTCGCGGCCAGACCGTGTACGCGCACGGCTTCGGCGTGCGCCGCGTGGACCAGGGCGGTGCGGTCGATGCCGATACCGTGTTTCAACTCGCCTCGGTGTCCAAGCCCGTCGGCGCCACGGCAATGGCCACCCAGATGCCGGGCGCCGCCGCGCCCGCGCAGCCGGCGATCGACTGGAGCACGCCCATCCAGCGCTTGATGCCCGGCTTCGCGCTGGCCTATCCAGACCCTCAGACCAATGCCCGCCTCACCCTGGGCGATCTGTACGGCCACCGCAGCGGCCTGCCCGACCACGCGGGCGATCAGCTCGAAGACATCGGCTACGACCGCACCGAGATCCTGCAACGCCTGCGCGCGGTCGCGCTCAACCCCTACGGCAGCTACGACTACACCAACTTCGGCCTGACCGCGGCCGCCCAGGCCATGGCGCAAGCCCGCGGCACCGACTGGGCCACGCTGTCCGAGCAATCGCTGTACCGGCCACTGGGCATGGGCCGCACCAGCTCGCGCTTTGCCGACTTTGCGGCGCGCGCCAACCGGGCGTGGGGCCATGTGCAGGTGGCCATCAGCTATGACACCTATGGCGCCTTCCCCGCGCGCTACGTGGTGCAAGAGCCCCCGCGCCAGCCCGACGCACAGTCGCCCGCGGGCGGCGTCAGCTCCAGTGCGGCCGACATGGCGCAGTGGATGAAGCTGGTGCTGGCGCAGGGCCAGTGGCAGGGGCGCGCGCTCGCCAGCCCCGCCGCCCTGCAAGCAGCCATGACGGCCCACCCCGACGGCAAGTATGGCTACGGCTTCAACGTCGGCACCGATCCGCACGGCCACGCCAGCGTCTCGCACTCCGGCGCCTTCGTGATGGGCGCAGCCACCAGCTTCATCCTGTGGCCCCAGGCCCAGCTGGGCATCACCGTGCTCACCAACGCGCAGCCGCGCGGGCTGGCCGAAGCCATCGCCGTGCTCTTCGGCGAGCGCGCCTGGGACGACGCGCCCGCCGCCGACTGGCTGATGACCATGCAGAACCTGGACGCGATGCACGGCCAGTACAAGCCCCAGGGCCGCTTGGTGGGCCAGCCGCCGCCGGCCGCGCCCACGCCACCGTCGCCATTGGCCAGCCTGGTCGGGCGCTACGCCAGCGCGTACTACGGCGACGCCCGGATCGAGTTGAATGCCGCGGGCGACGCGCTGCAACTGGTGCTGGGTCCGGCCGCCGTGCGCCATGGCCTGCGCCACTGGGACGGTGACGTCTTCACCTTCGCGCCGCAGGGCGAGAGCGCGACGCCGGGCTCCATTTCGGCTCTGACGTTCACCCCGGGGCAAATGCAGATCGAGCGCTACGCCGAGGACCTCGAGCGCGGGCGCTTCCAGCGCGTCGCTGATCGGCCCTGACCCCGCCCATTTCAAAAATCCATAACCACAACGAGGAACACAAAAATGAAACTGCTTCAATTGCTGTTGGCCACCTTGGCGCTGCTGCTGGTCGGCTGCGGTGGCGATGACACCGCCGACAACGGCGACCCGACCCAGCGCATCTACGTGCTGTCCGCCGCCAGCGGCAACGCGGGCGCCGCCAGCGTGGGTCAGGATGTCACCGTGACCCTGAGCGGCGTGGAACCCGAGGTCGACTGGTACAGCGACCGCCCCGACCGACTCACGGGTGATGCCAAGACACAGGCCTTCATCAACGCGGACTGGCAACGCGTCTATGGCGGCGTGGCGCCCAACGCCTTGCTGCAGTTCCACATGGCCGGCGATGTGCACGGCCTGTTCGGCAGCGTGCGCGACGTGGCCTACGACGCCGGCGCCCGCAGCCTGCGCCTGACGCTGCACGTGAGCCGCGCGTCGGACGCGCTCGGCGCCCCCGCCGGCGGCTTTGCCCGCCCGGTGCTCACGCTGCTCAACAACCTCAAGGCGCCCGCCGAGGGCTCCAGCTTTGCGGTGGCGGCCGCCAGCACGTCGCTGGCGAAAGACAGCGCGGGCAACTGGCGACTGGAGTTGCAAGGCGTCGATCAGAACGTGCTGTGGATGAACAACGCGCCCGCGCGCAGTGCCGACGTCGAGAGCCTGGGCCAGTTCGTCAACCTGTGGCCCGAGCGCTTCAGCGCCGTGCTGCCCAACGCCTCGGTGGCGGGCGACCCCGGCGACGGCGACTACGACATCATGCCGCTGACCCTGTCCGACCCGCGCTACGACGTCGCCTCCGGCCGCCTGAGCTTTGCCGCCACGCTGCTCGCCGGCCCGGGCGTGCCGGACGCGGGCACGGTGCTGCGCAACGCCGTGCTCTTCGTTGACGCGGGCGCCCGCGGCATCCCCTCCGAGGTGTTTGCGCAGACCTGGCGCGGCGTGGCGTACTCGGCCATTCCGGCCAAGTTCCTCGCGCCGCCGACGGGCGCCTTCTTCGACTCGGACACCACCGCCGAAGCCTTCCAGGCCCTGTGGGGCAGCAAGAACGGCTGCGGGCGCAACGACCTGGAAGCCATGGCCGCGCAAGGCATCAACCTGGTGCGCCTGTACGACTACAACTACCAGCGCGGCTCCGACAAGTGGGAAACGGGCGGCAACGGCCACATCGCCTTCCTGGACAAGGCGCAGTCGCTGGGCATCAAGGTGATCATCCCGGTGTCCAACTACAACTTCAAAAATCGGGACCGAGAAAACCGCCCGTGGGACAACATCGACAACACCGTCACGCAGATCGTCGCCAGCGTCAAGAAAAACGGCGCCATCCACCCGGCCGTGCACTCGTTCAGCATCGGCAACGAGCTGGATCTGAACCAGGACGGCGAAACCTCGGCCACCCTGATCCCCAAGGCCGTGCGTGTGGCCAAGCTGCTGCACCAGTTGGCTCCCGACCACTACATGACGGTGCCGGTCAGCAATGGCGACGAGAAGAAGTTCTACAACCTGCTGCGCGATCAGTTGCCGGCCGATCTGTACGCAAATCGCTTCTACAACGCGGTGCAGACCTTCAAGCTCAAGACCGGCGACGACCTGAAGAACAACATCCTGCAGGCCTATGACAACCTGAAGCTGGGCGTGCCGCTGGTGATCACCGAGCTGGGCACCAACAGCCTGGCCATCGGCTCGGTGGACGCCAAGGTGGACGCCGTGGTGGGCCAGGCCAGCGCGGTGCGCGAATACATGGACGCCAACCCCCAGTCACTGGTCAAGGGCTTCGCCATCTTCGAATGGCAAAACGCCAACTGGAAGCGCGACAACAAACCGGACAACACCGAGAGCACCTTCGGCATCCACGCCTACAACGGCAGCCTGTGCCAGTCCAAGACCGGCGCGTTCGGCATGTGGAACGCACAGAAGCAATATTGGGCCTCCTTCCACGACGATGAAACCTACGACGTGGACAAGCTGGCGCCCCTGACCAGCGCGGCCCACCCCGAGGGCTTGCTGGCAGCGCTGTCGAAGTATTTCAAGTAAAGCCTTCGATCCCAAAAAAACAGCCGCCCGAAGGCGGCTGTTTTTTGCTTGGGTCGAGCGCCCGATCAGGCCGTCTCGCCGTAAACCGCGACGGTGATCTCGGCGTCCACGTCGGTGTGCAGGGACACGGCCACCGTGGTGTCGCCAATGGTCTTGATGGGCCCATTGGGCAGGCGGATCTGCGACTTGTGCACGTCGAAGCCCTGCTTCTTCAGCTCGTCGGCGATGTCGTGGTTGGTGACCGAGCCAAACAGGCGGCCATCGACGCCGGCCTTCTGGGTCAGCTTGATGGTCTGCTCGTGCAGCTTGGCGCCCAGCGCCTGCGCGGCGGCCAGCTTGTCGGCGGCGTGCTTTTCCAGCTCGGCGCGGCGGGCCTCGAACTCGGCTTTGGCGGCGGCAGTGGCGCGGCGGGCCTGGCCGGTGGGGATCAGGAAGTTGCGGGCGTAGCCGTCCTTGACCTTGACCACATCACCCAGGATGCCCAGGTTGACAACCTTGTCCAGAAGAATGACTTGCATGATGGTTCCTTCCTCAGACGCGGTGCTGGTCGGTGTAGGGCACCAGGGCCAGAAAGCGCGCGCGCTTGATGGCGGTGTTCAGCTGGCGCTGGTAGATGGCGCGCGTGCCGGTCAGGCGGGCGGGCACGATCTTGCCGTTTTCGCCGATGAAGTCGCGCAGGGTGTCCACGTCCTTGTAGTCGATTTCCTCGACGCCGGCGACGGTGAAGCGGCAGTAGCGCTTGCGCTTGAACAGCAACGACTGGGTGTTGCGCTTGGGACGCTTGTCCTTGTTGAATTTCTTGAATGCGGGCATTTAAGAGCCTCCGTGAATGTGATCTTGCTGAAAATCCTGAATATGGAGCACAACGTGCTTGCCTTGACGGGGACTGGCCAGAAAGCCGCTGAAGCACCAGCATGAGCCGATCGCCTGGCACGCCAGCCGTTCGGCCACCGTACCCAGCGCAACCGCCTTGAGCACCGCCCGGACCTGCCTGGTTTGGCCGCCCTCTTCGATGCAGGACTCGTGTTCGAGCCGTACATCCAGGGCAGGCAAGCCGGCCGGGGTGTGGCGCAAGGCGCTGGCCTGGGCAATGCTGGCCGACAACCGGGTTTGGTTCATCACCCGCTTGCCTGGTCCCCGCGTGGGCTCAGTTGCTGGTCTCCGCTTGCTGGGCCTTGCGCGCTTCCTCGCGCTCGACGCTCTTCATCATCGAAGACGGCGCCGTGTCGGCCTTCTTGCGCTGCACCGTCAGGTGGCGCAGCACCGCGTCGTTGAAGCGGAAGGCGTGCTCCAGCTCGCCCATCACGGTCTGGTCGGCCTCGATGTTGACGCACAGGTAGTGCGCCTTGCTCAGCTTGTTGATCTGGTAGGCCAACTGACGGCGGCCCCAGTCTTCCACGCGATGGATCTTGCCGCCGCCGGCGGTGACCATGCCCTTGTAGCGCTCCAGCATGGCCGGCACTTGCTCGCTCTGATCCGGGTGGATCAGCAAAATGATCTCGTAGTGACGCATTCAAACTCCTTGTGGATTGGCGGACCCGCACGCGTGAGTCCATGAGAAAAGCCGCTCCCGGCGTCAGGCGGGATGCGGCAAGGAACCGATGATTATAGCAGGCCGGCTATTTCAGCTTCGACAGGCGTTCACGCCCGGCTTGCGCGGCCTCGGACTGCGGGTAGGTCTTGATCAACCCGTTCAGTGTGGTGCGTGCGCCGGTCACGTCCTTCAGCTCGATCTGGCAATTGGCGATGGAGAGCATGGCTTCGGGCGCCTTGGCGTGGTTGGGCGCGGCTGTCAGCAACGAGCGGAAGTTGGTGATGGCTTCCTTGTAGTTGCGCGTGGCGTACTGCGCGTTGCCCAGCCAGAACAGCGCGGCGGGCGCCAGCGCGCTGCTGGGGTAACGCTTGACGAAATTGGCAAAGCCCGACTGCGCCCCTGCGTAGTCGCCCTTGCGAAACACCGCCAGCGCGGCATCGTAGTCCTGCTTTTCGGCTCCGCCCTCGGCGCCCGCGGGGGCGCTGGCACCGGTGCCCTCGGCGTTGGCCGGCGGGGTCTTCTCCAGCTTGAGCAGGCGCTGATCAAGGCCATCCAGCGCGCTGGTCTGGCCCTTTTTCAGCTCGGTGATCTCCTGCTGCAACTGCTCCTCCTGGCCCCGGGCGCGCGCCAGATCGCCGCGCAGCAACTCGATCTGCTGCTGCAACTCGAGCATGCTGCGACGCATCTGCGTGTTCTCGTCCACCAAGCGGTTTTGCGCAGTGACGGCCTGGTCGAAGCGCTGGCGCAAGTCCAGGATGGCCTGGCGCGCCTGGTCGTCGCCGAACAGCTGGGCATGCGCCGGCCACGCGAACAGCACGGTGCCGGCCAACGCCAGGGCGCGCAGCAGGGGTTTGGGCGAGGCGGTGATCATGTTCACTGGTAGCGGAACTCGACGCGGCGGTTCTTGGCGTAGGCCTCTTCGCTGGTGCCCTCAACGGCGGGCTTTTCCTTGCCAAAGCTCACGGCCTCGATCTGGTTGTCGCTGGCGCCCACCAGGGTCAGCGCGCGGCGCACGGCCTCGGCGCGCTTCTGGCCCAGGGCCAGGTTGTACTCGCGGCTGCCGCGCTGGTCGGTGTTGCCCTCCAGCACCAGGCGGGCGTTGGGGCGCGATTGCAAAAAGCGCGCGTGCTGGTCAACCACGGACTGGTAGTCGGGCTTGACGGTATAGCTGTCGTAGTCGAAATAGATCACCTTGGCCACACCCACGGGCCCGGCCTTGTCGGCGGCCGAGGCATCGGCCTGCACCTGCGTGACCGAGCTTTGCCCCGCGCCCTGCCCTTGCGCGCCGCCCGCGCCCGCGCCGGCGGCCGTTGACGAGCCTTCGGCGGGTTGGTCCAGCTTCACGTCGGAGCCGCAGCCCGCCAGCACCAGGGACAAGGCCATGGCAGCCAGCATGAAATAACGTTTGAACATCCTGATTTCTCCTGTGTGTCAAAAAATGGGTCAGCGCGAATACGGGCCCCAGGTGGGTTCGCGCAAGTCACCGGCCTGCCCGGCCAGGCGCGCCTTGATCTTGCCGTCCACCGTGGTGGTCATCAACGCCTCGCGCCCACCCTGGCGCGTGGCATACACGATCAGTTTGCTGTTGGGTGCAAAGCTGGGGCTTTCGTCGTCGCCGGTGTCGGTGATGGCGGTCGAATTGCCGCTGGCCAGGTCCATCACGTTCAGCTTGAACGCTCCGCCCGTGCGGGCGACGTAGGCCATCCAGCGGCCATCGGCACTGAGGTTGGGCGAAACGTTGTAGCTGCCGCCGAAGGTCACGCGCTGCGCTGCGCCGCCGCCCGCGGGCATGCGGTAGATCTGCGGCGCGCCGCCGCGGTCGCTGACGAAATACAGACTCTTGCCGTCGGGCGAAAAGGCCGGCTCGGTATCGATGCTTTGCGACTGCGTCAAACGCCGCGGCTCGCCGCCGCTGGCGCTGATCTGGTAGAGCTGCGAGCCCCCGTCGCGCGAGAGCGTGATCACCAGCGAGCGCCCGTCCGGCGACCAGGCCGGCGCGCTGTTGGAGCCCTTGAAGTTGGCCAGCAGGCGCCGGCGGCCGCTGGCCACGTCGTGCACGTAAATGACCGGCTTGCGCGCCTCGAAGGACACATAGGCCAGTTGGCGCCCGTCGGGCGACCAGCGCGGCGAGATGATGGATTCGGGGCTGGACAGCGCGGGCTGCGCGTTCTCGCCGTCGGCATCGGCCACCCACAGGGTGTAGCGCTTGCCGTTTTGCGTGACGTAGGCGATACGGGTGGAGAACACCCCCTTGTCGCCGGTCAGCTTCTCGTAGATGTAGTCGGCGCTCTTGTGGGCCGCCAGGCGCAAGTCCGCTTTTGGAACGACGTAGCCCTGCCCGCCCAGGTCCGCATCGCGCACCACGTCCCACAGGCGAAAGCGCACGTCCCAGCGGCCATCGGCCAAGGGCGACACACTGCCGCCGGCCAGCGAATCGGCCCCGCGCTGGCGCCAGCTGGACATGTCCGGGCGCGTGGTTTCATCCATCGCGGCACCCGCGGCGTCCACCGCGCGAAACTGGCCGCTGCGCTCCAGGTCGGCGCGAATGATGGCACTGATGGGCTGGGGCGAACCCGGCTCGCCGCGAAACGGCACCAGGGCAATCGGCATTTGCGTCAGGCCCACGCCGGAGACTTCGACGCGAAACTGCGCCAGCGCCGGCAACGCGGGGGTCAACAGCAATGCGCCCAACAGGCTGCGCCGGCGCCCGTCAGGCACTCGGCGAAAGGAGGAGTCAATGTTCATGCAACGCGATCAGAAAACGGCCCGCAGCAGGCAGCGCATGGGCACCGATGTTACACATGTGAAGCGGCGCCACGTCACAAACTGTAGCGCCGCATTGAAAACCGGTGAGAGGTATCACGCGGCCAATGGTTCCCGCGATCTCCAAGCGCGTGCCAACGAGCGTGCTCATGAACGTGCAGACCGGCGTGCAGACCGGCGTGCAGTCGGGCATGCACCCGCGCCCCCTAGAATCGACGCTCGCCCGCCACCGCTTCATGTCTGCCGACCCTACCTCCGCGCCTGCCGCCGATGCCCCCTCGCTGTGGCGGCGCCTGCGCCGCCTGTGGCCGTATTTCGGCCAATACCGGACGGGGTGGTTCCTGGCCATCGGCGCCACCTTCATGAGCGCCCTGACCGAGCCCGCCATTCCGGCGCTGCTCAAGCCCCTGCTGGATGAGGGCTTCACCGAGGGCCAATTGCAGTTGTGGATGGTGCCCACGGCCATCATCGGCCTGTTCGCGCTGCGCGGGCTGGCGCAGTTCGCCAGCAAATACGCGCTCTCGCGCATCGCCGCCGACGGCATGGTGGTGCTGCGCCAGCAGTTGTTCGAGCGCCTGCTGCACGCCGACCTGGCACTGTTCTCGCGCCAGTCGGCCAGCCAGCTGGCCAACACCATCGTCTACGAGGTTCAGACCGGCTCCACCCTGCTGGTGCAGGCCCTGCTCAACCTGGGGCGCGACGGCTTCACGGTGGTGGCGCTGATGGCCTACCTGATTTACCTGAACTGGAAACTGACCCTGATCGTGCTGGTGCTGGTGCCGGCCGTGGCCTTGATCCTGAAGGTGCTCTCGCGGCGGCTGTACCTGGTCACGCGCGAGAGCCAGGACGCCACCGACGAGCTGGCCTACGTGGTGGAAGAAAACGTGCTCTCGCATCGCATGGTGCGATTGCACCAGGCCCAGTCGCAGCAGGGCCGACGCTTTGCCGCACTCAGCCGGCGCCTGCGCGACCTGGCGCTGAAGGCCACGCGCGCTTCGGCCGCCACCATGCCGCTGTCGCAACTGGTGGCCGCCATCGCGCTGTCCACCGTCATCGCCATTGCCTTGTCGCAGGGCCGCAGCAACGGCGGGGGCGCCATCACGGTGGGCGGTTTCGTGGCCTTCATCGGTGCCATGCTGATGCTGGTGTCGCCCACGCGCCGCCTCGCCGACGTGGTGCACCCCGTCACCCGCGGGCTGGCGGCGCTGGAGCGCGGGCTGGAGCTGCTGGACACGGTGCAGCCCGAGGCCGACGCGCCGGCCGCCGACGCCGGCGTGCCCGAGCGCGCCCGCGGCGAACTGGCCCTGCACGCCGTCAGCGTGCGTTACCGCCCGGACGCCGCGCCCGCGCTGGACGCGGTGGACCTGCACGTACGCGCCGGCGAGACCGTCGCCCTGGTCGGCCCTTCGGGCTCGGGCAAGACCACGCTGGCCAATCTGCTGCCGCGCTTCGTGACACCCACCGGCGGCCGCATCGAGTTGGACGGCATCGACATCGGCCGCTGGCCGCTGGCCGCGCTGCGTGCGCAGTTCGCGCTGGTCAGCCAGGACGTGATCATGCTCAACGACAGCGTGGCCGCCAACGTGGCGCTGGGCGCCGGGCCGATCGACCGTGAGCGCGTGCAGCGCTGCCTGCAACAAGCCAACCTGGCCGAGCACGTGGACGCCCTGCCGCGCGGCATGGACACCGTGGTGGGCCACAACGCCACCGAGCTGTCGGGCGGGCAGCGCCAGCGCCTGGCCATTGCCCGCGCGCTGTACAAGAACGCGCCCGTGCTGCTGCTGGACGAGGCCACATCCGCGCTCGACACGCAAAGCGAACGCCTGGTGCAGCAGGCGCTGAACACCGCCATGGCCGGGCGCACCACCCTGGTCATCGCGCACCGGCTGTCCACCATCGAGCGCGCCGACCGCATCGTGGTGATGGAGCGCGGGCGCGTGGCCGAGCAAGGCACGCACGCCGAGCTGATGGCGCGCGGCGCCCTGTATGCGCGGCTGCACGGGCAGGCCGCCGCACACGCACCGACGCCGTGAGCGCCGCCGCGCCCGCGCGGCAAAGACACTGGGCTGCGTAAATATTTTTGGCCGGCGCCCGGCAAACGCGCCGGCGGCCAGTTAGGATCGCGCCTGCGCTACCGCGCAATGAAGACGGACGGAGCGCCCCACCCCGGCGTGCCGTGCGATCCTGCAACCAGGCACGCAACACGATTGCGAGACCGGAGACAGACCATGACACCGCACCCAGCGTTGACGCTGCACGTGCCCGAGCCCACGGGGCGGCCGGGACACAAGACCGACTTTTCGTACCTCAGCACCTCGCCCGCCGGCAGCGTGCGTCGCCCCCCCACCGACACCCCCGCCGCCGACACGGCCGACCTGGCCACCAGCCTGGTGCGCGTGCTCGATGACGATGGCAAGGCCGTGGGCCCCTGGGCGCCGGCCATGCACCCCGAGCGCTTGCGCCGCGGCCTGCGCGCGATGATGAAAACGCGCATCTTCGACGCCCGCATGCTGAACGCGCAGCGCCAGAAAAAGCTGTCGTTCTACATGCAGTGCCTGGGCGAGGAAGCCGTTGCCGTGGCGCACGCGATGGCGCTGCAAGACGGCGACATGTGCTTTCCCACCTACCGCCAGCAGGGCCTGCTGCTGGCGCGCGACGACGTGTCGCTGGTGGAGCTGATCTGCCAGCTGATGAGCAACGAGCGCGACCCGATCAAGGGCCGCCAACTGCCCGTGATGTATTCGTACAAGCGCGCGGGCTTTTTCAGCATCTCGGGCAACCTGGCCACGCAGGTGCCGCAGGCCGTGGGCTGGGCCATGGCCTCGGCCATCAAGGGCGACACCAAGATCGCCTCGGCCTGGATCGGCGACGGCTCCACCGCCGAGAGCGACTTTCACACCGCCCTCACCTTTGCCCACGTGTACCAGGCGCCGGTGATCGTCAACGTGGTCAACAACCAGTGGGCGATTTCCACCTTCCAGTCCATCGCCGGCGGCGAGGGCACCACCTTCGCCCAGCGCGGCGTGGGCGTGGGCCTGGCCTCGCTGCGGGTCGATGGCAATGACTTCCTGGCCGTCTACGCGGCATCGCAATGGGCCGCCGAGCGCGCGCGCACCAACCACGGGCCCACGCTGATCGAGTGGGAAACCTACCGCGCCGGGCCGCACTCCACCTCGGACGATCCCAGCAAATACCGCCCGGCCGATGACTGGCAGCGCTTTCCCTTGGGCGACCCCATCGCGCGCCTCAAGAAACACCTGATCGCCATCGGTGAATGGAGCGACGCGCAGCACGAGCACACGCAAAAAGAGCTGGAGGCCGAAATCATCGCCGCGCAAAAAGAAGCCGAGCGCCACGGCACCCTGCTGGATGGCCGCGTGCCCAGCGCCGCCACCATCTTCGACGACGTCTATCACGAGATGCCGGAGCACCTGCGCCGGCAACGCCAGCAGATGGGGGTGTAGGCCATGGCGGACAAAAAGCAAGAAACCAAAACCGTGCCCATGACCATGATCCAGGCCCTGCGCTCGGCCATGGACGTGATGATGGCGCGTGATCCTGACGTGGTGGTGTTCGGCGAGGACGTCGGCTATTTCGGGGGCGTATTCCGTGTGACCGAAGGCCTGCAGGCCAAGTATGGCAAGACCCGCTGCTTCGACACGCCGATCAGCGAGGGCGGCATCGTGGGCGTAGCCGTGGGCATGGGTGCCTACGGCCTGCGCCCGGTGGCCGAGATCCAGTTCGCCGACTACTTCTACCCCGCCACCGACCAGATCGTGTCCGAGGCGGCGCGCCTGCGCCACCGCTCGGCCAGCGACTTCAGCGCGCCCATGACCATCCGCATGCCCTGCGGCGGCGGCATCTACGGCGGGCAGACGCACAGCCAGAGCCCGGAGGGGATTTTCACCCACGTTTCCGGCCTCAAGACCGTCATCCCGGCGACGCCGCACGATGCCAAGGGTCTGCTGATCGCGGCGATCGAGGATAATGACCCGACGATCTTCTTCGAGCCCAAGCGCATCTACAATGGCCCCTTCTCGGGCTATTACGACCGGCCGGTCGAGCCGTGGAACCGCCATGCGGGGAGCGAGGTGCCCGAGGGCTATTATCGCGTGCCGCTGGGCAAGGCGCGCATCGCCCGCGAAGGCGAGGCGGTGACGGTGCTGGCCTATGGCACGATGGTCCATGTCGTCGAGACGGTGGTGAACGAGATGGGGGTCGATGCCGAGATCATCGACCTG
>JAFEEB010000064.1:20681-48860 GCA_018241325.1 Pseudomonadota bacterium | reverse complement strand
CGGCGCAGGCGCCCTTCGACGCGGCCGCTCTCGACGATGATGTCGCCCTTGTCCATGCGCTTGACGGTGCCGGTGAAGATCTTTTCGCCGCGGCTCATGAAGTCGTTCAGCAGCATCTCGCGCTCGGCGTCGCGGATCTTCTGCAGGATGACCTGCTTGGCCGCCATGGCGCCGATGCGGCCGATGGGAACCGAGTCGACCGGCTCCTCGATGTATTCGTCCACCTCGATGTCGGGAATCTGCTCCTTGGCCTCGAACAGCAGGATTTCCTGGTCGGGCAGTTGCAGGCCGGCCTCGTCGGGCACCACGTGCCAGCGGCGGAAGGTTTCGTAGTCGCCCGACTCGCGATCGATGGCCACGCGCAGGTCCACCTCGCCCTCATAGAGCTTCTTGGCCGCTTGCGCCAGCGCCGCCTCGACCGCGCCGAACACGACGTCGCGCTCGACGTTCTTCTCGCGGGAGATCGCCTCGACCAGCATCAACAGTTCGCGATTCATGATGTCACTCGTTCCAATGCTCTCAAACGGATAGCTACTTGCGCTTATCCCTGCTTCGTTTCAATCAAATCCGAAGGCGACTTTCGCCCCTTGAAGTCAACCACCGGCGCCAGCCGGGCCGACGCCAGCTCATCCAGCGCAAAGTCCAGCGCCTGTTCGGGCGCCGGGGCGCGCCTGGCACTCACCCGCTGGCCGGGCTTGACCGCCGGCTCGTCGCGCCAGACGATGCGCCAGCCGTCGCCGTCCGCGCGGTGCAGCGTGCCGCGAAATTTCTTGCGGTTGGCGGCCACCTGCCCGGCCGCGGCGGCACCGATCGGCGCCTTCAGCACCAGGTCCACCACCGCACCCTCGAAGCGCTCGAAATCCTGCGCGTGGCGCAGCGGCCGGTCGATGCCGGGTGAGGAAACCTCCAGGCGCTGGTAGTCCACGCCCTCGACCTCCAGCACGTACTGCAACTGGCGCGTCACGCGCTCGCAATCCTCCACCGTGACGCTGCGCTCGGCGCCCTCGCCCTGCCCGGCCGTCCACGGCCAATCGATCGTCACCCGCAGCAGCCCGCCGGCCGAGCGTTCCAGCTCGACCAGCTCATGGCCCAAAGAGCGCACGGTATCGTCGATCGTCTGTTGCAATGCCACGGGTTTGTTTGGTGGGCCGGGCGCCGCGCTTGGCTTTGGGGCAGCAAGCGCTGGCGCTCAGGCATAAAAAATGGGCGGGTGCAAGGCCGCCCAGGTGGTCGTCAATCCAGCTGATTTTAGCACGACGGCGCCCGTGTGACAACGCTCAGACGGCCGCCAGCAGCTTTTGGGTATAGGGGTGCTGCGCGCGGTCCAGAACTTGCGCGGCGCTGCCCGCCTCGACCACGGCGCCATCCTTGAGCACCAGCACGTCGTGCGCCATGGCGCGGACCACGGCCACGTCGTGCGTGATCAGCAGGTAGCTGAGCGCGCGCTCGCGTTGCAGGTGTTGCAGCAGCTGCAGGACCTGCTTTTGGATCGTCACGTCCAGCGCGCTGGTGGGCTCGTCCAGCACCAGCAGCTCGGGCCCCACGATGAGGGCGCGCGCCAGGGCGATGCGCTGGCGCTGGCCGCCCGAAAACTCGTGCGGGTAGCGCGCCAGCAGGCCGGGAAAGCGCGCCTCGTCCAGGCCCACCTCGTGCAGCGACTGGCGCACTTGCTCGGCGCGCTGGGCGGCGCTCAGGTGCGGCGCGTGCACGCGCAAGCCCTCGCCCACGATGTCCTCGACGGTCAGGCGCGGCGACAGGGAAGAAAACGGGTCCTGAAACACCACCTGCACGCGGCGGCGCAAGGCCTTGTCCGCGCTGGCGCGGTACTGCCAACGGGCGCCGGCCACCTGCACGTCGCCACCGATCTGCTGGCGCGGCAGCAGGCCCAGCGCGGCCTGCGCCAGAGTGGACTTGCCCGAGCCCGATTCGCCGATCACGCCCAGGGTGCGGCCGGGCGCGATGGCGAAGTCGGCGCCTTGCAGCGCCACGAACTGCCCCTTGCCGAACCAGCCCCGCAGGCCGGGCAAGGGCGTGGGGTAAGTCACCCGCAGGCCCCGGGCCGCCAGCACCGGGCTTGCGCCGGCAGCGGCGGGCTGCTCGTCCACGTCGCGCTCGGGCCGGCTGGCCATGAGCTGGCGCGTGTAGTCGTTGCGCGGCATCGCAAACACCGCGCCGGTGGCGCCCTGCTCCACCAGGCGCCCGTGCTGCATGACGGCGACGCGGTCGGCAAAGCGGCGCACCAGTTGCAAATCGTGCGTGATCAGCAGCACGGCCATGCCGCTGTCGCGCTGAAGCTCGCCCAGCAAGTCCAGGATCTGGCCGCGCAGGCTCACGTCCAGCGCCGTGGTGGGCTCGTCGGCCAGCAGCAATCGGGGTTGGCAGGCCAGCGCCATGGCGATCATGGCGCGCTGGCGCTGCCCGCCCGAGAGCTGGTGCGGGTAGGCGCCGGCGCGCCGCGCGGGCTCGGCGATGCCGGTTTTTGCTAGCAAGTCAATAGCTGCTTGCGCTGACTGGGCGGGCGTCAGGGCCCGTTTCAGCCTTAAAATCTCGGCGATCTGCTCGCCCACGGCCATCAAGGGGTTCAAGGCCGTCATCGGCTCCTGAAAGATCATCGCGATCTGGTCGCCGCGCAGCGCGCGCAATTCGCGCTCGGGCAGGCCGAGCAGATCGCGCGGTGGGTGGCCGTCGTCGAACACCGCACGCCCCGTGATGCGCGCGTCGTGCAGCAGGCGCAGCAGCGCCAGCGCCGTGACGGTCTTGCCTGAGCCCGATTCGCCCACCAGCGCCAGCTTTTCGCCGGGGGCGATGGAAAAGCCGACGCCGTCCAGCACCGTCTTGGGGCCGAAGGCGACGTGCAGGTCCTGCACCTCGAGCAGGGGCGCCGTCATGCCCGCACCTCTATCAAAACAATAGCTGCTTGCGCACGACTGCAAAGCGCCTGCGGTCGAAATGGCCCTGACTTCATCGCTCGGCCTTGCGCGGGTCCAGCGCGTCGCGCAGCGCGTCGCCCATGAAGGTGAGCAAGAGCAGCGTGATCACCAGCACGCCAAAGGTGCTGATCGAGATCCACCACGCGTCGATGTTGTTCTTGCCCTGGCTGAGCAGCTCACCCAGGCTGGGCGTACCGGGCGGAACGCCCAGACCGAGGAAGTCCAGCGAGGTCAGCGCCAGGATCGCGCCACTCATGCGAAACGGCAGGAACGTGACGACCGGCACCATGCTGTTGGGCAGGATGTGGCGCCGGATGATCTGCAGGTTGGGCACGCCCAGTGCGCGCGCGCTCTTGACGTAGTCGAGCTGGCGATTGCGCAAGAACTCGGCGCGCACGTAGTCGGACAGGCCCATCCAGCCGAACAGGCTCAGCAGCACCAGCAACAGCGCCAGGCTGGGTGCGAAGATGGCCGAGAAGATGATGAGCAGATACAGCTCGGGCATGGAGCCCCAGACCTCGATGAAGCGCTGGAGCGCCAGGTCGGTCTTGCCGCCGAAAAAGCCCTGCACCGCACCGGCCGCCACGCCCAGCAGCGTGCCCACGGCCGTCAGCGCCAGCCCGAACAGCACGCTGACGCGAAAACCGTAGATGAGCTGCGCCAGCAGGTCGCGTCCGCGGTCGTCGGTGCCCAGCCAGTTGTCGCGGCTGGGCGCGCTGGGGTTGGGCGACTTGGCGAAGTAGTTGATGGTCTTGGCACCGTAGGGGTTGGGCGGAAACACGGCCCAGTTGCCGGGCTTGGCGAACTGCTCGCGAATGAAGGGGTCGAGATAGTCGGTCTCGGTCTCGAAGTCGCCGCCGAACACCTTCTCGGGGTAGGTCTTGACCAGCGGAAAGTAGAACTGACCGTCATAGCGCACCACGAGTGGCTTGTCGTTGGAAATCACCTCGGCCAGCAGACTGAGCACCAGCAACACCCCAAACAGCACGAAACTGGTGAAGCCCAGCCGATTGCGCCGAAAGCGCAGCCACGCACGGCGGGCGGGCGACAGGCTGGATGCGCCGGTTGCCGCGCCGCTCACCATGACGTCTCCAGCAGGTTCTGAAAGGGATGACGGCTCTTGAAACGGTAGGCGCCGAAGTCGCGCGCATCGGTGGTCAGGATGCGGCCATGGCCCAGCTCTTCGGCCAGCAACACCAGCGAGGCGTCCGCCAAATCCATCGGCAGGCTGGCGTAGCGCGCCATCAGCTGCACCATGCGCTCGGTCTGTGCCAAGGGCCAGGTCCAAACGGCGATGGCGCCATCGGCCACCTCGCGCAGCAGCGCCTGCGCGGCGTCGGTGCCGATCCAGCGCGTGAGCAGGTGCGTGGCTTCGGTCAGCACGGGCCAAGTGGTGACCCAGCCCTCGGCCTGGCTGTCCAGCGCACCCACGGCGCGGCTGTGCCAGGCGTCGCTGCGGTCCACCAGCGCGTAGAAGAAGCCCGCGTCGGCAATGATCACGCGCCGCCGCCCTGGCGCTTGCCGGCACGGCCGGGGGGCGCGGGTTCATGCACCGCGTGCGGCGCATCGGCCCGCCTGCCGTGCTTGGCCGACCATCCCTCGGCCAGCCGCGCCTTGTAGCTGCCGGCGATGTCGCCGCGGCCGCTGTCGCCCTGACCGATGAAAGCCGACAAGTGCTTCAAGCCGGCGCGGCGTGCGCGCACCGCGTCGTAGTAGTGCTGCACGCTGGTGCGCAGCACGTCGCTGACGCCCATGCCGGTGGCCTGGGCCAGATAGGCGATTTGCGCTTCGGCATCGCCCTCGAAACGGGCATTCACTCGCATGGCGCCTCCTTGAAATTTTTTGAATGGCCATTGTCATCCATTGTATGACAATGGCCATTGCATCGCAATATGGCGGTCCTCATGGCTCAGTCGAATTTCACCCGCGGGTCCACCCACACGTAGCTGAGGTCGCTCACCAGCTTGGTCACCAGGCCGATCAGCGTGAACAGGAACAAGGTGCCCAGCACCACCGGATAGTCCCGGCGGATCACGCTCTCGTAGCTCAGCAGGCCCAGCCCGTCGAGCGAGAACAGCGTCTCGATCAGCAGCGCACCCGTGAAGAACGCCCCAATGAACGCCGCCGGAAACCCGGTGACGATGGGGATGAGCGCATTGCGAAACACGTGCTTGTACAGCACCTGCCGGTCGGACAAGCCCTTGGCGCGCGCCGTCAGCACGTACTGCTTGCGAATCTCTTCCAGAAAGCTGTTCTTGGTCAGCATGGCCGTCACGGCAAAGCTGCCCATCACCATGGCGGTCACCGGCAGCGTGATGTGCCACAGGTAGTCGGCGATGCGCGCCGGCCAGCTCAGCTCGTCCCAGTTGGCCGAGGTCAGCCCGCGCAGCGGAAACCAGCCCAACTGCCCGCCAAAAATGACCAGCAGCGCCACGCCCAGCACGAAGCCCGGCACCGCGTAGCCCGCCAGCACCAGCAGCGTGGTCGCCAGGTCGAACCGGCTGCCCGCGCGCACCGCCTTGGCCACGCCCAGCGGCACACTGATGCCGTAGCTGATGAAGAACGTCCACAAGCCCAGGCTGATCGACACCGGCATCTTCTCGCGAATCAGCTGCCACACGTCCTTGTTCTGGAAAAAGCTGCGGCCCAGGTCCAGGCGCGCGTAGTTCTTCAGCATGATCCAGAAGCGCTCGGGCGCCGGCTTGTCGAAGCCGTAGAGCTTCTTGATCTCGGCCAGGCGTTTTTCATCCACCCCCTGCGCGCCGCGATAGCTCAGGCCCCCGCCTTCGGCCACCCCGCCCGCACCCGCCTTCGCCTCGGCCAGGTATTGCTGCACCGGCCCGCCCGGCACGAACTGGATCACCACGAAGGTGAGCAGCAGCACGCCCAGCAGCGTGGGCAGCATGAGCAATAGACGCTTGAGGATGTAGGCCATCATGATGCGCTATAGGATAGCTGGCACGGTTCTGGTTGGAGGGCTGGCGAGCGCGATGTCATGAAACTTCACATTCTTTCGGACCTGCACCTGAGCGTGCAAGGCATGTCCCAGCCGACAACTTCGGCCGACGTGGTGGTGCTGGCCGGTGACATCAGTCGGCCCGAGCGCGCCGCGCCCTGGGCGCTGGGCTTCGGCAAGCCGGTGCTGTACGTCATTGGCAACCACGAGTTCTACGGCTCGAGCCTGCCCGAGGTGAAGGCCGCCTTTCACCGACTGTTCGACGGCACGCACGTGCATCTGCTGGACGACAGCGCGCTGGTGCTGGGTGGCGTGCGTTTTCTGGGCAGCACGATGTGGACGGACTTCAAGGCCAACGGAGCGGGCGACAAGATGGCCGAGGCCATGCACAAGTCGAGTGAGTTCATGTTCGACTTCAAGCGCGTGCGCACCGCCGCCGCGGCCGACGCCCCCTTGCTCACGCCCGAGGACACGACGCGCCTGTTTGCCGCCAGCACGCGCTGGCTGGACGCCGAGCTGGCCAAGCCCTTTGCCGGCCCCACGGTGGTCATCACCCACCACGCGCCCACGCTGCACAGCATTCACCCACGCTTTGCCGGCTCGCCCTTCAACGCCGCCTTCGTGTCGGATGCGGCCTGGCTGCTGCAGGGCGGGCGCGCGCAGCTGTGGATTCATGGCCACACGCACGACAGCTACGACTACCTCATCGACCGCACGCGCGTGCTGTGCAACCCGCGCGGCTACGTCAAGGATGGCCAGGTGGAGAACGCCCGGTTCAACCCGCAGTTGGTGGTGTCGGTGGCCTGAAACATCAGCTTGACTCAGGGCTGACGCGACCACCAGGTGTCGATGGCCCAGGACTCGCCCTGAAAGTAAGCTGGCACCACGGCCGGCTTGGCCAGCCGCCAGGCGTTGTAGGCCAGGCGATGCACCGGCGAATACCACTGCGGCAGCAGGTAGTGCTCGTGGCTGACCACGCGCTCCAGCGCGCGGCAGGCGGCCAGAAAGTCGGGCTTGGTCTGCGCGCCCACCATGTGGCTGATCAGGCTGTCCACGGCCGGGTTCTTCACGCCGGCCAGGTTGCCCGAGTCTTCGGTGTCCGCGGCCTGGCTGCCGAACAGATCGGCGTATTCCTGCCCGGGGTTGGGCGTGCCGGGATAGGCGATGGAGGTGATGTCGAAGTCGAAGGTCTGCAAGCGCTGCTGGTAGAGCGCGAAATCGACCGCGCGGTAGCTGAGCTGAATGCCCAGCTTGTCCAGGTTGCGAATCCAGGGCGCCACCACGCGGGCGCCGGCCTCGTTGCTGTCCAGGTAGTGCAGCACCATGGCCTGGCCCTGGGCGTTCGTCAGCACGCCGCCCGCCACCTTCCAGCCCGCATCGGCCAGCAGCTTTTGCGCTTGGCGCAGGTTCTCGCGCAGGCCATTGGGGCTCAGGTCGGTGCGCGGCGGCTCGAAGGCGGGGCCGAAGGCGGCAGCGGGAATATCCTGCCGAAACGGCGCCATCAGCGCCTGCTGCGCCGCATCGGGCAAGCCGGTGGCCGCGCACTCGGTGTTGCCGAACAGCCCCTTCACGCGCCGGTAGGAGCCGTAAAACATCTGCCGGTCCATCCACTCGAAGTCGATCGCCAGGCCCAACGCCTGGCGCACGCGCACGTCCTGCAAGAAGGGGCGGCGGGTGTTGAGCACGTAGCTCTGAAAGCCCGTGGGCAGCTTGTGCGCAAACTCGCCCTTGACCAGTTCGCCGGTCTTGAACTTGGGGCCGTTCACGCGCCGCGCCCAGTCGCCGGCCGAATAAAACGCCATCAGGTCGAACTCGCCGGCCTTCAGCGCCTCCAGCCGCGCGGTGTTGTCGCGGTAGATCTTGACCTGCACGCGATCGAAGTTGCCCGTGCCGCGCTTGACGTTGAGCTCGCGTGCCCAGTAGCCCGGGTCGCGCACATAGGTGATGTCCTTGCCGAAATTGACCGGTCCGATGCGATAGGGCCCGCTGCCAATGGGCACGTCCATCACCACCTGGTCAAACGGCTTGCCCTTGCCCCACTGGCGGCTGAACACCGGCAGGCCACCCACCGTGAGCGGCAGCTCGCGGTTGGGCTGCCGGAAGCGAAAGCGCACGGTGCGTTCATCCAGCACGTCCGCGCCGGCAACGTTGATCAACAGCGTCTTGTAGGCCGGCGAGACATAGGGGCCGACCAGCGTGTCGAAGCTGTATTTGACGTCGGCGGCCAGCACCGGCGAGCCGTCATGAAAGCGCGCCGCCCGCCGCAGCCGGAAGGTGGCCGACAGCCGGTCGGGCGCCACCTGCACATCCTCGGCCAGCAGGCCGTAGGCGGCGCCCTCCTCGTCCAGCGAGCCGGTGAGCAGGGTGTCGAACATCAACTGCGCCAGATAGGTGGGCGCGTTGCCCTTGATGGTGAACGGGTTGTACTTGTCGAAAGTGGAGGCGCGCGAATTGCCAACGAGCCGGATCTCGCCGCCCTTGGGCGCCGCGGCGTTGACGTAGTCGAAATGGGCAAAGCCCGCCGGGTACTTCAGCTCGCCCCACAGCGCGTAGCCGTGCGCGGCCCATGCCGGAAGACTGCATGCCGCAAGCAGGGCCACCAGAACAAGTCGCATGCGACAATTCTGCCGCTATTTTTCGAGGAGCTAGCGCATGACCAACCCAAACGGTTTTCTGGCGGGCAAGAAACTGCTGATCACGGGCGTGTTGTCCAACCGATCCATCGCCTACGGCATTGCCAGGGCCTGCCGCGCGCAGGGCGCCGAGCTGGCATTCAGCTACGTGGGCGAGCGCTTCAAGGGCCGCATCACCGAATTTGCCGCCGAGTTCGGCTCCAGCCTGATCTTCGACTGCGACGTGGGCAGCGACGAGCAGATCGAGCGCATGTTCAAGGACCTGTCGACCACTTGGCCCAAGCTCGACGGCTTTGTGCACGCCATCGGCTTTGCCCCGCGCGAGGCGATTGCGGGCAACTTCTTCGACGGCCTCTCGCGCGAAAACTATCGCATCGCGCACGACATCAGCGCCTACAGCTTTCCGGGCATGGCCAAGGCCGCCCTGCCCTACCTCAGCGACAAGGCCGCGCTGCTCACGCTGAGCTACCTGGGCGCGCTGCGCAGCATCCCCAACTACAACACCATGGGCCTGGCCAAGGCCAGCCTGGAGGCCAGCGTGCGCTACATGGCCGAGGCGCTGGGTGGCAAGGGCGTGCGCGTCAACGGGATCAGCGCCGGCCCCATCAAGACGCTGGCGGCCAGCGGCATCAAGGACTTCGGCAAGCTGCTGGGCTACGTGGCCAGCGCCTCGCCGCTGCGGCGCAACGTGACCATCGACGACGTGGGAAACGTGGCGGCCTTTCTGCTGAGCGATTTGGCCGCCGGCGTGACGGCCGAGATCACCTACGTGGATGGCGGCTTCAGCCAGACCGCGGGCCTGTCGGCCGACATGGTGGGGTGAATCGGATCGATAGACAACAAAACAGCCTATGGCGCTTGCCCATCAAGCGCTGGCAGCTATCATTTTTGATTGTTCTGCCGCAACGGCCGCGACCCGCAAAAAAGCCCGCCTGACAGCGGGCTTTTTTGATGGGCGTCGCGCCACTCAACTGGGTGCGGCCGCTTCCTGGCGCAACAGCGCGTACAACTCGTCCTTGACGCGCAGTTTTTCCTTCTTCAGCGATTCAATCTCGGCATGCGTGCTGCCGGCATCCTGTGCGCCCAGACCGGAGATCTGGTGGTCGAGCTCGTTGTGTCGGTCGAACAGGTGCAGAAAGCGTTGATGCGTGCCCTCGGACTTCAGGCGGGTGATCAGGTCGCGGTACTCAGGAAACATCGGTTCTCCTTGGTTGGTTGACGATGACGCGTGTATGGTAGCGCTTTGGAATCGGCTGAACAATTGCCTTGCGGAGTTTTCGCCCGATCCGCCCCTGTCACTGCGCCACGCAGTCGGCAAAGTAAGCCATGCGGCCGTCTTCGTCTTCCAGCTCGACCAGCCCGTGAATGTCGGTCTCGAAGCCCGGGCACAGCAGCGCGAACTCGCGCGCGAACTTCAGGTAGTCCACGATCTTGCGGTTGAACACCTCGCCCGGGATGAGCAGCGGAATGCCCGGCGGATACGGCGTGATCAGGCTGGTGGCCACGCGGCCTTCCAGCTCGTCGATCGGCACGCGCTCGACCTGACGGCGCGCGATGCAGGCGTAGGCATCGGCCGGGATCATGGCGGGCTTCAGCTCACTGAGGTACATGTCGGTGGTCAGCCGCGCAATGTCGTAGCGCGCGTACAACTGGTGCACGTGCTGGCACAGATCGCGCAGGCCCATGCGCTCGTAGCGGCGGTGCTGGGCGCAGAACTCCGGCAGGATGCGCCACAGCGGCTGGTTGCGGTCGTAGTCGTCCTTGAACTGCTGCAACGCGGTCAGCAGCGTGTTCCAGCGGCCCTTGGTGATGCCGATGGTGAACATGATGAAGAAGCTGTACAGGCCGGTTTTTTCGACCACCACGCCGTGCTCGGCCAGAAACTTGGTGACGATGGAAGCCGGAATGCCGCTCTTGTCGAACTTGCCGTCCAGATTCAGGCCCGGCGTGACGATGGTCGCCTTGATCGGGTCCAGCATGTTGAAGCCCGGCGCCAGCTTGCCAAAGCCGTGCCAGCTCTTGCTCTTGGCCGTGCCGTTCTTGATGATCCAGTCGTCGGCGCGGCCGATGCCCTGCCCGACCAACAGCTCCGGGCCCCAGACCTTGAACCACCAGTCGCGCTCGCCATAGTCGGCCTCGACCTTGCGCATGGCGCGGCGAAAGTCCATGGCCTCCAGCAGGCTTTCCTCCACCATCGCCGTGCCGCCGGGCGGCTCCATCATGGCGGCGGCCACGTCGCAGCTGGCGATGATGCTGTACTGCGGGCTGGTCGAGGTGTGCATCAGGTACGCCTCGTTGAACAGGTAGCGGTCCAGCTTGACGTTTTGCGAGTCCTGCACCAGCACGTGGCTGGCCTGGCTGATGCCGGCCAGCAGCTTGTGGATGGACTGGGTGGAATAGACGACCGACTGCTTGGGCCGGATGCGCTTTTTTCCCATGGCGTGGTAGGTGCCGTAGAACGGGTGAAACGCCGCGTGCGGCAGCCAGGCCTCGTCGAAGTGCAGGTTGTCCACGTAGCCGTCCAGCAGGTGCTTGATGGTCTCGGTGTTGTAGAGCACGCCGTCGTAGGTGGACTGCGTGAGCGTCATGATGCGCGGCTTGACCACGTCCGCATCCACGTGCTGCAGCAGCGGGTTGGCGCGGATCTTGGCGCGGATGGTCTCGGGTTCGAACTCGCTCTTGTGGATCGGGCCGATGATGCCGAAGTGGTTGCGCGTGGGCCGCAAAAACACCGGGATCGCCCCGGTCATGATGATGGCGTGCAGGTTGCTCTTGTGGCAGTTGCGGTCCATCACGACCACGTCGCCCGGCGCCACCGTGTGGTGCCAGACGATCTTGTTGCTGGTGCTGGTGCCGTTGGTGACGAAGAAGCAATGGTCGGCGTTGAAGATGCGCGCCGCGTTGCGCTCGCTTTCGCCGATGGCGCCGTTGTGGTCCAGCAGCTGGCCCAGCTCCTCCACGGCATTGCAGACGTCGGCACGCAGCATGTTCTCGCCGTAGAACTGGTGATACATCTGACCGACGGGGCTCTTGAGGAACGCGACGCCGCCCGAATGGCCCGGGCAATGCCACGAGTACGAGCCGTCTTCGGCGTAATCCAGCAGCGCCTTGAAGAACGGCGGCTGGATGCCCTCCAGGTAGCTCTTGGCCTCGCGCACGATGTGCTTGGCCACGAACTCGGGCGTGTCCTCGAACATGTGGATGAAGCCGTGCAGCTCGCGCAGCACGTCGTTGGGCAGGTGCTGGCTGGTCTTGGTCTCGCCGTGCAGGTAAATCGGCACGTCCTCGTTCTTGCGCCGCACCTCGGCAATGAAGTTGCGCAGGTTCTGCACGGCGGTGTCGGCTTCCGGGTCGCCGCCCAGCTCCTCGTCGTCGATCGACAGGATGAAGGCGCTGGCGCGGCTTTGCTGCTGGGCAAACTGGCTCAGGTCGCCATAGCTGGTCACGCCCAGAATCTCGAAGCCCTCGTCCTCGATGGCCTTGGCCAGCGCGCGAATGCCCAGCCCCGAGGTGTTCTCGGCGCGGTAGTCTTCGTCGATGATGACGATGGGAAAGCGAAACTTCATGGCGAACGGCCTCCGGCCGGGTATCGTGAAAAAGGATGCAGCCGCGAAGTGTACGGAAAACCCCAGCGCGACTCGGCTGTGATCCCCCACGTGGCCGACAATTCAATCGCGCACAATGCGCTGCCGACAACAGGAGGACTTGATGGCCGATTCAACGCTCTGGTGGATCATCACCGGCGTCCTGGTGGCGCTCGAGCTGGCCACCGGCACGTTTTACCTGCTGATGCTGGCCATCGGCTCGATCGCTGGCGCGCTGGCCGCGCACGGCGGCTTTGGCACCCAGGCGCAAATGGCCGTGGCGGCCGTGGTCGGCGGCGTGGCCGTTTTTGCCTGCTACTGGGTGCGCCGCCGCCGTCCGGGCGATCCGTCGCCACGGGCCGACCGCAGCGTCAACCTGGACGTGGGCGAGGTGGTGCAGATCGAGCACTGGCAAGCCGACGGCACGGCCCAGATCCGCTACCGTGGCGCGCCATGGACGGCGGTGTTTCGCGGCCGCGCCGCGCCCGCACCCGGCCGCTACCGCGTGATCGAGCTCGAAGGCAGCCGCCTGATCGTCGAGCCCGCTCCCGGCCCCTGAACATCACCCACCGATCCATCGAAAGGACCCCTCCCCCATGTCGATTGCCCTCATCCTGCTGGTCATTGCCGTCATTTTCATCACCCGCTCCATCAAGGTCGTGCCCCAGCAAAACGCCTGGGTGGTCGAGCGCCTGGGCAAATACCACGCCACGCTGGCGCCGGGCCTGAACTTTCTCGTGCCCTTCATCGACCGCGTGGCCTACAAGCACGGCCTGAAGGAAATCCCGCTGGACGTGCCCAGCCAGGTCTGCATCACGCGCGACAACACCCAGTTGCAGGTGGACGGCGTGCTGTACTTCCAGGTCACCGACCCCATGCGTGCCAGCTACGGCGCCAGCAACTACATCGTGGCCATCACCCAGCTGGCGCAAACCACGCTGCGCAGCGTCATCGGCAAGCTGGAGCTGGACAAGACCTTCGAAGAACGCGACCTGATCAACGCCAAGGTGGTCGAGGCCATCGACGAGGCGGCACTGAACTGGGGCGTGAAGGTGTTGCGCTACGAGATCAAGGACCTGACGCCGCCGGCCGAAATCCTGCGCTCCATGCAGGCGCAGATCACCGCCGAGCGCGAAAAACGCGCCGTCATCGCCACGTCGGAGGGCAAGCGCCAGGAAGAAATCAACCTGGCCGAAGGCCAGAAGCAGGCCGCCATCGCCAAGTCCGAGGGCGAAAAACAGGCCGCCATCAACAACGCCCAGGGCCAGGCCGCCGCCATCACCGAAGTCGCCAACGCCACCGCCGTCGCGCTGGCGCGCGTGGGTACCGCCATCCGCCAGCCCGGCGGCAGCGATGCCGTGCAACTGAAGGTGGCCGAGCTGGCCGTGGCCGCCTACAGCAAGCTGGCGCTGGAAGCCAACACCACCTTGGTCGTGCCCAGCAACATGACCGAAGTGGCCACCCTCGTCAGCTCGGCCATGAAGATGGTGCAGGTCCAGCAGCGCAACGACGGCTGACCGCCCCTCACCGGGCACCCGGGGCACGGAGCGCGCCCCCGAGCGCGCTACAATGCACGGTTACGCGGAGAGGTGGATGAGCGGTTTAAGTCGCACGCCTGGAAAGCGTGTGTGGGTTTATCCCCACCGCGGGTTCGAATCCCGCCCTCTCCGCCAAAATGCAAGCCAAGTGATTGACTTCACTTGGCTTTTTTCTTGCCTCGCGCTTGGCGTCCCTTGCAGCCCACATCCGTGCCCACATCAAGGCATCGCAGGCGAGCGGTTGCAGAGCGGCCCTCTCTTATAATTTTTCCACGCGTGTCGGCCCACCCGGCGCGCGCAGCTGGGGGTGCCGCAGCGCCGCACGCAAGTGCAGCAAAGCGGCTGAGAGCAAACCCTTCGAACCTGACTGAGATCATCCTCGCGCAGGGAAGCCAAAGCGATCGGCCGTGCAGGCTTGCCGGTGCGCTTTCATTTCCTGCCATCGCAACGGAGCAAACCGATGGCAAACCCGACTTCATCCGACACCGCGCACGGCGCGGCCCAAGCCATCGGCGCGCACGAGCGGCGCTTTGGCGTGCTGGACCACACGGCGCTGTGGTTCAGCATGGGCGTGGGCCTGCTGGTGATGCAGGTGGGCGCCAGCCTGATGCCGGCGCTGTCGGCGCGCGAGGCCCTGCTGGCCATCGTGGCGGGCTCGCTGCTGGGCGCGGGCCTGCTGGCCTGGGTGGCGTCGCTGGGCGCGCGCCACGGGCTGTCCAGCTCGGCGCTGATCGGATCGGCGCTGGGGCGCTCGTTTGCGCTGCTGCCGGTGGGCCTGAACGTGCTGCAACTGCTGGGCTGGACGGCCTTCGAGCTGGTGGTGATGCGCGACGGCAGCGCGGCGTTGCTGCAGCGCATGGGCCTGGGCTCCACGTGGTCCAGCTACGCCATCACCCTCGTGTGGGGTGCCCTGCTGATCGCGCTGGCCGCCGGCTCGATGGTCGGTCTGGTGCGGCGCTTTGTCAGCCGCTTCGGGCTGCCGCTGGTGGTGCTGTCGCTGATCTGGCTGAGCTGGCAGTTCGGCCAGCGGCTGGCGGCGCAAGGCTTTGCCGCGTGGTGGAACAAGCCCGGCGCGGGCGGGATGACGGCCTTGCAGGCGCTGGATCTGGTGATTGCCATGCCGGTCTCATGGCTGCCGCTGGTGGCCGACTACGCCCGCTACGGGCGCAGCGCACGCGGCACCCTGGGTGGCACCTGGCTGGGCTATGCGGTGGCCAACCTGTGGTGCTACGGGCTGGGCGTGGTGGTGCTGGCCACGGCCCCGGCCGACACGGACTTGATCGCCACCATGCTACTGGCGCAAGGGGGCCTGATCGCGCTGGGCTTCATCCTGATCGACGAGGTGGACAACGCCTATGGCGACGTGCACTCGGGCGCCGTGTCGGCGCACTTTCTGTCGCGCTCGCGCTGGACCATCCGGCGCCTGGGGGTGGCCCTGGCCGCACTCGCCACGGCCGCAGCCCTGGTGCTGCCGATTCACAGCCTGGAGCCGTTTCTGTTGCTGCTCAGCTCCATTTTCGTGCCCCTGTTTGGCGTGGTGCTGTCCCAACTGGCGTTGGGCGCCCTGCCTGCGCGCGCGGGTGTGCGCTGGGGGCCGGCGCTGCTGTGGCTGGCCGGCATTGCCTGCTTTCACCTGGGTGGCCTCTACTGGCCGCAGTGGGGCTCGGCCCTGCCCTGCCTCGCGTTCACCCTGATGGGCGGGCTGCTGGTGCGCGCCCTGGCGCCAGGCCCGCAGACGCCGCCGGTGGGCGCCCGCTGATCACCACGCACCGCGGTGCTCGGGCACGCGGTGGATCAAGGGCAGTGCCAACAGCAAAAGCAGCGCCTGCGCGGCATAGACCCAGGCCTGCGCACGCCCCGGGTCATGGGCGTCGGCGAGCACGGCTGTGGCCACGGCCACCGTGGCGATCGTGCCCAGCTGCAAAAACAAGGTGCGCAATGCCGCCAGCGTGGATGCGCTGCGCGGCGCCAACTGCAAGCCGGCATTGCGGCTGGCCGGGTTGACCGCGCCGATGCCGGCCCCCACCAGGAACGCCCCGCCCAGCAGCCACCGGTAAGGCCCGATCGCCTCCGGCGCCTGCACGGCCAGAACCCCCAGCCCGGCAACGATGGCGCAGGCGCCCACCCACATCGGGCGCCGGTACCCGGTGCGCCGCAGCGCCCAGGTGGCCGCCAGCGACAAGGCGATGGCGGCAATGCCCTGCGCAATCAACAGCGTGCCGGCGGCCAGCGCATCCATGCCATAGCGGTTGGCGGCATACAGCGGCACCAGCGCCACCGCGCCAATGGTCATGCCCCCATAGATCGCGTTGACCGCGTTCACCGGACCAAAGCCCGCGCCCCAGATCAACGAGGGCGCAATGAACGGCGTGGAGGCACCACGAACGTGCCGGACAAACAGCCCCGTCGCAAGCGCCGCCCCGGCCAACAGCGCCCAAAAGCCCCAGGGCCCAGCGGCACCCCCCGGTGCGCCCAAGGCGTTGGTGGAAAACATGGCTGCCAGCACGGCCGCCCCCATCAGGCCCATCCCGACCCAATCCATCGTCAGGCCCGTTGAACGGTCCTTGGCCGGGTCGCGCGGAATGAAGCGCCAGGCCAGCGCCAGGATGAGCAGGCCAAGGGGCACGTTGACGAAAAAAACGCCGCGCCAAGACCAGTACTTGACGAACAACCCGCCGAAGATCGGGCCGATCATCGCGCCGATCGGAAAAATGCTGCCGAACAGGCTCACTGCGCGATCGCGGGCAGCGCCGAAGTGATCGACGATGATCCCGGTGGCCGACGGCGTGAAGCCCGCGCCGCCCGCCGCCTGGAGCACCCGCAAGGCAATCAGGACATGGATGTTGTCGGCCAGGCCGCAACCCAGCGACGCCAGGGTGAAAACCGCCACCGACCCCATGAACACCCGCTTGCGCCCGAAGCGCTCGCTCAGCCGCCCCGAGATCGGCAGCATGAGCACAAAGCCGAAGGAATAGGCCGTCAGCGTCCAGCCGGCCCAGATGATGCTGGTGTCCAGCCCGGTTTGCAGCGCGTGCAAGGCGGTGGCCACGATGGTCGAGTCGATCGACATCATCATCAGCGCCAGCGCGACGATGCCAAAAACAAGCACACGCCGGACGGGCTGGACGGCGCCGGCGTCGGCACCCGACGAACTGCTGTGCGTTGTGGGAGTCACGCCGCAAGCATATCGACTGTTGCCGACGCGCGCCTTGCATCGGCACTCCAAAAAGCGAAGGGCTACAGCCTTTGAAGCTGTAGCCCTTGATATTGAATGGTCGGCGTGGCGGGATTCGAACTCGCGACCCCTTGCACCCCATGCAAGTGCGCTACCAGGCTGCGCTACACGCCGACAAGCCTTTGATTATATCGTGTGTTGCCCGCGTCTCAGCCTTCGACGCTCAACAAAAAACGAATTTCGCGCAGCTCGCGCATCACGGCTTCGAGCTGATCGGCGCAGATCCGACCCCCATCGCCCGCGGTGCGCACGGTTGACTCGTCCGGCAACGGAATGGCGTCGCCATCCGGGTGGTCGGCGCCATGGCGGCCTTTTTGCGAGGCCTGCTGGAGTTTTTGGCGCGCGCCGTTGATGGAAAAGCCCTGCTCGTACAGCAGCTCGCGGATGCGGCGGATCATCAGCACCTCGTGGTGCTGGTAGTAGCGCCGGTTGCCCTGGCGCTTCATGGGGCGCAGCTGGGTGAACTCCTGCTCCCAATAGCGCAGCACATGCGGCTTGACGGCACAGAGCTCGCCGACCTCACCGATGGTGAAGTAGCGTTTGGCGGGAATGGGCGGAAGGGTCGGCTCCATGGTCACGTGCGCGCCTGCTGTGCGTCAGGCGCAAGGTTAGCGCAAGTCGCTGTCGGCGACCACCGCCCGGCGACGCATCCATCGACGTTTTCAGTCGCCTTGCACGGAATCCTTGAGCTTCTGGCTGGCGTGAAACGTGACCACGCGGCGCGCCTGGATGGGAATGAGCTCGCCGGTGCGCGGGTTGCGCCCCGGGCGCGGGGCCTTGGTGCGCAGCTGAAAATTGCCGAAGCCCGAGAGCTTGACTTCGTCGCCGCTCACCAGGGCCTGGCTGATCTGCTCGAAAAACGCATCGACCATTTCCTTGGCTTCGCGCTTGTTCAGGCCGATCTGCTCGAACAGGAGTTCGGCCAGTTGGGCCTTGGTCAAGGCGGCGGTCTCCAGGCTGTCGACCATCAACATCGCCGGATCGTCTTGGTGTTCTGCCATGGCAGCCGTCTCCTCCCCTTGGTTCACGCGCGCAGACGGGCGTCCAGGTCGGCCCGCAGTCGATCCAGGACGGCCTTGACGGCGGCGTCGATGCGCTCGTCGGTCAGGTTCTCGCCGTCCTCGCTGCCCAGCGCCAAGCGCAGGGCCATGCTCTTTTCACCGGCCGCCATGCCCGCAGCCGTCTCGCTGCCCGGCTTGGCGCGGTAGATGTCGAACAGCGTCACGTCGTCGAGCCGCGCCGGGGCGGTGGACGCGGCGCGCGCCGTGGTTTGCAACTGCGCATGCGTGATGGCCTCGCGCACCACGACGGCGATGTCGCGCTCCACCGCCAACTGGCGCGGCACGGGCAGCGCCGCCGGCAGGGGGCGTTGCAGCACGGCCTGAAGATCGAGCTCGAACATCACGGGCGCCTGCGGCAAGCCCCAGGCCTGGCGCCAGCGCGGATGCAGCTCGCCCACATGGCCCACCAACTGCCCGGCCACGGTGACACTGGCACAGCGCCCGGGGTGCAAGGCCGGGTGCTCGGCGGGCTCGAACGCAAGCGCCCGCGCGCCCAGCAGGGCCTCGACGTCGCCCTTGGCGTCGAAGAAGTCGGCCGGGCGCTGGGCGCCGTCCCAGCCTTGACGCGCCGCAGGGCCGTAGATGATGCCGGCCACCCGCATGGGCTGGTGCACGCCTTGCACGCTGTGGTCGGTGGTGGCCACGGCGGCGTCGCGCAGGAACACGCGGCCGACTTCGAACACGCGCACGCGGCTGGCGCGGCGATCGGTGTTGTGCTTGACCACGTCCAGCAGCGAGCCGAGCAGCGAGGAGCGCATCACGCTCATCTGGCTGGCGATGGGGTTGAGCAGGCGCACGGGGTTGGCGTTGCCCGCCAGGTCGCGCTCCCAGGCCTCATCGACAAAGCTGAAGTTGATGGATTCCAGATAACCCAGGTCGGCCAGCGCGTGGCGCACGGCAAAGGCGCCGCGCTGCGATTCGGAGCGCGTGCGCGGCACGATGGGGGCCAGGGGCGCCGTCTCGGGCAACTGCTGATAGCCGATGATGCGCGCCACCTCCTCGATCAGGTCTTCCTCGATGCGCAGGTCGAACCGATACGCGGGCGGCGCGACCGTGAGGGTGCCTTCACCCTCGGTAAAGCTCAGACCCAGGCGACGCATGACGCCCACGCACTGCGCCTGCGTGAGCGGCATGCCGATGACTTTGGCCGCGCGCGCCACGCGCAGCGTGATGCCTTCGGGCGCGGGCATGCTGGGCTGCTGGTCGTCGATGGGGCCGCACTGCGTCTCGGGCGTGCCGCAGATGTCGATGATGAGCTGCGTGATGCGCTCGATGTGCGCCACGGTGAGCGAAGGGTCCACGCCGCGCTCGAAGCGGTGGCCGGCGTCGGTGGCGAAGTTGTAGCGGCGCGAACGGCCCGCCACGGCGTCGGGCCACCAGAATGCGGCCTCGACGTAGATGTTCCGCGTGTCGTCGGACACCGCGGTGGCGTCGCCGCCCATGATGCCGGCCAGCGATTCGACGGCCTGCGCATCGGCGATCACGCCCACGCTTTGGTCCAGCTCGACGGTGTTGCCGTTGAGCAGCTTGAGCGTTTCGCCGGTGCGCGCCCAACGCACGTCCAGGCCGCCGTGGATCTTGTCCAGATCGAAAATGTGCGTGGGCCGGCCGTACTCGAACATCACGTAGTTGGAGATGTCCACCAGGGCCGTGACGCTGCGCTGCCCGCAACGCGCCAGGCGATCGACCATCCACGCCGGGGTGGCGGCGCGGGTGTTGACGTGGCGGATCACGCGGCCCGAGAAGCGCCCGCACAGCTCGGGCGCACTGATCTTGACGGGCAGCACATCGGCCGTGCTGGGCGCCACCGGCGGGTTCGCGGGGGTGAGCAAGGGCGCGCCGGTCAGCGCGGCCAGCTCGCGCGCCACGCCATACACGCTGAGCGCATGGCCCAGGTTGGGCGTGAGCTTGAGCTCGAACACCGTGTCGTCCAGGTCGAGCGCGGCACGGATATCCTGGCCCACCGCATGGTCGGCCGCCAGCTCCAGCAGGCCGCCGTGGTCATCCGACAAGCCCAGCTCGCGCGCCGAGCACAGCATGCCCTGGCTCTCCACGCCGCGCAGCTTGCCGGTCTTGATGACGAAGGGCTTGCCGTCTTCACCGGGCGGCAGCTGCGCCCCCACCAGCGCGCACGGCACCTTGATGCCCACACGCGCGTTGGGCGCGCCGCACACGATGTTCAGCAGGGCGCCCTGCCCCGCGTCCACCTGGCAGACGCGCAGGCGGTCGGCGTTGGGGTGCTGCACCGCCTCCTTGATCTCGCCCACCACGATGCGCGTGAACGGGGGCGCCACCGGGCGCAGCGACTCGACCTCGAAGCCGCCCATGGTCAGGGTGTCGGCCAGCGCTTGCGTGGACAGCGGCGGGTTGCAGAAGCTGCGCAACCAGGATTGGGGAAACTGCATGACGGACCTCGATCAACGGAACTGGCTCAGGAAACGGATGTCGCCTTCGAAGAACAGGCGCAAGTCGTTCACGCCGTAGCGCAGCATGGCCAGGCGGTCGATGCCCGAGCCGAAGGCGAAGCCGATGAAGCGCTCGGGGTCCAGCCCCATGTTGCGCACCACCTGCGGGTGGACCTGGCCCGAGCCGGAGACCTCCAGCCACTTGCCGGCCAGCGGGCCGCTGGAGAACTGGATGTCGATTTCGGCGCTGGGCTCGGTGAAGGGGAAATAGCTGGGTCGAAAGCGCAGGCTCAGCTCGTCGGTTTCGAAAAAGGCCTTGCAGAAGTTGAGATACGTGACCTTCAGGTCCTTGAAGCTCACGTTCTCGCCCAGCCACAGGCCTTCGACCTGGTGGAACATGGGCGAATGCGTGGCATCGTTGTCCACGCGATAGGTGCGCCCCGGTGCGATCACGCGGATCTCGCTCATCTCGCCGCGCGCCAAGGCAGCCGCGTGCTTTTTGGCGTGCGCCGTGGCGTAGCGGATCTGCATCGGGCTGGTGTGCGTGCGCAGGCAGTAGGGTTGGCCTTGCTCGTCGTTCAGATCGACGTAGAAGGTGTCCTGCATCGAGCGCGCCGGGTGGTTGGGCGGGTTGTTCAGCGCCGTGAAGTTGAACCAGTCGCTCTCGATTTCGGGGCCGTCGGCCACGTCGAAACCCATGCTGGCGAAGACCTGCTCGATGCGCTCCCAGGCGCGCGAAATCGGGTGCAGGCCGCCCATGCCGCGCGCGCGGCCCGGCAGGCTCACGTCCAGCGCCTCGGCCTGCAATTGCTGCGCCAGCTCGGCGTCCTGCAGCGCCTGGCGACGCGCGTTGAGCGCCGCCTCGATGGCCTGCTTGGCCTGGTTGATGGCGGCGCCGCGCGACTTCTTCTCGTCGATGCCCAACTGGCCCAGACCCTTCATCAGCTCGGTCACGCGGCCGGCCTTGCCCAGGAACTGCGCCTTGGCGTTTTCCAGGTCGGCGGGCGTGTCGCTTCGGGCAAAACGCTGGGTGGCGCTGTGCACCAGCTCGGTCAGGTCACTGGGTTCGGCAATCGCGGTCATGAAGGCAGCCGTTGAAAAATTCGAAATGAAAAAGGGATTGAAGCCAAACTGGCCTCAACCCCTTGAACCACCAGCGCAAGCAGCTATTGATTTGATAGTTGTGCGCGGTGGCGCTGACGTCAAGCCAGCTTGGCCTTGGCCTGCTCGACGATGCCGGCAAAAGCGGCCTTGTCGTGCACGGCCAGATCGGCCAGGACCTTGCGGTCGAGCTCGATACCGGCCTTGTTCATGCCGTTGATGAACTGGCTGTAGGTGATGCCGCATTCACGCGCGGCGGCGTTGATGCGGGCGATCCACAGGCGGCGGAAGACGCGCTTCTTGTTGCGGCGATCACGGTAGGCGTATTGGCCCGCCTTCATCACCGCCTGTTTGGCGACGCGAAAGACGTTCTTGCGACGGCCGCGGAAGCCCTTGGCCAGGGCGAGAATCTTCTTGTGACGAGCACGGGCGGTTACACCACGTTTGACGCGAGGCATGTCGTTTTCTCCTGGTTCGTCGGTTGATCAAAGGCCGGCAAAGGGCAGCATCTGCGCCATGTGACCGAGGTTGGTCTCATGCACATTCACCGCACCGCGCAGGTGGCGCTTGTTCTTGGTGGTCTTCTTGGTCAGGATGTGACGCTTGAAGGCTTGGCCGCGCTTGACGGTGCCACCGGGACGAACGCGAAAACGCTTCTTCGCGCTGCTCTTGGTTTTCATCTTGGGCATGTGACATGCTCCTTTTGGCTTGTGCTCGCGAGGCGTGCGCAAATCCTTGCGCCCTTGATCGGCCCCGAGCCACTTCTTGTGGCAGACCTTTCAGACTGCCGGTTTGCCGGGCAAGCCCGGCAAATTCGTTGAACCCTTCATACCTTCCATGTCAACCCGCGGCCGGCGTGGTGACTTCTTCACCGGCCGGTGCGGCCGCCTTGGCCGGCGCGGCGGCGCTGGTCTTCTTGCGCGCCGGCGCGATCATCATGATCATCTGTCGCCCTTCCAGCTTGGGGAACTGCTCGACGATGATGGTGTCCGCCAGGTCGGCGCGCACGCGATCGAGCAGCGCCATGCCCAGCTCCTGGTGCGTGATCTCGCGGCCGCGAAAGCGCAGCGTGACCTTGACCTTGTCGCCTTCGGCCAGAAAGCGGCGGATGTTGCGCAGCTTGATGTTGTAGTCGCCGTCATCGGTGGCGGGACGAAACTTCACTTCCTTGATTTCAATGACCGTCTGCTTGGCCTTGGCTTCGGCCGCCTTCTTCTGCTCCTGGTACTTGAACTTGCCGTAGTCCATCAGGCGGCAGACGGGCGGAACGGCCGTGGCGGCGATTTCGACCAGGTCCACATCGAGGTCGCCCGCCATGCGCAGCGCCTCCTGGATGGGGACGATGCCCAGCGGCTCGTTGTTGGGGCCGTTGAGGCGCACCTCGGGGGCCATGATTTCCCGGTTCAGACGATGGGCGCGCTCCTCACGTTGGCGGCGGTCACGAAAATTGGTAGCGATGGTATCGATTCCTCAAAAAACGCTATTCAAAAAATAGCAAATGCCGCCCGTTGGACGCGACCTGAAGCGCAATTGGATTGAAAATCAGGCTTTTGTGGAAATGTCGCCCGCGATGCGTTTGGCAAACGCTTCGAGCGACTCCACCCCGAGATCGACATTGCCCCGGGCGCGCACTGCGACGGCGCCGGCTGCCTTTTCCTTGTCGCCCGCGACCAGGATGTAGGGCAGCTTTTGCAACGAATGCTCGCGTATTTTATAGGTAATTTTCTCATTGCGCAGATCCGTCGCCACCCTAAGCCCTTGATCGCGCAGCGTTTTCGCCACATGCTGGACGTATTCGGCCTGCGCGTCGGTGATTCCGGTGACCAGCACCTGCACCGGCGCCAGCCATACGGGCATGGCGCCGGCATGCTGCTCGATCAGGATGCCGATGAAGCGCTCCAGGCTGCCGACGATGGCGCGGTGCAGCATGACGGGGCGGTGGCGCGCGCCGTCCTCGCCCACATATTCGGCGTCCAGGCGCTCGGCCATCGAAAAATCCACCTGCATGGTGCCGCACTGCCACTGGCGGCCGATGGCGTCCTTCAGCGTGTATTCGATCTTGGGGCCGTAGAAGGCGCCCTCGCCCGGCGAGATCTCGAACTGGCAGCCCGAGGCCTTGAGGCTTTCGATCAGCGCGTGCTCGGCCTTGTCCCACACCGCGTCGGAGCCGATGCGCTGCTCGGGCCGCGTCGCCACCTTGTAGATGATGTCGGTGAAGCCGAAGTCGGCATACACCTTTTGCAGCAGCGCCGTGTAGGCCGTGCATTCGGCCAGGATCTGGTCTTCGGTGCAGAAGATGTGGCCATCGTCCTGCGTGAAGGCGCGCACGCGCATGATCCCGTGCAGGCCGCCCGAGGGCTCGTTGCGGTGGCAGGCGCCGAACTCGCCGTAGCGCAGCGGCAAATCGCGATAGCTTTTCACGCCCTGCTTGAAGATCAGGATGTGGCCGGGGCAGTTCATCGGCTTGAGCGCGTACTCGCGCTTTTCACTCTCCGTGGTGAACATGTTCTCGCGGTACTTGTCCCAGTGACCGGTTTTCTCCCACAGGCTCTTGTCCAGGATTTGCGGGCCCTTGACCTCCTGGTAGCCGTTGTCGCGATAGACGCGGCGCATGTACTGCTCCACCTCCTGCCACAGCGCCCAGCCCTTGGGGTGCCAGAACACCGTGCCGGGCGAGTGCTCGTCAATGTGGAACAGGTCCAGCTCGCGCCCCAGTTTGCGGTGGTCGCGCTTTTCGGCCTCTTCCAGCATGTGCAGGTATTGCGCCAGCTCGTCCTTGCTGGCCCAGGCCGTGCCGTAGATGCGCTGCAGCATCTCGTTGCGGTGGTCGCCCCGCCAATACGCGCCGGCCACCTTCATCAGCTTGAAGAATTTCAGCTTGCCGGTGGACGGCACGTGCGGGCCGCGGCACAGGTCTTCGAAGGCGCCCTCGCGGTACAGGCTCACGTCCTCGTTGCTGGGGATGCTGGCGATGATCTCGGCCTTGTAGTGCTCGCCCAGGCCCTTGAAGTAGGCCACCGCCTCGTCGCGTGGCAGCACGCGGCGCACCACGGGCTCGTCCTTGGCGGCCAGCTCGCTCATTTTCTTCTCGATGGCGGCCAGGTCCTCGGGCGTGAAGGGGCGCTTGTAGGAAAAGTCGTAATAAAAGCCGTTCTCGATCACCGGGCCGATGGTGACCTGCGCGTCGGGAAACAGCTCCTTGACGGCGTAGGCCAGCAGGTGGGCGGTGGAGTGGCGGATCAGCGCCAGGCCGTCGGCGTCCTTGGCCGTGATGATGGTGAGGGGCGCATCGGCATCGATGCGAAAACTGGTGTCCACCAGCTTGCCGCCCACTTTGCCGCCCAGGGCGGCCTTGGCCAGGCCGGGGCTGATGGACTGGGCCACCTCGGCAACCGTGACCGGGCCATCGAAGTCGCGTTTCGAGCCATCGGCCAGCGTGATTTGAACCATGAACGTGCTCCGTCGAATGGGGCAGGCGGGGCCTGCGCGTGAAGATGAAAAAGGCAAACAAAAAGCGCGGTGAAGACCGCGCCGTGGTGATTGGGTGGCCGCCGCCTCGAAGGGGTCGGGGCCAGGCCATGCAACGCAAACGGTCTCAAACCATCAGGGGGGTTTCACAAGTTCGCGGTGTCATAACCCGTCGCTGCCTTTCTCGCTCTTGTTTGAATGAGGGCGCGCCATGCGCCCGGAACTTGGCATTCTACTGCGAGCGCCTCACCACTGCCCGCGCGGCACGCCCTGGCTGCGGCGCAGGGCCTCGGTGATCAGCTCGGCCGAGTTGCGGTGCTTGGCCATCTGCGCGAAATCCAGCGCGGTCTTGCCGCTCTGGTTGGTCATCTTCACGTCGGCGCCCTGCTCGATCAGCAGCTTGACGGCCTCGGGCGTGCCGAAGTAGGCCGCCATCATCAGCGGCGTGTTGCCGTTGGGTGCCTGCGCGTCGATGAAGGCGTAGTGCTCCAGCAGCAGCTCGATCATCTTCAAGTGCCCGCCGGTGGCCGCGTAGTGCAGCGGGGTCCAGCCGGTCTTGTTGACGTCGGCGTCCTTGTCGATCAGCGCCTGGGCCACGTCCAGCTGGCCCTTGAGCGCGGCCATCATCAGCGGGCTCTCGTCGGTGGCGTTGCGCTGCTCGGCCTTGAGGCGGCGCGACTGCAGCAGCACCTTGGCCACTTTCATCGAGCCCTCTTGCAGCGCCATGTACAGGCCGGGCACGCCCTTGTCGCTCTTGGTGTTGGGGTCGAACCCGTCTTCCAGCAGGCGGCGCATGGCGGAGTCGTTGTCCTGGTGGATGGCGCGAAAGAAGTCGCCGGCGTCGGCCGCCCAGGCGGGCGCCAAGGCGCCCAGGGCCAGGATCAGCGCAATCAGGAGTTGGGCAAATAGCGGACGCTTCATGGGGCAGACTTCAAAAACAGACGGGTGAAATTGGCGCTGGTGAGCTGGGCGATGTGATCCACGCCGACGCCGCGCAGTTCCGCCAGCCGCGCGGCCACGTGGGGCACGTAGGCGGGGGTGTTGATCTTGCCGCGATGGGGCACGGGCGCCAGGTAGGGCGCGTCGGTCTCGATCAGCAGGCGATCCTCGGGCACCCAGGTGGCCACGGCCTGCAGCTCGCGCGCGCTCTTGAAGGTGACGATGCCCGAAAACGAGATGTAAAAGCCCCGATCGAGCGCGGCACGGGCGACTTCGGCGCTTTCGGTGAAGCAGTGAAACACCCCGCCGGCGCTGCCGGCGCCGCCGTCTTCGCCCTCCTCATCCAGGATGGCCAGGGTGTCGACCGACGCGGCGCGGGTGTGGATGACCAGTGGCAGGCCGGCCCGCCGCGCCGCGCGGATGTGGGTGCGAAAGCGCTGGCGTTGCCAGCCCAGGTCGGCCACGGTGCGGCCGCCCTTGCGCTCGTCCATCTGGTAGTAGTCCAGCCCGGTTTCGCCAATGGCCACCACCCTGGGTTGCCGGGCGGCGGCCAGCAACTCATCGACGCTGGGCTCGTGCACGTCCTCGCTGTCGGGATGCACGCCCACGGTGGCCCACAGGTTGTCGTGCGCGGCGGCCAGCGCCTGCACCTGCGGGAATTCTTCCATCGTCGTGCTGATGCACAGCGCGCGCGTGACCTGGGCGGCGGCCATGGCCGCGCGGACGGCGGGCCAGTCGGCCGCCAGTTCGGGAAAGGTGAGGTGACAGTGCGAATCGGTGAACATGCGGCCCTGATGGTACTGCCGGGGCTGTGGGGCGTTTGGCCGCCCCGTCAAACAGCGAACCCAACAGCCGAACGCAGAGGTCGCAGAGAGCGCGCAGAGGACGCAGAAGAAGAAAAATTTGAAATCGGGCTTGCCGCCCCATCAACCGCAAGCGCAGCAGCTATCAAAATTATAGTCATCAATTTGACTTTTCTGCGCCCTTTGCGAAGCCTTCGCGTCCTCTGCGTTCGGCTGTTGGGCCGTTCGGCTGTTGGGCTGCCCGGTCTGGGTTCAAAACGTCTGCGTGGGGCGATCGGAGCCCAGCGCGGAGCCCAGCAGCAGTTCGATCTTGGCCTTGAGCTGCTCGGACTTCTCGTCTTTGGGAAAGCGGATGCCCACGCCCTGCGTGCGATTGCCGGCGGCGCGCGCCGGGGTGATCCAGGCCACCTTGCCGGACACCGGGTAGCGCTGCGGGTCGTCCAGCAGGGTGAGCAGCACGTACACGTCGTCACCCAGGCGATGCTCGCGCGCGCTGGGCACGAAGATGCCGCCCTCGGAGAAGGCGGGGATGTAGGCCGCGTACAGCGCCGCCTTTTCCTTGATGGCCAGCTGGATGACGCTGGGGCGCGCCGTGGTGAGGGTGCCGCTTTGGGTGGTGGACATGGTTTGCGCAGGGACGAAGACGTCAGGATTTGGAGTTTAGGGCCTGATGGGCGCTGCTGACCAGGAATTCTGTCGCCAAACCGGCGTTTAACGGATGTTCGGCGCTGCGGGCCGAGTCGGCCAGCTGCTTCCACCAGCGCGTGAGCGCCGGCAGCGGCAGCGCGCGTGCGGGCAGATCGGCGGGGTCGAAAAAGCGGGGCGCGGCGCCCAGTTGGCGGGCCAGCAGGTCGTGGCACAGCTTTTGCAGGCGATCGACCGCCTCGGGCAAGGTCAATGACGCCAGCGCCGCCACGTCGCCGCGGGCCATGGCGCGCGGCAAGGCGGCCCATTGGCTGGCGCTGTCCTTGCCTTCGGCCCAGGCCAGGGCGGCCGACGGGCGGCCCCCCGCGGCACGCAGCGCCGTCGCGCCGGCGCCGGCGGCCACGCCCTGCCCGGCCAGCCAGTCCAGGGCCTCGGGCTCGGCGGGCCAGGCCATCGTGTGTGCCAGGCAGCGGCTGCGGATGGTGGGCAGCAGCAGGTGGGCCGCGTCGCTGGCCAGCACGAAGCGGGCGTCGCCCGGTGGCTCTTCCAGCGTCTTGAGCAGGGCGTTGGCGGTGACCGCGTTCATGCGCTCGGCCGGGTAGATCAGCAGCGCCTTGCCGCGCCCGCGTCCGCTGGTGCGCTGGGCAAACTCGATGGCCTCGCGCATGGCGTCCACCCGGATGTCGCGGCTGGGCTTGCGCTTCTTGTCGTCGATGTCGGCCTGCGCCTTCTCGGGCAGCGGCCAGCCGCGCGCGAGCATTTCGGTCTCGGGCATCAGCACCATCAGGTCGGTGTGGGCATGCACATCGATGGCGTGGCAGCTGGCGCACTGGCCGCACGCGCCTTGCGGCGTGGGTGCATCCGAGCCGCCGCCGGGCCGT
>JAFEEB010000064.1:881-20636 GCA_018241325.1 Pseudomonadota bacterium | reverse complement strand
CGCAGCGGGGAGCGTGGGGGCATCACACAGCCATGCGCGCACCAGGCCCAAGGCCAAATCGAACTGGCCCAGGCCCGAGGGCCCTTGCAGCAGCCAGGCGTGGCCGCGCTGGGCCAGCAGCGCCTGCAACTGGCGCGCGATCCAGGGGGCTGGGGCCGGGCTCACACATACCCCCTGGTCTGCACCGCCGCGTGCACGGCCTGCGCGACGGCGGCGCGCGGCTGGTCGGCGTCGATGCGGGCAAAGCGCGGGGCGTCCGCCTGCGCCCGGCGCGCGTAGCCGGCGCGCACGGCCTCGAAAAAAGCCAGGGGCTGCGCCTCGAACCGGTCGGGCTCGCGCGCGCCGGCCAGGCGCTGGGCGGCCACCGTGGGAGGCAAGTCGAACCACAGGGTCAGGTCGGGTTGCACCAGCGATTTTTGAATCAAATCAGCCTGCGGCGCGCTCAGGGTCTGCGCAAGCCGCTCCAGAATCAATAGCGAATCCCAGTCGAACCCGCGCCCGCCGCCCTGGTAGGCAAAGGTGGCGTCAGTGAAGCGGTCGCACAGCACCACCGCGCCACGCGCCAGCGCGGGCACGATGACCTGCGTGAGGTGATCGCGCCGGGCGGCGAACATCAGCAGCGCTTCGGTCAGCGCGTCCATGGGCTCGTGCAAGGCCAGGGTGCGGATTTTTTCGGCCAGCGGCGTGCCGCCCGGCTCGCGCGTGAGCACCACACTGCGCCCGGCGGCGCGAAACGCGTCGGCCAGGGCCTCGATGTGGCTGGATTTTCCTGCGCCATCGATGCCCTCGAAACTCAGGAACAAGCCCTTGGCAGCCATCAATTGCCCACCCCGCGCTGGTATTTGTTGACCGCCCGATTGTGCTCATCCAGCGAACCGCTGAACTGGCTGGTACCGTCGCCGCGCGCCACAAAGTACAAGGCCTTGGTTTGTGCCGGCTGCACGGCCGCCATGAGCGAGGCCTTGCCCGGCATGGCAATCGGCGTGGGCGGCAGGCCGGCGCGGGTGTAGGTGTTGAAGGGTGTGTCGCTGGCCAGGTGGCTGCGTCTGAGGTTGCCATCGAACGCGTCGCCCAGGCCATAAATCACGCTGGGGTCGGTCTGCAGGCGCATGCCGATCTTCAGGCGGTTGATGAAGACGCCGGCGATCTCGGCGCGGTCGCCCGCCTGGCCGGTTTCCTTCTCGACCAGGCTGGCCAGGATCAGCGCCTCGTCGGGCGACTTGAGCGGCAGGCCCGGCGCGCGCGCATCCCACGCGGCGGCCAGGCGCTTGTCCATCAGTTGCAGGGCCTCGCGCAGCACGGCCAGGTCGCTGGCGTTCTTGGCGTACAGGTAGGTGTCGGGGAAAAAGCGGCCCTCGGGCGCGACGCCGGGGCGGCCCAGCGCGCTCATGATCTCGGCGCCCGAGAGCGCGGCGCTGTCGTGCCGCAGCTGCTCGGCCTGCGCCAGTGCCTGGCGCACCTGCTTGAAGGTCCAGCCCTCGACGAAGGTGACCGGCAGCAGGATGCGGTCGCCGCGGATCAATTTGTCCAGCAGGTCTTGCGCGCGCATGCCGCGCGTCACCTGGTAGTCGCCGGGCTTGATGGTCTGCTGGCCGGCCCGAAAGCGGAAGTAGGCGTACAGCACATCCGCCGGCAGGCTGACCCCCGCCTTGACCGCCTGGTTGGCGGCGGTGCGCAGCGATGCGCCGGCGGGCACGCTCATCTCGACCGTATCGCTCGGCAGGGGCAGCGGCTGCGTGACCCACCAGCCCAGCAGGCCGGCGCCGGCGAGCAGCGCAATGACAAGAAGCAGCAGAAGTCGGCGCACGGCGCGATGAAGCCCAAGCAAACAAAAGGGGCGGCCATGATAATTCAGCGCATGTCCGAGCCCTTGTGCCCTTCGCCCGCAACTGCCGCTGCCCTGGCGGGCGTGGCCGCCCTGCCCCACCTGGGCGTGATCCGCGCCCAGGGCGAGCAGGCCGCCGCCTTTTTGCAGAGCCAGCTGACGCAGGACGTGGCCGCCATCGCCCGCGGCCAGGCGCGGCTGGCCGGGCTGTGCAACGCCAAGGGGCGCCTGCTGGCCAGCTTCATCGCGGGGCGGCGCGCCGACGACGAGTTCTGGCTGGTGTGCAGCCGCGACCTGCTGGCGCCCACGCTCAAGAAGTTGTCGATGTACGTGCTGCGCGCCAAGGTGCGCCTGAGCGACGCGTCCAGCGAGTTGCAGCTGTACGGCCTGGTCGGGGACGCTATCAATGCAGTAGCTGCCGGCGCCGGTCCATCCAGCGCTTCAGGCCCCGATGACACGCATCTTTTGGTGCCGCTGCCGCCGGCCGACGGCGCCGCCCGCGCGCTGTGGATCGGCCCCGCCGGCAGTGCGCCGCCGCCCGGCCCCATCCTGAGCGCCGAGCGCTGGGACTTTGCCGCCGTGCGCAGCGGCGTGGCCACGGTCACGGCGCCGGTCGCCGGCGCCTTCGTGCCGCAGATGCTCAACCACGAGTCGGTGGATGGCGTCAGCTTCAAGAAGGGCTGCTACCCCGGCCAGGAGGTGGTGGCGCGCAGCCAGTTTCGCGGCGCCATCAAGCGGCGGGCGTACGTGGGGCACGTGGATGGCCCGGCGCAGGCGGGGCAGGACGTGTTTGCGGCGGGCGACGCGCGCGAGCCCGTGGGCGTGATTGCCCAGGCGGCCGAGGCGCCCCAGGGCGGCACGGCGGTGATCGCGGTCTTGCGCAGCGAGGACGTGGCGGCGGGGCTGGAATTGCGTGTGGGCGCGCCCGAAGGCCCGCGTTTGCAGGAGCTGGCCATCCCCTACCCGCTGCGCGAGGATCTGTGACCCCGCGCAAACGGTGACACCCGGGCGACTTCCATCGCCTGCCGCCTGCTCCTAAGATGGCCGCTCATTCATCCAGGAGCCCCACCATGTCCGACCTCTCCCCCCTGCTCACGGGATACAGCTATTTCGAAGCCCCCCGCTGGCACGACGGCCGCCTGTGGCTGTCGGACTTCTACACGCATCAGGTGCTGGCCTGCGACCTGCAGGGCAAGGTCGAGAAGATCGCCGATGTGCCGGGTCAGCCCTCGGGCCTGGGCTGGCTGCCCGACGGGCGGCTGTTGATCGTGTCGATGCGCGATCGCAAGCTGCTGCGGCGCGAGGCCGACGGCCGGCTTGTGACGCATGCTGATCTGTCACACGTTGCCACCGGCCACTGCAACGACATGGCCGTCGATGCGCAGGGCCGCGCCTGGGTCGGCAACTTCGGCTTCGACCTGATGAGCGGCGCCGCGGTGCGCACCGCCAGCCTGGCGCGCGTGGACCCCGACGGGCGCGTGACCGAGGTGGCGCGCGATCTGTACTTTCCCAACGCCATCATGCCCACGCCCGACGGCAAGCGGTTGATCGTCAACGAAACGCTGGGCAACCGCCTCTCGGTGTTCGACATCGCCGCCGACGGCGGCCTCAGCGCGCGCCGCGACTGGGCGGTGTTCGGCCCGCTGGTGCAAAGCGAGAGCATCAACGACTACATCGCGGGCGGCAAGGTGGCCGCCGACGGCGGCGTGCTGGATGCCGAAGGCGCCGTGTGGCTGGCCGACGCGGTGGGCAACCGCGCGCTGCGCGTGGCCGAGGGCGGGCGCGTGCTGCAGGAGGTGTCCACCGGCCAGCTCGGCACCTTTGCCTGCACGCTGGGCGGGCCTGACGGGCGCACGCTGTTCTTGTGCGTGGCGCCCGACTTCATGGAGCACAACCGGGCGCCCGTGCGCGAGGCGCAGATCTGGAGCACGCGGGTGGACGTGCCCGGTCTGGGTTTTTGAGGTTCAGCCCGCCGCCAGCGCCTTGCGCATGGCGATGTGCGGGATGCCCACTTCGTCGAAGGGCTCGCCATACGGCGCATAACCCAGCCGCCGATAAAAGCCCTCGGCGCTGCGCTGGGCGTTCAGGCACACGGTGCGATCGCCGCGCGCCCGCGCGGCCTGCTCCAGCGCGGCGATGATCTGCTCACCCAAACCCGTGCCGCGCAGCGGACGCAGCACGGCCATGCGGCCGATGCGGGCCACGCCCGGTGCGTCCTGCAGCAGCCGGCCGGTGGCCACGCTCTGGCCCAGGCGGTTGGTGGCCACGGCATGCACCGCCGTGTGATCGGCTTGGTCCCACTCGTCCTCGCGGGCGATGCCCTGCTCCTCGACGAACACGGCCGTGCGCACGGCGGCCGCGGCCTCGCCCAGCGTGGTCCAGTCGCCGGTGCGCATCTCGGTCATCGCCTCGCCCGCGTCGAAGCCCTGCATGGCGGCGCGCAGCGCCGGCGGCACCGGGCGCGCGGTTTGCGTGGCGGGATCGGCAAAGACGTAGATCAGCTCGCCGGTGACGAGCCATTGGTCGCCGCGGAAGATGGCGCCGGCCATGCTCATCGACGAGTTGCCGATGCGCGCGCAGCGCAGGCCGATCGCCAGGCTGTCGTCCATGCGCGCCGAGGCGTGAAACTCGATGCCGGCCTTGCGCACGTACAGGTCGCCCTGCAACTGCGCCATGGCCTGGGCATAAGGCAGCGCCAGCGCGCGCCAGTAACCCGTCATGGCGGTGTCGAAGTACATCAGGTAGTGGGCGTTGAAGACGATGCCCTGCATGTCCACCTCGGCCCAGCGCACGCGCAGGGGCTCGAAAAAGCGGAAGTCGGCACGGCGGGGCAGCGGGGTCTTTTCCATGATTTGCAAGTCAAACAAGGCTTTGGCGCTTGGTGGACAAGCGCGAGCAGCTATCAAAACCGTAGTATTCGGTCACAGGCCGAACGCCTGGCGCAGCGCCTGCGCGGCGTCGTGGTGAAAGCGCCGCGCCTCGGGCAGCGCACGGCCCATCTGCACGAAGCCGTGCACCACGCCGCGGTAGATCTCCAGGTCCACCGGCACGCCGGCGGCGCGCAGCTTGTCGGCGTACAGCACGCCTTCGTCCACCAGCGGGTCGCACTCGGCCAGGCCCAGCCAGGCGGGGGCCACGCCGTCGACGTCGTCGGCCAGCAGCGGGGCAAAGCGCCAATCGCTGCGCTGCGCCGCGTCGGCGTATTGATCGAAGAACCACTCGATCTGCGCCCGGTCGATCACCGGGTCGTCGGCGTAGGTGGCGTGCGAGGGCGTGTCCTGGTGCGCCGTGGTGCCGGGGTAGATCAGCAGTTGCAGCGCCAGCGGCAGGCCGGCGTCGCGCGCCTGGATGCTGCTGACGGCCGCCAGCGTGCCGCCGGCCGAGTCGCCGCCGACGGCGATGCGCGTGGCGTCCACGCCCAGCGTGCGTGCGCCCTCGCCGGCCAGCCATTGCAGGGCGTCCCAGGCGTCATTGACGGCGGTGGGAAAGCGGTGCTCCGGCCCCAGGCGATAGTCCAGCGTCAACACCGCCGCGCCGCTCAGCTGGGCCAGCATGCGGCACAGCGTGTCGTGCGTGTCGATGCTGCCGATGGTGAAGCCGCCGCCGTGCAGGAACAGCAGCACCGGCAGGCCCGCATCGCTGCTGGGCGCCAGCAGGCGGGCGCGCAGCGGGGTGCCGTCGCGCGCGGCGATGGCCAGATCGTGCACCCGCGCCAGCTCGGGCTTGGGCACCTCCAGCACGCCGGCGGATTTTTCATAAGCCTCTTTGGCCGCCCGCGCGCTGAGCGTGTGCAGCGGCGGATACGGCGCGCGCGCCATGCGCTCCAGCAGCAGGCGCATGGTGGGGGTGTAGCGGGCGTTGACTTCTGGGCTCATGGCAACTGAACACGAACTGCCGGACGCAGAGGACGCAAAGGATTCGCAGAGGATGCAAAAAAGACAGGGGCAGGGTTGCTTTCGTTTTGATAGTACGTCGCGCCGAATGGTCGCCGGTTTCCGGCCAATGCAAATCAATTTTGTATTCTTTTGCGTCCTCTGCGTTTTCTCTGCGTCCTCTGCGTCCGGTTTTATTCAAACCTCAGCGCACCCACTCACCGGAACGTCACCGTCACCGGCTGCAAGCCCGGCACGCCGCCGTAGTGGACGGTGACCTTCAGGCCCGGCTTGGGCGGCAGCAGGGCCGAGAACGAGCCCAGGCTGATGAGCTGGCCGGGCTGCATGGCCAGGCCTTCTTTCTTCAGCGCGCCGGCCAGCCAGACCACGGCGTTCAGCGGGTGCTCCAGCACATCGCTGCCCTTGCCGCCGCCCAGCCTGGCGCCTTGCGCGTCGGTCAGGCTCACGTCCATGTCGCGCAGTTCGGTCAGCAGCTTGGCCTGGCCCGCCGCATCGGCCGGCACGGGCAGCGCCGGGCCGCGCACGCCCAGGCGCGCGCCGACGTTGATGGCGCTCACGCCCACGCCGTTGAGTTTGGGCGGGGCCTGCACCATCAGGTCGGGCAGCTCGATGAAGGGCACGATCTGGTCCACGTGCTGCAAGACCTCGGCCGGGGTCTTGGCGCTGTTGATGCCGGCGTCCTTGACGCGCACCAGCAGGTCGGCCTCGTACAGGGGCCGCGCGCCAAACGCGGCGTCCACCGTGGCGCCGCTGTTCAGCAGCATGGACAGGTACAGCGCGCCCCACACGGGCTGGTCGGTATTGAAGCGCTTTTGCACCGCCGGGTTTGTGAGGCCCGCCTTGTAGCCCACCAGCGGTCCGTCCTGCGCGGCCAGGCGCTGCTGAAACCGGGCGCGCGTGCACACCGCGTCCTGCATGGTCATGGACTCGGGCGGGTTCATGGCCGGCTTGCGCGCGTTGTAGTCGGCCACCCAGGCGCTGATCTGCGCATCGCTCAGGCAGCCGGGCGTTTGCGCGATGGGCGCGGGCGTGCTGGCGCAGGCGCCGAGCAGGGCCAATGCAGCGGCAGCGCCGGCATGACGAATCCAACGGGGGGCAAGCACGGTCATGAAGTCTCCTCGGGTGTTGTGGTGATGACAGGGTGGCATCGTATAGCAGCCTGCCCGGGCCACCGGGGCCGCTCAGCCCAGCAGCCACAGCAGCGCGCTGATGCTGAAGAACGAGGCCATCGTGGTGCCCAGCAGCGCGGCGGCGGCCAGGCCCTCCTCGCCGTGCCGCCCGGCCAGGATGGGGTAGATGCTGAACATCGGGCACGCCGTGGTCAGGATCACGCCGGTGCGCAGCGCCGGGTCGGCCAGCGGCGTGCCCAGGGCGGCGGCCAGCGCCAGCACGCCCGCCGTCAGCAGCGGGTGGGCGACGAGCTTGCCGACGGCGATGCGCGCGACCTGGCGGCCCATGCCCTGCAGCCGCAGGCCCGCCAGCGAGCCGCCGATGACGAACAGCGACAGCGCCGCGCTGGCCTGCGCCAGCAGGCTGACCGTGCGCTCGATGGGCGCGGGCAGCTTGAGGCCCAGCAGCGCCGCCACCAGTCCCGCGGCCAGCGCCAGCACCAGCGGGTTGCGCCACAGCCCGGCGGCCACGCCACGCAGCACGGCGCGCCAGTGGCGCCCGCCGCCGGCGCTGTCGGCCAGCGCCAGCAGCACCGGGATGAACAGCAGGTTCTCGACCAGCATGTTCATGCCCAGGATCACCGCGGCGCTGGAGCCGCCCAGCACCAGCAGGTTGATGGGGTAGCCGACGAAGCCGCTGTTGGGGCAGCTCATGCCCATGGTCTGCATCACGGCCGGCAGTGGCGCCTGCCTGGCCACGCGCCGCGTCCAGGCCAGGCCCAGCGCGATGGTGGCCAGGCCGCCCACGGCGTACACGCCCAGGTAGTGCCCGTCCAGGATGTCGCCAATGGGCCGCTTGCCCACGGCGTCGAACAACAGGGCCGGCAGCGCGATGTAGAGCACGAACTGGCCCAGCACGCGCATGTCGCCGCGCTCGAACAGCCCCGTGCGCGTGGCCAGCCAGCCCAGCGCGATGCACAGGTAGATGGGGCCGGTGATGGCCAGGATGTCAAGCATGGGCGGTCAGAGCGGGTGTTGGAGATCGACGATTGGGGATCGGGCGGGCCAGCCTACTTGCGCTCGATCTTGGCCTTGGCGATCACCTCGCTCCAGCGCTGGATGTCGCTGCTCAGCATCTCCAGCGCGTCCGCGGAGGAGCCGGGGTGCGCATCGAGGTTGAGCGCGTCCAGCTTCTGACGCACGCCGGCGTCCTTCAGCGCTGCGTTGACCGCCTGGTTCAGCCGCCCGATCACGGCAGCCGGCGTGCCGGCGGGTACGGCCAGCCCGTTCCAGGACGTGGCGTTCAGGCCCTTGACGCCCGCCTCCTGCGCGGTCGGCACGTCCGGCAGCACGCGCGAGCGCCTGGCGCCCGTGACGGCCAGCGGGCGCAAGGCCTTGCCCTGGATCTGGGGCAGCAAGGGGCTCAGGATGTCCAGCCCGGCCTGGATCTGGTCGCCGCGGATGGCGGTGACGACGTCGGGCGTGGCCTTGAAGGGCACCACCTGCAAGTCCAGCCCGGCGGCGCTCTTGAACAACTCGGCCGCCAGATGCTGCGTGGTGCCGATGTTGGGCGTGCCGATGTTGACCTGCCCGGGGTTCTTGCGCGCATGCTCGATCAGATCGCCGAGCGTCTTGAAGGCGCCGCCCTCCTTGCTCACGATCACCAGATCGAAGGTGGCCAGCGGCGCCACGGGCGCGAAGGACTTGAGCGTGTCGAAGGGCAGCGACTTGAACAGCGCCTGGCTGACGGCCGTGCCGCTGGAGATCAGCAGCAGCGTGGTGCCGTCGGGCACGGCCGTGGCCACCGCCTGGCCGGCCACCACGCCACCGGCGCCGGGCTTGTTCTCGATGATGACCGGCTGGCCCAGGGTGCGCGCCATGTGCTCGCCCACGGCGCGCGCCGTGATGTCGGCGGCGCCGCCGGGCGCGTTGGGCACGACGATGCGGATCGGCTTGGATGGAAAGCCCTGCGCCAGCGCGGCACGCCAGGGGGCGGCAACGGACAGCAAGGCCAGGAAGTTGCGGCGTTGCATCGATCGGTTCTCCAAAAAGTCGAGGGGCCGTCTGAGCGCGGCGACGGCGCCCAGTCTATCGACAAGGCCGGCCGGACGCAGGTGGCGCTGCGCTTCGGCCGCTGGCGGCCGGGTCGGCGCACGTCGCTCGGTCATCGGTGTTTTCCCTAGGAAATGAATGGCCTGAAACCCTTGTTTTTAATTATGAACCATAAACAATACAGGCATTCGGAGTTCACGTATGCCCAGCTCGAAAAAAGACCTGTCCCTTGAATTCACCGGCGCAAAAAAGCAGATCGCCGTCGTCCGGCTGACCCGCGGCGCCAAGCGCAACGCGCTGTCCGACGGCCTCGTCGCCACGCTGCGCGACACCTTCCAGAACCTGCCCGCCACGGTGCGCGCCGCCGTGCTGACGGGCGACGGCGAGCACTTTTGCGCCGGGCTGGATTTGTCGGAGCTGAAAGAGCGCGACGCGGGCCAGGGCCTGCACCACTCGCGCAGTTGGCACGTGGCGCTGGACGCCATCCAGTACGGCCCCGTGCCGGTGGTGGCCGCGCTGCACGGCGCGGTGGTGGGCGGCGGGCTGGAGCTGGCCGCCAGCAGCCACATCCGCGTGGCCGACGCGACGACGTTTTACGCCCTGCCCGAGGGCTCGCGCGGCATCTTCGTGGGCGGCGGCGGCTCGGTGCGCATCCCCAAGCTGATCGGCGTGGCGCGCATGACCGACATGATGCTCACCGGGCGCGTGTACAACGCCGAGGACGGCGAGCGCATCGGCTTGGCGCAATACCTGGTGCCCGCCGGCAGCGCCTTCGACAAGGCCATGGAGCTGGCCGAGCGCATCGCCGGCAACGCGCCGCTGACCAACTACGCGCTGATGCACGCGCTGCCGCGCATCGCCGAGCAGCCGGCCGACCACGGCCTGATGACCGAGGCGCTGATCAGCGCCATCGCGCAGGCCGCACCCGAGGCCAAAGAGCGCGTGCGCGACTTTCTGTCCGGCAAGGCGGGCACCAAGGTCAAGAAAGCCTGAGAAGTCGCGATCGCCCATCCAGCAAGCGCAAGCAGCTATCGATAAAAGAGTATAGAGACAAGCCCATGACCGCGCAGGCCCCCGCCGCCCCAGCCCCGCCCCGCTACCGCCCGCTGCGCTTTGGCGTCACCCGCGCGCTGACGCACGAAGGCGCCGACGGCACGCAATACCTCAGCGCCGAGCAGCCGCTGCAGGCCTTCGACGCGCGCATGTCCGACCGCCTGGCGCACTGGGCGCGCACCACGCCCGAGGCCAGCTTCATGGCCCAGCGCCAGCGCCAGGCCGACGGCAGCCTGGGCGAGTGGCGCCACCTCCGCTACGCGCAGGCGCTGGACGGCGCGCGCCGCATCGGCCAGGCCTTGCTCGACCGCGGTCTGTCGGCCGAGCGGCCGCTGCTGATCTTGAGCGAAAACAGCCTGGACCACGCGCTGCTGGCGCTGGGCTGCCTGTGGGCGGGCGTGCCCTGGTGCCCGGCCTCGCCGGCCTACTCCATCGTCAGCCAGGACTTCGGCAAGCTGCGCCACATCATCCAGACGCTCACACCCGGCCTGATCTGGGCCGAGGACGGCGCGCGCTACGGCAAGGCGATTGCCGCCGCCGCGCCGCAGGACGCCGAAATCGTGCTCTCGCGCAATCTGGACGCCGTCGCGCTGCAGGGCCGCGCCGCCACGCCACTGGCCGATCTGCTCGCCACCGCGCCCACGGCCGCCGTCGATGCCGCGCAGGCCGCCACCGGGCCCGACACCATCGTCAAGTTCCTGTTCACCAGTGGCTCGACCAAGCTGCCCAAGGCGGTCATCAACACGCATCGCATGTGGTGCGCCAACCAGCAGCAGATGCGCCAGTCCATGCCCATCCTGCTGGACGAAAAGCCCATCCTGGTGGATTGGCTGCCCTGGAACCACACCTTCGGCGGCAACCACAACGTCGGCATGGTGCTGGCCAATGGCGGCACGCTCTACATCGACGAGGGCAAGCCCACGCCGGCGCTGGTGGGCGAGACCCTGCGCAACCTGCGCGAGATCGCGCCCACGCTGTACTTCAACGTGCCCACCGGCTTCGAGGCGATCGCGCACGCCATGCAGACCGACGATGCGTTGCGCCGCAACTTCCTCTCGCGCGTGAAGATGTTCTTCTACGCCGGCGCGGCACTGGCGCAGCCGGTGTGGGACGCGCTGTTCGAAAGCCAGGAGCGCGAGATCGGCGAGCGCATCGTGATGACCTGCGGCCTGGGCATGACCGAGTCCGGCCCCTTCGGCCTGTTTCCCACCAGCCACCGCATCAGCGCGGGCGACCTGGGCCTGCCCACGCCGGGGCTGGAGCTGAAGCTGGTGCCGCTGCAGGGCAAGCTGGAGATCCGCTACCGCGGCCCCAACATCACGCCCGGCTATTGGCGCGGGCCCGAGGCCACGGCCGAAGCCTTTGACGACGAGGGCTTCTTTTGCACCGGCGACGCCGTGACCTGGATCGATGCGCAAGACAAGCACCAGGGCCTGCGCTTCGACGGCCGCATCGCCGAGGACTTCAAGCTCGCCACCGGCACCTTCGTCAGCGTGGGGCCGCTGCGCGCGCGCGTGATTGCCGGCGGCGCGCCCTACGTGCAGGACGTGGTCATCACCGGCCTGAACCGCAAGGAGGTCGGTGCGCTGATCTTCCCCACGCCGGCCGTGCGGACGCTGGCCAACTTGCCGGCTGACGCGCCACTGGCCGAGGTGCTGAAGGCGCCCGCCGTTCGCGCCAAGTTCCACAGTCTGGTGACCGACCTGTCGCTGACCGCCACCGGCAGCGCCAACCGCGTGGCGCGCCTGCTGCTGCTGGCCGAGCCGCCCTCCATCGACAAGGGCGAAGTCACCGACAAGGGCTCGATCAACCAGCGCGCGGTGCTGAAGGAGCGCGATGCATTGGTGACCGCGCTGTACGACGAGACACCGGGGCACACGGTCATCAAGCCCGGGGCCACGCCATGAGCCGCACCGGTATTGCCCCCTCGCCCCTCTGGGGAGAGGGTGGGGGTGAGGGGCCAGCGGCGCATCATTTTCAGACCGCGTACACCCTAACCCAGTTGCCTTGTCTGCGCACGCCGCACCCTCACCCCCGCCCTCTCCCGCGCGCGGGAGAGGGAGCAAATGCGAAAAGGAACTGACCATGGCCAAAAAAGGATTCTTCACCGCCTTCGACGACGTCTGGATGCTGGATGGCGTGCGCACGCCCATGGTCGACTACTGCGGCGCCTTGGGCCACGTTTCGCCCACCGATCTCGGCATCAAGGCGGCGCGCGAAGTGCTGAAGCGCGCGGGTGTGGCGCCCAGTGACATCGGCTCCGTCGTGGCCGGCAACATGGCGCCGGGCGACTTCGACCAGTTCTTTCTGCCACGCCACATCGGCCTGTACGCCGGCGTGCCGGTGCAGGTGCCGGCCATCATGGTGCAGCGCATCTGCGGTACCGGCTTCGAGCTGTTTCGCCAGGCCGGCGAGCACGTGCAGGGCGGCGCCTGCGAGGCCGCGCTGGTGGTCGGCACCGAGAACATGACGCGCAACCCGATCGCCGCGTTCGACCACCGCACTGGCTTCAAGCTCGGCGCGCCGGTGGGCTTCAAGGACTACATGTGGGAGGCGCTGAAGGACCCAGCCGCCGGCATCAACATGATCCAGACCGCCGAGAACCTGGCTAAAAAATACGGCATCACGCGAGCGCAGGTCGATGAGTTTGCCGCGGCCTCGTTCGCCCGCGCCGTGGCGGCGCAGCAAAGCGGCTTTCTGGCCGGCGAGATCGTGCCCGTCGTGACCGAAAGGTTCGAGCTCGAGGGCTACAAGCCACGCGGCATCCGGCTTCAGGGCAAAGTCACCGAGGTCGCACAGGACACGCACCCGCGCCCCTCGCCGATCGAGGTGCTGGCCAAGCTGCGCCCGGTGTTCGAAGGCGGTGTGCAGACGGGCGGCAATTCATCGGCCCTGGTCGATGCCGCCGCCGCGGCGGTCGTGGCGTCTGGTGCGTATGTCAAGGCGAATGGCAAGCAGCCGCTGGCGCGCATCGTCGGCGCCGCGGCTGTCGGCGTGCCGCCCGAAATCATGGGCATCGGCCCGGCGCCCGCCATCCGCCTGCTGCTGGAGCGCACGGGCCTCGCGCTGTCCGACATCGGCCGCTTCGAGATCAACGAGGCGCAAGGCGCGCAGACCCTGGCCGTCGCCAAAGAACTGGATTTGGATTTGAACAAGCTCAACGTCAACGGCGGCGCCATCGCCCTGGGCCACCCGCTGGCCGCCACCGGCGTGCGCCTGACGATCACCGTGGCGCGCGAGATGCAGCGCGCGGGCGTCAAGTACGGCATCAGCTCGGCGTGCGTCGGCGGCGGCCAGGGCATGGCGCTGCTGCTGGAGAATCCGGCGGTTTGAAGATAAATACCGGACGCAGAGGACGCAAAGATGACGCAGAGGACGCAAAAGACAAACCAAGAAAAGGATTTTTCTGCGCCCTTTGCGAATCCTTCGCGACCTCTGCGTTCGGCTGATTTTTTGAATCAAATTGGCCTGTGGCGCTTATGAATAAAGCGCAAGCAGCTATTTATTCAATAGTAAGGAGCACGACATGAAGATCCAAGGACAAGCGGCCCTCGTCACCGGCGGTGGCTCGGGACTGGGCGAAGCGACGGCGCGCGAGCTGGCGCGGCTGGGCGCCAGGGTGGCGGTGCTGGACGTCAACCTTGACCACGCCAAAAAGGTTGCATCGGACATCGGCGGCCTGGCGATTCAGGCCGACGTGACCAGCGCCGAGGGCATGCAGTCGGCCATCGAGCAGGCCGCCGCCGCGCACGGCCCGGCGCGCATCCTGATGCAGATCGCCGGCATCGGCGCCGCCAAGCGCGTGATCGGCAAGGACGGCAACGCGGCGCCGCTCGAAGATTTCGTCAAGGTTGTCAACGTCAACCTGATCGGCACCTACAACGCCGCGCGCCTGTTCGCGGCGGCGTGCGCCAAGCTGCCGCCCATGGAGGACGGCGAGCGCGGCGCCATGGTGTTCACCGCCAGCGTGGCGGCCTTTGACGGCCAGGTCGGCCAGCAGGCCTACAGCGCCAGCAAGGGCGGCGTGGTCGGCATGACCCTGCCGATGGCGCGCGACCTGGCGCAGCACGGCATACGGGTGTGCACCATCGCGCCGGGCCTGTTTGCCACGCCGCTGATGAAGACGCTGCCCGAGCCCGTGCAGGCTTCGCTGGCGGCGAGCATCCCGTTCCCGCAGCGCCTGGGCAAGCCCGAGGAGTTTGCCGAGCTGGCCTGCCACATCGTCACCAACGGCCATTTGAACGGCGAAGTCATTCGTCTGGATGGCGCGCTGCGCATGGCGCCGCGCTGAGACATTCCCCGCGGCGCTTTGCGCTGACTCACCCCAACCGACAGGAGACTTTCGATGCGACAACCCCACTTCCGGCTGCTGTGTGCGGCCGCCGTCATCGCGCCGCTGGCGGCGTGTGGTGGCTCCGACGACGGCCTGCCGCAGCTGAGCGCCGCCACGCCCGCGGCCCTGCTGTCCTGCACCGACCTGGCCAGCAAGATCAGCTACGCCAACACCGCCATCACGGCGGCCGAACTGGTGCCGACGGGCACCCTCAAGGTCGCGGGCAAGGACGTGCCCGAGCACTGCCGCCTGACTGGCCGCATGTTCCAGCGCGTGAGCCCGGTGGATGGGCAAAGCTACGCCATCGGCTTCGAGATGCGCCTGCCACGCAACTGGAACGGGCGCTTCTTCTACCAGGCCAATGGCGGCATCGATGGCAGCGTGGTCACGGCCACGGGTGTGATTGGTGGCGCCGGGTGGCTGGACAACGCGCTCAACAAGGGCTTTGCCGTGCTCAGCTCGGACGCCGGCCACGGCCGCCCCGCGCCATTTTTCGGCCTGGACCCCCAGGCGCGCCTGGACTACGGCTACCAGGCCGTGGGCAAGCTCACGCCCATGGCCAAGAGCGCCATCCAGACCGCCTACGGCAAGGTGCCGGACCGCTCGTACATCGGTGGCTGCTCCAACGGCGGGCGACACGCCATGGTGGCGGCCGCGCGCTATGCCGACCAGTACGACGGCGTGATGGCCGGCGACCCCGGCACGCGCCTGCCGCTGGCCGCCATCGCCAACATTGCCGGTGCGCAGGGCTATGCGTCGCTGGCCACCACGCCAAGCGATCCCGCCACCGGCTTCACCCAGGCCGAGCGCACGCTGGTGAGCCGGGCCGTGCTGGCCAAGTGCGATGCGCTGGACGGCGCCATCGACGGCATGGTGCAAAACAACGCCGCCTGCCAGGCGGCCTTCGACCTGGACCGCGACGTGCCCACGTGCAGCGGCGCGCGGGACGGCAGTTGCCTCTCCGCGGCGCAGAAGACCACCATCGACGGCCTGTTCAAGGGTGCGCGCACCAGCACCGGCACGAAGTTCTACACCAGCTTTCCCTACGACGCCGGGCTGAACACCAACGACTGGGCCAACTGGAAGTTCCGCAACTCGCTGAACCTGGACTCGGGCGCGGTGGGCTTCATCTGGCAGGTGCCTCCCGAGTCGCCCAGCGGCTTCAACGGCCCGAGCTTCACGCTCACCGGCAACGTGGACAGCATGCTTGCCAAGGTGCAGGCCACCAACGCCACCTTCACCGAGAGCGCGCTGTCCTTCATGCTGCCGCCCGACTACGGCAACCTGCCCGTGCTCAAGAACCGGGGCGCCAAACTGATGGTCTATCACGGCACGTCCGATCCGATCTTCTCCAGCGACGACACCGTCGCCTGGTATGAGACCCTGCGCCGCAACAACGGCAACGCCGCCTCGGACTTCGCGCGCCTGTACCTGGTGCCCGGCATGAACCACTGTGTCGGCGGTCCCTCGACCGACCAGTTCGACATGCTCGAAGCCCTTGTGGGCTGGGTGGAGCGCGGGCACGCACCCGACAGCGTGATCGCCAGCGCCCGCGGCCCGGGCAACCCCGGCGGTGCCAATGCGGACGTTCCCGCCGACTGGTCCGCCAACCGCACGCGGCCGCTGTGCGCCTATCCCCAGGTCGCCCAGTACAAGGGCACGGGTAGCCTGGAGGACGCGGCCAACTTCAGCTGCCGTTGAGGCTGCGCACCCGGCACGCACCCCATGAAAACCACCGTCTATGAAGTCAAGGTGATGTTCGGCGACTGCGACCCCGCCGGCATCGTGTTCTTTCCCAACTTCAGCAAGTGGATGGACGCCTCGTCGCTGGATTTCTTCATGCAGTGCGGCGTGCCGCCCTGGCGCGAGCTGAAGGCTTCGCACGGGATCATCGGCACGCCGTTGCTGGAGATTCACACCAAATTCATGCGTCCGGCCACCTACGGCGACACGCTGCAGGTGCACACCAGCATTGAAAGCTGGGCCGCCAAGACCTTCGTGCAAAAACACGTGGTAATGAAAGGCGACGTGGTGCTGTGCGAAGGCCGCGAGACGCGGGCGTTTTGCGTGCATCCCGAGGGCGGGCGCCTGCAGGCCATCCCGGTGCCCGACTTCATCAAGGACAAGTGCAACTGAACCGGCCTGTGTCCTCTCACCCCACCGTTCATTTTTTTCAACGCGCCAACCTGGAGACATCCCCGTCATGAAAACCCATGCACTCAAGGCCCTCGTGGCCGCCGCCGCCCTCGCCGCCTGTGGCACGGCCCTGGCCGACATCACCATCGGCGTGATCGCGCCACTGACCGGTCCCGCCTCGGGCCTGGGCATCCCGGTGGGCAACGAGGTCAAGCTGTGGCCCAAGGAAATCGCGGGCGAAAAGCTCAACGTGATCCTGATGGACGACGCCAGCGACCCGACCCAGGGCGTGACCAACGCCAAGCGCTTCGTGTCGCAGGACAAGGTGGACGTCATCATGGGTTCGGTCGCCACGCCGGTGGCGGCTGCCATCGCCCAAGTGGCCACCGAGTCGCAAACGACGCAGATCGCGTGGTCGCCGGTGGCGCTGCCGCCGGGCAAGGACCACTGGGTGTTTCGCCTGCCGCAGTCCAACGCCGTGATGGGTTACGCGGTGCTGGAGCACATGAAGAAGCAGGGCATCAAGTCCGTCGGCTTTCTGGGCTACAGCGACGCCTACGGCGAGACCTGGCTGACCGACTTCAAGCCCATGGCCGAGAAGGCGGGCATCAAGTTCGGCCCCGTGGAGCGCTTTGCCCGCGCCGACACCAGCGTCACGGGTCAGGCGCTCAAGCTGATGTCGGCCAACCCCGATGCGATCCTCGTCGTGGCCTCGGGCAGTGGCGCGGCCATGCCCGAGATGGCGCTGCGCGAGCGCGGCTACAAGGGCAAGGTCTACCAGACCCACGCCGCCGCCACGCGCGACCTGATCCGCGTGGGCGGCAAGGCCGTGGAAGGCACCTTCGTCGTCTCGGGCCCCGCCGTGCTGGCCGAGCAGTTGCCCGACGCGCACCCGTCCAAGCAGGAGGCCATCAAGTTCGTGCAGCAATACGAAAAGGCCTACGGCCCCGGCTCGCGCAACCAGTTCGCGGGCCATGCGTATGACTCGATGATCGTGATGGAAAAAGCCGTGCCGATCGCGCTCAAGAAGGCCAAGCCCGGCACGCCCGAGTTCCGCGCCGCGCTGCGCGACGCCTTCGAGCACATCGGCCGCACCGTGCTGGCGCACGGCGTGCTGAACTGGACGGCGCAAGACCACTGGGGCTACACCAACGACACCGGCGTGATGATGAAGGTGGTGGACGGGCAGTTCAAGGTCGAGTGAGGTCCTGCGGCGGGCTGCGGGCGCTGTGCGATCATCGCGCGCACCCCCGCTTTGCCGCCCGTTGCACCGACGTGACACCCGCCAAACTTCCGCCCGAAATCGCTGCCGCTCCGGTCGAGCAGGTCGACGCCAGCTATCTCCAGTCGCTGCTGGGCTTCAACGCCCGCATGGCCGCGCTCAAGGTCATCGGGCTGTTCATGCAGCGCATGGCGGACGCCGGTCTGCGGGTGGTGGACTTCTCCGTTTTGTCGCTCATTCACCACAACCCGGGCATCACCTCGCGCCAGCTCTGTGACGCCTTGAACCTTCTGCCGCCCAACCTGGTGGGCAAGATCGGCGCGCTGGAACGCCGCGGCCTGCTGGTGCGCCGCCCCCACGCCCTGGACCGGCGCGCGCAAAGCCTGCAACTCACGGCCGAGGGCCAGGCGCTGATGCGAGACGCCGAAAATGCCGTCTCGAAGCTGGAAATCGACGCCTCGGCGCGGCTGAGCACCGCCGAGCGCCGCACCCTGATCCGGCTGCTGCAAAAGGTCTACCAGGGCTAGGTGTTTTCCCGGAGCCCATCGAATCCGGTCAGGAAACTGTAGCGCCCCACCCACGGTGGGACGACCTCGGGAGCTATGAAACTGCTAGCGTGCTACAAAATTGCGATATAGTCACCAGCACGCACATTGCGAACCCGAGGAGAAGCCCGACATGAGCTCCAAAGAAAACACGGCCACCAGCCAACTGCTCGCGCTGCTCGAGGCGCGCTACGCCATCCGTGTGCTGTGGGCCTTGCGCGACGGCCATCCGCAAACCTTTCGCCTGCTGCAAGACAGCGTGGGCGGCATCACCCCCAATACGCTCAACACCCGCCTGAAAGAGCTGCGTGCGGCCGGCCTGGTCACGCACGGCTCCGACGGCTACAGCCTCACGCCCACCGGGGCCGACCTGACCAAGCGCCTGTCCGACCTGCAAGCCTTCGCCACCAAGTGGGTGGCTGCGCAGGCCAAGAAAAAGTAAGGCCCGCACGACCATGAGCACCGGCCTGCAAATCACCGACACCCACGCTGGCGACGGCGCCCCCGCCTGCAAGGGCCAGACCGTCACCGTGCACTACACCGGCTGGCTCTATGAAAACGGCCAGGCCGGCGCCAAGTTCGACTCCAGCCACGACCGCGGCGACCCCTTTGTCTTCCCGCTGGGCGCCGGCATGGTCATCCGCGGCTGGGACGAGGGTGTGGCCGGCATGAAGGTGGGCGGCGCACGCACCCTGATCATCCCGCCCGAGCTGGGCTACGGCGCGCGCGGCGCCGGCCGTGTCATCCCTCCGGGCGCCACGCTCAAGTTCGACGTCGAGCTGCTGGCCGTCGCCGACTGACCCCACAAGCCCCCGATCCGGCCTGACCGCTCCCCTGGAGCGGTTTTTTTCGCTCTTACAAGCCTTCGAACAGCCTTTCCGACCCAAAAACCGCCCCGTTGGCGGCAGGAACCCTTGAAATCGGCCCGCTGGCGGCCATCTGAAGGGCATTCAAACGCTTCATCGGTTTTCGACCCCTATCGAGCATGTCCCACCCCACGCCAAACCCGTCCGACACGCCCACCCCCCATTCCCCGTTCGACCCGCCGCAAAGCCCCGAGGAGATCGAAGCCGCCGCCGCCGCGGATGCAGCCGACTCCCTGGCCCAGCAAGAAAACACCCAGGCCGAGCTCAAGGCCCTGCAAGCCAAGGTGTCGGACCTGGTCGATCAGGCGATGCGCGCCCAGGCCGAGGCGCAAAACGCCCGTCGGCGTGCCGACGAAGAAGTCGCCAAGGTGCGCAAGTTCGCCGTCGAGGCCTTTGCCGAGAGCCTGCTGCCGGTCATCGACAGCCTGGAAGCCGCCCTGAACGTGCAAAACGCCAGCGCCGAGCAGCTGCTCGAAGGCACGCAGGCCACGCACCGCCAGCTGTTGAGCGCGCTGGAGCGCAACAAGGTGGTGGAGGTCAACCCCGCCGCCGGCGCCAAGTTCGATCCCACGCGCGAGCAGGCCATCAGCGTGGTGCCGGCCGAGCAGGACGCGGGCACCGTGGTCAGCGTGCTGCAAAAAGGCTACACCATCGCCGACCGCGTGCTGCGCCCCGCGCTGGTCACTGTCGCCCAATGATGCCCCCACGCTCCCCCGCTGCG
>JAFEEB010000064.1:0-711 GCA_018241325.1 Pseudomonadota bacterium | reverse complement strand
CGAGACGGCGCCCCCACGCTGCGCGGCTTCGCCTGCTGCGTTGCCCCCCGAGGGGCGCTTTTTGCCTCGGGGCAACCCGGCGGCAAAAAGAGCCGTGAAAAGCATCCGCGCGCTTGAAAAGCGCACCGGCGGCCACCACATCGCTTTCATCTGAATCTCAAATCCTCGCGGAGAACCAACATGGGAAAAATCATCGGCATCGACCTGGGCACCACCAACAGCTGCGTGTCCATCATGGAAGGCAACGCCACCAAGGTCATTGAAAACTCCGAAGGCGCGCGCACCACGCCCTCCATCGTGGCCTATCAGGACGACGGCGAGGTGCTGGTCGGCGCCTCGGCCAAGCGCCAGGCAGTCACCAACCCCAAGAACACGATCTATGCCGTCAAGCGCCTGATCGGCCGCAAGTTTGACGACAAGGAAGTGCAAAAGGACATCGGCCTGGCGCCCTTCAAGATCCTCAAGGCCGACAACGGCGACGCCTGGGTCGAGGTGCGCGGCAACAAGCTGGCGCCCCAGCAGATCAGCGCCGAGGTGCTGCGCAAGATGAAGAAGACCGCCGAGGACTACCTGGGCGAGCCCGTGACCGAGGCCGTCATCACCGTGCCGGCCTATTTCAACGACAGCCAGCGCCAGGCCACCAAGGACGCTGGCCGCATCGCCGGCCTGGACGCCAAGCGCATCATCAACGAACCCACCGCCGCGGCGCTG
>JAFEEB010000063.1 GCA_018241325.1 Pseudomonadota bacterium | reverse complement strand
ACCTGATGTGGCGCCTGCAAAACGCGACCGAGCGCCATTCGGCCAACCAGGCGCAGCTGGACGAAGGCACCAGCAACGAGCCGTCCTTCACCGACATCACCCTGGACGTGCGCCCCAGCGGCTTCGGCCATTCGGGCTTCGGGCCCTCCAGTTTCGAGGCTTCGGGCTTTCGCGACTCGCGTTTGGGCAGCGCCGTGGACTCCCGCCTCGGCAGCGCCTGACGCCCGCTTGCCCGGCGCAATCCGGCCGACCACCGCCCGCGCGGGGCGGCCGTGCGCAGCCTGAGCGGCCGCGCCCAAGCCAATCATGATCGAACTGAAAGACATCACGCTGCGCCGTGGCGCCAAGGTGCTGCTCGAGGGCGCCAGCGTCAGCATCCACCCCGGCGAAAAAGTGGCGCTGGTGGGGCGCAACGGCGCCGGCAAATCGACGCTGCTGGCGCTGCTCAGCGGCGCGCTGCACGAAGACCAGGGCAGCTTCACCCGGCTCGCCGGCTGGCGCCTGGGGCAGGTGGCGCAGCACATGCCCGAGACGGATGAGCCTGCCACCGATTTCGTCATTTCGGGCGACGAACGCTTGACCCACCTGCGCGAGCAGCTATCAAAGGCAGAGCAATCGGGCGACGGCATGGCCATCGCCCAAAGCCACAGCGACCTGCAGGACGCGGGCGCGCACGACGCCCGCGCGCGCGCCGAGGCGCTGATCCTGGGCCTGGGCTTCACGCCCGATCAATTGCAGCGCCCCGTCAACAGCTTCTCGGGCGGCTGGCGCATGCGCCTGCAACTGGCGCGCGCGCTGATGGCGCCCACCGATCTGCTGCTGCTGGACGAGCCCACCAACCACCTCGACCTGGATGCGCTGGTGTGGCTGGAGGGCTGGCTGGAGCGCTACGCCGGCACGCTGATCGTCATCAGCCACGACCGCGAGTTTCTCGACGCCGTCAGCCGCGTCACGCTGCACATCGACGGCGGCCGGCTCACCCGCTACGGCGGCAACTACAGCGCCTTCGAAACCCTGCGCGCCCAGCAGCTCAGCCTGCAACAGGCCGCCTTCGCCAAGCAGCAGGACAAGATCGCCCACCTGCAGAAGTTCATCGACCGCTTCAAGGCCAAGGCCACCAAGGCGCGGCAGGCGCAAAGCCGCGTCAAGGCGCTGGAGCGCATGGAAAAAATCGCCCCGGTGCTGGCCGAGGCCGAGTTCCAGTTCGAATTTCTGGAGCCGGCCAGCCTGCCCAACCCGATGCTGGTGGTCAGCGACGGGGTGTTCGGCTACGCGGCCCAGGATGTGTCGAATGCTCCTGAAAGCGAAGCACCCAGCGCAGGACCAACCGGCGCTGCAAGCCAATTAGACCCTGAATCGGCGACGCCCCGCGTGATCCTGCGCGGCGTCAACCGCACCGTGCTGGCCGGCCAGCGCATCGGCATTCTGGGCGCCAATGGCCAGGGCAAATCCACCTTCGTCAAGACGGTGGCGCGCACCCTGGCATTGCAGGGCGGCACGCTCACCGAGGGCAAGGGCCTGTCCATCGGCTACTTCGCCCAGCAGGAGCTGGACGTGCTGCGCCCGCAGGACACGCCGCTGGAGCACATGGTGCGCCTGGCGCGCGAGACCGGCCAGGCCACCAGCGAATCCGCGCGCGAGCAGCAACTGCGCAACTTCCTGGGCCGCTTCAACTTTCCGGGCGAGATGGTGGCGCAGCCCGTGGGCCAGTTCAGCGGCGGCGAAAAGGCGCGCCTGGCGCTGGCCATGATCGTGTGGCAGCGCCCCAACCTGCTGCTGCTGGACGAGCCCACCAACCACCTCGATCTGGCCACCCGCGAGGCGCTGGCCGTGGCGCTCAACGAGTTCGAAGGCACCCTCATGCTGGTCAGCCACGACCGCGCCCTGCTGCGCAGCGTGTGCGACGAGTTCTGGCTGGTGGCGCGCGGCGGCGTGGCACCCTTCGATGGCGACCTGGAGGACTACCAGCGCTACCTGCTGGACGAAAGCCGGCGGCGCAAGGAGGAGCAGGCTGCCCAGGCGGCGCCCACGCCCCGCACGGGCGATCCCGCCGACACGCAGCGCCCGAGCACCGCACTGAACCCGGCCGAGCAGCGCCGCCAGGAAGCCCAGCGCCGCCAGCAACAGGCCGAGCGAACGCGCCCCCATCAGCGCGCGCTGCAGCAGGCCGAGCAGCGCATGCAGGCCATCGAGCGCGAGCGCACCCAGCTTGAAGCCCGCCTGAGCACCGCCGGGCTGGCCCCCGCCGACCTGGCCGATGCCGGACGGCAACTGAAGACCCTGCAGGACGAACTGGCCCAGCTGGAGGAAGCCTGGCTCACGCACGCCAGCGCCATCGAGGCCCTCGCGGCCGCGCCAGCGCCGGAACAAGTCCACGACGGCGGCTGATTCCGACGCCGGCGCTTTCCCGACCGCGGCAATAGACGACTACAGTAGCAAGCCATCGACAACAACCGCCCAAGGGTGGAAAGGAAGCGCCGTGAGCATCATCATCACCATCGTCGTCGGCTTCATCGTCGGCCTGATCGCCCGCGCCATCATGCCCGGCAACCAGAGCATGGGCCTCATCATGACCACCATCCTGGGCATCGTCGGCTCCCTGGTGGCCAGCTACGGCGGCGCGGCCCTCGGCCTGTATGCCCAGGGCACCCCGGCCGGCTGGATCGCCTCGGTGGTGGGGGCCATCATCGTGCTGTTCATCTACGGCTTGGTGACCAAGAAGTGAAAAACGGGGCCGCAAGCCCCGTCTTTTGTTTGCAGCGCCGAGGCGCTTTTTATTTCGCCCCGCCGTCGAACCAGCGCTTGACCATGGCCCGCTCGGCGTCGGTCATCTGCGTGGCGTTGCCCAACGGCATCAGCTTTTGCACCACCACCTGCTGGTAGATCAGCTGGGCGTTGGCCTTGACGTGATCTTCCGAATCGAAACGCAGGCCCTTTTGCTGCACCGCCTCACCGTGGCAGATGTAGCAGCGCTGCTCCAGGATCGGCTTGAGCTGGGCGTAGTCCACCGTGGCGGGCGCGGCGGCGGCGGGCGCCTCGGGGGCCGGCCTCATCCAGGCGATCAGGGCGATCAGCACCACCACGCCCACCGCGGCAAACGGCCACGGGTTGCCCGCCTTGCCCAGGTGCCAGGCGTGCCGCGCCACGAAGAACTGGCGGATCAGCGCGCCGGCCAGCATCAGCAGCGCCAGCACCAGCCAGCGCTGCGGGTGGCTGTAGATGAAGCTGTAGTGGTTGCTCAGCATCGCGATGATGACCGGCAGCGTGAAGTAGGTGTTGTGCACGCTGCGCTGCTTGCCGCGCTTGCCGTAGATGGCGAATTCGACCGGGTCGTACGGCTTGCCGCTGGTCATGGCCGCCACCACCTTGCGCTGGCCGGGGATGATCCAGAAGAACACGTTGGCGCTCATGGTCGTGGCGATCATGGCGCCCACGATCAGGAAGGCGGCGCGGCCGGCGAACAGGTGGCAGGCCAGCCAGGCCGCGACGGCCACCACCACCAGCAACATGGCGCCGACGATGCGGTCGCCGTTGTTGCGAAAGCCGAATACGCGGCAGATGGTGTCGTAGATCAGCCAGAAGCCGACCAGGAACAGCACGGCGGTGACGCCAGCCGCCGTGGGCGACCAGTCGAACACCTGCTTGTCCACCAGAAAGATGCTGGCGTTCCACAGGTAGAGCACGACAAACAGCGAGAAACCCGAGATCCAGGTCCAGTAACTCTCCCAATAGAACCAGTGCAGCTTGCTGTCGATGCGGCCCTGCGGCGCCACCATGTACTTGTGCGCGTTGTAAAAGCCCCCGCCGTGCACCGACCAGATGGCGCCGTCCACGCCCTTTTGCTTCAGGTCGTCGGCCTTGGGCGGCTCCAGGTTGCTGTCCAGAAAGACGAAGTAGAACGACGAGCCGATCCAGGCGATGGCGACGATGACGTGCAGCCAGCGCAGCAGCAGGTTGGCCCAATCCAGCAAATAGGTTTCCATGAACTGTCTCCTCTTGATCGGGCTCGCCACCGCGGGCGCTGCAAGCCGGCTTCAGGTAATCGCGCATCGGACGGTGGGTGGCTCACACCCGCCCAGGCCCTGACACCGCTGCGATCGACGCGAATTGTATACAGTTCGGTGTGCAAATGCCAGTTGATTTTTGGTCAGGGTTTCCACTTTTAAAAATTGTTGCTGCCGCCCGTCGAAATCAGTCAAAATAGAGGGTTTTCACCAACACCCACCAACAAGGACTCATCATGGGCAAGCAACTCGTCACTGAAGCCATGCGCAAAGCCACCCCTCCGCTGCCCGGCGCGCCCGTGCGCAAGCTGGCGGTCGGCCAAAAGCGCAGTCTGGAGCGCGGCTCGCACACGCGCAGCAAGAAAAACGCGGGCAAGCGTCCGCATCAAGGCTGACCCTCAGTCTCCACTCGCTGCGCGATGTTCCGCCCACCCCCTTTCAGGGGGCATCGCCAGTGACCGGGGAGACCCCGGCCACGGCGATCGTTGGCTTGGCCTGCTCCGCGGCCATCAGACTCTTTGGATTTCATGCCCGGCGGGTGGTGCACAGCGAAATGGGTGGCCTAATGACTCCCCAGGACACCGACCACCCAAAAAAATGGCGCCTTTCGGCGCCTTTTTTCTTGACCGCTTCAAAGCGTCACGACCCGCGGTAGGTCGAGTGGCTCCAGGGGCTGACCAGCAGCGGCACGTGGTAGTGCTGGTCGGTGTGGGCCACGCCGAAGTCCAGGTGCACCACGTCCAGAAACGGCGGGTCGGGCAACTGCACACCGCGCGAGCGAAAGTAATCGGCCACCTCGAAGCTCAGGCGGTAGGTGCCCACCTTCAGGCTGGCGTTGTCGTACAGCAGGCCGTCGGGGTTGCGGCCGTCGTCGTTCAAGCGAAAGCGCTTGACCTGCCTGGCGTTGCCACCGCGGGTTTCATACAAGGTGACCTGCATGCCGGCCGCGGGCGTGCCGTTCATCGTGTCCAGGACGTGCGTGCTCAGACCCATGGTGTGCTCCTTTAAAAATTGTGCACTACAGTGTATACAATTTTTGAAAAGCCGTCTATGATTCGCCGCACGATGGAAACCTCCAGCACCGACCAGATCGCTCAGGCGCTCACCCACGCCATCGTGGAGCATCGCCTGCAACCGGGCGCGCGCCTGGTCGAGCAGACCCTGGCCGATCTTTTCCAGGTGTCGCGCACGCTGGTGCGTCAGGCCCTGTTCCTGCTGTCCGAAAAGCGCCTGGTGCGCCTGGAGCCCTCGCGCGGCGCCTTCGTGGCCAGCCCTTCGGTGGATGAAGCCAGGCAGGTGTTCGCGGTGCGGCGCATGCTCGAGATCGAGCTGACCCGCGCCTTCGTGCGTGCCGCCACACCGGCGCACATCCAGGATTTGCGCGAGCACGTGGCGCGCGAGCAAGCGGCCGTCGCCCGCGAGGACGTGGCCGATCGCACCGAGCTGCTGGGCGACTTTCACGTCCGCATGGCCGAGTTGATCGGCAACGAGGTGCTCGCCCAGGTGCTGCGCGAGTTGCTGGCACGCTGCGCCATCGCCACGCTGATGTACCAAAGCGCCACGGCCGCCCATGACTCGTCCGCCGAGCACGCCGCCCTGGTCGAGTGTTTCGCCGCCGGCGACGTCACGCAGGCCGTGCGCCTGATGCGCGCCCACCTCGATCACGTCGAGGCGGGCCTGAATCTCGAGCAACCGGTGCCCACCTTCGACATCCAGCAGGCGCTGGCCGCCCGCCCCGCGCCGCGCGCGCGCAAGACATCCCGGAGACCCGCATGAACGCCCCGCTCTACGACAGCACCGCCGCCTATCCGCGCGACCTGCGCGGCTACGGCGCCGACGTCCCGCACGCCCGCTGGCCGGGTGGCGCGCGCATTGCCGTGCAGTTCGTCCTCAACTACGAGGAAGGCGGCGAGAACTGCGTGCTGCACGGCGACGCGGCCAGCGAGCAGTTTCTCTCCGAAATGTTCAACCCCGCGGCCTACCCCGAGCGCCACCTGTCGATGGAAAGCATCTACGAATACGGCTCGCGCGCCGGTGTCTGGCGCGTGCTGCGCGAGTTCGAGGCGCGCGGCCTGCCGCTGACCATCTTCGGCGTGGCCAGCGCGCTGGCGCGCTACCCCGAAATGATCCAGGCCTTCCGCCAGCGCGGCCACGAGATCGCCTGCCACGGCCTCAAGTGGATCCACTACCAGGGCATGGACGAGGCCACCGAGCGCGCGCACATGAAGCAGGCGCTCGACACCATCGAAAAAATCGCGGGTGAGCGCCCGCAGGGCTGGTACACCGGCCGCGACAGCATCAACACGCGCCGCCTGGTGGTGGACGACGGCCGCCTGCTGTACGACAGCGACTACTACGGCGACGACCTCCCCTTCTGGATGAAGGTGCGCAAAAGCGACGGCAGCGACGTCAACCACCTGGTGGTGCCCTACACGCTGGACTGCAACGACATGCGCTTTGGCCTGCCGCAGGGCTACAGCGATGCCGAGCCGTTCTACCGCTACATGCGCGACAGCTTCGACACGCTCTATGCCGAAGGCGACCCCACGGGGCTGGACCGACCCAAGATGCTCAGCGTCGGCCTGCACAACCGCATGGTCGGCCGGCCGGGGCGCTTCACAGCGCTCAAGCGCTTTCTGGATCACATCGCGCAACACCCCGACGTCTGGGTGGGCCGCCGCATCGACATCGCCCGCCACTGGATCGCCACCCACCCCTGCAAGGACTGAGCCATGCCCTACACGCTGGACCAATTCAACCGCGCCTCGCCGGCCGAGGCCGAGCAGATGCTCGACGGCCTGTACGAGCACACGCCCTGGATCGCCGCCCAGGCCGTCAAGGCGCGGCCCTTCCACTCGCTGGCCCAGATCAAGCAGGTCATGGCCAGCATTCTGGACAAGGCGGGCGTGGACGCCCAGCTGGCGCTGATCCGCGCCCACCCCGAGCTGGCCGGCAAGGCCATGAGCGCCGGCACGCTCACCACCGAATCGACCGGCGAGCAAACCCGCGCCGGCCTGACGGCCTGCACGCCCGAAGAGCTCCAGCACATCCGCCAGCTCAACCACGACTATGGCGCGCGCTTCGGCTTCCCGTTCGTGCTGTGCGTGCGCGGCCCGCGCGGCACGGGCCTCGGCAAGCGGCAGATCATCGACACCTTCGAGCGGCGCCTGACGGGCCACCCCGACTTCGAGCGCGCCGAGGCGCTGCGCCAGATCAACCGCATCGTCGAAATCCGCCTGGCCGACAAGTTCGCCGCCGACCCCACGCTGGGCAACGACGTGTGGGACTGGCACGAGCAGTTGGCTCGGCACAGCGATCCGGGTTTCGCCGAGGCCGGCCAGCTCACCGTCACGTATCTGACCGACGCGCACCGCGCCTGCGCCGTCCAGATCAGCCAGCTGATGCGCGACTGCGGCTTTGACGAGGTGCACATCGACGCCGTCGGCAACGTGGTGGGCCGCTACAACGCCGACCCCAAAGTCCCGAATGCCAAGACCCTGCTCACCGGCAGCCACTACGACACCGTGCGCAACGGCGGCAAGTACGACGGCCGCCTGGGCATCTTCGTGCCGATCGCCTGCGTGCGCGAGCTGCACCGCGCCAGCCGGCGCCTGCCCTACCACTTCGAGGTGGTGGGCTTTGCCGAAGAAGAAGGCCAGCGCTACAAGGCCACCTTTCTGGGCTCGGGCGCGCTGGTGGGCGACTTCAAATCCGAATGGCTGGAGCAGCAGGACGCCGACGGCGTCACCATGCGCCAGGCCATGCAAAACGCCGGCCTGGCCATCGACGACATCGCCACGCTGCGCCGCAACCCGTCCGACTACCTGGGCTTCATCGAGGTGCACATCGAGCAAGGCCCGGTGCTGAACGAATTGAATCTGCCTCTGGGCGTGGTCACTTCCATCAACGCCAGCGTGCGCTACGTGGGTGAAACCATCGGCCAGGCCAGCCACGCCGGCACCACGCCCATGAACCGCCGCCGCGACGCCGCCTGCGCCGCCGCCGAGCTGGCCCTGTACGCCGAGCAGCGCGCGGCCAAGGACGGCGACTCGGTGGCCACCATGGGCATGCTGGCCGTGCCCAGCGGCTCCATCAACGTGGTGCCGGGCCGCTGCGGCTTCAGCCTGGACCTGCGCGCGCCCAGCAATGCCCAGCGCGATGCCATGGCCCAGGACATCGTGACCGAGGCCCACGCCATTGCCGAGCGCCGCGGCGTGATGCTCAAGCTCGACGAGACCATGCGCGCCGCCGCCGCGCCCAGCGATGCAGCCTGGCAACAGCGCTGGGAAGCGGCCGTCCAGTCGCTGGGCCTGCCCGTGTTTCGCCTGCCCAGCGGCGCCGGCCACGACGCCATGAAGCTGCACGAGGTCATGCCCCAGGCGATGCTGTTCGTGCGCGGCGAGAACGCCGGCATCAGCCACAACCCGCTGGAGCAGACCAGCGCCGAAGACATGGAGCTGGCCGTGCGCGCCATGCAGCATCTGCTGGATGCCGTGGCAGTCGAAAAACTTCAATAATCATAGCTACCTGCGCTTGCCACGCCTGCGCCAGCGCCACTTTTCATTTAAAAATCATGACCGACACCTCCGCCATCCACGCCCAGCTCGACGCCTGGGTCGATCAGCACTTCGACGAGCAGGTCCGGTTCCTGCAGCAACTGGTGCGCGTGCCCACCGACACCCCGCCGGGCAACAACGCGCCGCACGCCGAGCGCACCGCCGAGCTGATCCAGGCCTGGGGCTTCGACGCCGAAAAGCACCCGGTGCCACAGCGCGAGGTGCAGGACTACGGCATGAAAAGCATCACCAACCTGATCGTGCGCCGCCCCTACGGCGCGGGCGGCAAGACCATCGCCCTGAACGCCCACGGCGACGTGGTTCCGCCCGGCGAAGGCTGGGCGCACGAGCCCTACGGTGCCGAGATCGAGGACGGCAAGATGTACGGCCGCGCCACCGCCGTCAGCAAGAGCGATTTCTCCACCTTCACGTTCGCGGTGCGCGCACTGGAAGCGGTGGCGCGGCCCACGCAAGGCGCGGTCGAGCTGCACTTCACCTATGACGAGGAGTTCGGCGGCCTGCTGGGCCCCGGCTGGTTGCTGAAGAATGGTCTGACCCGGCCCGACCTGATGATCGCCGCCGGCTTCAGCTACGAAGTCGTCACCGCGCACAACGGCTGCCTGCAGATGGAAGTGACCGTCCAGGGCCGGATGGCCCACGCCGCCGTGCCCGACACCGGCGTGGACGCGCTGCAGGCCGCGGTGTTCATCATGAACGCCCTGTATGCCGAGAACAGCGCCTACCAAAAGATCACGTCCAAGGTGGCCGGCATCAAGCATCCCTACCTGAACATCGGCCGCATCGAAGGGGGCACCAACACCAACGTGATCCCCGGCAAGGTGGTGCTCAAGCTCGACCGCCGCATGATCCCCGAGGAAAAACCGGCCCAGGTCGAGGCGCGCCTGCGCAAGGTGATCGAAGGCGCCACCCGTCAGTTCAACCGCTGGCGCGGCGTGAAGGGCGCCGCTGCGGTGCGCACCGACATCCGCCGCATCCTGCTGGCCAATGCCATGACGCCCCTGCCCGGCAACGCGCCGCTGGTCGAAGCCATCCAGCGCAACGCCCAGGCGGTGTTCGGCCACAAGCCCCCCGCCGTCGGCACCCCGCTGTACACCGACGTGCGCCTGTACGGCGAGCACGGCATTCCCGGCGTGATCTACGGCGCCGGCCCGCGCACCGTGCTCGAGAGCCACGCCAAGCGCAACGACGAGCGCGTGGACTTGCAAGACCTGCGCCGCGCCACCCAGGTGGTGGCCCGCACCCTTGCCGATCTGCTGACCCCCGCCTAAGCTTTTCACCCACAGCGTCCACCAGAGACCCGAAGCCCAGGAGACATGATGACCCCCAACGTTCACCCCATCGACGAGCGCCTGCCCACCGGCAAGCTGACCGCGCTCGGCCTGCAACACGTGCTGGTGATGTATGCCGGCGCCATCGCCGTGCCGCTCATCGTCGGCCGCGCGCTCAAGCTGCCTGCGCACGAGGTGGCGATGCTGATCTCGGCCGACCTGTTCTGCTGCGGCCTGGCCACGCTGATCCAAGCCTTTGGCGCCACGCAGTGGTTCGGCATCAAGCTGCCGGTGATGATGGGCGTGACCTTTGCCGCCGTCAGCCCCATGGTGGCCATTGCCAGCAGCAACCCCGGCACCGACGGCGCGCGGCTGCTGTTCGGCTCCATCATCGGCGCCGGCATCATCTCGATCATCATCGCGCCGGTGGTCAGCCGCATGCTGCGCTTCTTTCCGCCCGTGGTCACCGGCACCATCATCGCGGTGATCGGCATCGACCTGATGCGCGTGGGCATCAACTGGATCTTCGGCAACCCCGTGGGCCCCACCGCGCCTTTGATCGTCTCGCCCGAGCACAGCGAGTGGCTGAGCACCCTGCGCAGCGCCGGCGCCACGGGCGCGCCCGGGGTGCCGGCCGTGCCCCAGGGCCTGGCGCTGGCGCCCACGCTGCCCAACCCGCGCTACGCCGCGCTGTCGGGCGTGGGCGTGTCGGCCATCGTGCTGCTCACCATCCTGGGGGTGGCCAAGTTCGCCAAGGGGTTTCTGGCCAACATCTCGGTGCTGGTGGGCATCGTCGTCGGTGGCATCGTGGCCGCGGCCAGCGGCATGATGAACTTCAGCAAGGTCAGCGAGGCCAAGTGGGTGGACGTGGTGCTGCCCTTCCACTTCGGCACGCCGATCTTCGATCCGGTCTCCATCCTCACCATGTCGCTCATCATGCTGGTGGTGATGATCGAGTCCACCGGCATGTTCCTGGCCCTGGGCGAGATGACCGACAAGAAGATTGACCAGCCGATGCTCTCGCGCGGCCTGCGCACCGACGGCCTGGGCACGCTGCTGGGCGGCATCTTCAACACCTTCCCCTACACCAGCTTCTCGCAGAACGTGGGCCTGGTGGCGGTCACCGGCATCAAGAGCCGCTTCGTCTGCGTGGCCGGCGGCGTGATCCTGATCCTGCTGGGCCTGCTGCCCAAGATGGCGGCGCTGGTCGAATCCCTGCCCACCGTGGTGCTGGGCGGCGCCGGCATCGTCATGTTCGGCATGGTGGCGGCCACCGGCATCCGCATCCTGGGCGGGGTGGACTTCGCCCGCAATCGCAACAACGCACTGGTCGTGGCCGTGTCCATCGGCGTCGGCATGATCCCCGTCATCGCACCCCGGTATCTGCAGTGGATGCCGCACTCCATCCACATCCTGATCGAATCGGGCATCGTGCTGGCCTCCATCTCGGCCGTGGTGCTGAACCTGGTGTTCAACGGCAGCAAGGGCGACACCGAGGCCGTGGTCCGCGCAGCCAAGCAGGCCGAGGCGCACTGAAGCCGGTGCGGGCTTCGCCCGTCGCGCTGCCGCTTCAAAAAATGGCGCGCCCTGGGCGCGCCTTTTTCAAACGTCGATCGCCGCGGCCGAGCCGGCCTGCTTGCGCAACTCGAACTTCTGGATCTTGCCGGTGCTGGTCTTGGGCAGCTCGCCAAACACCACGGCGCGCGGCACCTTGAAGCCGGCCAGGTGCTGCTTGCAGTGCGCCACGATGTCGGCCTCGCTCACCTGCGCGCCGGCCTTCAGCTCGATGAAGGCGCAGGGGGTTTCGCCCCACTTGGGGTCGGGCTTGGCCACCACGGCCGCGGCCAGCACGGCGGGGTGGCGGTACAGCACGTCTTCGACCTCGATGGAGGAGATGTTTTCGCCGCCCGAGATGATGATGTCCTTGCTGCGGTCCTTGATCTTGATGTAGCCATCGGGGTATTGCACCGCCAGGTCACCGGAGTGAAACCAGCCGCCGGCAAAGGCCTCGGCCGTGGCGGCAGCGTTCTTCAGGTAGCCCTTCATGGCGATGTTGCCGCGGAACATGATCTCGCCCATGGCCTCGCCATCCATGGGCACGGGCTGCATGGTCTCGGGGTCGATCACGCGCGCGTCGCGCTGCAGGTGGTAGCGCACGCCCTGGCGGGCGTTCAGCGCGGCACGCTCGCCGATGGGCAACTCGTCCCAACGTTCATGCTTGGCACACACGGTGGCCGGGCCGTAGACCTCGGTCAGGCCGTAGACGTGCGTGAGGTCAAAGCCCATCTGCTCCATGCCTTCGATCATCGACGCCGGTGGCGCCGCACCGGCCACCATGCACTTGACGCCGCGCGGCACGCCGGCCTTCAGCTCGGCGGGTGCGTTCACCAGAAGCCCCTGCACGATCGGCGCGCCGCAGTAGTGCGTCACGCCGTGCTCGCGGATGGCGTCGAAGATGGCCTTGGCCTCGACGCGGCGCAGGCACACGTTCACGCCCGCGCGCGCCGCCACCGTCCACGGAAAGCACCAGCCGTTGCAGTGAAACATGGGCAGCGTCCACAGGTAGACCGCGTGCTTGGGCATGTCCCATTCCAGGATGTTGCTGACGGCGTTGGTGGCGGCGCCGCGGTGGTGATAGACCACGCCCTTGGGGTTGCCCGTGGTGCCGCTGGTGTAGTTCAGTGCAATGGCATCCCATTCATCCGCCGGGTAATGCCATTCGAAATCCGGGTCGCCCTGCTCCAGGAAAGCCTCATAGGTCGTGCTGCCGATGGGTTCGCCCGCGCCGTACAGCGCGTCCTCCACGTCGATGACCCGCATCGGCGCCTTCGACTGGCGCAGCGCCAGCGCCTTCTTCATCACGCCGGCAAATTCCGGATCGACGATCACCACCTTGGCCTCGCCGTGGTCGAGCATGAAGGCCACGGCCTCGGGGTCGAGCCGGGTGTTCAGCGCGTTCAGCACGGCGCCGGCCATGGGCACGCCGAAATGCGCCTCCACCATCGGCGGGGTGTTGGGCAGCATCACGGCCACGGTGTCGTTCTTGCCGACGCCGGCTTGCTGCAAGGCGCTGGCCAGCTGGCGACAGCGCGCATAGGTTTGGCCCCAGCTTTGGCGCAGATCGCCATGCACCACGGCCAATCGCTCGGGATAGACCTCGGCCGCGCGTTGGATGAACGCCAGCGGCGTGAGGGGGGCAAAGTTGGCTTCGGTGCGGGGCAGGTCGGTATCGAAAATCGAAGGCATGGCAAGGCTCCGGCAGGTGAACCTTCCCATGATAGTCAAATGGGCCGGCACGTCCCTTGCGCGACAATCGACCGGTGGCTATTCCCCAACCTTTCATCCAGGAGCTTCTGGCACGCGCCGACGTGGTCGAGATCGTCGGCCGCTACGTGCAGCTGAAGAAAGCCGGCGCCAATTTCTCCGGCCTGTGCCCCTTCCACGGTGAAAAAACGCCCTCCTTCACCGTCAGTCCGTCCAAGCAGTTCTTTCATTGCTTTGGCTGCGGCAAGAACGGCAACGCCATCGGCTTCCTGATGGAATTCACCGGCGCCGGCTTTGTCGAGGCCGTGCATGACCTGGCGCAGCAGTACGGCCTGCAAGTGCCCGAGGACGAGCGCAGCCCGGCCGAGCGCGCGCGTGCCGCCCACGACAGCCAGCAGCGTGCCACGCTCACCGACGTGCTGGAGCGCGCCGCCGACGCCTACCGCCAGCACCTGAAGGGTTCGCCCCATGCCATCGACTACCTCAAGCGGCGCGGGGTCTCCGGCGTCGCAGCGCGCGACTTCGGCCTGGGCTACGCGCCCGTGGGCTGGCGCACGCTGGCGGGCGTGTTCCCGGACTACGGCGACGCGCTGCTGGAGCAAAGCGGCCTGGTCATCGTCGGCGAAGACGACGCGGACAAGCGCTACGACCGCTTTCGCGATCGCATCATGTTCCCGATCCGGGGCGTCAAGGGCGAAGTGATCGGCTTTGGCGGGCGCGTGCTGGGCGATGAAAAACCCAAGTACCTGAACTCGCCCGAAACCCCGGTGTTTCACAAGGGCCGCGAGCTGTACGGCCTGTTCGAGGCGCGCGGTGCACTGCGCGAGCACGGTTACGCACTGGTCACCGAGGGCTACATGGACGTGGTGGCCCTGGCCCAGCTGGGCTTTGCCAACGCCGTGGCCACCCTGGGCACGGCCTGCACGTCCGAGCACGTGCACAAGCTGTTTCGCTTCACCGACAGCGTGGTCTTCAGCTTTGACGGCGACGACGCCGGCCGGCGCGCCGCACACAAGGCACTGGCCGCCGCCCTGCCCCTGGCCAGCGACGTGCGCAGCATCAAGTTTCTGTTCCTGCCCCCCGAGCACGACCCGGACAGCTTCATCCGGGCCGAAGGCGCCGAGGCCTTTCGGCAAGCCGTGCAAGCGGCCGTGCCGCTGTCGCGCTTCGTGCTGGAGGCCGCCGCCGAGGGCTGCGACATGGACAGCGCCGAAGGACGCTCGCACTTTGCCGCCAACGCCCGCCCGCTGTGGCAGGCCTTGCCGGCCGGCGCGCTGGCCCAGCAGTTGCTGGGCGAGATTGCTGCGCAGGTGCGCATCGGCACCCATGAACTGCACGCGCTGTGGGGCGTTCGCCCCGCGGGCCACACCACCAGCGCGCGGACGCCGCGCGAGCGCCACGCCGGCAGCGCAGCCCCAACGGCGCCCCGGATCGCCGGGCGCCTGGCGCCGCAAGCCTCCCGGCGCGCGGCGCCGCTGGGCCGCGCCCAGCGTGCGCTGCAAATCGTGCTGACCGCTCCCGAGACGTGGCCGGCGCTGTCGGCCAGCGACCATCAGTTGCTGTGCGAGCTGCCGGCCCCGTACGGCGCGCTGTTCGCCTGGCTGGACGGTCAGGAGCAAGAACACGGCCCGCAACCCTGGAGCGCCTTGCGCGAGGCCCTGCGCGAGCACGAGCACGAAAACGCCGCCGTGCAAGCCATCGAAAGCCTGCACGACGACATCGAGTCCGACCCGGCGGAGCTGCAGGCGATCCTGCGCAGCGAACGCCCGCTGCACCTCAAGCGGCGCATGGATGCCGCCCTGAATGCGGGCGACCTGAGCCTGTACCAAACGCTGCTGCCCCAGCTGGCGGCCGCCAAGGCATCCTTGAATGTCGTTGAAAACAGCTGAAACCGAGTCTTTTCCAAATAAGGTAT
>JAFEEB010000062.1:21993-50230 GCA_018241325.1 Pseudomonadota bacterium | reverse complement strand
GTCGAACACCGCCATGCTTTCCACGTGCGCCGTGTGCGGGAACATGTTGACGACGCCGGTCGCGCTGCAACGGTAGCCGGCCTGATGCACCAAAAGGCCCGCGTCGCGCGCCAGCGTCGCCGGGTTGCAGCTGACGTACACGATGCGCGCCGGCGGCTGCCACCCGGCGGCGCCGGCGGGCAGCGGCTCGGCCCCTTCGGCGCCGATGCGCGCCTGGTGGATGGCGGCCAGCGCCCGGACCAGCGCAAACGCGCCTTCGCGCGGCGGATCGACCAGCCAGCGGTGGGCGTGGCCGTCGCGCACCAGCTGCTCGGCGCTCATGTCGAACAGGTCGCGCACCACGAAGTCGGCCGGCGCCAGCGCGGGCCCAAGGCCGGGCCGGTCGGCGTGGACCTGGTGGTTTTGCCGCGCGCGCGCCACCAGGGCGGCGCTGCCTTCCACCCCCAGCACCTGCGCGGCCTGCGTGGCCAGGGGCAGGCTGAAGTTGCCCAGGCCGCAAAACCAGTCGATCACGCGCTCATCGCGCTGCACCTGCAGCAGGCGCAGCGCGCGCGCCACCAGCACGCGGTTGATGTGCGGGTTGACCTGCGTAAAGTCGGTGGGCCGAAACGGCAGGCGCACACCGAATTCGGGCAGCGCATAGGCGAGCGGCGCGGCGCCGTCGGGGTCGAGCAGGTGGGCGGTGTCCGGGCCTTTGGGTTGCAGCCACCACTGCACGCCATGCACGGCGGCAAAGGCGCGCAGCCGGGCCTGGTCGGCGTCACTCAGCGGCTCCAGATGGCGCAGCACCAGGGCCACCACGTCGTCGCCACAGGCCAGCTCGATTTGCGGACAGGTGTCGCGCGCAGCCATGCCGGCGATCAGCGCGCGCAGCGGCAGCAGCAAGGCACTGACCGCCGGGGGCAGCACGTGGCACTCGCGCATGTCGGCCACGTAGCGGCTCTTGCGCTCGTGAAAACCGATCAGCACCTCGCCCTTCTTGATCACATGGCGCACCGACAGGCGTGCGCGCCAGCGATAGCCCCAGGCCGGGCCTTCGATGGCGCGCAGGATCAAGTCGGGCTTGACCTTGCCCAGGTGCCACAGCTGGTCTTCCAGCGCGCGCTGCTTGATGGCCACCTGAGCGCCGGCGTCCAGGTGCTGCATCTTGCAGCCGCCNNCCGCAGGCGCCCGCGTGCAGGCCGAAGTGCGGGCAGCGCGGCGCCACGCGCAGGCTGCTGGCGCGGTGCACGGCGGTGAGCGTGGCGGCCTCCCAGTTGTTCTTCTTGCGATGCACCTGGGCACTCACCCACTCGCCGGGCAGCGCGCCATCGACGAACACCACCTTGCCGTCCGGGCGGTGGGCCACGCCCTGGGCGTCCAGGTCCATGGACTCGATGTGCAAGGCGTCCTCGGGCACGTCGGGGCGGTCGGGCTGGGTATCGGAAATCATCATGAAAAATGGCGTGGGCGCTCATTCATCAAGCGCGAGCAGCTATCAATACAGGACCAAATCAAGGGCTGGCAAAAAACGACAACGGGCGCCCACGAGAGCGCCCGTTGCCATCGGCCGGCCGTCACTCAGCGTGGCGGCAGGTAGCGCGCCGGATCGACCGGCTTGCCAGAGCGGCGAATCTCGAAGTGCAGCTTCACGCGGTCGGCGTCGGAGGAGCCCATCTCGGCGATCTCCTGCCCCTTCTTGACGTTCTGGTCTTCCTTCACCAGCAGCTTCTTGTTGTGGGCATACGCCGTCAGGAAGGTGTTGTTGTGCTTGATGATGATCAGGTTGCCGTAGCCGCGCAGGCCCGCGCCGGCGTAGACCACGCGTCCGTCGGCGGCGGCCACCACCGGCTCGCCTTCCTTGCCGGCGATGCCCAGGCCCTTGTTCTTGTCCTCGTCGAAGCGGGCGATCACCGCGCCCTTGGCCGGCCAGATGAACTTGACGTCGTCGGTGCCGGCCGAGGGCGGCGGGCTGGAGCGCGTCTCGGCCGCCGGGGCCGGCGGAGCCGATGCCGCCGCGACCGGCGCCGGGGCTGCGGCGACCGGCGCGGATGCGGCCGGGGTGGCGGCGGGCGTGGTCGAGGCGCTCGACGGGGGGGTCGATGCCGCTTTGGCCGCGCCCGGCGGCGTGCGCGCGGGCTCGGTCGGCGCCGGCAGCGTCGCGACGGCACCCCCGGCGGGCGGCACCACGCGCAGCACCTGGCCGACCTCGATCACGTTGGGGTTGTCCAGCTTGTTCCAGCTGGCGATGTCGCGCCAGGGCTGGCCCACCTCGGTGGCGATCTTCATGATGGTGTCGCCCGCGCGCACCGTGTAGTAGCCGGGCTTGCCGGTGTTCTCGTAGCCCGGCAGCGTGCTGGCGTCCACCCCGCCCACGGCCACGGCTGCGCCGGAGGTGTTGCCGTTGCGGTCTTCCACCGGCGCGCGCGTCACCGACGTGGACGCGCACCCGGACAGCAGCGCGGCCACGAGCGCCATCCCGATCCACGTCTTGCGAGCTGACCACTGCATAAATCTTGTCCTTGATCCCTAGGAAACCCCGGATTTTAGAGGCACGAAGTTGACGGCCTCCAACACGGTCTGCCGAAGCCCCTGGCGCGTCTTGTCGATCACCACCAGCGCCTGCACGCCGGCGCCATGCACCGTGGGGGCGACGATACGCCCGCCGCAGGCCAACTGGTCGATCCAGGCCTGCGGCACCGCGTCGCCGCCGGCCGCCGAAATGATGCCCGCATAGGGCGCGCCGCTGGCGAATCCGGCCATGCCGTCGCCCAAAATCAAGTGCACGTTGGGCACGCGCAGGGGGCGCAGGTTGGCGCGCGCCTTGTCGTGCAGCTCGCGCAGGCGTTCGATGCTGTAGACCTCGCTGGCCAGTTGCGCCAGCACCAGCGCCTGATAGCCGCAGCCGGTGCCGATGTCCAGCACACGCCCCAGCTTGCCGCCGTCGGCACGCAGGCCGCCCTGCATCAGCAGCTCGACCATGCGCGCCACCACGCTGGGCTTGGAGATGGTCTGGCCCAGACCGATGGGCAGGGCGGTGTCCTCATAGGCCTGCGCCACCAGGGCGCTGTCCACGAAGCGATGGCGGTCGACCGCCCCCATGGCGCGCAGCACGTCCGCATCCTGCACGCCACCGGCGGCCAATTGCTGAACCATGCGCGCCCGCGCCGGCACCGCGTCGCGCGCCGCCGTGGGCACCGCCGCAGGGCCGGCCGTCGGCGCGGGCGGCGCCGGAGCGCGGGCAGGCGGGCGGACCGGCGTGGTCGAGCCGAGCGCCACGCGCGCCGGAAAGCCCGGTCGGACGGGTGGGCGCGCCATCAGCCTTCGCCCCCGGCCAGCATGTGGCTCAGGCCCTGCGCCCAGTAGGCCAGCGCGTGGTGATCCGTCAAGTCCACCGACAGCGGCGTGAGCGACAGATGGCCGTTGGCGGTGGCATGAAAGTCGGTGCCCTCGCTCGCGTCCATGGCCGCGCCCGCGCCGCCGATCCAGTACATGGTCTCGCCATGCGGGCTGGTCATGGTGATGGCCTTTTGCGCCGCGTGGCGGCGGCCCAGGCGGCACACCTTGGGCGCGCCCAGTTCGGCCAGCGGCCGGTTGGGAATGTTGACGTTGAGCAGCCAGGCCTGCCCGCCCGGGGTGGAATGCGCGCCGATGCGCCGCACCAGGTCGCCCGCGGCCTGCGCCGCCGCGTCGATGTGCGCCCAGCCCTTGTCCACCTGCGAGAACGCCATGGCCGGAATGCCAAACAGGTAACCCTCCATGGCCGCGCCCACGGTGCCCGAGTAAATCGTGTCGTCGCCCATGTTGGCGCCATTGTTGATGCCCGAGACCACCAGGTCCGGGCGGTAGTCCAGCAAGCCCGTGAGGGCGATGTGCACGCAGTCGGCCGGCGTGCCGTTGACGTAGCGAAAGCCGTTGGGCGCACGGTGCACGTACAGCGGCGCGTGCAGCGTCAGCGCATTGGACTTGGCGCTGTTGTTCTGCTCCGGCGCAATCACCTCGACCTCGGCGAACGCCGCCAGCGCCGCGTGCAGGGCCACGATGCCCGGCGCCTGGTAGCCGTCGTCGTTGCAAAGCAGAATTTTCATGTTCGGGGGGCCCACATGCAACCGATTGTAGGGGCCCGCGCCCCGTCACCGACGCGACCCGGACGCGCGCCGCGCCACTTCTATGATCCACACTGATGCAACCCCCACGAGGAGACCCCCCATGCATGCCTGGCTTTGCGAAAACCCCATCGGCGAAGACGCCCTGACCTGGACCGAGCTGCCCACCCCCACCCCGGCCAAGGGCCAGGTGCTGATCCGCATCCAGGCGGCCAGCCTGAACTTTCCCGACCTGCTCATCGTGCAGAACAAATACCAGATGAAGCCCGAGCTGCCCTTCGTGCCCGGCTCCGAATACGCCGGCGTGATCGAGGCCGTGGGCGAGGGCGTGACCGAGCTGAAAGTCGGCCAGGCCGTGGCCTGCCTGTCGGGCACCGGGGGTTTTGCCACCCACACCCTGGCGCCGGCCAAGCTGTGCATGCCGCTGCCGCCGGGCTTTCCGCCGGCGGATGCGGCGGCCTTCATCATGATCTACGCCACCAGCCACCACGCACTGCTGGACCGCGGGCAACTGAAGGCCGGCGAAACCGTGCTGGTGCTGGGCGCCGCCGGCGGCGTGGGCATGTCGGCCGTCCAGATCGCCAAGACCGCCGGCGCGCGCGTCATCGCCGCCGCCTCGACCGACGAGAAGTGCGCCTTCTGCAAGCAGCTCGGCGCCGACGAAACCATCAACTACGCCACGCAGGACTTGCGCGAGCGCCTGAAGGAACTCACCGCCGGCAAGGGCCCCGACGTGATCTACGACCCGGTGGGCGGCACCTTCACCGAAGCGGCGTTCCGCTCCATCGCCTGGCGCGGGCGTCACCTGGTGGTGGGCTTTGCGGCGGGCGAAATCCCATCGCTCAAGATCAACCTGGCGCTCATCAAGGGCGCCAGCATCGTCGGCGTGTTCTGGGGCGACTTTGCCCGCCGCGAGCCGCAGGCCAACGCCGCCATGATGCAGGAGCTGGCCGGCTGGTACGCCCAGGGCAAGATCAAGCCCGCCATCGACGCCAGGATGCCCATGAGCGAGCTGAAAGCCGCCTACGCGCGCATGAACAGCCGCAAGGTGATGGGCAAGCTGGTGCTGGTCAACGATTGATCGGATGGGCGCACTTGCCCCTCGTTCCTTTGGGGTGAGGTCTTGCTCCCTCGCCCCTTTGGGGAGAGGGGGCAAGACCAGGGCCGGCACGTTGCCAATACCCCTACAGCCATTCCCCCGCTGATCGCGGCGTATCCTGACTGCGTGCATCAGCCCCCACCTGATGCTTTCGACGATGCCATGCACAAAGCCGTCCCTCCCCGCAACGTCCGCATCAAACGCGCCTACGATGCCCCCGCGCCCGATGACGGCGCACGCGTGATGATCGACCGCCTGTGGCCGCGCGGCGTCAAGAAGGAGTCGCTGCAGCTCACCGAATGGGACAAGGACCTGTCGCCCAGCGACGAATTGCGCCACTGGTTCAACCACGAGCCCGAGCGCTGGGAGGAGTTTCGCCGGCGCTACGCGGCCGAGTTGCGCCAGCACGTCGATCGCTTTGAAGCCCTGCGCGAGCGCGCGCGCCAGGGCACGCTCACCCTCGTTTATGCCGCGCACAACGAGCAGGTGAACAACGCCGTGGCGATGCGCGAATTCCTGCTGAACCCAGGCGGCCTGAACGCCTGCCCGTGACAAGCAAAGGAAAAACACCATGACGCAAAGACTCGACTACGGCAAGGTCGCCCCCGATGGCCTGAAAGCCATGCTGGGGCTGGAGGCCTACGCGCGCAACAGCGGCCTGGAGCATTCGCTGCTGGAGCTGGTCAAGACCCGCGTGTCGCAAATCAATGGCTGCGCCTTTTGCCTGGACATGCACACCAAGGATGCGCGCGCCGCCGGCGAGACCGAGCAGCGCCTGTACATGCTGGGCGCCTGGCGCGAGGCGGGCAGCATGTACACCCCACGCGAGCGCGCCGCGCTGGGCTGGGCCGAGGCCGTGACCAAGCTGACGAACCAGGAAGTGAGCGACGCGGTGTACGACGAGGCGCGCCAGCAGTTCAACGAGAAGGAGCTGGTCGATTTGACCCTGGCGGTGATCGCCATCAACGGCTGGAACCGGCTGTCCATCCCCTTCCGCGTCGAAGCCGGCCACTACCAGCCCGCGCAGCGCCACAAGGCCTGATGCAGGCGCGCACCGCGGACGCAATCAAGGAGCACAAGCCATGGACAACCACCGCATGTACCCGCAGGTCGACGCCGACATCGCGCGCAAGCGGCGCGAGCTGGCGCCCAAGCAGATGGAGGCCTTTCGCGCGTTCAGCGCCGCATGTTTTGCCGAAGGCGCCCTGCCCGCCAAGATGAAGCAGCTGATCGCCGTGGCCGTGGCGCACACCACGCAGTGCCCGTACTGCATCCGCGGGCACACCGAAGGCGCGCTGAAGGCCGGCGCCAGCGAGGCCGAGATCATGGAAGCCATCTGGGTGGCCGCCGAAATGCGCGCCGGCGGGGCCTATGCGCACGCGGCGCTGGCCGTCGATGCCATGGCAGCGCATGCCGGGGCGGCTGGGGCGACAAAGGGCTGCTGAACTTGCCGGCGAAAGGGCCCGCGTGGACCCGATCGAAGGCGTGCGTCTGGATGCGCCGCCGGCCCTCACCCCTGCCCTCTCCCAGGGGGAGAGGGAGCAAAACCAAAGCCCATCGATCGCCTGCGCGCCATCATCCACAGGGCGCAGCGGTATGCCACGCAGAGCAGCCGATCGCTCTCGCCCCTCTGGGGAGAGGGAGGGGTGAGGGGCAGCCTCAGTGCCTGCGCTGTGCCCGCTCGCGTGCGCGGCGCGCCTGTCGGCTTTCATTGGCCCGCGCGGCTGCATCCCGCTTGTCGCGCTGGCGCTTTTGCCAACGGCGCGAGAGCGTGCGCCCGATCCAGAAGCTGGCCGCCCCGCTGACCAGCAACACCACCCAACCCACATCGGACATGGACAGGCCAAACATCACTGCACCCGCACGATGTCATGGGGCTTGAAGCCCAGATCCGCCGCCTTGCCCTTGCGCGCACGCGCCGCGCGGGCGTTGTTCAGACTGCGGATTTCGAGCACCTCCTCGCGCGCCTTGCCGCCCCGGCCCACGCCAGTGATGCGCACGCTGCGCACGTAGGCCGCGGCGCCGGCCAGGCTGTCTTTGGGCTCCAGGTCAATCAGGGTCAAGCCGCGCCCGCCCTTTTCCATCACCTTCAGCTCGCCGATCTCGAAGGTCAGGATGCGCCCGCCAGTAGAGGCGCAGGTCACATGCGTGGCCGCTACTGATCCGATAGCTGCCTGCGCTTGATCCGAGCCGGCGTTGGCCGGCTTTTGGTCAAAACCCAGCGCCACGACGGAGGGCCGGCACACCCGCTCGCCCTCGCCCACGCTGATGAAGGCCTTGCCCGCGCGCTGGCGCGAGAGCATGTCACCCACATGCGCCAGAAAGCCGTAGCCGCCCGAGCCCGAGAGCAGCAGCGTGGCGCCCTCCGGCCCCGCAAAGTAGTGCAGCGCCTCGGTGCCCGATTCGAGCTCGATCAGCGTGGTGATTGGCTGCCCATCCCCTCGCCCGCCCGGGAGCAACGACACCGGCACCGTGTACACGCGCCCGTTGCTGCCGAACACCAGCAGTTGATCGACAGTGCGGCACTCAAACGTGCCGTACAACCCATCGCCCGACTTGAAGGCAAAGCCCGCCGCGTCGTGCCCATGGCCGGTACGCGCGCGCACCCAGCCTTTGCTACTGACGACCACCGTCACCGGCTCGTCCACCACGCGGGCCTCGGCCACGGCTTTCTTCTCGGCCTGGATCAGCGTGCGGCGCGCGTCGGCAAATTCCTTGGCGTCGGCTTCGATCTCTTTCACCATCAGCCGGCGCAGCGTGGCCGGGCTGGCCAGCACGTCCTCCAGGCTGCCCTGCTCCTTGCGCAGCTCGGCCAGTTCCTGCTCGATCTTGATCGCCTCCAGCCGCGCCAGCTGGCGCAGGCGAATGTCCAGGATGTCGTCGGCCTGGCGCTCGGACAAATTGAAGCGCGCGATCAGCGCCGCCTTGGGCTCGTCGCTGGCGCGGATGATGGCGATCACCTCGTCGATGTTGAGCAGCACCAGCTGCCGCCCTTCGAGGATGTGGATGCGATCCAGCACCTTTTGCAGCCGGTGCTGGCTGCGCCGCGTGATGGTCTGCTGGCGGAAGGCGATCCACTCCTCCAGCATCTGCCGCAGCGACTTCTGCACCGGCCGCCCATCCAGGCCTATGCCCGTCAGGTTGATGGGGCTGGACGTCTCCAGGCTGGTGTGCACCAGCAGCGTGTTGGCCAGCTCATCCGCGTCGATGGTGCGGCTCTTGGGCTCGAACACCAGACGCACCGGCGCATCCTTGCTCGATTCATCGCGCACGGCGTCCAGCACCGCCAGGATCGTGCCCTTGAGCTGGTTCTGCTCCTGCGTCACCGCCTTCTTGCCGTTCTTGATCTTCGGGTTTGTGAGCTCCTCGATCTCTTCCAGCACCTTTTGCGTCGAGGTGCCCGGCGGCAACTCGGTCACCACCATCTGCCACTGGCCGCGCGCCAGGTCTTCAATCACCCAGCGCGCGCGCACCTTGAGGCTGCCGCGTCCGCTCTCGTACGCGGCGCGAATGTCGCCGGCGCTGCTGATGATCTGCCCGCCGCCCGGATAGTCGGGGCCGGGCAGCAGCGCAAACAAATCGTCGTCGGTCAGCTTGGGGCTTTTGACCAGCGCCACGCAGGCATCGGCCACCTCGCGCAGGTTGTGGCTGGGAATTTCGGTGGCCAGGCCCACCGCAATGCCGCTGGCGCCGTTGAGCAGCGCAAACGGCAGGCGCGCGGGCAACTGCCTGGGCTCTTCGGTGCTGCCGTCGTAGTTGGGCACAAACTGAACCGTGCCCATGTCAATCTCGGCCAGCAGCAATCGCGTGATCTTGGCCAGCCGCGCCTCGGTATAGCGCATGGCTGCCGCGCCATCGCCGTCGCGGCTGCCGAAGTTGCCCTGCCCGTCGATCAGCGGATAGCGCTGCGAAAAATCCTGCGCCATGCGCACCAGCGCGTCATACGCGGCCGAATCGCCATGCGGGTGAAAGCGCCCCAGCACGTCGCCCACCACGCGCGCGCTCTTGACCGGCCGCGCCGGCACGTTGCCGCCCGCGCCGCCCCAGCCCAGACCCATGCGCTCCATGGCGTACAAGATGCGCCGCTGCACCGGCTTTTGCCCATCGGCCACGTCGGGCAGCGCGCGGCCCTTGACCACGCTGAGGGCGTATTCGAGATAGGCACGCTGGGCGTAGGCGGCCAGGGAGTCGTCCGCTTCAGGAACTTCAAAATCGAGAACGGGTTGATCAGACATACTTCAAAAATAATAGCTGGTTGCGCTGGACAGTTGCCGGCTAGAGGCCGATTTGATTGAAATAATGATGGGTCTCCCACTCCTTCCCCCGCTGGGGGAAGGTTGGCATGGGGGCAAGCCCGTTTCGCCCGGGTGTTGTGCTGGTGTGCGAGTAGTCACGACTCGGCTTCGCCCAACTCGCTTTCAATTTGCTCGATGCTGGGCAGGCTGGTTTGCAGCTCGGCGGGCAGTGATTCGATCAGCCGGTATTCAGCCACGCCCATGGGCTGCGATTTGTCGCCCAGGGCGTATTCGGCCACCACCTTGTTCTTGCTTTTGCACAGCAACAGGCCAATGGTGGGCTGGTCGTGCTCGGCCTTCAACTGCCGGTCGATAGCCGTCAGGTAAAAGCCCAGCTGCCCCAGATGCTCGGGCTTGAACTTGCCGGCCTTGAGCTCGACCACCACATAGCAGCGCAGCTTGAGGTGGTAGAAAAGCAGGTCGATGAAAAACTCTTCCCCGCCCACGTCCAGCAGCACCTGCCGGCCGACAAAGGCAAAGCCCGCGCCCATCTCCAGCAAAAATTCGGTGACGTGTTTGACCAGCGCATGTTCAATCTCGCGCTCCTCGGCCTCTTGCGTCAGGCCGAGGAAGTCAAAGCGGTAGGGGTCTTTGATCGACTCGCGCGCCAGGTCGGATTGCGGCTTGGGCAGGCGCTCGTCGAAGTTGGTGATGGCATTGCCGCTGCGCTCGCGCAAGCGGGTTTCGATCTGCATCACCAGCACATTGCGCGACCAGTGGTGCTCCATGGCCGTGGCGGCGTACCAGCAGCGATCCTCGGGGTTGGACAGCTTGTCGAGCAGCGCCAGCTGGTGGTACCAGGGCAATTGTGCAAGCACCGCTTGCACAAATTCGGCATCCGACCAGGCTTGGGCAAAGGCCCGCATGTAGTTCAGGTTGCGCGGTGAAAAGCCTTTCATGTCCGGAAAGGCCACGCGCAAATCATGCGCCAGCCGCTCGATCACCTTGGCACCCCAGCCCTGGCTGGCCTGCCGCGCCAAAATGTCCTGCCCGATCTGCCAGTACAGCAACACCAGCTCGCGGTTGACGGTCAGCGTGGCGCGCTGCTGGGCGCTGTGGATGCGGATTTTCAGCTGCTTCAGCCAGTCGGCGTAGCCTTCGGGCACGGCGATGAGGGAGGCAGGGCGCTCGCTCATGGTGTTCCTCCCTTCGTGTCCATCGGGCGGCCAATAGCGGCCAAGGCCATTTGTGCCACAGCCTGCTGCACAAATGGCATGGACGGACGGCGGCTCACGCCACGCCCTCCAGATGCGCCAGCGCCGCGGCCTCGGAATCTTCGACGGCGATCTCCATGGCGCGCTTGGCAGCACGTCTATCCATAGTCATCCGCCAAAACGCCCTCGTACAGCCCCTTGGTGCTCGTCGCGCTGGCGATGGCGCGCTGAACATCGGCACGGGTCAAATCCAGCACACGCAGCTTGCCGTCCAGCTTTGCAACCGATTCAATGCGCCGGTACCTGCTGGCATGGCTTGCAGCGTACAGCGCCAGCCCTTGCAGCTTGGGCAGCGCATCGGCCAGGTGCAGCCCGTGCGGATCGACCAAGTCAACCACCACAGCCCCGTCCTGATCGGCGAAAAAGACAAAGTCCGGGCGCACGATGGCGTACTGCTTTTCCTCACGGTAGGCAACACCCAGCGACGATTGGCCCGGCTGCTGCGGATTGCGGTACCAGAATCGAAAGCCAGGGCGCTTCGATTCGGCATCCAGCACCGCGCGCTCCCAGTCGTTGAGTTCGGCCGGATACACGCCGTTCTGGTCGCACAACAAATGGCTCTTCCACGTCGGGATGACCGTTTCCTTCTCGTCTTTGACCGCCTTCGTGGCCTCAAGGCGCGATTGGGGCTTGACCAAATCGACATCCTGCGGGTCGGTGCTCATTTCAATGACCAGCCGATACGATTCCTTGCGGTCGTCGGACAAGGCCTTGATCTGCGTGCCGTATTGCCGCAGCCAGGCCTTTGCCAGCCGGTCCGCCTCGGCATCGAAATAGGGCTGCACTTCCGTCACCAGGCCCAGGCCGCCGATGGTCACCCGGGCTTCGACAATGGCTTCGAGGAAGTCCTCCGGGTCACCGTCCCTGCTGGCAACCTGTTCCGCCAAATGCTCGACATAGCTGCGCGCAACATCCGGGCTGAAGATGCGCGCCGCGCGCCGATACGCGTCGTCAACCACCGCAACGTCGGCATCCTCCCAGAACTGGTCAAAACTCTTGCCCTTGCCCTGCATGTCGGCCTTCACGGTCTGGCCGTCCAGCGTCAGCACGGACTGGCGCTTGGCCTCGATCTTGTGCTTGTGACTGTGCTGAAACGCATCCAGCGCCTGGTGCAGCGCGGCGTGGGCCAGGCCGCCAGCGCCTTCCAAAATGCCATCGGTCACCAACTCGTGCGCCAATGCCGTCAGGCGCTGCGCCGGCCTTGCCGCACGTTGTGGGCGGGTTTGCGAAGGCAAGGCCTCGAAGGCTTGCCACACCGCGTCGGGCGCAGCGGGGTTGGGCGCCATCTCCACATAGTCGATGAGGACGCGGCCGGCCGGCGCCATCGAATCGTCGCCCTTCATCAGCGCATCGACGATTTTCTCCACCGTCTTGCGGTCGAACTTGGGCAACAGGCACTCCACCGCGTTCAACCGGTCGTTGCCCGGAATGCGGCGCGCCAGCGGCGAGCGAATCATGCGGCCCAGCAACTGCGTGATGTGCGTCGGGTCCTTGGCCGCGCGAAACGACACCATCACCTCCGCGCGTGGGCAATCCCAGCCGGTGCTGATGGCGTCCTTGGCAATCAGCACGCGCACCCAGTTCGCATCCTGCACGCGCTGCGGCTCGATGTAGGGCACGTCTCGGTTGCCAAAGCGCTGCGTGACGTGATCGCCAAACACGTGCGCCACGCTGGCGGGGGGCAACTCGGGGTAGCGGTCGAAAATGGTGTCCAGCGCGCGGCCAATTTCGTTCGGGTCGGGCGTATTGGGCACTTGCAGCACCATCAGCGGCACCACCTTGTGCGCCTCGGTCTGCTCCTTGCCATAGGCGGCCCAGGCGAGAGCCGATTGCCGCAGCTTGTCGGCGGCGCGCCGAACCAGCACGGTGTCAAAGTCGCCCGCCTCATTCGGAATGTCCACCAGGATGGTGTCCTTGATCAGGCCCGACTCCTGCACCTTGGCCGCGTCCACCACCACGTTGGGCAGCTTCAGGCGCTTGTGCGCCGACGCCATGGCCTTGTCAAAGCGCTCCACCGTGGCCGAAATGCCCCACACCACCGGAATGCCGGGCACGCTGCCCGCCCCGTTGATCAGCCGCTGCACGATGGTGCCCTTCTCCCGGGGCACGCCGTCGCCCATGCCGCGGTGCGCCTCATCCAGCACCAGATACAGGTTCAGGTAAGGGTCTTCGATGGTGTTCTGGATCGTGTCCCAAATGGTGAAGGCCCGCAGGTCGGGGCGTGTGTCGGGCAGCAGCATGCCGGCCCGTGCCTGCAATTCATCCGGGTCGTGGCCGCGCACCAGCAGGCTGTTCTTGCTCAGCTTCTGGGTGTTCAAAAAATAGATCTTTCCGGCCTGAAACCGCCGCTGGTTGAAGGTGTTTTGCACCACCACCATGTCCGAGTGGTTGATGCGGTCGCTCGCCTCCATCAGGCGAAAGCGCGTCTGCTCGTTCAGCGACGGGTCGTCGCTGAACCACAGCACCACCGCGCCCGGGTCGGCGTCAAAGTTCAGCAGGTCATCGCCATGAAACAGCGCCTCGAAAGCGGCCGCCGCCATCACGGTCTTGCCCGCGCCGGTCACCGCCGTCAATGAAAACGCCGTCTTGTGCGCCTGCGTCCGCCACAACTGACGCGCATCGCGCAGGTTGTCCAGCGCATCGCGCACGGCGTCGGTCTGGTAGTCCTTGAGGGTGAACTTCACGCCTTACTCCCCGTTGGCAAAACTGAAATTGGTCAGATAAGACTCATACAGCCGCACCGGCTCCACGCCAGCCGGCAAGCGCTGGGCAATGGCCTGAAAACGCCGGTCGTCATCCGTCACCACATAGGCAACACGCAAGCCCTGGGCCGCTTCCATCGCACTGACGAAGGGCTCCACCGCATCCATCACCGTCAGCAGCCCATAGGTGTCCACCACGGCCCATCCCGCCGCGGGCAGCTTGTCGATGCGCCGGCCTTGCGCGCCCGCGCGCAGCCACAGCATGGGCGCAATGCGGGCAAAAGCCAGGTTGTGGTTGACGGCCGAGCGGGCCTCGTAGGTCAGGGTGAAGAACTCGGCGTTCTCGGCAAACCCCTCGGCCATCGCAAACTCGTCGGTGAACTTGTAGTCGCCCTTGATCGGCTCGCCATCGGGTGTCTTGCCGGTGATGGCGGCGGCCACGCGCGGCTTGGTGATGAAGTCGCAAATGCCGTGCTTGTCCCATTCGGCGTCCCCGGGGCGCAAGCCTTGCTCGCGCAAGGCCTTTTGCTCGTCCGCGGCCACCTCGTTGTTGGTGACGGAGATGCACTGGCGGCGCCCGCCGTCCTGGCGGTTCAGGCGCATGACGGCATGGGCGGTGGTGCCGGAGCCGGAGAAGAAATCGAGAACCGTAGCATCGGTTTTTTCCGCAACGAAGAAGCGAAGCGCGTCTTCGACAGCATAGAGCGACTTAGGGAAAGGAAATCTTCGTTCCGGAATAATGGACTTGATAATTCCCGTTCCACCGTGTTCCGCGCTATGGGAAGTAAAGTCCCACTGTGTCGTCACGTGCTTTAACGTAGCATCGACATATTTTGCAATAACCGATCCATCCAACCTCTTTTTTTCCACAAGAACTGTGCCTGCGATGATTTCTTTGCGCGCTTTGTTTGGGAAATGCTGAATGATATAAGGTTGAGGCTCATCTTTCCTTCCATTCGCACGTATGTAGCCCATCGGCCACCATTTATCAAACGCCGTATTGGTGTATTCCCAATTCATTTCTGTTCCATCGGGTCGAACTGGAAAAACTGCCACCGCTCCCTCTGGTGGCTGAATAGCTTCACGCGAAATATGGGGCGGCAAAGGATCCCCACGCCCAACAATCGCTCCAGTCATGGCATCAACGAAAATTGGAAAAAACTGGTTTGGTCCGCAAGCGCCTTTCCCCTTTCTTCCTCTTGTTGATGCAAGGTTGCGCCGGCGCATTGTTTCCCAGCTTACCTCAGCGCCAACTGCGTCAGCGTCAGGCATACCGCCGACCATCGCAGCGCCAAATCGAACAAAGAAAAGAAATTCATTTGTCCGCGCGAAGTCTCCTGATCTACCAGTTCCTTTTGGATTGATAACCGAAGAAATCATTTCAATCTTCCCAGCTTCAAACGTCTGCTCCAACAACAACCCCAGCCGCAAATACTCCTTCTCGTCAATCGTCACGATCAACACCGAATCCGCCGGATTCAGCAGCACCTTCGCCACCAGCAAGCGCCGCTCCATCATGGCCAGCCATTTGCTGTGGCGGTAGCGGTCGTCGGCCTCGACGTAGTCGTTGTTGTACTTCCAGTCCTTGGCGCCGGTGTTGTAGGGCGGGTCGATGTAGATGGCGTCCACCTTGCCGCGGTGGGTGTAGGTGAGCGCCTTCAGCACGTGGTAGTTCTCGCCGTTGATGATGGTGTGGCAAGGCTTGTCGTCGCCGCCACGCAGCACGCGGCCGGGTGCTGACCAGGCCGGGGTAGATGATGTCCTTGAAGCGGGCCACAACGACCAGATCGTCCAGCGGGGCGGATTGCTGCTCAGGCACTTTCGCGTCCAGCAGTTCCAGGTCGGCGCGCATCTTGGCCTTGTGCAAGGCCTTGACCTCCCAAAGGCGCGCATCGCCCGGCTGGGTGACGCCGCGCGGGGGCAGCAGGCGTACGGTGTCGCCCTTGCGCACGGGGCGCAGCGGCAGCTCAACGGCTTCGGGGCGGTGGCGCTCGAAGTTCAGGCCAAAGGGCAGGCGCGAGGACAGGGCATTGAACTCGCGCTCCAGGTCGGCGCCCAGTTCGGCGTCAGCGGCCCGGGCCTTGGCAATCAGATCACGGATGGCGGACACGCTTTTTTCCTCCCGATGGAACTTCATTTTTAATAGCTGCTTGCGCTTTTGCAGCAAGCGCCAGGAGCCAAAACCCTAAAACTCTCAGTCTTGGCCAACGGCGGACTTGTCATCGTTGCCAACCAAGCGAGCCAATCGTTCGGCACGCACCTCAGCAATCGCCTGCGCCACCTCGGCCTCGGTGATTTCTGGGGCACCCGGCAGGCGCGCTGCGTCAAACCGGCGCAGGCACTCCTGCAAGTCGGCAACCGTTCGTGCGCGCCGCGCCTGCGTCCAATCCACGTATTCGGTCGAGTCCGTGCTTTCCCAGAAGGCGCGCTCTTCGGCCTCGCTGGCAAAGTGCGGAATGCGTTTGCGTGGTTCGTTCATCGCTGGTTTTCGGTACGGTTTTTCGTTTCTCAAGCTGGCTGGTGCTCGAACCGCCTGATCTGCCCCAGCACATCGGCCATCTTGTCCTTGGCCACCGCGGCGTCGTAGTCCAATTGCAGCCCGGCCCAGAACTCGTCGGACGTGCCGAAGAACCGAGACAGGCGCAGGCCCGTGTCAACCGTGATGGAGCGTGCGCCCGCAACAACCTCGCCGATGCGGCTCTGCGGCACGCCGATTTCCTTGGCCAGCCGGTACTGCGTCAGGCCCAAGGGTTCCAAAAATTCATGCAGCAGGATTTCGCCGGGATGCGGCCAGGGGACTTTTGCGGCCATGGCAAATTCCGTTCAGTTCAGGCAGCCCGCAGCTTACACATCCACCTCCACCGCATCCCCATGCAGCTCCATCAGCTCGCGCCGGGCGGCGGCTTCGCCCTTGCCCATCAGGCGGGTCATCAGCGCTTGCGTGGGGGCCGCGCCCAGGGCGCCCAGCTGGATGGGCAGCAGGCGCCGGGTGTCGGGGTTGAGGGTGGTGTCCCACAGTTGCTCGGCGTTCATCTCGCCCAGGCCCTTGAAGCGGCTCACGCTCCACTTGCCTTCGGGCACGCCGTCCTTGCGCAGCTTGTCCTGGATGGCGATCAGCTCGGCCTCGTCCAGCGCGTAGAGCTTGGCCGCCGGCTTTTTGCCGCGTGCGGGGGCATCCACGCGGTACAGGGGCGGGCGGGCGACGTAGATGTGGCCGGCCTCGATCAGCCGCGGAAAGTGACGGAAGAACAGCGTGAGCAGCAGCACCTGGATGTGCGCGCCATCGACGTCGGCGTCAGACAGGATGCAGACCTTGCCGTAGCGCAGGCCGCTCAAATCCACCTCATCGGTGGGCCCGTGCGGATCGACGCCGATGGCGACCGAGATGTCGTGAATCTCGGTGTTGGCAAACAGCCGGTCGCGCTCCACCTCCCAGGTGTTGAGCACCTTGCCGCGCAGGGGCAGCACGGCTTGGGTCTCCTTGTCGCGGCCCATCTTGGCGCTGCCGCCGGCACTGTCGCCTTCGACCAGAAACACTTCGTTCAAGCTGATGTCACGGCTTTCGCAGTCGGTCAGCTTGCCGGGCAGCACGGCCACGCCGCTGCTCTTGCGCTTTTCTACCTTTTGGCCGGCGCGCTGGCGCGTTTGCGCGGCCTTGATGGCGAGCTCGGCCAGCTTCTTGCCCCATTCGACGTTGGCATTCAACCAAAGCTCGAGCGCGGGCTTGACGAAGCTGCTGACCAGCCGCACGGCGTCGCGTGAATTGAGCCGCTCCTTGATCTGGCCCTGGAACTGCGGATCGAGCACCTTGGCCGAGAGCACGTAGCTGGCGCGCGCAAACACGTCCTCGGGCATCAGCTTGACGCCCTTGGGCAAGAGCGCATGCAGCTCGATGAAGCCCTTGACGGCTTGAAAGAGGCCGTCGCGCAGGCCGCTGTCGTGCGTGCCGCCGGCCGTTGTCGCAATCAGGTTGACGTAGCTCTCGCGCACCGGGTGGCCGTCTTCGGTGAAGGCCAGCACCCATTGGGCGCCCTCGCCTTCGGCAAAACTGTCGTCGTCCTTGCCGGCATGGCCCTCGCCTTCGAACAGCGGGATCACCGCATCCGCCGGCAGGCTTTGCTCCAGGTAGTCGCGCAGGCCGCCCTTGTATTGCCAGCTTTGCGTGTCTTTCTTTTTCTCGTCGATCAGCTCGACCTTCACGCCGGGCATCAGCACGGCCTTGCTGCGCAGCAGGTGCACCAGCTCGGCCTGCGGGATGTGCACCGATTCGAAGTATTTGGCGTCGGGCCACACGCGCACCGTGGTGCCCTGCTTGCGGTCGCCCTCGCCCTGCTGGCGCAGATGCAGTTTCTGCACCACGTCGCCGCCCTCGAAGGCCATGGCCGCCACCATGCCTTCGCGGTGGCTGGCCACCTCCATGCGCTTGCCCAGCGCGTTGGTGACGGACACGCCCACGCCGTGCAGCCCGCCCGAGAAGCTGTAGGCGCCGCCCGCGCCCTTGTCGAACTTGCCGCCAGCATGCAGGCGCGTGAAGACCAGCTCCAGCACGGGCGCGCCTTCCTCCGGATGCAGGCCGAATGGAATGCCGCGGCCGTCGTCCTCGACGCTGACCGAGCCATCGGCGTGCAGCGTGACGCGGATCTTCTTGCCAAAGCCGGCCAGCGCCTCGTCGGCGGCGTTGTCGATCACCTCCTGGATGACGTGCAGCGGGTTGTCGGTGCGGGTGTACATGCCCGGGCGCTGCTTGACGGGCTCCAGGCCCTTGAGGACGCGGATGGAGCGCTCGGAATACCCCGAGGCGGACGATGCGGATGCGGATGCCATGGGCGGGGATTCTAGCGACGACCATGCCTGTCACTGGTTTTAATCACAGGGCCGCATGAAATCGGGGTGAGTCCATCCAAACCCGGGTTCAAGGGCAAAATAGGCGCCAGCGCACATTGATCCGGCGCAAGCAGCTATTGTTTTTGAAGTTCCCCGATGCCATCCCTGTCGTGCCACGAGCCGCCCCAACCGCCTTCGGCCTGGGTCCGGCGCTTCTCGCCTTTGGTGCCCGCCGGAGCGCCCGTGCTGGACGTGGCCTGTGGGCGCGGACGGCACCTGCACTGGTTTGCCGCGCGCGGCCATCCGGTCGCCGGCGTGGATCGGGATGGCGAGGCACTGGCCGCCGTGCGGGGCGTGGGCGAACTGATCGAGGCCGACATCGAAACCGGCCCCTGGCCCCTGGCGGGGCGGCGCTTTGGCGCGGTGGTGGTCACCAATTACCTGTGGCGCCCTTTGCTGCCCACCGTCGTTGCCAGCGTCGCCGCGGGCGGCGTGCTGATCTACGAAACCTTTGCCCTGGGCAACGCCGGCGTGGGCAAGCCCGCCAACCCCGACTTTCTGCTGCGGCCAGGCGAGTTGCTGCACGCGTGCGCAGCGTTGCACGTGGTGGCGTATGAAGACGGGTTTCTTGCCGATCCGGCACGCTTCGTGCAGCGCATCGCCGCCGTGCGCCTGGCCGACGGCGAACCGGGCGCGAACCCGCCGCCGCGCTACCTGCTGGCAGCCGGGTGAACGGGCCGCCGCCAATGCCCTCGCGGCACTAGAATGCCAGTTTCATCCGCCCAGACTTCACCGGACCTCATGACCCCCATCACCGGCAGCATCGTCGCCCTTGTCACCCCCATGCATGAAGACGGCAGCGTGGACTACCCCACGCTGCGCAAGCTGATTGACTGGCACATCCACGAAGGCACCGACTGCATCGGCGTGGTCGGCACCTCGGGCGAGTCGCCCACCGTCAACGTCGAGGAGCACCAGGAGATCATCCGCGTGGCGGTCGAGCAGGCGCGCCAGCACACGGCGCGCCACGTGCCCATCATGGCCGGCTGCGGCGCCAACTCCACGGCCGAGGCGATCGAGCTGGCGCGCTACGCCAAAAAGGTGGGCGCGCATTGCCAGCTGCAGGTGGTGCCCTACTACAACAAGCCCACGCAAGAGGGCCAGTACCGCCACTTCAAGGCCATCGCCGAGGCCGTGGGCGACTTGCCCATGGTGCTCTACAACGTGCCCGGCCGCACCGTGGGCGACATGCACCACGACACCGTGCTGCGCTGCGCCCAGGTACCGGGCATCATCGGCATCAAGGAGGCCACGGGCGACATCGCCCGCGCGCAATGGCTGATCCGCGACGTGCCCAAGGGCTTTGCCGTGTATTCGGGCGACGACCCCACGGCCGTGGCCCTGATGCTGTGCGGCGGCCAGGGCAACATCAGCGTGACGGCCAACGTGGCGCCGCGCCTGATGCACGATCTGTGCATGGCCGCGGTGGCGGGCGAGCGCCAGAAGGCGATGGACATCCAGTTCAAGCTGATGCCGCTGCACAAGCAGCTGTTCGTCGAATCCAACCCCATCCCCGTGAAGTGGGCGATGGCGCGCCTGGGCCTGTGCGGTCCCACGCTGCGCCTGCCCATGACCGAGTTGACGGCGGCCAACACGGCCGTGGTGGAGCAGGCGCTCAAAAGCGCCGGCCTGCTCTGACAAATCACATTTTGATAGCTAGCCGCGCTTGATTGGCAAGCGCGCAGCCCAGATTTAACCCAAGGACCGACCCCCGTGAAGTTCGCCGAACGCCCTCTTCTCGCCACCCTCGCCAGTGCCGCCGTGCTGCTGGCCGCCACGGGCTGCTCGGTGCTCGAGCCCGACAAGATCGACTACAAGAGCGCCGGGCGCGGCGTCTCGCTCGAGGTCCCGCCCGACCTGACCCAGTTGCCCGGCCAGTCGCGCTACGCGGTCACGGGCGGCGCGGCCACGGCCAGCGGCTATCAGGCCAGCCAGGCCGCCGCGTCCACGGCCACCTCCACCACCGCGCCCAACACCATCGCCGACGTGCACTTCATGCGCAGCGGCGACGAGCGCTGGCTGCGCGTGGACCGCCCGCCCGAGAAGGTCTGGGGCGCCGTGCGCGACTTCTGGCTGGACAACGGTTTTCTGATCGCCATCGACCAGCCCACCACCGGCATCATGGAAACCGACTGGGCCGAAAACCGCGCCAAGATTCCGCAGGACTTCATCCGCAACACCATCGGCAAGGTGTTCGACTCGCTGTACTCCACCGGCGAGCGCGACAAGTTCCGCATCCGCATGGAGCGCAACGCGCAGGGCGGCACGGACATCTTCATCACCCACCGCGGGATGGAAGAAAAGTACACCTCCGCCTCCAAGGACACGACCATGTGGCAGCCGCGGCCGCGCGACCCGGGACTGGAAAACGAGTTCCTGCGTCGCCTGATGGTCAAGCTGGGCGTCTCGCAGGAGCAGGCCAAGGCCGCCATGGCCAGCGCCAGCGCGGCCGGCGCCGCGGCAGCGCCAGCGGCGCGCATCGTCAGCGCCGGTGGCGCGCCCGGCATCGAGATGAGCGACGACTTCGACCGCGCCTGGCGCCGCGTCGGCCTGGCGCTGGACCGCACCGGCTTCACCGTCGTCGATCGCGATCGCAGCAAGGGCATTTATTTCGTGCGCTACATCGACCCCAACACCGAGAAGCAGGAGCCGGGGTTCTTCGGCAAGCTGTTCGGCAAGGGCACGGCGCCGCTGCCCACCAGCCAATACCAGGTGGTGGTGCGCTCGCAAGCCAACACCAGCACCGTCACCGTGCAAGACAACCAGGGCGCGGCCGTGCCGGTGGCCGACGCGCAGCGCATCGTCAAGGTGCTGGCCGACGAACTCAAGTGACCCCGCCCAACGCCCTGGGTCGCTTCGCGCATCCCTCCTTCCCGCACGCTGCGCGTGGGACGCGGGACGCCGCCAGCGCGGCGGGGCGCCCCTTTTGTGCGACGCGGGTGGCCCTCAGCGCCATCGGCGACCGAAGTGAAACACCCCCAGTCTCCACGCGCTGCGCGATGTTCCGCCTTCGCCCTTGCAGGGGGCATCGCCAGGGGCCAGGGAGACCCCGGCCACGGCGATCGCGGGCGTGGCCTGCTTCGCGGCCGCTCGGCTCGTTGGGTTTCATCTGCCGCGGGTGGCGCGCGGCGCCATGGACAGCTGACATGATCGGACCGCAGCCCGATCGCCGCGCCCGGGCCACCTGAATGCTGCGCTTTCGCAGTCTGGCCAGCGGCAGTTCGGGCAACGCCACGCTGCTGGAAGCGCGCTCGGGCACCGAAGCGCCCACGCGGGTGCTCATCGACTGCGGCTTGGGCGTGCGCCAGCTGTCGCAGCGCCTGGCCCAGGCCGGCTTGGGCGTGGAGGACATCGACGCGCTGTTCATCACGCACGAGCACGGTGACCACGTCGGTTGCGCCATCGCGCTGTCGGCCCGCCATCGCATCCCGCTGTGGACCAGCGAGGGCACCTGGCAAGCCGTGGCCGACACGCGCCACGAAGCCCGCATTTGCGTGACGGCCGACGGCCAGAGCGTGGCCATCGGGGCCTTGCAGATCAGCCCCTTCACCGTGCCGCACGACGCGCGCGAGCCCCTGCAATTGCGCTGCACGGACGGGGCGCGCACGCTGGGCATTCTGACCGATCTGGGCCACGTCACCCCGCACGCGCTGGCGTGCCTGGCGGGTTGCCACGCGCTGCTGCTGGAGAGCAACCACGACCCCGAAATGCTGGCGCAGTCGAGCTACCCGGACTTCCTCAAGCGGCGCGTGGGCGGCGCGCTGGGCCACCTCAGCAATGCGCAGGCCAGCGCGGCGCTGCGCACGCTGCGCCACGCGCAGTTGTCCACCGTGGTGGCCGCCCACCTGAGCGAGCGCACCAACCGCATCCCGCTGGTGCAGGACAGCTTTGCCCAGGCGCTGGGCTGCGCCGCCGCCGACGTGCGGGTGAGCACGCGCGCAGGACTGGACTGGCTGACCGTTTGAGACGCAAAAAAAAGCCACCTTGCGGTGGCTTTCCTGGCCTGAGCGCCGGCGCGCGGCGATCAGGCTCCCGGTACGATCACTTGGACGCAGCGCTGGCGGCATCGGCCGCGGCGGTGGCAGCAGCCGAAGCCGCGTCGCCCACGGCGGCAGCGGCCTTGTCGGCCGCATTCGTCGCAGCCGCACCGGCGGCCGAAGCGGCGTCGGTGGCGGCCGCACCAGCGGCGCTGGCGGCTTCGGTCACGGCGGCGCCGGCGGCCGAAGCGGCGTTTTCGACAGCGGCAGCGGCCGGGGCTGCGGGCGTTTCAGCAGCCGGTGCCGGCGCCGGAGCGGCTTCTTCCTTCTTGCCGCAGGCAGACAGGGCAACGGCGGCAACCAGGGCAGCCAGGACGAGCGACTTTTTCATTTTGAAAATTCCTTGATTGAATCAATGACTGGGGGTTTTCGAATAAGGCTGCGCGGCGCAACGCAAGGTTCGCCGGCCTGAGAGAAAAGCTCCCATGCCTTTTCCACTCAAGCGAAAATTATATCGGGATGCCTTGACAATCGTGGCTTACCCTGATGCGCCGGCCCGCGGTTCTGACAATGTGTCACAGACCTAACGTGGTTGAAGCAAATGCAGGGCTGCTGCGCTCCATCCAGCTGTCCAGGCATTCGCGCAAACGCAACACCCGGTCGGGCTGCGACCCACTCACCCCGCTGGAGCGCAACACGTCCAGGCGCTGCAAGGCCCAGCCGGGTGACCACAGCACGCTGGGCACCGCCAGCGCATCGGCGGCGCGCAGGCCGCGGCACTCGATCTTGTGCGCCCACTGCCGGCGCCAGCCGACGAACAAGGGGTACAGGCGCTCCACCGCGTCATAGCGCTGCGCCAGCATCGTGAAGCGCTGGCTGGCGCCGGCACGCGCCCAGGTGTCCAGCGCCTGCACGACCTCGCGCTCACCCAAAGGCCAGTCCTGAAAACTGGCGTCGCACACGATCACCTCGCGCCAGCCGTCTTGCGCCGCCTCGGCCAAGGCCTGGCGCAGGATCGCGCGAAAGCTCTCGCGGCCGATGAACGGGCCTTGCGGCAAGCCGGGAGGGGGGTCAGTCGGATTCATGCGCCCACCCCGCTTGCAGCCACTGCGCCAGCAACGCGCGGGCCGGCGCGCTCAGGCGCTGGCGCTCGCTGGCGCCAAGCTGGCGCGCATCGGCCAGCTTGCGCATCAGTCCGGCGTCGCGCCCCGCGGCGCGAAAGCCCTCGCCATTGATGAACACGTGCCGTGCGTCATGCATCATGCGGGTGCGGCGGTCCAGCACCACGGCGCGCGCCCGGTCCGCGTCGGCCTCGACGCCAGCGTCGAACCAGACGTCGGGCTTGGGCTCGGTCAGCCACTCGCCCAGCAGCATGGCCAGCAGCTCGGCATCGCCGGCCAGGCGCTGCACGGCCTCGTGCGCGAACGCCAGCATCGCCGGCGGCACGGCGCCGGGGCTGGCAGTCGCCGGTTGGGACGGATCGCGGTAGGCGCCCTCGCCCAGCACGTCGCCGGCCTCCTCGGCCAGCCGCTGCAGCAGCTCGCCGGCCAACTCGCCGCGCGCGGGCTGGCGAAAGCCGATCGAATACGTCATGCACTCGCCCTCGGCCACGCCGTCGTGCGCCCAGCGCGGGGGCAAATACAGCATGTCGCCCGGCTCCAGCAGGTATTCGTGCTCGGGCTCGAAGTGCGCCAGGATCTTGAGCGGCAACCCCTCCACCAGGCTCAAATCCTTTTGCCGACCGATGCGCCAGCGCCGCCGGCCCTGCGCCTGCAGCAAGAACACGTCATAGCGGTCGAAATGCGGCCCCACGCCGCCGCCGTCGCTGGCCCAGCTGATCATCACGTCGTCCAGCCGCGCGTCGGGCACGAAGCGAAACCGCTGCATCAGTGCATGCACGCCGGCGTGGTGCAAATCGACCCCTTGCACCAGCACCGTCCACTCACGCTGGGTCAGCGGCGGCAGCGCGCGGCGCGCCAGCGGCCCGCGGCGCAGCGCCCAGCGGCCGTCGCCGTGGCGCAGCAGGCGCGACTCGACATCCTCGCGCCCGGCCAGCCCGAACAGCTCGGCGCGCGGCACCAGCGGCGCAAAACCCGGGATGGCCTGGCGCACCAGCAAGGGCTTTTTTTGCCAGTGCCGCCGCATGAATTGCGCCGGCGACAGGCCTCCCAGCAAGACAAGGGATTCATCGACGTTCATGGGCCGCAAGCATACGCAAGTGCCGCGCGGCCGACTCTGCGATGCGACAATCTCCCGATGAAAATCACTTCGCCCTGTGTCGTCGCGCTCACCTGGACCTTGCAAGACAGCCAGGGTGACACCCTGGACGCGCTGCAAGAGCCGGTCGAGTTTCTGGTCGGCGGCGACGATCTGCTGCCGGCCATCGACACCGCGCTCCAAGGCCACGAGCCTGGCGCCCAGCTGCACCTGAACCTCGAGCCCGAGGCGGCCTTTGGCGACTATGACGAGACGCAGGTGCATCTGCTGGCACGGTCGGCGCTGCCGCAGGGCCTCGAAGAAGGCATGCTGCTGGAAGGCAGCGCGCTGCCCGCCGGCACGGCGCCGGATGCGGCCCCCGACGCCTTGTTCACCGTCACGGAGATCTATCCGGACCACGTGGTGATCGACGGCAATCACCCGCTGGCCGGGATCGCGCTGCGCCTGCACCTGAAGGTGGCGCAGGTGCGCGAAGCCACCGTGGACGAGGTGGGCCGCGGCAGTGTGGGCACCGGGTTTTTCCGGCTTCAGGCCAGTGCCCCGCCCAGCCCGCACCTGCACTGATTCACGCCGCTCAAAAAAACGGCGCCCGCAGGCGCCGCACCTTGGAAAAGCGTTTGTTCAATCAGCGATACAGCTGGTTGCCATCGACCCGCACGCGCTCACCCACCTGCACGTTGGGCGGCTCGGCATAGTCGAAGCTGCGCGTGCCGCCGTCTTCCATTTGCACCGTCACCCGGTAAACGCCCTGCCCGCCCCGGTTGGAATTTTGTTCGACGGCGCGCCCGATGAGGGCACCGCCCACGGCGCCGATGATGGTGGCGGCCGTCTTGCCGCTGCCGCCGCCAACCTGGTGGCCGGCCAAACCGCCGACCGCACCACCAATCACCGTGCCGGCCACGCCGGACGAGCCATTGCCCTGGAGAAAGCGCACATCGGCCACGCGGCCGAACTGCGCATAGCCCGCGTTGCTGACCGGAGCGCCCGCCGGATAGGCGCCTCCGGTCGGCTGGTAGTAGTTTGGCGACGCACAGCCCAGCAAGGCAAGGGCGGACGCCGCCGCCAGGGTGGAAAACAGACGCTGCTTCAAAACCATCTTCAGTGCTCCAATTTCTGTCACGAATGCCTGGCCCGTCCCGGGGCCGCGGCGCCTTGTTCAATTAACGCATGAAAGGGGCATGGCAGCGACGCAGACACCCGCCAAAGGCCGCCGCAATCGCATCAAATGGTTAATCGGCGCGGCTAACGCGCTGCGTCAGCCGCGCCCGGTGGAGCCGTAGCCGCCCTGTCCGCGCTGCGAGGGCGCAAAGCCTTCGACCCAGTTGAACTGGGCCTGCACCACCGGCACGATCACCAGTTGCGCGATGCGCTCCATGGGCGAGATGGTGAAGGGTTCGGCGCCCCGATTCCAGGCGCTCACCATCAACTCGCCCTGGTAGTCGCTGTCGATCAGGCCCACGAGGTTGCCCAGCACGATGCCGTGCTTGTGCCCCAGGCCCGAGCGCGGCAGGATCAGTGCGGCGTAACCGGCGTCCGCCAGGTGCAGCGCCAGGCCCGTGGGTACCAGTTGGCAGGCGCCGGGCGCCAACACCAGCGGCGCGCTCAGGCAGGCGCGCAAGTCCAGCCCGGCGCTGCCCGGCGTGGCATAGGCGGGGGGCTGCTCGCGCAGGCGCTCATCCAGCATGCGCACGTCGATCTTCATGCCGACCACCCCGACACGCGCCGCGCGATCTCGTCCACCAGCTGCTGCGCCAGCACCCGCTTGCTGGCGTGCGGCAGCTCGGTCACGCCCTCGTCGTCGACCAGCAGCAAGGCGTTGTCGTCGCGCCCGAAGGTGGCCGGGCCGATGTTGGCCACCAAAAGCGGCACCCCCTTGCGCGCGCGCTTGGCCTGGGCGTTGGCCTGCAGGTTTTCGCTTTCGGCGGCAAAGCCCACGCAAAACAGCTCGCCGGCCTGCGCGCGCGCGCCGTGGGCCACCTCGGCCAGGATGTCGGGGTTTTCGACAAAGTCCATGCGCGGCACCTCGCCCGAGCCGTCCTTCTTGATCTTGTGCTCGGCCTCCTGGGCCGGACGCCAGTCGGCTACTGCGGCAGTAGCTATGAATATATGAGCATCCTGCGCACAACCCATGACGGCCTCACGCATGTTCAGCGCCGACACCACGTCGATGCGCTCCACCCCGCGCGGCGTCGGCAAGCTCACCGGGCCGGCCACCAGGGTGACCTCGGCGCCGGCCTCGCGCGCGGCCCGCGCGATGGCAAAACCCATCTTGCCGCTGGAGCGGTTGGTGATGCCGCGCACCGGGTCGATCGCCTCGAAGGTCGGCCCGGCGGTGATCAGCACGCGCTGGCCGGCCAGGGCCTTGGGCGCGAACACGGCAATCAGCTCCTCCAGCAGTTCGGGCGCTTCCAGCATGCGGCCATCGCCGGTCTCGCCACAGGCCTGCTCACCCCAGGCCACACCCAGCACCTGCGTGCCGTCGCGCAGCGCCTGGACCACGTTGCGCTGCGTGGCCGGATGCGCCCACATCTCGCGGTTCATCGACGGCGCCAGCAGCAGGGGCACGCGCTCGGCGGGGCGCGCCAGGCACAGCAGGGGCAGCAACTCGGCGGCTCGCCCCTGCGCCAGTTGGGCGATGAAGTCGGCGCTGGCCGGGGCCACCACGATGGCGTCGGCCGCGCGGCTCAAGTTGATGTGCGCCATGTTGTTGTCGGGGCGCGCATCCCATTGCGAGGTGTACACGGGCTGGCCGGACAGCGCCTGCATGGCCACCGGCGTGATGAACTGGCAGGCCGCCTCGGTCATCACCACCTGCACCGTGGCGCCGGACTTGACCAGCAGGCGACACAGCTCGGCGGCCTTGAAGCAGGCCGCCCCGCCCGTCAGGCCCAGCACGATGCGCCGGCCGGCCAGTTCACCGGAAAAAGGGTTTGCGTTCATGCCGCGCAATGTAGCAAACCGCGGGCGCGGCAGGGCCGCTCCTATAATCGCAATTTCCCACCGAGCGCAGGCGTCGAGCTTGCGCATCTGACATGACCAAATTCGTCTTCGTCACCGGCGGTGTGGTGTCTTCCCTGGGCAAGGGAATCGCCTCTGCGTCGCTCGCCGCGATCCTCGAATCGCGCGGCCTGAACGTCACCCTGATCAAGCTGGACCCCTACATCAACGTCGATCCGGGCACCATGAGCCCGTTTCAGCACGGCGAGGTGTTCGTCACCGACGACGGCGCCGAGACCGACCTGGACCTGGGCCACTACGAGCGCTTCGTGACCACGCGGATGAAGCGCGCCAACAACTTCACCACCGGGCAGATCTACAAGAGCGTGCTCGAAAAGGAGCGCCGCGGCGACTACCTGGGCAAGACGGTGCAGGTGATTCCGCACGTCACCAACGAAATCCAGGACTTCATCAAGCGCGGCGCCGGCTTCGGCACGCCGGATGCGGCCGACGTGGCCATCGTCGAGATCGGCGGCACGGTGGGCGACATCGAGTCCCTGCCCTTCCTGGAGGCGGTGCGCCAGCTCAGCCTGAAGCTGGGCCCCAACCAGACCGCCTTCGTGCACCTGACCTACCTGCCCTGGATCGCCGCGGCCGGCGAGCTCAAGACCAAGCCCACGCAGCACACCGTGCAAAAGCTGCGCGAGATCGGCATCCAGCCCGACGCGCTGCTGTGCCGCGCCGACCGCCCCATCCCCCACGACGAACGCGAAAAAATCAGCCTGTTCACCAACGTGCCCGAATGGGGCGTGATCAGCATGTGGGAC
>JAFEEB010000062.1:0-21955 GCA_018241325.1 Pseudomonadota bacterium | reverse complement strand
CTGAACACCCCGCCCGCCAACCTGGCGCGCTGGGACGCGCTGGTGCACGAGGTGGAGCACCCGCAGCGCGAGGTCACCATCGCCATGGTGGGCAAGTACGTCGATCTGTCGGACAGCTACAAGTCCGTCAACGAGGCGCTGCGCCACGCCGGCATGCAAAACCACGCCCGCGTGCGCATCGAGCACGTCGATTCCGAATCGATCACCCCCGCCAGCGCGGCGCAACTGGCCAAGTACGACGCCATCCTGGTGCCCGGCGGCTTTGGCGCGCGCGGCATCGAGGGCAAGATCGCCACCGCCCGCTTCGCCCGCGAGCACCGGGTGCCCTACCTGGGCATCTGCCTGGGCATGCAGGTGGCCACCATCGAATACGCGCGCGACGTGGCCGGCCTGGAAGGCGCCAACAGCACCGAGTTCGACCCCCAGTGCAAGTACCCGGTGATCGCCCTCATCACCGAATGGAAGGACCAGGATGGCAGCATCAAGACGCGCAGCGCCAGCTCCGACCTGGGCGGCACCATGCGCTTGGGCGCGCAGTCTTCGGACGTGATGCCGGGCACGCTGGCGCACAGCATCTACGGCGACGTGGTGACCGAGCGCCACCGCCACCGCTACGAGGCCAACGTGCAATACCTCGACCAGTTGCGCAAGGCCGGCCTGGTGATCTCGGCGCTGACCCAGCGCGAGCACCTGACCGAAATCGTCGAGCTGCCGCAAAGCGTGCACCCCTGGTTCATCGGCGTGCAGTTTCACCCCGAGTTCAAGAGCACGCCCTGGGACGGCCACCCGCTGTTCAACGCCTTCGTCAAGGCGGCGCTGGCGCACCAGGAGCAGCGCGCGCCCGCGGCCAAGGCCGCGGCGGACAAAGCCAAAACCGACAAGGCGACGGCATGAAACTCTGCGGCTTCGACGTCGGCCTGGACAGGCCCTTCTTCCTGATCGCCGGCCCCTGCGTGATCGAGTCCGAGCAACTGCAGATGGACGTGGCCGGGCAGTTGCGCGACATCACCGCCGGGCTGGGCATTCCCTTCGTCTTCAAGAGCAGCTTCGACAAGGCCAACCGCTCCAGCGGCACCAGCTTTCGCGGCCCCGGCCGCGAGCAGGGCCTGAACATCCTGGCCAAGATTCGGCGCGACATCGGCGTGCCGGTGCTGACCGACGTGCACACCGAGGACGACATCACCGCTGCCGCCAAGGTCTGCGACGTGCTGCAAACGCCCGCCTTCCTGTGCCGCCAGACCGACTTCATCCGCGCCGTGGCGCAGTCGGGCCGGCCGGTCAACATCAAGAAGGGGCAGTTTTTGGCGCCGCACGACATGAAGAACGTGATGGACAAGGCCCGCGCGGCGGCCGCCGAAAAAGGCCTGCCCACGGACAACTTCATGGCCTGCGAGCGCGGCGTCAGCTTCGGCTACAACAACCTGGTCTCCGACATGCGCAGCCTGGCCATCATGCGCGAGACCGGCGCGCCGGTGGTGTTCGACGCCACACACAGCGTGCAGCTGCCGGGCGGGCAAGGCACCCGCAGCGGCGGCCAGCGCGAGTTCGTGCCAGTGCTGGCCCGCGCCGCCGTGGCCGTGGGCGTGGCGGGCCTGTTCATGGAAACGCACCCCGACCCCGCCCACGCCCTGTCGGACGGCCCCAACGCCGTGCCGCTGGGTCGCATGAAGGCCTTGCTGGAGACCCTGCTCGCCCTGGATGGCGTGACCAAGCGCCAGCCCTTTCTTGAAAACGACTTTTCCGCCTGAAGGAACCCCATGCCCGCTGCCTACGTCATCGTCGAGATGCACATCACCGACATGGAGCGCTACAAGCAGTACATGGTTCAGGCGCCGGCCTGCGTGAAGGCGTTTGGCGGCGAGTACATCGTGCGCGGGGGCCGCCAGGAGACCCTGGAGGGCGACTGGCAGCCGCACCGTGTGGTGCTGCTGCGGTTTCCCAGCTACGAGCAGGCCAAGGCTTTCTATGACGACGGTCCGTACAAGGAGGTGCGCAAGCTGCGCCTGGACACGACCGAGTACTTCAACATGGTGGCCGTCGAAGGCGTATGAAAAACCGCGCAAATACTATATATTTCATAGTTGACCGCGCTTGTGGAGCAAGCGCTCCAGCCATTTATCATCAAAATCGTTGATCCCGAGGATTTGAACCCATGAGTGCCATCGTTGACATCGTCGGCCGCGAAGTGCTGGACAGCCGCGGCAACCCCACCGTCGAGTGCGACGTGCTGCTCGAGTCCGGCATCATGGGCCGCGCCGCCGTGCCCAGCGGCGCCTCCACCGGCTCGCGCGAGGCCATCGAGCTGCGCGACGGCGACGCCAAGCGCTACGGCGGCAAGGGCGTGCTCAAGGCGGTCGAGCACATCAACACCGAGATCTCCGAAGCCGTGCTGGGCCTGGACGCCTCCGAGCAGGCCTTCCTCGACAAGACCCTGCTGGAGCTGGACGGCACCGAGAACAAGAGCCGCCTGGGCGCCAACGCCATGCTGGCCGTCTCCATGGCCGTGGCCCGCGCGGCCGCCGAAGAATCCGGCCTGCCGCTGTACCGCTACTTCGGCGGCATGAACGGCCGCCAGCTGCCGGTGCCGATGATGAACGTCATCAACGGCGGCGCGCACGCCAACAACACGCTGGACCTGCAGGAGTTCATGATCATCCCGGTGGGCGCGCCCAGCTTTCGCGAAGCGCTGCGCTGGGGCGCCGAGGTGTTCCACGCGCTCAAGAAAATCATCAACGACAAGGGCATGAGCACGGCCGTGGGCGACGAGGGCGGCTTTGCCCCCAGCGTCGAAAACCACGAGGCCGCGATCCAGCTCATCCTGCAGGCCATCGAGGCCGCCGGCTACACCGCGGGCACGCAGATCGCCATCGGCCTGGACTGCGCCGCCAGCGAGTTCTTCAAGGACGGCCAGTATGTGCTGGAGGGCGAAGGGGGCCTCAAACTCAGCGCCCAGCAATGGACCGACATGCTGGCCACCTGGGTGGACAAGTACCCCATCATCAGCATCGAGGACGGCATGGCCGAAGGCGACTGGGACGGCTGGAAAATCCTCACCGAGCGCCTGGCCAAGAACGTGCAACTGGTGGGCGACGACCTGTTCGTCACCAACACCAAGATCCTGAAGGAAGGCATCGACAAGCAGATCGCCAACTCGATCCTCATCAAGATCAACCAGATCGGCACCCTGACCGAAACCTTCGCCGCCATCGAGATGGCCAAGCGCGCCGGCTACACCGCCGTCATCAGCCACCGCTCGGGCGAGACCGAGGACAGCACCATCGCCGACATCGCCGTGGGCACCAACGCGGGGCAGATCAAGACCGGCTCGCTCAGCCGCTCGGACCGCATGGCCAAGTACAACCAGCTGTTGCGCATCGAGGAAGACCTGGGCGACATGGCCCAGTACCCCGGCCGCGCCGCTTTCTACAACTTGAAGTAAAGCCGCGGCGCAAAGGCCATGGTTCGGCGCATCGTCCCGGTCGTCCTGATTGCCTTGCTGGGCGTGGTGCACGCCCAGATGTGGTTCGGCCGCGGCAGCTTGCCCGACGTGGCCGCCATGCAGCGCAAGCTCGATCAGCAGCTGGCGGTCAACGCCAAGGCACGCGCCGCCAACGACCAGTTGGCCTCCGAGGTGGACGACCTGAAGTCGGGCCTGGGCATCGTCGAGGAAAAGGCCCGCATGGAGCTGGGCATGGTGCGGCCCAACGAGATCTTCGTGCAGGTCAACCGCTCGCCGGCGACGCCAAAGGGTCAGTAGTCCGGCTGCCAGTCCACCACGATCTGGCGCGCGGCCACGTCGACGGTATCGACGTAGGCGGCAACGAACGGAATCAGCCGCTCCACGGGCTTGTCCGCGCCCGCCGGCGTCTCGTGCACCACCAGCACCTGCTGCGGGCCAGTGGTCATCAGATCGCTCACCTGGCCCAGCGCCACGCCCTCGCGGTTGACCACGGCCAGGCCGATCAGGTCCACCCAGTAATACTCGCCCTCGGGCAGGGGCGGAAAGGCCGATCGCGCGATGAAGATGCGCGCGCCGCGCAGCCCCTCGGCGGCGGTGCGATCGGGCACCTCGCGGGCACTGGCGACCAGGCCTTCGCCATGGGCGCGCGCCTGGCGCACCGCCAGACGCACCGTGCCCTCGAACACCGCCCTGGCGCCGCGCTCGGGTGGCTGCAAAAACCACTCGCGGCACGAAAAAAGCGCCTCGGGCGAGGCGCTGTAGGGCTGAACCCTGAAGCCGCCCTGAATGCCCCAGGCGTCCAGGATGCGGCCGACTTCGACGGCGTCGGCCGGCAGCGTGGCCGGCTCCAGCCCGGGGTTCATGCGGGGGCGATCAGGCAGCGGCCGGGGCGGCCTTGGCGGCCTGCTTGATCAGGCGCTCGACCGTGGGCGACGGTTGGGCACCCACGCCGCGCCAGTAGCTCAGGCGATCCTGCGCAATGCGCAGGCCTTCTTCGCCGCCGGTCGCGCCGGGGTTGTAAAAACCGATGCGCTCGATGAAGCGGCCATCACGACGCACGCGCTTGTCGGCGACGACGATGCTGAAGAAAGGGCGGGCCTTGGCGCCGCCGCGGGAAAGACGAATCACGACCATGGTGGTTTCTTTAATCCTGTGGGTGGTTGACCTGCTCGCCCCCGTGCGCCGCAAGGCAGCGCGAGTACGTGCAGGGTTTCCTCGATGTTGAGACACGCGACATGGCCACCCGGCCAGCGACACACCGACGAACCCGGCATTATACTTCGGCGCGCGCCAGTCCTGGCCGCCTGCGGCCCCGCCAGGGCCTCGCACCGCTTTTCACCACACGCTCCCATGCCCCTGATCCGATCCTGCCGGGACGAGGACCTCCCGGCGGTCACCGCCATCTATGCCCACCACGTGCTGCACGGCACGGCCACCTTCGAGACCGAAGCGCCCGATGCTGCCGAGATGGCCCAGCGCCGCCAGGCCGTGCTGGCGCGCGCCCTGCCCTGGCTGGTGGCCGCGGGCGACGACGGGCAGGTGCTGGGCTACGCCTACTGCAACTGGTTCAAGCCGCGCGCGGCCTACCGGTTTTCGGCCGAAGATTCGATCTACCTGCACCCCGACGCGGTCGGCCACGGCCTGGGCCGCGCCCTGCTGGACGAGCTGGCGGCGCAGGCCCAGCGCGCCGGCGTGCGCAAGCTGATTGCCGTCATCGGCGACGGCGCCAATGCCGCCTCCATCGGCCTGCACCGCGCCGCCGGCTTTGCCCACGTGGGGGTCATCGGCGCCTGCGGCTGGAAGTTCGGCCGCTGGCTGGACATCGTGCTGATGGAAAAGGCCTTGGGCGATGGCAGCAGCACCCCACCCACGGAGATTTCGGCATGAAGAACAAGACCCTGGCCACCTGGCTGACCTTTCTCGGCGGCCCCCTGGGCCTGCATCGCTTCTACCTGATGGGCTTTGGCGACTGGCTGGGCTGGCTGCTGCCGATCCCGACCGCCATCGGCCTGTACGGCGTGGAGCGCGCGCTCGAGCTGGGGCAGGACGACGCGCTCAGCTGGGCGCTGATTCCGCTGCTGGGCTTCACCATTGCCGCCTGTGCGCTCAACGCCATCGTGTACGGCCTGATGGCGCCCGACAAATGGAATGCCCGCTTCAACCCCCAGGCCGCCCCCGATGCCCCGGCGGGGCGCACCAACTGGTTCACCGTGGTGGGCGTGGCCACGTCACTGCTGATCGGCACCGGCGTGCTGATGGCCACCATCGCCTTCAGCTTTCAGCGCTACTTCGAGTACCAGGTCGAGGAAGCCCGCAAGATGTCGCAGCCGGAGTAAACGCCACCCCCAGTCTCCACTCGCTGCGCGATGTTTCGCCTGGTGCCCGCCGGTGACTCGCTGCGCCGCGGGGGTTGAGGCCGACCCTGGGGTGGGTCAAAACAGCTGCCCGCTGACCCAATAGGCGATCGCGGCCACGAAGGCGCTGGCCGGGATGGTCAGGATCCAGGCCCAGATGATGTTGCCGGCCACACCCCAGCGCACCGCTGCCGCGCGCTGGGTGGAGCCGACCCCGACGATGGCCCCGGTGATGGTGTGCGTGGTGGACACCGGCACGCCCAGCGCGGTGGCGATGAACAGGGTGAGCGCCCCGCCCGTCTCGGCGCAAAAGCCGCCCACCGGCTTGAGCTTGGTGATCTTCTGGCCCATGGTCTTGACGATGCGCCAGCCCCCGAACATGGTGCCCAGGCCGATGGCCATGTAGCAGCCGGCAATCACCCAGACGGGCGGCTCGGCGTCGCCGGCGCTGGTGTGTCCGGTGGCGATCAGCAGCATCCAGATGATGCCGATGGTCTTTTGCGCGTCGTTGCCGCCATGGCCCAGGCTGTAGGCGCCCGCCGACAGCAGCTGCAAGCGCCGAAACCAGCGGTCCACCCGGTTGGGCCGCGTGCGGCGGAACAGCCAGGCCACGAGCACCATCATCAGCGAGCCCAACAGGAACCCCAGCACCGGCGAGATGAAGATGAAGGCGACGATCTTGAGGATGCCACCCACGATCAGCACGCCGGAGCCGGCCTTGGCCATGACCGCGCCCACGATGCCGCCGATCAGCGCATGCGAGGAGCTGCTGGGAATACCGTAGTACCAGGTCACCAGGTTCCAGACGATGGCGCCGATCAGCGCGCCGAACACCACGTGCACATCGACCACGCCCGGAAGGACGATACCCTTGCCCACGGTGGCCGCCACGCTGAGATGAAAGACAAAGATGGCCACCACGTTGAAGAAGGCGGCAAAAACGATGGCCTGCGCGGGCCGCAGCACGCCGGTGGAGACGACGGTGGCGATCGAGTTGGCCGCGTCGTGAAAACCGTTCATGAAGTCGAACGCCAGCGCCAGCACCACCAGCAGCACGATCACCCACAGGGCGACTTGAGCGATTTCCATGGATCAATCAGCAGGAAAACGAGGCAAACCAGCCGCCGCCGGGCCGCCCCAAGGCGGCTGGGGCCCCCGTCGGGGGCAGCGCACTGCGCGAAGCGAGGGAGCGTGGGGGCCTCATGAATTCTCGAGCACGATGCCTTCGATCTGATTGGCCACGTCCTCGCACCGGTCGGTGATGGTCTCCAGCAGGTCGTAGATCGCGCGCAGCTTGATCAGCTCGCGCACGTCGGGCTCGTGGCGAAACAGCTGGCTCATGGCGCTGCGCATCACGCGGTCGGCATCGGACTCGAGCTCGTCGATTTCCTCGCACACCTTCAGCGCCTGCTCGGCCACGGCCTGCTCGCCGATGCGCCCCAGCAGCTTGACGGCGGCCTGCACGCGCTCGCAGCATTTGACCGACAGGTCGGTCAGCCGCACCATCTCGGCGGTCATGTGGTGCACGTCGTACAGGGCCATGGTCTCGGCCGAGTCCTGCAGCAGGTCGGCCACGTCGTCCATCATGTTGATCAGCCCGTGGATCTGCTCGCGGTCGATCGGCGTGATGAAGGTGGTGTGGATCAGCCGGTTGACCGTGTGCGTGACCTTGTCGGCCGCGCGCTCGGCGCTGTCCACTTCGTGGTTGTACTTCTCGCGCATGAGCGGGTCGGCGTAGTTGGCCACCAGCTTTTCAAAGGCCTGCGCCGCCTGCACGATGCAATCGGCGTGCTGGTTGAAGAGCTCAAAAAAATTGCCCTCCTTGGGCAAGAGCTTGCTGAACAACATGGTCGGATTCTTTCTCGGCGGGTGACGCGCGCGCGCCCGGAGGATGTCGGTGGCCGTGACTGCGCGCCAAGTTTAACGCCCGCACCGCCGCTCACTGGCCGCGAAACACGAAATAGACTGCGCCCACCAAACACAGCGCAGCCCACAAATAGTCGAGCTTGGGCGGTTGGTCCAGGTAAAGCCACGCAAAGGGCACGAACACCGTCAGCGTGACCACTTCCTGAATGATCTTGAGCTGCCCGACGCTGAACTGCTGGTAGCCGATGCGATTGGCGGGCACCTGCAGCAGGTACTCGAACAGGGCAATGCCCCAGCTGATCAGGGCCGCCACGTACCACGGCGCGGTGCTCAGGCTCTTCAGGTGGCCGTACCAGGCCATGGTCATGAAGGCGTTGCTGGCGATCAGCAGCAGCACCGTTTGCACGGGGATGGGCAGCGAGGTGAGCCAGTTCATGGGACATGCTCCGGGGTCTGCGCGATCGGCTCGCAGGCCTGGTCGGCCACCGCGCGCAGCAGGACCGCCGATACCCGCTGCGGCGCCAGTTCCGCCAGCGGGCGCAGCACGAAGGCGCGTTGGCACCAGCGCGGGTGCGGCACGGTGAGCCGCGCGCTGTCGATGCGGGCCTCGCCGTACAGCAGCAGGTCCAGATCGAGCGTGCGCGGGGCGTTGGGATACGGGCGCTGGCGCCCGGCGGCGTGCTCCAGCGCTTGCAGGGCGTCGAGCAGGGCCGGCGCGCTCAAGCTGGTGCGCAGTTCGGCCACGGCATTGACGAAGTCCGGCCCCGCCGCCGCCACCGGCGCGCTGCGGTACAGGCGCGAGGCGGCCAGCAGCTCGCTGTGGGGCAGATGCGCCAAATCAATCAGGGCCTGTTGCACGGACTGCCGCGCATCGCCCAGGTTGGCACCCAGACCGACGAAGGCTGTCACCGCCGCGCGTGGCATGGGAGGGGTCAGTGCGAGTCGGGGCTTGACGCGTCCGGCGCGGTGCCCGCGCCCGGCTTGCGGCGGCGCCGGCGCCGCTTGGCAGGGGTGGGCGCCTGGGCCTCGGCGTCGTCGTCCATCGCTATTGCTTCAGGAGCTTGCGGCGCAGGTTCTGCCTGGGCTGGTGCCGCTTTTTTTACCGAATGCACACGTGGCGACTTCTTGCCGCGTTGCTGCTCGGCGCGCAACTGCTGCACCAGGTCCTCGCGCGTCGACTCGTCGGCCAGGCTGAAGGCCTGCCACCAGTCGACCACGGGCTCATCCACCTCGCCGACGTCGGCGCGCAGCCGCAGGAAGTCGAAGCCGGCGCGAAAGCGCGGCTGCTCGGCCAGGCCGAAGGGCGAATGGCCGCTGCGCTTTTCAAAGCGCGGCTGCATCATCCAGATCTCGCGCATGTCGCCGCCCAGCTTGCCGCGGCCCGACACGTCGCCCACCCGCGCGTCGAACACCTCGTCGATGGCCGCCTGCAGCGCCGGAAACGGGTATTCCTTGCGCGCCAGGCGCTGCTGCCAGCCGGCCTGCACGTCCTGCCACAGCACGCAGGCCAGCAGAAAGGACGGCGCCACCGGCTTGCCCTCGCCCACGCGGCGGTCGGTGTCCAGCAGCGCGGCCTTGACGAAGGGCTGCTCGGCGCGCTCGACCACCAGATCGAGCAGCGGGTAGATGCCGCGCGCCAGCCCCAGCTTCTTGAGCTGCTCGATGCTGGCCACGGCGTGGCCGGTCTGCAAGAGCTTGAGCATCTCGTCGAACAGCCGGCTTTGCGGCACCTCGGCCAGCAGGGGTTCGGCCTCCAGCAGGGGCTTGGCGGTCTTGGGGTCGAGCGTGAAGCCCAGGCGCGAGAGCTTGGCGCCAAAGCGCACGGCGCGGATGATGCGCACCGGGTCTTCGCGGTAGCGCTGCGCCGCGTCGCCGATCATGCGGATGCGCTTTTTCTGCGCGTCCTGCATGCCGCCGTGGTAGTCCACCAGCACGCGCGTCTCGGGGTCGTAGTACATGGCGTTGACGGTGAAGTCGCGCCGCGCCGCGTCCTGCTCCTGCGTGCCCCACACGTTGTCGCGCAGCACGCGCCCGCTGGCGTCCACCGCGTGCTTCATGCCGGCCAGCTGGCTCTTGGCCGTGCGCTCGTTGCCGTTGACGTGGGAGGAGGCCAAGGCGTTGTCCACGTTGGCGCGGAAGGTGGAGACCTCGATCACCTCGTGCTCGCGCCCGCGGCCGAACACCACGTGCACGATGCGAAAGCGCCGCCCGATGATGAAGGCGCGCCGAAACAGCGGCTTGACCTGCTCGGGCGTGGCGCTGGTGGCCACGTCGAAGTCCTTGGGCTTGAGGCCCAGCAGCAGGTCGCGCACCGCGCCGCCGACGATGTAGGCGTCGTGCCCCGCTTCCTTGAGCGTGCGCACCACGGTGACGGCGCGCTCGTCCACCAGGTCGGGGTTGATGCCGTGCGCCTGCGGGCCGAACTCCACCCGCTTGCCCTGGCGCTTGCGCGTGTGGCCGCCGGTGGCCTTGTCGATCAGCTTGTCGATGAAGGTCTTGATCATGATTGTTCTTGTTGGAAGAGATCCACGACGCGCCAGCCGCGCGCCAGGGCCAGGGCGCGCAGGCGCTCGTCGGGGTTGGTGGCCACGGGGTAGGCCGCGCGCTCGAGCAGGGGCAGATCGTTCATGGAGTCGGAATAAAAGGTGATTTCGGTGTCGCCCCAATTCAGGCCGCGCGCACCCAGCCATTGGGCCACACGCTCGACCTTGCCTTCGCGAAACGAGGGCGTACCCTCGATCTCGCCGGTGATCCAGCCATCGGCGCCGCGCGCCAGTTGCACGGCGATCAGCTCGGGCACGCCCAGGCGCGTGGCGATCGGGCGCGTGACGAATTCGTTGGTGGCGGTGACGATCACCACCGCGTCGCCCGCCCGCTGGTGGGCGTCCAGCAGCGCCTGGGCGGCCGGCATCACGGCCGGCTCGATCACCTCGCGCATGAAGCGCGCCTGCGCCTGCTGCGCCGCTTGCGCGCCATGGCGGCGCACGGCGGCGGTGGCAAAGCGCACGTAGTCATGAATGTCCAGTGTGCCGGCCTGGTACTGGGCGTAGAAGGCGTCGTTGCGGCGCTTGAACTCGCGCGCATCGGTCCAGCCCAGGGCGCTGGTGAACTCGCCCCAGGCATGGTCGGAGTCCAGCGGCAGCAAGGTGTAGTCCAGATCGAACAGCGTGAGTTTATAAGTCAAAAAGGCCTCCAGCCTTTGTGTGACAAGCGCAAACAGCTACTCATTTTGCAGCATCGCGCGAATCAGCGGGATGGTGATGGGGCGCTGCGTTTGCAGGGCGTAGCGATCCAGGTGGTCCAGCAGCTGCATCAGGCTGCCCAGGTCGCGTGAAAAACGCGCCAGCACGAAATCGATCACCTCCTCGCCCAGCGCCAGGCCGCGCGCCGCCGCGGCCTGGCGCAGCGCCGCGCGGCCCTGCTCGTCGGGCAGGGGGTGCAGCTCGAACACATGACCCCAGCCCAGGCGCGTGCGCAAATCGTCGCGCAGCGGCAAATCGGCCGGTGGCACATGGCCGGCCGCCAGCACCGCGCGCGGACGGCCGTCCGTCGGGGTGACGGCGTTGATGAACCAGTTGAAGGCGGTGTGCTGCAGCTCGGGGCCATAGGTCTGCACATCGTCCAGCAGCACGGCGTCCCACGCGGGGTCGAACGGCTGGCGGGGCGGCGCGGCCGCATCGAGCCAGCCCACGGCCAGGCCCTGCTCGCGCAGCGCATGCGCCGCCCCGCGCAGCAGGTGGGTCTTGCCCGCCCCGGCCGGCCCCCACAAATACAGCGGCACCGGCATGCGCGTGCGCCCTTCGCTCCACAGGCGCACATGCTGCACGGCGGCGGCGTTGCCGGCGGGCACGAAGCCGGCCAGCGTGGGCTCGGGCGCCAGGGCGACGTCCAGGGCCATTTGCTTCATGGGGGTGGGAAACAACTGGAAGTGGGGTTGCGGCGGCCCATGGCGCCGCCAAAGAGTTCCGAGGCGGCCGCTCGAATCGGCGGGCCACCGCCTAAAATCGACGGCTTGATTTTACGCACCCTCCGACTCGACCACCCTGCCCATGAATGCCTCTTCGCCCAACACCCCCCTGAGCTACAAGGACGCCGGTGTCGACATCGATGCCGGCGATGCCTTGGTCGAGCGCATCAAGCCGCTGGCCAAAAAGACCTTGCGTGAAGGTGTGCTGGGCGGCATCGGGGGCTTTGGCGCGCTGTTCGAGGTGCCCAAGCGCTACCGCGAGCCGGTGCTGGTGAGCGGCACCGACGGCGTGGGCACCAAGCTGAAGCTGGCCTTTGAATGGGGCATGCATGACACGGTGGGCATCGACCTGGTGGCCATGAGCGTCAACGACGTGCTGGTGCAAGGCGCCGAGCCGCTGTTCTTTCTGGACTACTTCGCCTGCGGCAAGCTCGACGTCGATACCGCCGCCGCCGTGGTCGGCGGCATCGCCCGGGGCTGCGAACTCTCGGGCTGCGCGCTGATCGGCGGCGAGACGGCCGAGATGCCCGGCATGTATCCGGCCGGCGAATACGATCTGGCGGGCTTTGCCGTGGGCGTGGTCGAGAAGTCGAAGATCCTCACGGGGTGCGACGTGACCGCCGGCGACGTGGTGCTGGGCCTGGCCTCCAGCGGCGTGCACAGCAACGGCTTCTCGCTGGTGCGCAAGTGCATCGAGCGCGCTGGCAGCGCCCTGCCGGCCACGCTGGACGGCCAGCCCTTTCGCCAGGCCGTGATGGCGCCCACGCGCCTGTACGTCAAGAGCGTGCTGGCGGCGCTGGCCGCGCACCCCGTCAAAGCCCTGGCCCACATCACCGGCGGCGGCCTGCTGGAGAACATCCCGCGCGTGCTGCCCGAGTCGCTGGCCGCTCATCTGGTCAAGGGCAGCTGGCCGACGAGCGAGCTGTTCGCCTGGCTGCAAGCCACCGCCGGCATCGACGACACCGAGATGAACCGCACCTTCAACAACGGCATCGGCATGGTGCTGGTGCTGGCGCCCGAGCACGCCAGCGCCTGCGCCCGCACGCTGGAGGCCGCGGGCGAGCGCGTGTTCGAGATCGGGCGCATCGCCGCCCGCGCCGGCGGCCCTGCCGTCACGGTGGTTTGACTTTTTGCATGAGCGCGCCGGGCCGCTCCCAAGCGCGAATCCCGCAGCGCGCAGCGCGGAGGGCTTGTCCGATTTGCGCGCCGGGCCGCTCCCAAGCGCGAATCCCGCAGTGCGCAGCGCGGAGGGCTTGTCCAATGAGCGCGCCGGGCCGCTCCCAAGCGCGAATCCCGCAGTGCGCAGCGCGGAGGGCTTGTCCAATGCTCGCGCCGGGCCGCTCCCAAGCGCGAATCCCGCAGCGCCCAGCGCGGAGGGCTGTGCAGTGAGCGCCCTGCCGCCCGATCCGCGCCGACATGCCGCCGCCGTGGCCAGCCACCTGGCCATCGCGGCCACGCTGTTGATCGTCATGTGGCAGGGCCTGCTGCCCGGCCTGCTGTGCGTGTGCGTGGGCTTTTTCAGCACGCGCTGGCTCAGTCCGCGCATGGCCCTGCTGACCCGATCGCCCGATCGCCAGTCGCCGCGCCTGGCGGCCACGGTGATGGTGCTGGCGCCCATCGTGCTGCTGGCGCTGTTCTTGCCGCGCACGCGCGGGCTGCTGCTGGACGCGCCGGCGCAGTACCGCGAGCTGCTGGGCTTCATGGCGCGCACCGTGCTGGACTTGCGCAACCGCCTGCCGCCCGACGTGGCGGCCCAGCTGCCCGAAGGCGCGCTGGAGATTCAGCAGGCGCTGGCCAGCTACCTGGTCAGCAAGGCCGGCGCGCTGGCGACCACCGGGCGCGCGTGGCTGTCGGGCCTGCTGTTTGCCTTCGTGGGCCTGCTCATCGGCGCGCTGGCCGCCGCCCGCCCGAGCGCGCCGGTGCTCGGTCCGCTGGCCGCGCAACTGCATCTGCGCGTGCGCCGCTTTGGCGAGAGCTTTCGGCAGATCATCGTCGCGCAGTTCTGGATTTCGCTGTTCAACACCAGCCTGACAGCCATCTTCCTGCTGGTGGTCCTGCCGCTGACCGACAACCGGCTGCCCTACTCGATGGCCCTGCTCCTGCTGACCTTCGTCACGGGCCTGATCCCCATCGTCGGCAACCTGATCTGCAACACCGTGCTGACGCTGGTGGGCCTGTCGGTCTCGCCCGCCGTGGCGCTGGCGTGCCTGGTGTTTCTGGTGCTGATCCACAAGGCCGAGTACTTCATCAACGCCAAGGTCATCGGCCACCGCACGCGCATGGGCGTGTGGGAGCTGCTCGCCGTGATGTTCGTGATGGAGGCCATCTTCGGCCCCGCCGGTCTGGTGGCCGCGCCGCTGTTTTACGCCTATGCCAAGCAGGAGCTGCAGGCGGGCGGCTGGGTATAGACGCTCCCCCCCAGTCTCCACACGCTGCTTCACCCGCGGCCGATCCAACCCAAAGAGCCAAACGGCCGCGGAGCAGGCCAAGCCAGTGATCGCCGTGGCCGGGGTTTCCCCGGCCGCAGGCGATGCCCCCTCGCAGGGGGAAGGCGAAACATCGCGCAGCGAGTGGAGACTGGGGGTGTTTCACTTCCTCGCCCGCAGCGCGCGGATGCCGGCTGAGAAGCGCTGCAGCATCGGCGTGCTGTCGCCCGGCGGCACCATCAATTCGATCAGCTGAAAGCGCCCGCGCTCGGCGAAGGCGGCGTCCAGCGCGGCCTTGAACTGGCGGCGCGTGTGCACGCGGTGGCCGCGTCCGCCCAGCGCATCGGCGGCGGCCGCCAGGTGCCAGTCGCCCAGCGCGGCGCAGCGCGACTCGGTCTGGAAGGCGCGGATCATCTCCCAGGTCTGGTTGTTGAGCACGATCACGATCGGGTCCAGCCCCAGGCGCGGGCAGTTGCCCAGCTCCCAGCCCGTCATTTGAAAGGCGCCGTCGCCCACCAGGATCAGGCTGCGCTCGCCCGTAGCCACCTGCGCACCGATGCCGGCCGGCACGCCAAAGCCCATGGTGGCGTAGTAGCCCGGCGCCACCAGCGGCGTGGGCATCAGCTCCAGCGCGGCAAACAGGCAATCGCCGATGTCGGACACCACGTTGATCGCGCCGTGCCGCGCAATGCAGTCGTTGAGCGCGCGGCTCAGGTCGCCCGCGCACACCGGGGTGTCGTCGGCCACCAGGCTGCGCGGATAGTCGGGGCTGGGCGGCGGCGCATGCGCCGTGCGCGCCGGCACGATGGGAGCGCGCTCCAGCAGGGCCTCGACCAGCGCGGCCAGCGGAATGTCGGGATACAGGTGGTGGCCCACCCGCGCCTCGCGGTGCGCGGCGATCAGCGCGCGGCGAAAGTCCATGCGTTGGGCGCTCACGCCGAAGTTGTTGTCCGACAGGATGGCGCCCAGCATCACGGGCAGGTCGGACTCATCCAGCAGCGCCGTGGTGGCCGCGTCGCCCGCCACGCCCAGGTAGGTGCCGTGCAGCTGAACGCCCTCGCCCATGCCGGCATCGGTCAGCAGGCCGCGGCCCATGAAGGTGGTGAGCACCGGCAGTTGCAGGCGGCGCGCCAGCTCGGCCACGCGCGCCTCGATGCCGAAGCGGCGAATCTCCACATCCAGCACCAGCACCGGGCGCTGCGCGCCCTGGATGCGCGCCATCCATTCGTCGGCGCACTCGGCCACCGCCTCGGCGCTGAAGGCACTGGCGGGCAGCACCGGCACCTCGGCCATGGGCGCCAGCGTCATGTCGCGCGGCACCTCGATCAGCACCGGCTGCGACAGCTCGCGGCAGTGGCGCAGCACGCGCGCCAGCTCGGCCGGCGCGGTCTGCGGGTCGGACAGGCGCACGCGGTCGCAGGTGATCTCGCCAAAAATGCGCCACTGCGAATCGACGTGCCGCACCTGGTGGTGCAGCAGCAGGCCCGAATGCGCCTCCACCTCGCCCGGGCAGCCGGCCAGGACCACCAGCGGCACGCGCTCGGCATAGGCGCTGGCCACGGCGTTGACGGTGTTGAGCGCGCCCGCGCCATAGGTGACGGCCACCACGCCGATGCCGCCATGCATGCGCGCCGCCGCGTCGGCGGCAAAACCCAGGCCGGGCTCGTGGCTGAGCGTGACGAGCGGCAGGATGGCGCTCTCCTCGATCTGCTTGAACAGCGGCAGGATGAAGTCGCCGGGGATGCCGAAAATTTCGCGTGCGCCATGGTTCTTGAGCGCGCGCAGCAGGGACAGGCCGAGGGTCATGTGAGGTCCTTGGGTGGGCAAATGCAGTCGATGGCGCGATCATCGACGCCGCATCAAGAAGGACCATGACATCGATCAATTTCGGCATCTGTTTAATTCAATTCGCCGATTTTCTCCGTGCATGAGACATTTGCGCGGTTTTCATGCGTTTCGGATCGGATCAGGAGCGAGCCAAACGGCTCCCGCAAAAACAAGAAAGCCACGGCATGCCGTGGCTTTCGTCTCCTCGCCGGCCTGGGTGGCCGGCCCTCTTTTTCAGCCGATCAGTGAAACTGCTCTTCCTCGGTCGAGCCCGTCAGCGCCTTCACGCTGGAGCTGCCGCCCTGGATCACGGTGGTCACGTCGTCAAAGTAGCCCGCGCCCACTTCCTGCTGGTGCGACACGAAGGTGTAGCCCTGCTCGCGTGCGGCGAACTCGGGCTCTTGCACCATCTCGACGTAGTGCTTCATGCCTTCGCCGCGCGCATAGGCGTGGGCGAACTTGAAGGTGTTGTACCAGTTGCTGTGGATGCCGGCCAGCGTGATGAACTGGAACTTGTAGCCCAGCGCCGAGAGGTCGTCCTGGAAGGTGGCGATCTGCTTGTCGTTGAGGTTCTTCTTCCAGTTGAAGGACGGCGAGCAGTTGTAGCTCAGCAGCTTGCCGGGGCAGGCGGCCAGCACGGCCTGGGCAAATTCGCGGGCAAAGCCGATGTCGGGCACGCCGGTCTCGCACCACACCAGGTCGGCATAGGGGGCGTAGGCGACGCCGCGGCTGATGGCCTGCTCCAGGCCGTTCTTGACGCGGTAGAAGCCCTCTTGCGTGCGCTCGCCCGTCAAAAAGCGCTGATCGTTGGCGTCGTGGTTGCTGGTGATCAGGTTGGCGGCCTCGGCGTCGGTGCGCGCCAGCACGATGGTGGGCACGCCCATCACGTCGGCGGCAAAGCGCGCGGAGATCAGCTTCTCGACCGCCTCTTGCGTGGGCACCAGCACCTTGCCACCCATGTGGCCGCACTTCTTGACGGCGGCCAGCTGGTCTTCGAAGTGCACGCCCGACGCACCGGCGGCGATCATGTTCTTCATCAGCTCGAAGGCGTTGAGCACCCCGCCAAAGCCGGCTTCGGCGTCGGCCACGACGGGCAGGAAGTAGTCGATGAAACCCTTGTCGCCAGGGCCCACGCCGCGGCTCCACTGGATCTCGTCGGCGCGCTTGAAGGTGTTGTTGATGCGGCGCACCATGGTGGGCACCGAGTCATACGCATACAGCGACTGGTCGGGGTACATGGTCTCGCTGGTGTTGCCGTCGGCGGCCACCTGCCAGCCCGACAGGTACACCGCCTCCAGGCCCGCCTTGGCCTGCTGCATGGCCTGGCCGGCGCTGATGGCGCCGAAGGCGTTGACGTAGCCCTTCTTGGACTCGCCGTGGATCAGGCCCCACAGTTTTTCGGCGCCGCGCTTGGCCAGCGTGTGCTCGATCGGCATGCTGCCGCGCAGGCGCACCACGTCGGCGGCGCTGTAGCCGCGCTTGACGCCCTTCCATCGGGCGTTGTTGGCCCAGTCTTTTTCCAGGGCGGCGATTTGCTGCTCGCGGCTGAGTTGCTCGTTGGTGTTCGGCATCGAAGGCTCCAAAGGTGAGGTTGCTATGGGGTTGTCGGGCGGCCTGCCGGGCTTGCAAGCAGCGGGCCGTTGGGGTGAATCATACTCTTGTATAAGACTCGATGAAATTCTTATGTCTTATACAAGACAAATATTTTTTCATGTAAATTCAATGAGTTGCGACTACGTTTTCGTATTTCGAAAATTTATATCTCATATCGAGAAATAAATGCGGCAGTGCAGCATGGCATATTTTCGAATTGCAGCCATGTATTTCGTACTGCGGAAATTTTCGATGCGCGCTCATCAGGCCAAGGCCGTCGCGCGCCCGGCGCCGCCGCTACCCGCTATATTTCGCGCAGCCTGGCCCACCCAGACACCCGCAACGTGACCTCCCCACGCGCCCACCCTCCGCTCGCCGCCTATGGCTGCCTGGCGCTGTCCATGAGCCTGGTGGGCAGCTATGTGGCGCTGACCAAGCCCCTGGCGGTGGTGTTTCCCGTCTTTCTGCTGGCCTGGCTGCGCTTTGGCATTGGCGGCGTGGCCATGGCGCACTGGCTGCGCAAGCCGGCCGACGAGCCGCCGCTGACGCGCCAGACCCGCGGGCTGGTGTTTTTGGAGTCCTTTCTGGGCAACTTCCTGTTCACCGTGTTCATGATCTCGGGCGTCAAGCTCACCACGGCCGTTTCGGCCGGGGTCATCATGGCCGCCATTCCGGCGGCGGTGGCGCTGCTGTCCTGGCTGTTTCTGCGCGAGCGCATCGCGCCCCGCGTCTGGGCCGGCGTGGCCTGCGCGGTGCTGGGCATCGGCTTGCTGTCGCTGTCCGCGGCGCCCGGCGCGGCAAACGCGCATGCCGCCAGTTGGCTGGGCAACCTGCTGTTGATCGGCGCGGTGCTGTGCGAGGCCAGCTACGCCGTCATCGGCAAGAAGCTGACGGGCGCGTTGGGCCCGCGGCGCATCTCGGCGCTGATCAACCTGTGGGGCTTGCTGCTGACCACGCCCTTTGGCCTGTGGCTGGCCTGGCGCTTCGACTTTGCCGCCGTGGCCCCGGGCATGTGGGTGCTGCTGCTGTTTTACGCCCTGGCCGCGTGCATGTGGACGGTGTGGCTGTGGATGACCGGCCTCAAAAGCGTGCCCGCCGCGCAGGCCGGCGTGTTCACGGTCATGCTGCCCATCAGCGCGGCGCTGGTGGGCGTGCTGGTGCTGGGCGAGCCCCTGAGCGGCGCGCAACTGACGGCCTTCGCCGTGGCGCTGGCCGGTGTGCTGCTGGCCACCCTGCCCTCGCGCGCGGCGCTGCGTGTGGGGCGCCACTAGGCCAGCGCGGTTAGCTCAGTGCCGTGTCGCGATCCATGGCCCTGCGCGCCACCCGCAGGTCATAAAACCCAAAGAGACCAGTGGCCGCGGAGCAGGCCAAGCCAGGGCGCCCGAGGCCGGGGTCTCCCCGGTCACTGGGTGCGCCCCCTGCAAGGGGGTGGGCGGAACATCGCGCAGCGAGTGGAGACTGGGGGTGTTTCATGTCAGCGAGCGGTCGGCCACCACGATGCCGTCTTCGTCGGCATACAACCAGTCGCCCGGCCGCACCGGCACCCCTTGAATATGGACGGGCTCGCCGGCCTGCCCTTCGCCGCGCTTGACGGAGCGCAGCGGCATCGCCGCCAGCGCGCGAATGGGAAGGCCCGCGGCGCGCAGCTCGGCCAGATCGCGCACGCAGCCATCGACGACCAGGCCCGCCCAGCCGTTGCGCGCGGCCGCCTGCGCCAGGTTGCCGCCGACCAGGGCGCAGCGCAGCGAGCCGCCCGCATCGACCACCAGAACCCGGCCTTCACCGGGGCTGTTCACCGCCTCGCGAACGCGCGAGTTGTCTTCGGGCGCGCGCACGGTATGCACCGGGCCGCAAAACGCCTGCTCGGCGCCAAAACGGTGAAACACCGGCGGCAACACCCGAAACGCGCCGGATGCATCGCCCTCGTGGGCATCGCACAAATCGCAGGTAAAAAACAGGGCTTGGGTCATGGCAGGACGGCTCCGCGGCGGAGCAAAAACACGGCACCAGAGGCCGCAACAGGCCCAAGGATAGCCAAGAGCGGCATCAGAAAGCGAAAAAAGCAACACCCACGGGCGTCGCCACGCACTTTCCGCTTGGAAACGTGCTCCGTATCCAGTAGCATCCGGTTCAGCCAGACCGATGCATTTTTGTGGGCTGGCCAACGTTTCCAGTTCGTTCAATAAAGAGGATCACCAACCATGGCAACTGCAAAGAAAGCGCCCGCGAAAGCGGCACCGGCCAAGAAGGCAGCTGCGGCCAAGAAAGCCGCTCCCGCGAAGAAGGCAGCTGTGGCCAAAAAGGCCGCCGCCCCCGCCAAGAAGCGCGTGGCCAACCCGGCCTTCATGAAGGCCATGACGCCCAGCCCTCAACTGGCCGCGGTGATCGGCGCCAAGCCCATGCCCCGCACCGAAGTGACCAAGAAAATCTGGGAATACATCAAGCACCACAAGCTGCAGGACGCCGCCAACAAGCGCAACATCAACGCCGACTCCAAGCTGAAGGAAATCTTCAAGAAGGCGCAGGTCTCGATGTTCGAGATGACCAAGCTGGTCAACGGGCACCTGTCCTGATCGGCCGCGGCACCCACGAAAAACCGGCTCCAAGGCCGGTTTTTTGTTGTCCGATCGAGCCATGGCGCGCGCGCAGTCTGCGCCGACAGCTATCAAATCAGGAATTTCCCTGAGCCGCCAGCGCCTTCTGCCGAATGCTGTCCAGCGTCGCGCGCGTGGTGATGACGTCCTCGCTGAGCATCACCTCGATCAAGGTGCCGACGTCGTCGCGCCCCAGCGCCGCCAGCAAGGCCGGCTCGAACTCGGCCGTGCGCGTCACGCGCTCGCCGGCCCAGCCGTAGGCGCGCGCCAGGGCGACGAAGTCCGGGTTGGCCAGCGGCGTGCCGCTGACATGGGTGGGGTACTCGCGCTCCTGGTGCATGCGGATGGTGCCGTAGCTGCTGTTGTTGAGCAGCACGATGATGCTCTTGCCGCCGTGCTGCACGGCGGTGGCCAGCTCTTGTCCGTTCATCAGAAAGTCGCCGTCGCCGGCAATGGTGAAGACCGTACGCCCGGTGGCGATCGACGCGCCGATGCCCGCCGGCACGCCGTAGCCCATGGCGCCGCTGGTGGGCGCCAGCTGGGTCTTGTGGCCCTTGGCGATGCCGTGATAGCGCCAGAAGCGATGCACCCAGCTGGCGAAGTTGCCCGCGCCGTTGGTGACCACCGTATCGGCCGGCAGGTGCTGTTGCAGCGTGGCGACGATGGCCGGCATGTCGATCGGCCCGGGCAGCGGCTGCGGTTGCAGGTTGGCCAGGTAGTCGGCGTGCGCGGCCTGCGCCCAAGCCTGCCAGGGCACCTCGCCCGGCGCCGGCAGCGCGTCCAGCATGGCGGCTGCGCCGGGCATGGTGGCGCACAAGGCCAGGTCGGCCTGGTAGACGCGGCCCAGCTCCTGCGGATCGGGGTGGATGTGCACCAGCTGTTGCTTCGGAACCGGTGCCTCGATCAGCGTGTAGCCGCCGGTGGTCATCTCGCCCAGGCGCGGGCCGACCACCAGCAGCAGGTCGGCGCTCTGCACGCGCTCGGCCAGCCGGGGGTTGATGGCGATGCCCACGTCGCCGGCGTACAGCGCATGGTGGTTGTCGAAGGTGTCCTGAAAGCGGAAGGCGTTGGCGACCGGCAACTGCCAGCGCTCGGCAAAGCGCTGCAGCGCCTGCGCCGCCTCGGGCGTCCAGCCGGGGCCGCCCGCAATCACCAGCGGTTGCTTCGATTTCAATAGCTGCTCGCGCAGATGCAGCAAGCGCTGCGGCTCGCTTTGATACTGAACCGGTGCGACGCGCGGCAGCGGGCGCGCATCCACCGGCTGCGTCAGCATGTCCTCGGGCAGCACCAGCACCACCGGGCCGGGGCGGCCGTTCATGGCGGTGGCGAAGGCGCGCGCCACGTATTCGGGCATGCGCCGCGCGTCGTCGATGCGCTCGACCCGCTTGGCAAATCCTTGCGTGCTGGGGCCCAGGAAGACGCGAAAGTCCACCTCCTGGAAGGCCTCGCGGTCGCGCATGCTGCTCGCCACATCGCCGATGAAGACCACCATCGGCGTCGAATCCTGAAACGCCGTGTGGATGCCCACCGTGGCGTTGGTGGCGCCCGGTCCGCGGGTGACGAACAGCACGCCCGGGCGCCCCGTCAGCTTGCCCTCGGCCTCGGCCATGAAGGACGCGCCGCCTTCGTGGCGACAGGTGATGAAGCGGATGCGGTCGCGGTGCGCATGAAAGCCGTCCAGCGCCGCCAGGTAGCTTTCGCCCGGCACGCCCCAGGCGCGCTCAACGCCCTGCTCGATCAGGCATTCGATCAGCAGGTGACCGGCGATGGGTGGGGTGCTTGCGTGCGTCATGGGGCAATTGTGCCGCGTCCTGTCCTTGCGTCAGTCGCTCACTGCCCCTGGCATCAGGCTCTTCTCGCGAATGTTG
>JAFEEB010000061.1:27513-33066 GCA_018241325.1 Pseudomonadota bacterium | reverse complement strand
TTCGACACCATCACGCCGGTGCTGCCGCACATCAAGGCCGGCAAGCTGCGCCCGCTGGCGGTCACCACGGCCACCCGCTCCAAGGCGCTGCCCGACGTGCCGACGCTGCAAGAGGCGGGCCTGAAGGACTTCAACATCGGCACCTGGTTCGGCGTGCTGGCACCCGCGGCCACGCCCAGGGACATCGTGGCGCGTCTGAGCACCGAGATGATCAAGATCATCCACTCGCCCGAATTCGCCAAACGCATGGACGACATCGGCGCGATTCCCATCGGCAACACCAGCGATGAGATGGCCCAGCAAATCCGCGCCGAGACCGACAAGTTCGCCAAACTGGTCAAGGACGCGCACATCACCGTCAACTGATCCTGCGTCAGCGGCCCGCCGGCACCCGGCGGGTCAAGGGGTTTGTTACGCTCGGGCCGTCCCACCCGACTGGTAACCGTGCATGCCCCCTCCTTCGACTGAGCGCCGCCGCTCGCCCCGGCCAGGCGCCCGTGGCCTCCTCGTCCTGCTGGCCGGCCTCGCGGCCGCAAGCGCCCAGGCGCTGACGCTCACCGCGCTCACGCCCCAGGGCGAGGTCGCGCGCGTGCGCCAGGTGGTGGCCCAGTTCAGCGACAACGCCGTCAACTTTGGCGACGCCCAGGCGAGCGCGCCGCTCAGCGTGGCTTGCGACAACGCCGCGGCCGGGCGCGGGCAGGGCCGCTGGGTCAGCGCGCGGCAGTGGGTGTTCGACTTCGCGGCCGACCTGCCGCCGGGCGTGCGCTGCCGCGTGGAGCCGGTTTCAGGCTTCAAATCGCCCTCTGGTACGCTGCTGAAAAGCGCGAGCAGCTATTCATTCAATAGCGGCGGCCCATTTGTTCAATCGATCCGGCCCAGCCCCTCCTCGCCCATCGAGGAGGAGCAAACCTTCGTGCTGCGCCTGAACGGGCCGGCCACGCCCGAGAGCGCGGCCGCGCACATCAGCTGCGCGGTGGACGGCCTGGGCGAGCGCGTGCCCGTTCGCCTGATCGACGGCGCGCCGCGCGACGCGCTGCTGAAGGCGCTGGACCTGGACAAGGCGGCGCAGGCCGACCCGCTGCGCTATGTCACCCTGGCCTGCAACCGGCGCCTGACGCCCGCCACCCGCGTGCAGCTGATCTACGGCGCCGGCGTGGCCACGCCCAGCGGCGTGGCCAACCGCATCGAGCGGCGCTTTGCCTTCAAGGTGCGCGAGCCCTTCACCGCCAGCACCAGCTGCGAGCGCGAAAACGCCCAGGCCGCCTGCATGCCGATCCGGCCGATCGAGCTGGTCTTCAGTGCGCCGGTGGCGCGCAAGCTGCTGGGCGCGGTGCGGCTGCGCTCGGACAAGACCGAGATGTCGCCGCACTTCGACGAAGGCAGCCAGGGCGAGGACCTGCTCGACCGCGTCCAGTTCAACGGCCCCTTCCCCGAGCGCAGCACGCTCACGCTCAGCCTGCCGGCCGATCTGAAGGACGCCAGTGGCCGGCCGCTGGCCAATGCCGCCAGCTTTCCGCTCAAGATCGACACCGCGGCGATGCCGCCGCTGGTCAAGTTCGCCGCCGCGCCCTTCGGCATCGTCGAGCGCTTTGCCGAAGGGCCGGATGGCCCGGCGCTGCTGCCGCTGACGGTGCGCCGCGTGGAGCCTCAGTTGCAGGCCAGCGACCTGCAACTGGGCGACTTGCAGCCCCAGAGCGACACCGAAATCATCCAGTGGTTCACCCGCGTGCAGCGCTACGACCGCTGGCTGGTGCCGCGCGATCAGGTGCGCGCCGAGTTCGGTTCGGCCGCGCTGCCCCCGCCCGTGGGCGACTCGACCAAGGACGCGGTCGAATCGCGCACCCTGTCCCTGCTGGCCGGCCAGGGCGGCGTCAAGTCGATCGCCCTGCCGGCGGCGCCCGCTGCGGGCGAGCGCCCGTTCGAGGTGGTGGGCGTGCCGCTGGCGCCGGGCTTTCACGTGCTGGAGCTCAGCTCGCAGCTGCTGGGCCAGGCCCTGCTGGACGCCGGCTACGGCGCCCAGCGCCGCATGGTGGTGCGCAGCTCGGTGCTGGTCACCAACCTGGGCGTGCACTTCAAGCTGGGGCGCGAGAACGCGCTGGCCTGGGTCACCACGCTGGACAAGGGCGCGCCGGTGGCCGGCGCCACCGTGCAGGTGAGCGACTGCAGGGGCAAGCCCCTGGCCAAGGCCAGCACCGATGCCCAGGGCCTGGCGCAATTCAAGGGCCTGCCCGCCCAGCCGCCCGACTGCATGGGCGAAGGCGAGTACCTGGGCGACTTCCAGCGTGCCTACTTCGTCAGCGCGCGCGCCGACAACCGCGGCGTGCCCGACATGGCCTTCACCTGGTCGTCCTGGCAGCGCGGCATCGAGCCCTGGCGCTTCAACGTGCCCACCAGCATGGCCGTGCAGCCCGACGTGCGCGCCCACACGGTGTTCGACCGCACGCTGCTGCGCGCCGGCGAGACGGTGTCGATGAAGCACCTGATCCGCACCGAGACGCGCGCCGGCTTCGGCCTGCCCGGCAAGAACCCGGACACCCTGGTCATCACCCACGTGGGCAGCGGGCAGGAATACACGCAGCCGCTCACCTGGCGCCAGACGCCCACCGGCGGGCGCAGCGCCGAGAGCCAGTTCGCCATTCCGCCCGCCGCCAAGCTGGGCGTCTATCAGGTCGTGCTGCGCCGGCAAGGCACGGACGATGGCGGTGCCTATCTCGAATCGGGCACGTTCCGTGTGGAGGAATTTCGCCTGCCCGTGCTGCAAGGCAGCGTGGCGCCGCTGGACAAGGCCGCGCTGGTGGCCGCCACGCGGGTGCCGGTGCAGGTGCAGGTCAGCTACGTCGGCGGCGGGCCGGCCGCCAACCTGCCGGTGCGGGTGTCGGCGCTCACGCGCACGCAGACACCCTCGTTTGCCGACTACGACGCCTTCAGTTTCAACGCGCCGCGCAAGTCGGGCACGGACGACACCGACAACACCCCCACCGAAGACACGCAAGGCGTGGCCGACAAGCTGCCCACCACCCTGAACCGCGAGGGCCTGGGCCAGGTGGTGATCGACGCCATCGCCCCGGCGCCGGCCCCGCGCCAGCTGGTGCTGGAGGCCACCTACGCCGACCCCAACGGCGAGCTGCAAACCCTGCGCGGCACGCGCACGCTGTGGCCGGCCGCCGTGCTGGCCGGCATCAGGACCGAGAGCTGGGCCTCGGTCAGCCAGTCGGCGCAGGTGCAGGCACTGGCGCTGGACCTGGAGGGCAAGCCCAAGGCCGGCGTTCCGCTGGACGTGCGCGCCATCGCCCGCACCACGCTCACCAGCCGCAAGCGCATGGTCGGGGGCTTCTACGCTTACGACAGCCGCACCGAAACCAAGGACCTGGGCACGGTCTGCACCGGCACCAGCGATGCCGGCGGCCTGCTGGCGTGCAGCGTCAAGCTGACCCAGCCCGGCGAGATCGAACTGGTGGCCACGGCGCGCGACGACAAGGGGCGCAGCTCGGTCGCGGCCAGCTCGGTCTGGGTCACCGGCCAGGGCGAGCTGTGGTTTGGCGGGCGCAACGACGACCGCATGGACGTGCTGGCCGAGAAAAAGACCTACCAGAGCGGCGACACGGCGCGCCTGCAGGTGCGCATGCCGTTTCGCCACGCCACGGCCCTGGTGGCGGTCGAGCGCGAGGGCATCCTGCACACCGAGGTGGTGCAGCTGCAAGGCAGCGACCCCACGATCAACGTCAAGATCGAGGACGGCTGGGGCCCCAACGTGTACGTCAGCGTGCTGGCCCTGCGCGGGCGCGTGCACGAGGTGCCGTGGTACAGCTTTTTCACCTGGGGCTACCAGGCGCCGCGCGAGTGGTGGCAGGCGTTCTGGCACGACAGCAAGGACTACGCCCCGCCCACCGCCCTGGTGGATTTGAGCAAGCCGGCCTTTCGTCTGGGCATGGCCGAGCTCAAGGTGGCCACCCGCGCCAACCAGCTGGCCGTCGAGGTCAAGGCCGACCAGGCCAGCTACCCGGTGCGCGGCAAGGCGCAGGTCACTATCACGGTCAGGCAAGCCAACGGCCAGCCCGCCGCCCACGCCGAAGTGGCGCTGGCCGCGGTGGACCAGGCCCTGCTGGAGCTGATGCCCAACCGCAGCTGGGACTTGCTGGACGCCATGCTCACGCGCCGTGCCTGGGGCGTGGAGACGGCCACCGCGCAGATGGAAATCATCGGCCGGCGCCACTACGGCCGCAAGGCCGTGCCCGCAGGCGGCGACGGCGGCGCCAGCCCCACGCGCGAGCTGCTGGACACCCTGCTGCTGTGGCAGCCGCGCCTGCAACTGGACGCGCAGGGCCAGGCGCGCATCGAGGTGCCGCTGAACGACGCGCTCACCACCTTCCAGATCGTGGCCGTGGCCGACATGGGCCTGGCCCAGTTCGGCACAGGGCAAACCAGCATTCGCGCCACGCAGGACTTGCAGATCATCAGCGGCCTGCCGCCCCTGGTGCGCGAAGGCGATGCGTTCACCGCCATGCTCACGCTGCGCAACACCACGGCCAAGCCGATGAAGGTGCAGGTCACGCCGCGCGCCAGCCTGCTCGACCTGCCCGCGCAAACCCTGGACATTCCCGCCGGCGAGGCGCGCGAGGCGCGCTGGGACGTGACCGTGCCCGTGCCGCTGGCGGCCACCCGCGCCCAGGCGCTGCTGTGGGACGTGCAGGCGCGCGACGTGAACGGCGGCGCGCGCGATGCGCTCAAGATCAGCCAGCGCGTCGTGCCCGCCGTGCCGCTGACGGTGCAGCAGGCCACGCTGGTGCAACTGGACGGCCCCTACAGCCTGCCCGTGGCCCCGCCGGAGGGCGCCCTGCCCGCGCACGGCGTCAAGCGTGGCGGCCTCAAGCTGTCCTTGCAGCCCAGCCTGGCCGATGGCCTGCCCGCCATCCGTGACTGGCTGGCGCGCTACCCCTATTCGTGCCTGGAGCAGCAGACCAGCAAGGCCATCGGCATGGACGATGTGTCGGCCTGGCAGCGCACGGTGGCGCAACTGCCCGCCTACCTGGACGCCAACGGCCTGGCGTCGTACTTTCCGCCCCAGGCCGGCCAGCCCGACAGCGGCAGCGACACCCTCACCGCCTGGCTGCTGGCCGCCACCGACGAGGCCGCGCACCTGAACCCCGCGTACCGCCTGCCCGAGGACGCCCGCCAGCGCATGGCCCAGGGCCTGGCAGACTTCGTGGCCGGCCGCATCGAGCGCAAGCACTGGTCGCCGCGCGCCGACCTGGACGTGCGCAAGCTGGCCGCCATCGAGGCCCTGGCGCGCTACGGCGCCGCGCAGCCGGCCATGCTGACCAGCATCACCATCGCGCCCAACCAGTGGCCCACCAGCGCCGTGATCGACTGGGTGAGCGTGCTGCGGCGCGTCAAGGGCATTCCCGAGCAGCCCCAAAGGCTGGCCGAGGCGCTGCAAATCCTGCGCGCGCGCCTGTCGGTGCAGGGCACGCGCCTGATCTTTGCCACCGAGCAGGACGACGCCTGGTGGTGGCTGATGGCCGGCGGCGACGTCAACGCCGCGCGCCTGCTGCT
>JAFEEB010000061.1:0-27443 GCA_018241325.1 Pseudomonadota bacterium | reverse complement strand
GCTGCGGCAGTTCTCGCGCACGCAAGAATCGCAGCCCGTGGCCGGCATCACGCGCGCCACGCTGGACGGCGCCAGCGGCCAGGTGGACTGGACGCAGGTCAAGCGCCTGAAAGCCGGCGAGCCCACGGCCAACGGGCGCTTCTTTGGCGCGCCGGCCGAGCCGGGACAGCTGACGGGCAACACGCTGATGCTGCCCTGGCCCGACGCGGCCGCCGCCCAGCCGCTGGCCGTCACCCACACGGGCAGCGGCAAGCCCTGGCTCACGCTGCAATCGCTGGCCGCCGTCGAGCTGAAGGCGCCGCTGGCCGCCGGCTACCAGATCCGCAAGACCATCACCCCCGTCGAGCAAGCCGACAAGAGCCTGCCCGCCGCGCACTACACGCGCGGCGACATCCTGCGCGTGACGCTGGAGGTGACCGGCAGCGCCCCCATGACCTGGGTGGCCGTGACCGACCCCGTGCCCGCCGGCGCCACCATCNNGGGCAGCGGCCTGGGGCGCGACTCGGCGATCGCCACGCAGGGCGAAAAGCGCGACGGCTACGGCTGGGCCGCCTTCGAGGAGCGCAGCTTCGAGTCCTTCCGCAGCTACTACGCCTATCTGCCCAAGGGCAGCATCAAGATGGAATACACGGTGCGCCTGAACAACGCGGGGCGCTTTCAGCTGCCGCCCAGCCGCGTCGAGGCCTTGTACGCACCGGAGATGTTCGGCGAAGCGCCCAATGCGGTGGTGGACGTGAAGCAGCCTTGAATACCAGCAGCCGAACGCAGAGGGCGCAAAGGAATCGCAAAGGACGCAAAAAAATCGATTTTCCGAATGGATCGAGATGGCGGATGGCCCCATTGAAATGATGTTTTTTTCGCGTCCTCTGCGTTTTTTCTGCGTCCTCTGCGTCCTGTTTTTCATAGGCCATGCGCATGCCCAGAAATTCGACGACGTGCGCGCCGAGCATCGTCCGTCGGAGACGCTGTTCGTGGACCGCCATGGCGAGCCGATCGAGCGCCTGCGCACCGACCGCGGCGTGCGCCGCGGCGCCTGGGTGCCGCTGGCCGACGTTTCGCCCGCGCTGCGCCATGCGCTGGTGCTGTCCGAGGACCAGCGCTTTTACGAGCACAGCGGCGTGGACTGGCGCGCCGTCTCCGCCGCCGCCTGGGCCAACCTGTGGAACACCAAGACACGCGGCGCCAGCACGCTGACCATGCAACTGGCCGGCCTGCTGGACGACGATCTGCGCCTGGGCACGGGCGGGCGCAGCCTGCGCCAGAAGATCGGCCAGGCGCTGATGGCGACCCGGCTCGAATCGAGCTGGCGCAAGGACCAGATCCTGGAGGCCTACCTCAACCTCGTGCCCTTTCGCGGCGAGCTGGTGGGCATCGACGCCTTGTCGCGCACTCTGTTCGCCAAGGCCCCCCATGGCCTGACCGACAGCGAATCGGCCATTGCCGCCGCGCTGGTGCGCGCGCCCAACGCCAGTGCGGCGCGCGTGGCGCAGCGCGCCTGCGGCGTGCTCAAGGCGATGCGGCCCGCGGGCGCGGCCAGCGACTGCGTGGCGCTGGACATGCAGGCCGAGCTGGCCCTGGCGCGCCGCGCCTGGCCGCCGGCCGAAGGCATCGCGCCGCACTTCGCCCGCCGGCTGCTGGCCGCGCTGCCGGCGGGCGCGCCCGTGCCGCGCACCATCCGCACGACGCTCGATGCGCGCGTGCAGCGCCTGGCGCTCGCATCGCTGCAGCAGCACCTGCAGGAGTTGCGCGGCCGTCACGTGGAAGACGGCGCCGCCGTGGTGCTGGACAACGCCAGCGGCGCGGTGCTGGCCTGGGTGGGCTCCAGCGGTGAACTCAGCCGCGCCGCCGAGGTCGATGCCGTCACGGCGCTGCGCCAGCCCGGCAGCACGCTCAAGCCCTTCCTGTACGCGCAGGCCATCGCCGAGCGGCGCCTCACGGCCGCCTCGCTGCTGCACGACTCGCCGGCGCAACTGCAAACCGCCAGCGGGCTGTACATCCCGCAAAACTACGACCGCCACTTCAAGGGCTGGGTGTCGGTGCGCACGGCGCTGGCCTCCTCGCTCAACGTGCCGGCGGTGCGCGCGCTGGTCATGGTGTCGCCCCGCGCCTTTCACCGCCAGCTGGGCGCACTGGGCATCGCCCTGCCCGAGAGCGGCGACTACTACGGCTACAGCCTGGCGCTGGGCAGCGCCGAGCTCAGCCTGCTGCAACTCACCAACGCCTATCGCGCCCTGGCCAACGGCGGGCGGTATTGCCCGCCACGGCTGTTGCCCGATGCGCCGCGCCCCTCACCCCAACCCTCTCCCCAAAGGGGCGAGGGAGCCAAATCCTCACTCCCTCTCCCGCCTGCGGGAGAGGGCCGGGGTGAGGGCAGCGACCCCGCCTGCCATCAAGCCCTCGACCCCGCCGCCGCCTTCATCGCGAGCGACATCCTGGCCGACCGCAACGCGCGCGCCCTCACCTTCGGGCTCGATTCGATCCTGGCCACGCGCTTCTGGTCCGCGGTCAAGACCGGCACCAGCAAGGACATGCGCGACAACTGGGCTGTGGGCTTCTCGCGGCGCTACACCGTGGGCGTGTGGGTGGGCAACGCCAGCGGCGCGCCCATGTGGGACGTGAGCGGCACCCATGGCGCCGCGCCGGTGTGGGCCGATTTGATGCGCGCGCTGCACGAGGGCGCCCCCTCGCGCGCACCGCCCGCCCCCGCCGCCCTGGTGCACGCCCGCGTGCGCTTTGGCGGCGCGCCCGAGGCCGCGCGCGACGAATGGTTTCTGCCCGGCACTGCTCAAAGCGTATTTGCTATTGAATCAGAAGCTGCCGGCGCAGAATTGGCAAGCGCCACAGACCAAAAAAGCCCCAAATCGGCTCAGCCCAGCAGCGACGTGCCGCCCCGCATCACGCGCCCGCAGGACGGCACCATTCTGGCGCTCGACCCCGACATTCCGCTGCCCAATCAGCGCCTGCTGCTGCAAGCCGACGCCGGCTCGGCCCCGCCGCAAGGCCTGCACTGGTGGATCGGCGAGCGCCCGATCGGCCGCGGCCGCCAGGCCCAGTGGCTGCCCTGGCCCGGCCGGCACGTGATCCAGCTGCGCGACGACCGCGGCGCGGTGCAGGACGAGCGCCGCATCGAGGTGCGCGGGGCCCAGGTCAAGCCGCGGGCAACGCGCAACGCCATGAATAACTGACAAGGCCTTTGCCACACCCAGGCTGCGGCGGCTGCCTACACTCAAGCGCATCGCGCAGAACGCACCATCGATTCAAGACCATGGCAACCCCTTCCTTCGACCACGACCTCTTCGTCATCGGCGGCGGCTCCGGCGGCGTGCGCGCCGCGCGCTTTGCGGCCCAGCGCGGCGCGCGCGTGGCCATGGCCGAAAGCGCACGCATGGGCGGCACCTGCGTCAACGTGGGCTGCATCCCCAAGAAGCTCTACAGCTACGGCGCGCACTACGCCGAGGCCTTTGCCGAAAGCGCGGGCTTCGGCTGGCGCCTGCCCGGCGCGCCCGCGCTGGACTGGGAGGCGCTCAAGGCCAACCGCGCCCGGGAGATCACGCGCCTGAACGGCATCTATGAAGGCCTGATGACCGGCGCCAAGGTGCTGCGCCTGCAAGGCCACGCGCGCCTGCTTGACGCCCACACGGTCGAAGTCGCGCTGGAGGGCGGCGGCACCCGGCGCCACCGCGCGCGCCACGTGCTGATCGCCACCGGCGGCACGCCCTTCGTGCCCGATGTGCCGGGGCGCGAATGGGCCGTCACGTCCGACGACATGTTCGACCTGCCGCAGTTTCCCCGGCGCCTGGCGGTGGTGGGCGGCGGCTACATCGCCTGCGAGATGGCCAGCATCTTCCATGGCCTGGGCGCGCAGGTCACGCTGCTGTACCGGGGCGCGCAAATCCTGCGCGGCTTCGACGACGAGGTGCGCGACTTTGCCGCCGGCGAGATGCGCAAGCACGGCGTCGACATCCGCACCCACGCCGACGTGGCGCGCATCGAGGCAGTGGCCGACGCGCGGCGCGTGCACCTGAAGGATGGCTCTGCCATCGAAGCCGACGTGGTGCTCTACGCCACCGGCCGCCACGCCAACACCGCGGGCCTGGGGCTGGATGCACTGGGCGTGCGGCTGTCCGACAATGGCGCGATCGAGGTGGACGAACGCTTTGCCACCAGCGTGCCCGGCGTGTACGCCATCGGCGACGTGGTGGGCCGGCTGGAGCTGACCCCCGTGGCGCTGGCCGAAGGCATGGCCCTGATCGATCAGCTGTTTGCGCCCCCACCCGGCCAGGCCGCGCGCACCATGGACTATGCGGGCATCCCCACCGCCGTCTTCACCCACCCGCCCATCGGCACCGTGGGCCTCACCGAACAGCAGGCGCGCGAGCAGGTCGGCGCCGTCCAGGTGTTTCGCAGCGACTTCAAGCCGCTCAAGCACACGCTGAGCGGCAGCAGCGAGCGCACCCTGACCAAGCTGATCGTCGATGCCCAAACCGACCGCGTGCTGGGCCTGCACATGGTGGGCGCCGACGCCGGCGAAATCGTGCAGGGCTTTGCCGTGGCGCTGAAGTGCGGGGCCACCAAGGCGCAGTTCGACGCCACCATCGGCATTCACCCGACCAGCGCCGAGGAGTTCGTCACGCTGCGCCAAATCAGCCGGACCTGAGCGCGTGAGCGCAGGCCCCCGGGCCGCCGCGCGCCGTTGACCGATGGGCCGCAAGGCGCACGGCATTTTTGTCCGCACCGGCTGTCCGCACCGGCCCGGACCCGGCTACCATCGCTGCCTGATGCAACTGCACACAAGGAGCCGACCATGGGTGAACAACGCCGAGAAAAAATGGTGAAAAAGCCGAAGAAGGACAAATCACCGCCGAAGACCGACGTCCCGTCGGATCGCCCGCAGGCGCCCGTCACGGCCGTGCTGCCCAAGGGGAAGACGAAAAACAAGCCGTGAGCCGGGGATTCAATGTTCATCTGACCCCATTTTTCGACGGGGAGGCATCATGAGCGACACACGGATTCAAGAGGCGATCGCCCGCGTCACGCAGTATTTCGCGGACAACCCGGACAAGGGCGCCGTATCCGACAAGGCCGCCGTGGCGACGGTTCAGGGCGGCCTGGTGTGCCGGGCCGAGGGGCCCAACGGCGCGACGCTGATATCCGACATGCCCAAAACCGTCGGCGGCGGTGGGAGCGCGCCCACGCCGGGCTGGTTTTTGCGTGCGGCCCTGGCCAACTGCGATGCGACCGTCATCGCCATGCGGGCCGCGCAGCTTGGCGTGGAGCTTGCCCGCATCGAGGTGGCGGTCGACAGCACGTCCGATGATCGCGGCATTTTCGGGCTGGGCGACGGGGTGCCGCCGGGGCCGCAGGCCATGCGTGTCCGCGTGACCCTTGAAGGCAAGGGCGCGTCGGCGCAGCAACTGCGCGAAATCGTCGAATGGGCCGAGGCGCATTCCCCCGTGGGCGACGCGATTCGCCGCGCGATCCCGACGCAGCTTGAAATCAAGCTGGCCTCCTGAGCCGGCCATTCGAGCCTGAGCCCATGGCGGGCTGCTGAGATACGTCCTCACCAGTCCAGGCCTGGACGAGAGGGCCGAACCGACAGGCTTCACACGGCGTTTCGTCGGGCGATCCGCCGGCCGCAAAGACAACGGGCGCCCCAGGCGCTCGTTGCTATTTTTATAGGAGCTGCCAGCGCTTGTCCCACAAGCGCTGCGCCCCGAAAACATTGCAAACTCAGTGCACCACCATGAGCGTGAACGGCCACACGTAGGCCTGCATGGTCACGTACAGGCCCACCAGGCAATCCAGCGCGATGGAGTGGAAGAACACGTAGCGCAGGATGTCGCCCTCGTGGTCGAACCAGCGCGTGGCGGTGGATGCCACCACGATGGACTGCGCGTCGATCATCTTGCCCATCACGCCGCCCGAGCTGTTGGCCGCGCCCATCAGGTTGGGCGACAGGCCGAGCTGGTCGGCGGCCACCTTCTGCATGCCGCCGAACAGCACGTTGGATGCCGTGTCCGAGCCCGTCAGCGCCACGCCCAGCCAGCCCATCAGCGTGCCGAAGAAGGGGTAGAGCACGCCGGTGTTGGCAAAGGCCAGGCCCAGCGTGGTGTCGGTGCCCGAGTAGCGCGTGAGCGTGCCCAGCGCCAGCATCAGCGCGATGGTCAGCAGCGAGTACTTGACCAGCCACAGCGTCTTGAAGAAGGTGCGCACGATGGCCACCGGGTTGTACTTCATGACGAAGGCGCTGATGATGGCCGACAGCAGGATGCCGGTGCCGGTGGCCGACAGCAGGTTCAGCGTGTAGACCGCGCCCTCCTTGGTGGGCTTGGCGACCACGGGCGGCACCTTCTCGATCATGTTGTGCAGGCCCTCCATCGGGAAGGCGGGCGCGAACAGGCCGTTGAGCCAGCCCTTGACCGAGGGCAGGCCCCAGATGAAGACGCACACCGAGAGGATGACCCACGGCGTCCAGGCCGCCACCAGCGCCTCGGTGCTGTGGCGCGTGATGGGCTTGGCCGGCTTGGCCTCGGCGGCGCTCGGGTCGTGGCCGCGCAGCGAGGGCGAGGTCCAGATCTTCTTGGGCTGCCACACGCGCAAAAAGCCCACCAGGCAGGCCATGGAGACCAGCGCGGCGATGATGTCCACCAGCTCCGGCCCGATGAAGTTGGACACCAGGTATTGCGGGATGGCAAACGACACGCCGGCCACCAGGATGGCGGGCCAGATTTCCATCATGCCCTTGCGCCCGGCAAAGGCCCAGATCAGCCAGAACGGCACCAGCAGCGAGAAGAACGGCAGCTGGCGCCCGATCATGGCCGTGACCTCCATCAGGTCGTAGCCGTGCACCTTGGCCAGCGTCAGCACCGGCGTGCCCAGGGCGCCAAAGGCCACCGGCGCGGTGTTGGCAATCAGCGACAGGCCCGAGGCCGCCAAGGGCGAAAAACCCAGTCCGATCAGGATGGCCGCCGTCACCGCCACCGGCGTGCCGAAGCCCGCCGCGCCTTCGAAGAACGCGCCGAAGCAAAACGCGATCAGCAGCAGCTGGATGCGCCGGTCCTCGGTGATGCCCGAGAGCGAATCCTGCAGCACGGCAAAGCTGCCGTTTTGCTCGGTCAGCTGGTGCAAAAAGATGATGTTGAGCACGATCCAGCCGATCGGCAGCAGCCCCGTGAACGCCCCCAGCATGGCCGCGCGCCCGGCCATGTCGGCCGGCATGCCATAGGCGAAGATGGCCACCAGCACCGCCGCCACCAGGCCCATGCCGGCGGCGATGTGCGCCTTGATGTGAAACAGCCCCAGCGCCCCCAGCATCACCACCACCGGCACCGCCGCCAGCAGCGTGGACACCACCATGTTCCCGAACGGGTCGTAAATCTGTTGCCAAACCATGGGCTTCTCCTCATCCTCGAATTGAAAAATAAAAAGCGCTCGATCATGGCAGAGGACGCCCCCGCCGCCGAAAAAATAAATTGGGGTCAGATCAACATTTTTGAGCCCGCCTCAGCCCGCTTGCAGCGCCACCGCCCGCCGGCTCACGCGCCGCAGCATGGCCTGCACCAGCAGCGCCGTCACCAGCAAGGCGCCGGCCGCCGCTTGCCAGAATGCGGCGGGTGACTGCTGCGCCGGCCAGGCGCCCAGACCGCGGTAGGCCAGCACATAGCCGCCGCCCAAGCCAAAGCCCCACAGCAGCACGCCATAGGCCACGAAGGGCGCCAGCGTGACGCGGTAGCAGCGCAGCACGAAGATGGCCAGCGTTTGCACGGCGTCGGCCACGTGCAGCAGCGCCACCCAGGCCAGCAGGCGCGTGGCCAGCAAGGCCACGCCGGCGTGGGCGGTGTAGATGGCGGCAATGCCGGGGCGCAGGGCCAGCACCCCCAGCGACGCCAGCGCGGCCAGCACCAGCGCCAGCGCCGATCCCTGCAGCGCCACCTTGCGCGCCCGCGCCTCGTCGCCCGCGCCGCGCCAATAGCTCACCCGCGCGCTGGTGGCGATGGCCAGCGACAGCGGCGTCATGTACAGCAGCGCGGTCACGTTGGCAGCGATCTGGTGCGCCGCCGTGGCGGTGGTGCCCAGCCGCGCGACGAACAGCGCCATCAGCGTGAACGAGGTGATCTCCACCAGCACCGTCAGCGCCGCCGGCAGGCCCAGGCGCGCAAAGGCGGCCAGCGTGGGCGCGTGCGGCCGCTCCAGCCGCTGCCACAGGTCCAGCGGCGCAAACAGGCTCTGCTTGCGCAGCAGCCACAGCGCCAGGCCCAGCAGCACGTAGTTGACGATGAACGTGCCCCAGGCGCAGCCCACCACGCCCAGCCCGGGCACGCCCGCGCCGCCAAAGGTCAGCCACACCGACAGCGGCACCTTGACGAACAGCGACACCACCTGCAGCCAGCTGACCAGCTGCGGCTTGCCCAGCGACTGGCACAGGTTGCTGAAGGCGCGAAACAGCAGCGCCGCCGGCAGGCTCCAGCCCACCACGGCCAGGTAGTTGGCGGCCACGGGTTGCAAGTCGGGCGGCACCTCGGCCAGCCGCAGCAAGGGCGTTGAAAACAGCAGCACCGCCATGCCCAGCGCGCTGGCCAGGGCGCACACGTACAGCGACTGCCGCGCCGAGCGCCCCAGCTGCGTCAGCCGGCGCGCGCCATGCAGCTCGGCCCAGATCGGCAGCAGCGCGCTGAGCAGGCCGAACAGGGACACATAGACCGTGATGAACACGGCCGAGCCCACGGCCAGCGCGGCCAGCGACAGGTCGGAATGGCGGCCGGCGACGATGGTGTCCACCACGCCGAAAGCCATCACGGCGACCTGCCCGACCCACACCGACCCGGCGTGACCGGCCATGGTCTTGAGCTCGGCGCGGGAGGAGGAAGGAGCGGGTACGGCAGCGGTCACGGCGCGCATTGTGCCTACGTCTCCAGGCGCCGGCGCCGGCGTCAAAAGCGAATACGATCGCCCCATCCGAGGAGCCACCATGACCGACCTGAGCAAGATCACCTGCATCGAAGACCTGCGCGTGCTCGCCAAGCGCCGCGTGCCGCGCATGTTCTACGACTACGCCGACAGCGGCAGCTGGACCGAGGGCACCTACCGCGCCAACCAGGCCGACTTCGCGCCCATCCAGCTGCGCCAGCGCGTGGCCGTCAACATGGAAGGCCGCAGCACCGCCGCCACCATGATCGGCGAGACGGTGGCCATGCCGGTGGCGCTGGCGCCCACGGGCCTGACGGGCATGCAGCACGCCGACGGCGAAATCCTGGCGGCGCGCGCCGCGCGGGCCTTCGGCGTGCCCTTCGTGCTCTCGACCATGAGCATCTGCTCGATCGAGGACGTGGCGCAGCACGCCGGGCCGGGCTTCTGGTTTCAGCTGTACGTGATGCGCGACCGCGACTTCATCGAGCGCCTGATCGACCGCGCCAAGGCGGCCGGCTGCGGCGCGCTGGTCATCACGCTGGACCTGCAGATCCTGGGCCAGCGCCACAAGGACATCAAGAACGGCCTGTCCACCCCGCCCAAGCCCACGCTGGCCAACCTGATCAACCTGGCCACCAAGCCGCGCTGGATCATGGGCATGGCGGGCACGAAAAGGCGCCAGTTCGGCAACATCCACGGCCACGTCAAGGGCGTGACCGACATGAGCAACCTGGGCGCCTGGACGGCCGGCCAGTTCGACCCGCGCCTGAACTGGGGCGACGTCGAGTGGATCAAAAAACGCTGGGGCGGCAAGATCATCATCAAGGGCATCATGGAGCCCGAAGACGCCCGCTTGGCGGTGGACAGCGGCGCCGACGCGCTGATCGTCAGCAACCACGGCGGGCGCCAGCTGGACGGCGCGCCCTCGGCGATTGCCGCCCTGCCCGCCATCGTCGACGCCGTGGGCAACCAGATCGAAGTGCACATGGACAGCGGCATCCGCAGCGGCCAGGACGTGCTGAAAGCCTGGGCCCTGGGCGCGCGCGGCACCTACATCGGCCGCGCCTTTTTGTGGGGCCTGGGCGCGGCGGGCGAAGCCGGCGTGGCCAAGGCGCTGGAGATCATCCACAAGGAGCTGGACACCACCATGGCGTTTTGTGGGCATACGCAGATTGGAAGTGTGGATCGGAGCATTCTGCGGGCGGGGACGTTTCCGGTGGGGTGATGCAGGCGGATTTCGTGAAACCGAACACTGCATCAAAGTGATCTGAAAGTGGCCCGGAATGCGACTCGAAGGGTGGGGCGCACACTGAAAATAAAAATGCTATTCGCGACAGGACGTTCGAATATCGATCCACATAAATTTGATATTTGGAAACATCGACCGCTTTGCCATTGTTTGAATAAATCAAAATTGGCACTCGAGGAGGAATATGCGCATTCGCAAACTTGATCTTAAGAACTATCGCACCTTTGAGAGTCTAGAACTCAACTTCCCGGCCTTCTATGCAGCGATATGCGGTCAAAACGATGCAGGGAAAAGCAATATTATTCGTGCTCTTCTTATACTGCTTGGACCCGAGGAGCCGTTCTACAGACGTCGACGCTCAAGAGATATTGATGTGGAGACTGATTTTCCAAAATGGCTGCCTCCGAACAATAGGGCAATAGAAATATCTTGCACCATAGAAGTAGACAAAGATGCGGACGCAGGCCTATACAGTTTCTTGAAAGAGTGGCTGGAGATTGACCAAGAACCTCAGCAGATAACGCTAGTCCCTAGAGTTAGAAAAAGTGAAAAAGACGCCTATGAGATCACCGTTAGTGTTGGCGAGAGAGAGTTTTCAGGATTAAAAGCGCAAGAAGTTCAAAAGCGGCTACGCTCCACCCTTCTAGTTCACAATTCGACAGAACACGACAGTATATACAGTTTTATCGGGGAGCTCGACGAGTTCTCAGCTCAATATGCGAAGGAGCTAACAGAAATCAGCAAAAAAGCTAGCTCCTCGCTAAAGCGCGTTGCAAAAGCTCAAAAAGAAGAGATCACGTCATTACTTGGTCGACTTAGCAGAACCTACAAAGTCGAAATCACTCTTCCTGATATCTCATTAAATCATCTTCCTTATGATCTAACTCTTGGCGATTCAAAGGTAGACATATCTCTCAGTGAATGGGGTAGCGGAACCAAGAATAGAACAATGATTCTTCTTGCTCTTCTTAGAGCGAGGCAGGTGAGCCAATCTGCAACAACCTCTTCCAAGGTGACCCCTGTGCTTGTGATTGAGGAGCCGGAAAGCTTCTTGCATCCGTCCGCTCAAGCGGAGTTTGGTCGGGTTGTACAGGACATCTCAAGCGAATTTGGCGTCCAAGTTATAACCACAACCCATAGCCCCTACATGCTCAGCAAGGAGCGGCCATCATCAAATATTTTGATTGAGCGAAAGATCGTTCGCGGCCACTTCAGAGGATCGACGCAAGTCGATACAAATGATCAAAAATGGATGGAACCATTCAGCCTAGTTTTAGGACTCTCCAGCGAAGAATTCAAGCCATGGAGAGATCTCTTATTCAACCAATCTGATTCCGTTCTTTTGGTTGAGGGAGCAACAGACAAAGAGTATTTTGAGATGCTCCGTAGGCCGGAGCATGGAATTAATGGATTGACGTTCAACGGAGTAATTTTCGATTATGATGGTTGCGGATCACTGAAAAATCCTACTCTGCTCAAATTCATGCAGCAGAGGAATAAACGTTCGTTTATCACGTATGACCTTGATGTAGAATCCGAAGTTCGCCCTGGATTAGAACGACTCAATCTTCAGCACAAAGATTCATTTCTGGGCTTGGGTCACGACAAACCAGGACTAAGATCGATTGAGGGATTGCTACCCAAGAGCATGGTTTCATCTGTAAATCAAGAAAATCAAGAGTTGGTGCAACAAGCCATCTACGGAACCAAGGAAGAACAAAAATCCGCAAAAAGTCATCTCAAGAAGTTATACTTGGAGAAATTCAAGAAAGATAGCGTCCCCGGGGAAGAATGGTTTGGCGATTTTTACAGATTGACCAAAATATTGAATAAAGCTTTGAGTTCAACAAACTAAAATCAGTGGAATCAGATGAGAATTTGGCTCTCCGCGAAACGACCAATCTCCATCGATCAACGCTGTTCTCATTTGACTGACCGATGGACTAGGTCATGTCCGCAACAGCATCAATCATTGGCGTGCTGCCCTCGATCAGCTCGATGATCGCGCGGGTGACTTCAGGCCAGCGCGACAGCGCCGAAATGTAGACCGAAACATCCTGCGGTCAGGGACGTTTCCGACCGCTTGATCGCAGGCTTCACCCCAGCGCCACCGCCAAATCCGCCACCAAGTCATCCGGATGCTCGATCCCCACGCTCAGGCGGATCATGCCCTCGCCCACGCCGGCCGCCTCGCGCGCCTGTTGCGAGACAAAGCTGTGCGTCGTGCTGGCTGGGTGGCAGGCCAGGCTGTCCACGTCGCCCAGGGACACGGCCTGGGTGAAGAGTTGCAGGCGGTTGAGCACGCGGGCCGCCTCGGTGCGCTCGGCGCGGGCCAGCTCGAACGTGACCATGCCGCCAAAGCCGCCCTGCAGCTGGCGGCGCGCCAGATCGTGCTGCGGGTGCGTGGGCAGGCCGGGGTAGTGCACGGCGCTCACGGCGGGGTGTGATTGCAAAAACTGCGCCACCGCCAGCGCGCCTTCGCAATGCGCGGCCATGCGCAGCGGCAGGGTCTTGATGCCGCGCAGGAACAGCCAGGCCTCGGCCGGGGCCAGGTTGCCGCCGACGTGGCCAAGGCCCGTCTTGCGCACCGGCCCGATCAGCTCCGCACGGCCGGCCACGATGCCGCCGGTGGCGTCGCCGTGGCCGCCCAGGTATTTGGTCATGGAGTGCAGCACCACATCGATGCCCAGCTCGAGCGGGCGCGCCAGCACGGGCGTGCAGAAGGTGTTGTCGGCCACGCTGATGGCCCCGTGCGCGCGCGCCAGGCGCGCCACCTCGGCCAGGTCGTTGACGCGCAGCGTGGGGTTGGTGAGCGTCTCGACCCAGACCATGCGCGTGGCGGGGGTCATGGCCGCCGCCAGGCCGCTGGCTGTGGCGTCTTGCACGCGGATGCCCCAGCGCTCGCCCATGCCGCGCAGCAGGCCTTCGGTGCCGCCGTACAGGGGGCCCAGAAAGACCAGCTCGTCGCCGGGCTTGAGCAAACCCAGCAGCAGCGACGAGCAGGCCGCCGTGCCGCTGGCAAAGGCGACCGCCGCCTCGGCGCCTTCCAGGTCGGCCAGCTTGGCCTCCAGCGCGGCCACGGTGGGGTTGGCAAAGCGGCTGTAGCGGTAGCCCTCGGCCTGGCCCGCGAACAGCGCGGCGCCCTGCTCCAGCGTGCCGTAGCCGAAGGCGGTGGTCTGATAGGTCGGCGTGCTGATGGCGCCGGTGGCCGCGTCGGGGTGCTGGCCGGCGTGGACGGCGCGGGTGCGCAGGTGGGTCATGGGATGTCTTGGTTGGACCGTGGATGGATTCAATGGCATTTTGGCCGCTGGCGCTTGTCCACAAAGCGCGAGCAGCTATTGTTTGATGAGCAACCTGGCATCAGGCGGGGTGCAGGGGGCGCTGCATCAGCCGGGCGTCGGCGCCGTAGCTGGCCAGTTTGGCGCGCACGTCCGGTGTCGGCGGCGCCAGCGGCTCGAAGCCCTGGCGCGCCCAATACGGCGCCGAGCCCTGGATGGCCACCAGCAGCGCGCGGCGCAAGCCCCGTTGCGCGCCGACGGCCAGGGCGCGCTGCACCAGGGCCTGGCGGGCGCCGCTGCCGCGTGCCGCGGGCGCCAGCGCCAGGTCGTGCAGGTACAGCGCGTCGGCGGCGGGGTCGATGGTGCAGGCGGGGCTGTCCAGCGCTGGCAGCGCCAGGCCGCGCACGGGCAGCGACAGCAGGTAGCCCACCAGTTCGCCCTGCCGCCACGCGGCGTGGCAGGTGTGGGGCGCGTGCTGCTGCTTGGCCGACATGGAGGCCAGCGACTCGGGCACGATGGCGGTGTAGCACTGGGCCTGGATGCGCATGACGGCCGGCAGGTCGCCGGCGTGCAGCGGCGCCAGCGTCAGCGCGTCGGCGTCGGGCGGCAACGTCACCGGCCATTCCTGATTCGATAGCTGCTCGCGCTTGACTGGAGCCGGCAAGAGGCGAATTTCGCTTCAAACCGACACCAGGGCATCAGCGCGCGCGTCGGCCAGCACCGCCGCCGCCTGCGCCGCCACCTCAGCGGCCGGCAGCGGCTTGCGCCGGTGGTCGCTCCAGATCTGGCGCCACAGGCGCGCGCCGCGCTCGCCGTGGTGCAGGCCCAGCATGTGGCGCGCGATGGCCGACCAAGGCGTGCCGTCTTCGACCGCCTCGCGCTGCATGTAGGCCACCATGGCGGCCTCGACCTCGGCGCGGGTGCGCGGGTTGGGCGCGCCGCCCCAAAAGCGCGCGTCCCAGCCCGTCATCATCCACGGGTGGTGGTAGGCCTCGCGCCCCAGCATCACGCCGTCCACGTGCTGCAGATGCTGCGCGATCTGCTCGTCATCGGTCACCCCGCCGTTGAGCACAATGGTGAGCTGCGGAAAGTCGCGCTTGAGCTGGTACACGCTTTCGTAGCGCAGCGGCGGGATTTCGCGGTTTTCCTTCGGGCTCAGGCCCTTGAGCCAGGCGTTGCGCGCATGCACGATGAACACCGTGCAGCCGGCCTCGGCCACGGTGCCGACGAAGTCGCGCACGAAGTCGTAGCTCTCCTCGCGGTCGATGCCGATGCGGTGCTTGACGGTGACGGGTACGTCCACCACATCGACCATGGCCTTCACGCCGTCGGCCACCAGTTGCGGCTCGGCCATCAGGCAAGCACCAAAGGCGCCGCGCTGCACGCGCTCGCTGGGGCAGCCGCAGTTGAGGTTGATTTCGTCATAGCCCCAGCGCGCGCCGATCTGCGCGCAGCGCGCCAAATCCTGCGGCTCGCTGCCGCCCAGTTGCAGCGCCACGGGGTGCTCGCATTCGTCCATGCGCAGGTGCCGGCGCTCGCCGCCGTGCAGCAGGCCGCCGGTGGTCACCATCTCGGTGTACAGGCGGGTCTTTTGGGTGAGCAGGCGATGGAAGAAGCGGCAGTGCTTGTCGGTCCAGTCCAGCATGGGGGCCACCGACAAGCGCCACGGAGAAATGACCTCGGGCATGGGGCGATTATCCCAGCCCGGCGCGGCGCCGGTGCACACGGCTTGCACACGGATCGCGCGGCAGCGGTTCCACGCAGGACGCAAAAAACCCCGCCGAAGCGGGGTGGATGGCGATCAGGGACGGACCCTCATCCTTCCATGTGCAAACCGCCGTTGCAGGCAAAGTTGGCGCCGGTGGTGAAGCCCGAATCCTCGCCGGCCAGCCACGTGACGATGGAGCCGATTTCATCGGGCGTGCCCAAACGCCGGACCGGGATGGTGCTGACGATTTTTTCGCGCACATCCTCGCGAATGGCCATGACCATGTCGGTGCCGATGTAGCCGGGACTGACGGTGTTGACGGTGACGCCCTTGCCCGCCAACTCCTGCGCCAGCGCCATGCTGAAGCCGTGCATGCCGGCCTTGGCGGCGGAGTAATTGGTCTGGCCCGCCTGGCCCTTCTGGCCGTTGACCGAGCTGATCTGGATGATGCGGCCAAAGCCGCGCTCGACCATGTCGGGCACGACCTGCTTGGTGACGTTGAACATGCTGTTGAGGTTGGTGTCGATCACCGCGTCCCAGTCTTCGCGTGACATCTTGAGGAACATGCGGTCGCGCGTGATGCCGGCGTTGTTGACCAGCACGTCGATGGGGCCGACCTCGGCCTTGGCCTTGGTGAAGGCATCCGTGGTGGACTGCCAGTCGCCCACGTTGCCCACGCTGGCGTGAAACGCGTAGCCCAGCGCCTTCTGCTCGTCCAGCCATTTCTTGAAATCGCGCGTGGGGCCGCAGCCGGCGATGACCGTGAAACCCGCCTTGCTCAGGCGCTGGCAGATAGCGGTGCCGATGCCGCCCATGCCGCCGGTGACGTATGCAACTTTCTTGCTCATGACTGTCTCCTCGTTGAACTACAAAAATAATAGCTTCTTGCGCCCGTTTCGTGCGGCAAGGAAGGCAATTTACCTCAAAACCCGGCGACGGGACCGTGGGGATTCATGCCCGTCGCCGGCCGGTGTGCATCCAGCGGTCAGACGCGCTCGACCGCCAGCGCCACGCCCATGCCGCCGCCGATGCACAGACCGGCCAGGCCCTTCTTGGCGCCGCTGCGCTGCATCTCGTGCAGCAGCGTCACCAGGATGCGGCAGCCGCTGGCCCCGATGGGGTGGCCGATGGCGATCGCACCGCCGTTGACGTTGACCTTCTTGGCATCCACGCCCAGCAGCTTGTTGACGGCGCAGGCCTGCGCGGCAAAGGCTTCGTTCAGCTCGAACAGATCGACGTCGCCGACCGCCCAGCCGGCGCGCTTGAGCGCCTTTTGCGTGGCCGGCACCGGGCCCAGGCCCATGGTCGCCGGGTCCAGGCCGCTGGTGGCATACGACACGATGCGCGCCAGCGGCTTGAGCCCCAGCGACGCCGCCTTCTTGGCCGTCATGACGACCACCGCCGCCGCGCCGTCGTTGATGCCGCTGGCGTTGCCGGCCGTCACGCTGCCGGCCTTGTCGAAGGCGGGCTTGAGGCCGGCCAGCGCCTCGGCGTTGGTCTTCTTGTTGATGAACTCATCCTGGTCGAAGACGATCGGGTCGCCCTTGCGCTGCGGAATGCTGACGGGGACGATCTCGTCCTTGAACTTGCCGGCGGCCTGCGCGGCTGCGGCCTTTTGCTGGCTGCCCAGCGCCAGCGCGTCTTGTTGCTCGCGCGAGATGCCTTCTTGCTTGGCGACGTTCTCGGCCGTGATGCCCATGTGGTACTTGTTGTACACGTCCCAGAGGCCATCGACGATCATGGTGTCCACCATTTTCCAGTCGCCCATGCGCTGGCCGTCGCGGCTGCCGGGCAGCACGTGGGGGCTGGCGCTCATGTTCTCTTGGCCGCCGGCCACCACGATCTCGCTGTCGCCGGTGGCCACGGCCTGCGCGGCCAGCATCACGGCCTTCAGGCCCGAGCCGCACACGGCGTTGATGGTCATGGCCGGCGTCTCCTTGGCGATGCCGGACTTCATCAGCGCCTGGCGCGCCGGGTTTTGCCCGCTGCCGGCCGCCAGCACCTGGCCCATGATGACCTCGCCCACCTGGTCGGGGCCGATCTTGGCGCGCTCCAGCGCGGCCTTGATGGCGATGGCGCCCAGCTCGGTGGCCGGCACCTTGGCCAGCGAGCCGCCGAACTTGCCGACGGCCGTGCGCACCGCGGAAACAATGACGATGTCTTCCATGACTTGCTCTCCTGTTGATAGCTTTCTGCACTTGATGGGCAAGCGCAACAACCCTCTTTGATCCAATTCGTCAGGCCTTGGCCTTCACGTAGCGCCCGGGCGCCGGCTCGATGGCCTTGTACTTGCCGGCCTTGCCATAGGTCTTGGGCGCGGCCACCTGCTTGCCGGCGTGGCTGGCCAGCCAGGCAGACCAGTCGGTCCACCAGCTGCCGGGCTTTTCGGTGGCGCCGGCGATCCAGTCCTTGACGTCTTTCGGGAACTTGCCGTCCTCGCGCAGCCAGTGGCTGCGCTTGTTGGCCGCCGGCGGGTTGATGACGCCGGCGATGTGGCCCGACGAGCCCATGGCAAAGCGCTTTTTGCCCGGCAGGTGCTGGGTGGACCCGTAGGCGCCGCCGATGGGCACGATGTGGTCTTCGCGCGAGCCGTACACGTACACCGGAATGTCGAGCTTGCGCAGGTCGATCTTCTCGCCGCACACCGTCAACTTGCCGGGCTTGATCAGTTCGTTTTGCAGGTAGGTGTGGCGCAGATACCAGGTGAAAAACGGCCCGGCCAGGTTGGTTGCATCGCTGTTCCAGTACAGCAGGTCGAACGGCGGCGGCGTCTGCCCCTTGAGGTAATTGCCCACCACGTAGTTCCACACCAGGTCGTTGGGGCGCAGAAAGCTGAAGGTGCTGGCCATGTCCTGGCCCTTCATCAGCCCGCCCTTGCCCATCTGCATCTCGCGGAACTTGACCATGCCCTCGTCGATGAACACGTCCAGGATGCCGGTGTCGGAAAAATCGATCAGCGTGGTCAGCAAGGTCAGCGCAGCCACCGGCTTTTGGCCGCGCGCGGCCAGCACCGCCAGCGCGGTGGTCAGGATGGTGCCGCCCACGCAAAAGCCCAGCGCGTTGATCTGCTTGGCGCCGGTGATGTCCTGTACCGTGGCGATGGCGGTGATGGCGGCTTTTTCGATGTAGTCGTCCCAGGTGGCCTTCTCCATCGACGCGTCGGGGTTGCGCCAGCTGACCACGAAGGTGCGCATGCCCTGGCTGACGGCGTAGCGGATGAAGGAGTTGGTGGGCTGCAAGTCGAGGATGTAGAACTTGTTGATGCACGGGGGCACCAGCAGGAAGGGCCGCTCATGCACCTTGGCGGTGAGTGGCTTGTATTCGATGAGCTGGAAAAAGTCGTTCTCGAACACCACCGCGCCCTCGGTGGTGGCCACGTTCTTGCCGACCTCGAACAGGCTCTCGTCGGTCATCGACACGTGGCCCTGGCGCATGTCGGTCAGCATGTTCTGCACGCCGCGCGCCAGCGATTCGCCCTTGGTGGCCACGGCCGTCTTGATGGCCTCGGGGTTGAAGGCCAGGAAGTTGCTGGGCGCGCTGGCGGCCATCCACTGCTCGACGGCAAACACCAGGCGCGCCTTGGTCTTGGCGTCGCTTTCGGCCGCCTCGGCCAGCGACAGCAGGGTGCGGGCGTTGAGCAGGTAGACGGCGGCGGCGAACGCCGACATGGGGTTGCGCTCCCAGGCGTCGTCCTTGAAGCGCTTGTCGGCCAGGCTCAGGCTGGACTGCAGCGACTGGTTCCACAGCTCGGTGGCCTCCTGCAGGTAGCCTTGCTGCAATTGCTGCAATTTGTCGGGCGCAAAGCGGATCTGCGGGGCCTGCTGCATCGGGGCGCCTGCCACGCCGAGTTCGGCGGCATCGAAGTTCTGCAACTGCGCCAGCGCTTTGCTCCAGCCATCACGCAGGCTGGCTTCCATGCCCGGCACGCCGGGAAAGGGGCTGGCGCCCATCCATTGTTGCCACGCAGCAAATGGTTGATCGGGGGTCATGACTGGTCTCCTTGCATCGCCGTTGATTCGACTCGTTGAAACAAGCACCTGCTCGCACGCCCTGGAACGCACGAGGGTTTTGCGGGGCGCCCGGTGTCATCATGGCACAGGACGGATAGCCAATATAAGCGCGCGGGTTGATCTGGAAGCGGTCAGCCAAACTTTTTTACGTGCGCCAGATGCACGCGGCCATGCGACCGCTGCCGCCCAGGCGCTGCTGGTCGCGCCGATAGGAAAAATAATGTTGCGGGTTGCCGACCGTGCACCAGGCCGGGCCGCTGTCGTTGCCATACAGCCGCGTCACGCCCAGGCGCGCCAGCCGCTGGCGTGCCAGGGCCGGCAAATCCGCCAGGTGCTTGCCCGCGCCCCGCGGGTCAAAGCACGCGCCGGCCTGGGCATCCGCCGCCGTGAAGGCCGCCAGCACCTCGGCGCCGACTTCAAACGCCTGCGGGCCGATGCAGGGGCCGAGCCAGGCCATCACCTCGTCTGCTCTGATTTGAAGAGCATCCTGCGCCCGTCCATCAAGCGCTGGAGCCAAGAATTGCTCCAGACAACGCTCGAGCACACCGCCGGCCAGGCCGCGCCAGCCGGCATGGACGGCGGCCACGCGGCGGCCGCAGGTGTCGGTCAGCAGGATCGGCAGGCAGTCGGCCACCAGCACGGTGCAGGCCAGGCCCGGCGCGTCGGTCAGCGCGGCGTCGGCGCTGGCGCCGTCCGGCGTATCGGCGTGCAGCACCACGGTCTGCGCCCCATGCACCTGGTGCAAGAACACCGGACGCGCCTGCAAGCGCTCGGCCAGCCGCGCGCGGTTGGCGCGCACGGCCGCCGGGTCGTCATCGACGTGATCGCCCAGGTTGAAAGCCCCGTGGGCGCCGTGCGACGCACCCTCGCCGGCGCCCTGCCCGCGCAGGGTAAACAGGGCGTGCACGCCAGGCGGCGCGGGCCAGTCGGGCGCGAGCAGCGCGATCCCACTCATCCGCAGTCCTGCGAGCCGTGCGCAGGCCATGCCACCCATCGAGCCGAATGGCCGCGGAGCCGGCCAAGCCCGCAAGCGCCGTGGCCGGGGTCCCCCCGGTCACTGGCGATGCCCCCTGCAAGGGGGAAGGCGAAACATCGCGCAGCGAGTGAAGACTGGGGGTGCTTCACTTCATGCAGCATCCGGGCAGGCCGAAGGCTGCGCCCGCTGGAAGGCGGGCAGCTTCATGCAGGCGTCGAACACGGCCATGGTGCGCGGCAGGCCCGACAGGTCGCAGTCGAAGCGCTGGGCATTGAAGATCTGCGGCACCAGGCAGCAGTCGGCCAGCGTCGGCGCGTCGCCATGGCTGAAGGCGCCGGGCTGCTCGGCCAGGTGCGCCTCATAGGCTTGCAGGCCCAGGTCCACCCAGTGCCGGTACCAGGCGTTCTTGGCCGGCTCGTCGGCCTTCAGCTCGTGCACCAGGTACTTGAGCACGCGCAGGTTGTTGAGCGGATGCACCTCGCAGGCGACGATCTGCGCCAGCGCGCGCACGCGTGCCCGCCCCACCGCGTCGCGGGGCAGCAGCGCGGGCTGCGGATGCGTTTCGTCCAGGTACTCGATGATGGCCATCGACTGCGTCAGGCGCCGGCCATCCTCCAGCTCCAGCACCGGCACCAGGTGCTCGGCCGCCAGCGCCGCGAGCGCCGGGTCGCGCTGCTCGCCCTTGACCAGGTGCACCGGCACGTACTCGTAGGCCAGTCCCTTGAGTTGCAGCGCGGTGCGCACCCGAAACGACGCCGAGGAACGGAAGTAGTTGTAGAGCTTCATGCGGGCACCCGGGCTGGGTGGTCAGCGATGGGCCGTGGCGCGCTCGGCCAGATAGATCTCGACGCGCCGGTTCTGCGCGCGTCCGGCCTCGGTGGCGTTGCTGGCGATGGGCTCGTGCGAGCCGCGCCCCTCGGTGCGGACGATGCCGGGGTTCACCCCGCGCCCGGCCAGGTAGTCGCGCACGCTGTTGGCGCGCTCCAGCGACAGCGGGTTGTTGATGGCGTCGTTGCCGGTGGAGTCGGTGTAGCCCACGATCGACACCTGCATGCCCGGCTGCTGGCCCAGGCCCTGCGCGAACTGGTCGAGGATGGGGCGCAGGCGCGGCTCGATGGCGGCGCTGTTGGTAGCAAAGGAGATGTCGTTGGGCACGTTCAGCTTGAGCTGGTTGTCCGCCGTCTGCGTCACCTGCACGCCCGTGCCGGCGGTGGCCTGCTGCATCTGCTCGCGCTTGTTTTCCATGTAGCGCGACCAGGCGTAGCCGCCCAGGGCGCCCACGCCCGCGCCCACCACGGCGCCGGTGCCGTTGCCGCCGATCAGCCCACCGGCCACGGCGCCCACGCCCGCGCCGATGGCCGAGTTGCGCTGGGTTTCGCTCATGTTGGCGCAACCCGTCAGCAGCAAGGCGGCCGCCGTGGCCGACAGCAACGCGCCGCGCGTGAATGAAGAATGGATCGAGGTCATGGGAGTGTCCTTTCTGATGTTGGCCCTGCGTTGAAACCGCACGCCGCCGGGGCGGTCCATGCCATTCGATTAGACACGAAAGTCGCGCGAGCCGCCGCCATGGCCGACGCCGGACGATGGCTACACTGATCGGGTGAAGAACGTCGATCCCATCCAGTATTGCCATCGCTGCGGCACTGCCGTGGTCTACCGCGTCCCCGACGACGGCGACACCCGCGAGCGCGCCGTCTGCCCCCATTGCGGCAAGATCCACTACGTCAACCCGCTGATGGTGGTGGGCACCGTGCCCTACGTCGGCGATCGGGTGCTGCTGTGCAAGCGCGCCATCGAGCCGCGGCTGGGCAAGTGGACGCTGCCGGCGGGCTTCATGGAGTTGGGCGAAACCATGGCCGAGGGCGCGGCGCGCGAGACCGACGAAGAAGCCGGCGCGCACATCGAGATGGGGCCGTTTTTCAGCGCCATCAGCATTCCGCGCGTGGGCCAGGTGCACTTTTTCTATCTGGCGCGCCTGCTGGACGAGCGCTTCGAGCCCGGCAGCGAGACGCTGGAGGCGAGGATGTTCGCCGAGTCCGAAATCCCGTGGGACGAAATGGCCTTCCTGACGGTGCGCCAGACGCTGGAGCATTTTTTTGCCGACCTCCGGCAAGGCCGCTTCGGCGTGCACGAATCCAGCATTCCCTGGTCGCCCAAGGCATGACCAAAAGGCCGTCGCCCCGACTGCCCCTGCTGCAGCCGGGCGCGCCTTTTCCGGCGGCCGACGAGGCCTGGCCCGCGCAATCGCCCGCGCCCGGCCTGGTGGCCGTCGGCGGCGCACTGGACGTGCCCACCCTGCGCGCGGCCTACAGCGCCGGCATCTTCCCGTGGTTCAGCGCGGGCGAGCCGATCCTGTGGTGGAGCACCGACCCGCGCATGGTGCTGCCGGTGGCGCAGTTTCGCCTGCACCGTTCACTGCGCCGCCGGGTGCAGCAGTTCACGCGCGATCCGCGCTGCGAGATTCGCATGGACGGCGCCTTTGCCCAGGTCATGGCGGCCTGCGCGGGCGCGCCGCGGCGCGGCCAGACGGGCACCTGGATCGGCCCGGCCATGCGCGCGGCCTATGAGGCGCTGCACACGGCGGGCCACGCGCACAGCGTGGAGGTCTGGGTGGACGAGTGCCTGGTGGCCGGCCTGTATTGCGTCGGCATCGGGCGCGCGCTGTTTGGCGAATCCATGTTCACCACCGTGACCGACGGCTCCAAGATCGCGCTGGCCGCGCTGGTGGCCTGGTGCCGCCACCACCAGCTGGCGTTCATCGATTGCCAGCAGCAAACCGCGCACCTGGCCTCGCTGGGTGCCACGCCGATCCCGCGCGCCCAGTTCCTGCACGCGCTGCAAGCCCTGGTCGGGCAAGCGCCGCCGCCCTGGCGCTTCGAGCCCGTATACTGGAGCGAACTGATGCATTCCGGCTGCGAACAACGGTGACGCACCTCAAGGATCTGCCGCTGCAGACACTGCAGTTCTACGCCACGGCCCCCTACGCTTGCAGCTACCTGCCCGGCCGGCAAGCGCGCTCGCAGGTGGCCACGCCCAGCCACCTGATCAGCAACCAGGCCTACTCCGATCTGGTGCGCCAGGGCTTTCGCCGCAGCGGCCTGTTCACCTACCGCCCTCATTGCAACGCGTGCAACGCCTGCGTGCCGGTGCGCGTGCGCGTGGCCGACTTTCACCCCGACCGCAGCCAGCGCCGCGCCCGCACGCGCCACGCCGCGCTGCAAGTGCGCGTGCTCCAACTGGGCTACGTGCCCGACCACTATCAGCTGTACCTGCGCTACCAGACGCGCCGCCACACCGGCGGCGGCATGGACCATGACAGCATCGAGCAGTACACCCAGTTTCTGCTGCAAAGCCACGTCAATACGCGGCTGGTCGAATTTCGCGAGCCGGGCGCCGACGGCCAGCCGGGCCTGCTGCGCATGGTCTCCATCGTCGATCTGCTCGGCGACGGGCTGTCGGCGGTCTACACCTTCTTCGACCCCGACGCCCACGCCAGCTACGGCACCTGGGGCGTGCTGTGGCAGATCGAGCAGGCCGCGCGCCTGGGCCTGCCCTACGTGTATCTGGGCTACTGGATCGCCGGCAGCCCCAAGATGGCCTACAAGGCGCGCTTTCGCCCGCTCGAGCACCTGGTGGACGGCCGCTGGCGCGCACCTGCGGTCGCCGGTCAGCGCACGGTGTAAGCTGCGGCCTCGTCCGTACCGGCCCACCATGCGCAAACCCAAGCTCGATGCCCACCAGACCCCGACGATCCAGGTGATCGAGCGGATGTTCACGCTGATCGAGGTGCTGGCGTCGCGCGAGGAGGCCATGCAGCTGAAGGACATCAGCGAGCGCGCCGGCCTGCACCCCTCCACCACGCACCGCATCCTGAACGACCTGACCTGCGGGCGCTTCGTCGATCGCCCCGAAGCGGGCACCTACCGCCTGGGCATGCGCCTGCTGGAGCTGGGCAACCTGGTCAAGGCGCGCCTGTCGGTGCGCGACGCGGCGCTGACCCCGATGCGCGAATTGCACCGCCTGACGCAGCAGCCGGTGAACCTGAGCGTGCGCCAGGGCGATGAGATCGTCTATGTCGAGCGAGCGCTCAGCGAGCGCTCAGGCATGCAGGTGGTGCGCGCCATCGGCGGACACGCGCCGCTGCACCTGACCTCCACCGGCAAGCTGTTTCTGGCCACCGAGGATGCGCTGCGCGTGCGCGCCTACGCCACGCGCACGGGCCTGCCGGGACACACCCGCAACAGCATCACGCAACTGCCCCAACTGGAGCGCGAGCTCAGCAAGGCGCGCCAGCTGGGCGTGGCCTACGACAACGAAGAGCTGGAGCTGGGCGTGCGCTGCATGGCCGCCGGCATTCACGACGACCAGGGCAACCTGATTGCCGGCCTGTCCATCTCGGCGCCGGCCGACCGCCTGGACGAAGCCTGGCTGTCCCGTCTCAAGCAGACGGCGCAGGAGATTTCAACCGCGCTGGGCTTCGCCGATCACCGCGCCTGAGCAGAGCGGACGCGGCCCGCGCGCACCGCGTCAGCCGCTCAGCCCGGATAGCTGCCGTGCCCCGCCACCGTGCTCACGTGGGGCAGCGTCTCCACCCAGCGGCGCACGCGCTCGGCGTCGGCAATGCGGCTGTATCGGCCCGCGGAATCGAGAAACACCATGATCAGCTTGCGCCCGGCCACGCGCGCCTGCATCACCAGGCAGCGCCCGGCCTCGGAGATATAGCCCGTCTTTTGCAGGCCGATGTTCCATTCGGGACTCTTGACCAGGCCATTGGTGTTGTTGAACTGCAGGGTGCGCCGGCCGATCTCCACCTCATGGCTGGGCGAGGTCGTCAACTGGCGCAGCTGCGGGTTTTGATAGGCCGCCGCCACCAGCACCGCCAGGTCCTGCGCGCTGGACTGGTTGGCGCTGGACAGGCCGGTGGGCTCCACATAGCGCGTGTCATGCATGCCAAGCTGCTGCGCGCGGGCGTTCATCAGGGCGACAAAACGGTTCAAGCCGCCCGGGTAGGTGCGCCCCAGCGCATGCGCGGCGCGGTTCTCGCTGGACATCAGGGCCAGGTGCAGCAGCTCTCCGCGCGTCAGCTGCGTGCCCACGGTCAGGCGCGAGCGGCTGTTTTTCTCGGTGTCCACGTCCTCGTCGCTGATGGTGATCATCTCGTCCATGGGCAGGTTCGCCTCGGACACGACCATCCCGGTCATCAGCTTGGTGAGCGAGGCGATCGGCAGCACGGCGTGATCGTTCTTGGAGAGCAGCACCTGGCGCGTGTCCTGGTCCAGCACCAGCGCGACGCTGGACTTCAGCTCGAGCGGATCGGCCGACTCGTGCAAGCCGGCCATCTGGCCGAACGACAGGCGCACCGGCGCTTCGTGCTGAACCGCCTGCGCCAGCCGGTGCGGGGACAGGCGATGGCCCCTGGACGCGGTCTGCACCTTGGTCGCGCCGCGCGTTCGGCTGGCCGCCTGGCCGCGCGCCACCTTCTCTCGGGCGGACAGGCGGGCCGTGACCCGGCGGCCCTGGCCGCTGGCCTGCTTCTCGCTCTTGCGGGCGCTCGCCCTCGATGTCGCGGTCTTGGCCTCGCCCTTGCGGGCGACCGCCTTGGCCTTTTGGGCGCGGGCCTTGGCGTGCGGCGCCGCGGGGGCCGACCGGTGGCTGGCGGCCGAGCCCTTTTTGGCGCCCGCCGCGTGTGCGCTTGCAAACGGTTGCAAAACCAGCAAGGCAAGCACGGTGGCCCCCGTCAAACCGCGCAACCACCTTGTCACCTTGCCGCTCGCAACCCATGCACGCATCGTCAAACCTCTAACGAAAAAAAGCAAAACCGGCCGCAAGTGTACAAAAACAAAAAAAGAGACGCAATATCACCAGCTTGCGTCTCTTTCTTGAAGTGAAGAAAAATACTCAGTAAAAACCCTAGCCTTGCGCCGCAATCCGATCCGATTTGCTGTGCAACTTGTTGAGTGCGCTCAGGTATGCCTTGGCCGATGCAACGATGATGTCGGGGTCGGCGCCCACGCCATTGACCACCCGGCCGGCGTTTTGCAGCCGCACCGTGACTTCGCCTTGCGCATCCGTGTTGCCGCTGATGGCGTTGACCGAGTACAGCACCATCTCGGCGCCGCTCTTGACATGCGACTCGATGGCCTTGAGCGAGGCATCGACCGGCCCGTTGCCGTCGGCCTGGCTGCGCACCTCCTTGCCGGCCACCGTAAAGACGATCTCCGCGTGCGGCATCTCGCCGGTTTCGCTGCGCTGCGCCAGCGAGAGGAAGCCGTAGTGCTCTTTCTCGGCGGTCACGCTTTCGTCGCTGACCAGCGCCAGGATGTCCTCGTCGAAAATTTCGCTCTTGCGGTCGGCCAACTCCTTGAACTTGGCAAACGCCGCCATCACCTCGCCCTCGGACTCCAGCTCCACGCCCAACTCCTGCAGGCGCTGCTTGAAAGCGTTGCGGCCCGAGAGCTTGCCCAGCACGATCTTGTTGGTGCTCCAGCCCACGTCCTCGGCGCGCATGATCTCGTAGGTGTCGCGCGCCTTGAGCACGCCGTCCTGGTGGATGCCGCTGGCGTGCGCAAAGGCGTTGGCGCCGACGACGGCCTTGTTGGGCTGCACCACGAAGCCGGTGGTGGAGCTGACCATCTTGCTGGCCGCCAGGATCTGCGTGGTGTCGATGCCCACGTCCAGACCGAAATAGTCCTTGCGGGTCTTCACGGCCATGACCACTTCTTCGAGCGAGCAGTTGCCCGCGCGCTCACCCAGGCCGTTGATGGTGCACTCCACCTGCCGCGCGCCACCGATCTTCACGCCGGTCAGGCTGTTGGCCACGGCCATGCCCAGGTCGTTGTGGCAGTGCACCGACCAGATGGCCTTGTCGCTGTTGGGCACCTTCTCGCGCAAGGTCTTGAGGAAGTGGCCGTACAACTCGGGGATGGCATAGCCCACGGTGTCGGGGATGTTGATGGTGGTGGCGCCCTCCTTGATCACGGCCTCGCACACGCGAGCCAGAAAGTCCATGTCGCTGCGGTAACCGTCCTCGGCCGCGAACTCGATGTTGTCGCGCAGGTTGCGCGCAAAGCGCACCGCCAGCCGGGCCTGCTCGAACACCTCCTCGGGCGCCATGCGCAGCTTTTTCTCCATGTGCAGCGCGCTGGTGGCGATGAAGATGTGAATGCGCGCGTTGCTGCTGTCCTTGAGCGCCTCGGCGGCACGCGCGATGTCGCGGTCGTTGGCGCGCGCCAGCGAGCAGACCGTCGAGTCCTTGATGGCGCGCGCAATCGCCTGCACGCACTCGAAGTCGCCGTTGCTGCTGGCGGCAAAGCCG
>JAFEEB010000060.1 GCA_018241325.1 Pseudomonadota bacterium | reverse complement strand
CTGGGCCATGAGCACGCGCATGGACCCGGCGCGCGACACGATGATCGTCGAGAACACCCCCATCGACTACCTCGACTTCGCCTCGCCCGTGGCCGGCCTGGGCAGCAAGATGGGGCTGGACGCGACCAACAAATGGCCCGGCGAGACGCAGCGCGAATGGGGCCGCCCGATGGCGATGGATGCCCAGGTCAGCCAGCGCATGAACGCGCTGGCCGACCAGTTGGGGCTGTAGCGGCGCCGCTTCAGGCGATCGTGGGTGAGCCGAACCGCGTTTCGCCAAAGAGGTGGCTGGTCGGCGCGCCGGGAAACAGCCAATGCGGTGAGCATTCGCTGGACGGCACCACGTTGCTGAAGCCATGCTCGGCCGAGGTGCCCGCCAGCGTCTTTTCCAGCACCATCGACAAGTATTGGTCGTTGCTGCCTTCTTGGGTATTGCCATTGAGGATCACCTCCGATCCGGTGGCCTGCGCATAGCGTCGAATGCCGTTGTGCCGCGATTGCAGCGGTGCCCAGCTGTCCGCCGAGACGCCGTTCTCGCTGCTCACGCGCAGGCCGTCGGCGCTGCGGTACACCAGCGAATGGTTGCCCTCGGTATGTCCGGGCGTGTGAACCAGGGCAACCCCCGGACCCAGTTGAATGCTGCCGTCAAAGGCCATGATGCGTTCTGCGGCCACACCGTCCAGGCCGTGCGGGCAGTACCACTGCGCTTGCGACGGCAGCAGGCCCTGCACACTCGCGAGCTCCTGGCGATGCACCAGCAGCCTGGCCTTCGGCAGCAGCCCCGGCGTGCCTGCACTCCCGAGCCAGCGGCGCACGTCCTGCGTGTGCAGGTGGTCGTAGGTGATGAAGTCGACTTGCCTGGGCTGCAATCCGCAGCTCGCCAAGGCCTGAGGCACGGTCTGGTACACCGGTGCGATGAGCTTGTGCAGGAACCGGGGTGTCTGCTCGCTCAGGCGCTTGAAGTACGGCGTTTCGGTGCCGGCCTCGAAGTCGGCAGGCGTGAACAGCAGGGTTCGCAGGCAGCCCTCGAAGTCGTCGTACTGGATCACGGTGGTGCGTGCCAGCAGGTGAATCATGTGCGGTTTGAGCAACTGCTGCGAGTAGACCCCGGTGAAGGCGAACCACGCGGGGTAGGGGATGCGCAACAGGTTGAAGCTGCGCGCAAAGCGCACGGGCGGTGCGTCCAGCATCCGCTCGCGCAGGGCTTGCGCGCCGCGCCGAATTGCGCGAAGGCGGTCCTGCGGCACGGCGGCGCTGCGCGCACCGTCGAATTGCGCCAGCGGACGCAAGCCGGTCGGTTCGGTGGGGTGGATCATCATCGTCTCAGGAGGGTCGAATGGCGCGTCGCTCAGTCCATCGGGCGGCTACCGGAAATGTCCAACACCGTGCCCGTGCTGGACGTGCAGTCGTCCGAAGCGATCCCGGTCGATCGGCCGCATTGGGTGCACGGCTCTTCGTGCCCGCGGCGCGGGCGAGATCGACGCTGCGGCCGCGCCGCTGCGCGAGCTGCGTTGGTGTTGCCGCGCGACGGCCAGACCAAGGCCGCGCGCCGGCGGTCACGATGAGGTGACGGCCTTTCACGGCATCGTTGAGCACGCGGGTCATGCTGCCGTCATTGGGGGGCCGGGGCAGCCGTCGGCTGGGCCAGCAGGCTGCCAAGCAGCGCGCCGACGTGCTGTGCCGGCACCCCGACCAGCAACTGTCGCAACATGGTCAAGGTATCGAAGTACACCCGTTCGCAAACCAGCTTGTCGTGCTCGAAGATGAAGAAGGCGTTCATCCGGCAACGGAAGGTGTTGCCGGTGGGCGCAATGCCTTTCAACGGTCCGAGGTGGGTCCCGAGCAGCCAGAACTCCACGATCACTGCGTCATCGGCATGGCGCAACTGGATGATCTCGTGGCGCTGATCGGGGAAGGCGCGGCGCGTGTCCACGTAGTACTGCCGCACATCGGCGACGCCGTCGTGGACCTCGCCGCTGGGAATCAGCTCGTAGTGCGGATGCGGGAAAGTGCCGAGCACGGCGTCGAAGTCCTGGCGGGTTTCGTCGGCAAAGTGATCGAGCACGATCTGCTCGCGGCGGGCTTGAAGCGGGGTGTCTGAGGTCATGGTGGTGGGCCGAGTGGGATGGGTGGTCATTTGAAACCCCGGGTCGCCTCGATTGAGCGGACCCGGCGCTCCCTGCGTACTATCGGCATCCTCGCGAACCAACACTGTCCGGTACTGGCAATTGCCGATCAGGACAAACCCGAGATGCCACGCACCCCCGATCGCCTCGACCGCTGCGCCCCTTGGATGCCGTCATCCGCTTCGACGCCCGTGCACCCCAACGACATGCGTTTGGCGGACGCGGTGCAGCGCCGTTTGCTCGAAGTGGCGCACCGGCGCACGCTGGGCCGCGGCGAAGCGCTGTTTCTCAAAGGTTCGTCGCCTGACGCGCTGTTCGGCGTGGTCCGCGGCTCGCTGCGCGTGAGCGTGGTGGCATCGGGCGGGCGCGAGGCACTGATTGCGCTGCTCGAGCCGGGGCACTGGTTTGGCGAAGTGTCACTGCTGGTTGGGCGCGAGCGCGTCTACGATACCTGCGCCGCCGAAGCGACCGAGATGGCCGTGATCGCGGCCGCTGATTTTCACCGGCTGGTGGCTGAATTTCCCGACGTTCACATGGCGTTCACGAGACTGGTTTGCCTGCGGTTGCGCCAGGCGCTAGCCTGGATCGACGACGTGATCCTGATGCCATTGCCCGTGCGTCTGGCGAACCGTCTGCTCGCGCTGGACGCGCAAGGCCAGGGTGCTGACAGCGGCGCATTGCTGGGCGTGTCCCAGGAGAATTTGTCCTTCATGCTCGGTGTGTCGCGCCAGAGCGTCAACCGGCAACTCAAGCTCTGGGAAGAAGATGGCACGCTGCGGGTGCGCTATCGCGGCATCGAGTTGCTGAACCGCGCCCAGCTCGAGCAACATGCTGCTGCGCCCGGGTGAGCGCTGGCCATCGGCTTGGCGCGCGTGGGGTTGGACTCAGCGCGCCCGATGCGCGCGCAGCGCCTGCGCCACCTCATCCACCAGCGCCGGCCCCTTGTAGATCAGGCCGGTGTAGATCTGCACCACGTCGGCGCCGGCCTCGATCTTGGTCACGGCGTCCGCCCCGCTCAGGATGCCGCCCACGCCGATGATGGGAAAGCCCGCGCCCAGCGCGGCGCGCAACTGGCGGATCACGCGGTTGCTGGCTTCGCGCACGGGCGCGCCGGACAGGCCCCCGGCTTCGCCCGCATGCCGAAGGCCTTGCACCGCATCGCGCGACAAGGTGGTGTTGGTGGCGATCACGCCTTCGATGGCGTGCTTGTGCAGGGCATCGGCAATCGCCTGCACCTGCGATTCGTCCAGGTCGGGCGCGATCTTGAGGAACAGGGGCACGTGCCTGTGGTGCTCGTCGGCCAGATGGGCCTGGCGCGACTTCAGGGCCGCGAGCAGGGCATCCAGCGCGGCGTCGCCTTGCAGATCGCGCAGGTTCTTGGTGTTGGGGCTGGAGATGTTCACGGTCACGTAGTCGGCGTGCGGGTACACGCCGGCCAGGCAGGCCAGATAGTCATCGGTGGCGCGCTCGATGGGGGTGGCGGCGTTTTTGCCGATGTTCAGGCCCAGAATCATGCGCTGGCGCCCGCCATCCGTGCGCGAGCTGCTATGAAATCGGGACTTCTTGACGTGGGCGACGAAGGCCTGCAGGCCCTCGTTGTTGAAGCCCATGCGGTTGATGAGGGCCTGCGCAGCGGGCAGGCGGAACATGCGCGGCTTGGGGTTGCCCGGCTGCGCCAGCGGGGTGACGGTGCCCACCTCGACAAAGCCGAAGCCCATGGCGCCCAGGCCGTCGATGGCGCGCGCGTTCTTGTCCAGCCCGGCGGCCAGGCCCACGCGGTTGGGAAAGGCCAGGCCCGCCAGGGTGACGGGGTCGTCGATGCGCGGGTTGCACCAGGCCCACTGCATCGGCGTGCCGGCGCCGCGCGCGAGCATCTCGATGGTGTGCTCGTGCGCCGTTTCGGCGTCGAGGCTGAACAGGAAGGGGCGCGCGAGGCCGTAGGGAACAAATGCCATCGGATAATTCTTGCTGGATGAATCAAACCGGAAATTGTCGCAAATGACGCAGGATGAACTCAAAGCCATGGTCGGGCGCGCGGCGCTCGCATATGTCGAGCCCGGGCAGATCGTGGGCGTGGGCACGGGCTCCACGGTCAACCACTTCATCGACGCGCTGGCCGGCATCAAGGACCGCATTCCGGGCGCGGTGTCCTCGTCCGAGGCGTCCACCGCGCGCCTGCTGGAGCACGGCATCGCCGTGTTCCACTGCAATGCGGTGGGCGAGCTGGCGGTTTACATCGACGGCGCCGACGAGATCGATGGTGCGGGCTGCATGATCAAGGGCGGCGGCGCGGCGCTCACGCGCGAGAAGATCGTGGCGGCGCAGGCACGGCGCTTCGTCTGCATCGCCGACGCCAGCAAGCGGGTGGAGGTGCTGGGGCGCTTTCCGCTGCCGGTGGAGGTGGTGCCCATGGCCGCGCAGCGCATCGTGCGGCAGTTCGCGGCGCAGGGGGGTCAGGCCACGCTGCGCCTGAAAGACGGCGCGCCGCTGGTGACCGACAACGGCCAGCACATTTTGGACGTGCGTGGCTTGCAGATTGGCGATCCGCTGGCCTTCGAAAGCGCGGTCAATCAATGGCCCGGCGTGGTCACCGTGGGGGTGTTCGCGCACCAGCGGGCCAGCGTCTGCCTGCTGGGCACGGCCGACGGCGTGCAGACGCTGCGCTTCACGCCCCGAGCAGGCGAATGACCCAGTAGACGCCGATCAAGGTCTGTACCGCGAGGGCCGTGAAGCGCAGGCTGACGGCGCGCGCTGAGGTCGAGATCAGATGGATGACGGACTGCACCCCGCGGGCCGCCAGCAGCACCAGCGCCAGCGGGTCGGTGACGGCCGAGCGGCCGGCCACCACGGCCAGCAGCAGCAGCCCGCCGAAGATCGGCAAGCCCTCCAGGCAATTGGCGTGGGCGCGCGCCAGCCGCTGCATGAAGGGCGACAGCCGCGAGTTGCCGGGGTCGAAGCCATTGGCCGGCACGCGGCCCGTCACCACCAGGCGGGTGCGCAGCACCTCCATCAGCACCAACAACAACAGCGTCCAGGCGATGAAGCCCAGCAAGGCCAGCAGGGAGGGTGACATATGAGCGAGTCTCCTGGGGTGACGTGAGGCCGGTGGCCCGAAGACTAGCGCCAGGCTTGCGCGGCGGCAAGCGTAACGTTTTGTTGCCATTGGCACGCGCGCTTCATCGGTCGGAAACGGGACCGATCTACCGTCGGGCCTGGCACAACGACACGTGCCAGGCGAAAACAAGCAACTGGAGACTCATCATGCGAACGATTCACGAGGGATTCGACCCGCAACGGGCCGGGCGATCGGCGGCGTGCACGGCTGGCGCGTTGCTGCTGGCGCTGGGCCTGAGCGCCTGTGGCGGCGGCTCTGGCGACGCGCCCGCGCCAGCACCGGCACCGGCACCGGCACCCGCGCCATCACCCGCGCCAGCGCCGGCACCGGCACCAGCACCAGCAGGCCCCGATCTGGCCGCCCGCGTCACCGCGGCATCGACCACGGCACAAAGCAGCAGCAACGCCTGCGCGCCGATCCAGCCGTTCTATTGGGAGGTGGGCGATCAAAACGGGCGCCTCGGCTCGGGCTCGGTGCCCAACAGCGCTGCGCCCACCTACACCAGCTCGACGGTGATGGCGATCGCCTCGGCCTCCAAGTGGCTGTATGGCGCCTATGTGGTGCAGCTGCGCCAGGGGCAGCTCACCGACAGCGACGTCAAGTTCCTGACCTTTCGCAGCGGCTACACCAACTTCTCGCGCTGTCTGCCAGGCCAGACGGTGGATGCCTGCGAGGCCTACCAGAACAACGGCGTGTATTCGGCCCGCACGGACGGCTATTTTTCGTACGGCGGCGGCCACATGGAAAAGCACGCCAGCGGGATCGGCCTGGGCGCGGCCGACAACGCCGGCCTGACCGCGGCGGTGCAAGGGCAACTGGGCAGCGACGTCGCGCTCATCTACACCCAGCCCCAGCTGGCCGGCGGCGTGGCCACCAGCGCTGACAACTACGCCGTCTTCTTGCGCAAGATCCTGTCGGGGCAGCTCTTGATGAAGGCGGCGCTGGGGACGCACGCCGTGTGCACCAACCCCGCCACCTGCGCCCAGGCGCTGAACACGCCGGTGCCGCCCAGCGAGAGCTACCACTACTCGATCGGCCACTGGGTGGAGGACGACCCGGTCAACGGCGACGGCGCCTTCAGCAGCGCCGGGGCGTTTGGCTTCTACCCCTGGATCGACGCCAGCAAGAGCTGGTACGGCATCGTGGCGCGCAAGGACGGCAGCCGCATCACCGACCAAGACAACCCCGACGCGGCGGGGCACGGCTTCGACTCGCTGCAGTGCGGCGGGCTGATCCGGGCCGCGTGGATGGACGGCGTGGCGCGCTGACCTGGGGGCCGCTGGCCTGGCGCCCGCAGGTCAACCACCGCCGGTGCCCTGGCGCATGGCCTCTTGCTGCTCGCGCAGCTGGGTGCATTGCGGATGTCTTTGCTGGCCAGGCTTGCTGCACTCGGTTTGCAGGCACAGGCCGCGCGCCAGAAAGCTGGTGCCGGCGCACAGCTCGCGCGGTGGAGCCGGGTGCGCGGCGACCACCGGTGCGGGCGCGGGCGGCGCGGGCTCGACTGCCGGGGCCGGCGCGGCGATCGGGGTCGGCTCAGGGGCCGGCGTCGGCTTGGGAGCGCGGCGCGCAGCGGGCTTGACCGCCGACGCCGGCGTATTGGCGGCGACGTGCGCCGGCGGCGCACTGGCCTGTGCGTGCAGTTGCTGCACGGCCTCGGCGGCGCGCAGCACGGCGGCGGACTCCGGTGCCGGTGTGGGCGCGGTCGCCGCCTGTGCCAGGGCAGCCGGCGCGGCCGGGCTGGCCGACGCCGGGGCTTGTTGCGCGGCGGCGCTGGCTGAGGCCGAGACAGCGGGCGGCGCGGGCTGAGCGCCCCAGCGGCCCATGAAAAACCCCATGCCGATCAGCGCGGCGATCAGCACCACGGCCCACAGCACCCGCTGGCGCGTGCGCGCAGGTTGCTCCTGATCCTTGGGGCGGCGCTTGCGCCGGCGCTTGCGCGGCTCCAGGGCCGCGGGCTCGGTGGCAGCGCCCAGCGGCACCAGCTGGTGCGCGCACTTGAGGCAGAACTTGGCGGAATCGCGATTTTCCGCGCCGCATTGGGGGCAGATCAGAGACATGCGAGCAAGGGGGCGGCGAGGGGCAAATCCCGGTGTGTGGACGATGTGATTCAAAGTGTAAAGGTTTTGGGCTTGCGCGCTTGCGCCCGGCGGCAACGGCCGGCCGGATGCCGGCAAGTCGCGGATACTCGCGTCCCATCATGACCGCACCCCGGCCCGAACCCCTCGATCGCGTGCAGCGCGGCCTGCGCCAGCTCGGCCCGGGCCTCATCACGGGCGCGGCGGACGACGACCCCAGCGGCATCGCCACCTATTCGCAGGCCGGCGCGCAATACGGCCTGAACATGCTGTGGACGGTGGTGCTGGCGCTGCCGCTGATGGTGGCCATCCAGATGGTGAGCGCGCGCATCGGTTACGTCACCGGCCGCGGCCTGTCGGAGAACATGCGCGCCGCCTACCCGCGCTGGGTGGTGCAGGTCTGCGTGGGCCTGCTGGTGATGGCCAACACGCTCAACCTGTCGGCCGACATCGCCGCCATGGGCGAGGCGCTGCGCCTGCTGGTGGGCGGATCGGCGCATATCTACGCCGTCACCTTCGGCCTGCTGTGCCTGGTGCTGCAGGTGTTTTTGCCCTACGAGCGCTATGTGCGCTGGCTCAAATGGCTCACGCTGTCGCTGTTTGCCTATGTGGCGGTGGTGCTCACCCTGAACATCGACTGGCTGGCCGTGGCGCGTGCGGTGGTGTGGCCGCAGCTCGCCTGGGGGCGCGAGGCGTTCTTGCTGATCGTGGCGGTGCTGGGCACCACCATCAGCCCCTACCTGTTCTTCTGGCAGGCCAGCCAGGAGGTGGAGGACAAGAAGCCGGGCGTGCACAGCGCCGAGGAGGTGCGCTTTCACCTCGCGCGCATCCGCACCGACACGGTGATCGGCATGGGATTTTCGGAGCTGGTGGCGTTCTGCATCATGCTGGGCACCGCCGCCACGCTGTACGCCGCCGGCGTGCGCGACGTGGAGACCGCCGCGCAGGCGGCCGAGGCGCTGCGGCCGGTGGCGGGGGACTTCGCCTTTCTGGTGTTCGGCCTGGGCATCATCGGCACTGGCATGCTGGCGGTGCCGGTGCTGGCGGGCTCGGCCGCCTATGCGGTGGCGGGCGCCGCGGGCTGGCACGGCAGCCTGTCGCAAACGCTGCGGCGCGGCGAAGGGCGGGGCTTTTACAGCGTCATTGCCGCGTCCACCGTGGGCGGCGTGATCCTGTGCTTTACCCCCACCACGGCGATCGAGGAGCTGTTCTGGTCGGCCGTCATCAACGGCGTGGTGGCCGTGCCCATCATGGCGGTGCTGATGCGCCTGGCCAGCCGCCCGGACGTGATGGGCGAGCACGTCATCAGCCGGCGCGTGCGCTGGCTGGGCTGGCTGGCCACGGTGTGCATGGCGCTGCCGGTGATCGGGCTGGCGCTGACCTGGAAGTCCTAGGAAGGTGGGGACTGAAGCCGCGCGATCAGGGCCTGGTCGGCCGGGCCGTCCACCGGAATCCACACGCGCAGCGGGTTGCCGGGCGCCACCTGGATCGCCTGGCCCTCGGCGTTTTTCATGGTCGTGAGCTGCACCGTGCGGTTGCCGGCGGGGTGAATGATCTCGATCCAGTCGCCCACGGCAAAGCGGTTCTTGGTCTCGACCTCGGCCCAGCCACCCGCCACCGCCTTGACCTCGCCGACGAACTGGCTGCGCGTGGCCACCGAGTGGCCGGTTTCGTAGTTCTGGTAGTCGTTGGCGGGGCGGCGCTCCAGAAAGCCGCTGGTATAGCCGCGGTTGGCCAGGCCTTCCAGCTCGGTGATCAGTTGCGGGTTGAAGGGCCGGCCCGCCACGGCGTCGTCGATGGCGCGGCGGTACGTCTGCGCCGTGCGCGCCACGTAGTACTGGCTCTTGGTGCGGCCCTCGATCTTGAGCGAGTCCACGCCGATCTGGGTCAGCTTCTCGACCAGCTCGACGGCACGCAGGTCCTTGCTGTTCATGATGTAGGTGCCGTGCTCGTCCTCCATGATGGGCATCAGCTGGCCGGGGCGGCCTTCTTCCTCGATCAGGTACACCTTGTTGGCGGCGGGGTGGCGCGGCGGCTGGAGCGTCCCTGCCTCGTCGGCGCGCTCCTGCTCGGCGCCAAAGGAAAAGCCCGCCAGCTGCTCGCCACGCGCCAGCGCCTCGCCGGTGTTGGGGTCCACGTCGGCATCCTGCGTCTTGTAGTTCCAGCGGCAGGCGTTGGTGCAGGTGCCCTGGTTGGGGTCGCGCCGGTTGAAGTAGCCGCTCAGCAGGCAGCGGCCGCTGTAGGCGATGCACAGCGCGCCGTGCACGAACACCTCCAGCTCCATGTCGGGGCATTCCTGGCGGATTTGCTCCACCTCGGCCAGGCTCAGCTCGCGCGAGAGGATGATGCGCGCCACGCCCACGCGCTGCCAGAACTTGACGGCCGCCCAGTTGGTGGTGTTGGCCTGCACGCTCAGGTGAATCGGGATGTGCGGCCAGCGCTCGCGCACCTGCATGATCAGGCCCGCGTCGGCCATGATGAGGGCGTCCGGTGCAAGGTCGATCACCGGCTGCAAGTCGCGCAGGTAGGTGCGCAGCTTGTCGTTGTGGGCGATCAGGTTGCTGGTGACGAAAAATTTCTTGCCGCGCGCGTGCGCCTCGTTGATGCCCTGCTGCAACTGCTCCAGGCGAAATTCGTTGTTGCGTGCGCGCAGGGAGTAGCGCGGCTGGCCGGCATACACCGCGTCGGCGCCAAAGTCATACGCGGCGCGCATCTTGTCCAGGCTGCCCGCGGGCAGCAGCAGTTCGGGGGCTCGTGTGCTCATGGTCACATATTGTCCGTGTTTGGCCGAATCGAACTTCGAGCTGATTACCATCACCCGGTCAATCGATTGAGGATGAACGAGATGAGACATGCGTTGATCGCGCTGTGCGCCCTTGGGGCACTCGGCACAACCGGGGTTGCCCAGGCGGCCGGCGGGCCCAAGGCGGGCTTGTGGGAAACCAGCAACACCCGCATGGAGTTGGACGGCAAGGACATGCTGCCCGACATGCGCCAGGCCGACGAGCAGCTGCGTGCTGCCGCGGCCAAGATGACGCCCGCGCAGCGCCAGCAGGCCGGTGCGGGATTGGCCAACCTCGGGACCGAGCCGATGTCGCGGCGCCTGTGCATCAGCGCGGAGACGGCTGCGCGCGATCAGCCGTTGATTCCGCGCCCTTCCGGCGCCGAGTGCGAAACGCCCAAGGTCGAGCAAAGCGGCAACCGCACGCGCTTCGAGATCGCCTGCAAGCTGCCCGGCGGCGGCACGATGACGGGCAAGGGTGAAACCGTGGCCGGCAACGACCTGGTCACCAGCAACCTGGACAGCGTGAGCACCGACGCCGCCGGCAAGCGCCGCACCATGTTGATCGAGACGCGGATGAAGTACATCGGCAAGGATTGCGGCGGCGTCAAGCCGATCGAGCAGCAGGCCCAAGCCCAGGCACCGGCGCGCGCGGCAAGCGCCGCAGCAGCGCCCCGCGCGCCCGCGCCGCGCAAGTGAGCCATGCGGGGCAAGGCCCCAGTTACTATTGTATTGATAGCTTCAAGCGCTTGTCATGCATGCGCAAATGGCTTATTTGTACCTAAAATTGTCGGACTTTGACCTTGCCGACGGCATGCGCAATCGGGGACTGCCAAAATGAACCGATCCCGCAGCTGCGGCCCAAGAACCCCGAGGAAGACGCCATGGCCAACCCCACGATCTCGCACGCATTCGCGTCCACGCGCAAGGCTTTCAAGACGGCCTCCGGCAAGTCAGGCGAGTTCTACTCGCTGCCCGCGTTGGCACGCGAGTTTCCCAACATCAAGCGCCTGCCGCATTCGATCCGCATCGTGCTCGAATCCGTGCTGCGCCACTGCGACGGCAAGAAGGTCACGCGCGAGCACGTGGAGCAACTGGCCAATTGGCGGCCCAACGCCGCGCGCACCGAAGAGATCCCCTTCACCGTGGCGCGCGTGCTGTTGCAGGACTTCACCGGCGTGCCGCTGCTGGTGGACTTGGCCGCCATGCGCGCGGCGGCGCAGCGCGTGGGCAAGGACCCGGCCAAGGTCGAGCCGCTGGTGCCCGTGGATCTGGTGGTGGACCACTCGGTGATGGTGGATGTCTACGGCGTCAAGAATGCGCTGCAGCAGAACATGAAGCTGGAGTTCGAGCGCAACCACGAGCGCTACCAGTTCATGAAGTGGGGCATGCAGGCCTTCGACACCTTCCGCGTGGTGCCGCCGGGCTTCGGCATCTGCCACCAGGTCAACCTGGAGTATTTGACCAAGGGCGTGCACAAGACCAAGGACGGCCTGTACTACCCCGACTCGCTGGTGGGCACCGACAGCCACACCACCATGATCAACGGCGTGGGCGTGGTGGGCTGGGGCGTGGGCGGCATCGAGGCCGAGGCGGCCATGCTGGGCCAGCCGATGTACTTTTTGACGCCCGACGTGGTGGGCTTTGAGCTGAAGGGCCGCCTGCGCGAGGGCTGCACGGCCACCGACCTGGTGCTGACGGTGACCGAAATCCTGCGCCAGCACAAGGTGGTGGGCAAGTTCGTCGAATACTTCGGCGAGGGTACGGCGTCCCTGTCCGTGCCCGACCGCGCCACCATCGGCAACATGTCGCCCGAGTACGGCGCCACCATGGGGCTGTTTCCGGTCGACGAGCGCACGCTGGAATACTTTGAAGGCACGGGCCGCACCAAGGCCGAGCGCGAGGTGTTCGAGGCCTATTTTCGCGCGCAAGGCCTGTTTGGCGCGGCGCGCGCCGGGGATGTGGATTATTCGCAGGTCATCACGCTGGACTTGGGCGATGTCACGCCCAGCATCGCCGGCCCGCGCCGCCCGCAGGACCGCATCGAGCTGGGCCGCGCGGCCGAGCGCTTTCAGGCGCTGTTCACCACGCCGATGGAGCAGGGCGGATTTGCCTGCCACGCCGACGCGCTGGACGAGCGCGTGACGCTGCATCCCAGCGACGCAGGGCAGGACGCGCAGGAGCTGGAGGCCGTCACCGCCGGCAGCGCGCGCAACCTGGCGGAGATGACCGCCAACAAGCCCACGGGCCAGGCCCATGGCACGCATGCGCGCGAGGGCGAATACACGGTCGGCAACGGCGACGTGCTGATTGCGGCCATCACCAGCTGCACCAACACCAGCAACCCCAGCGTGATGCTGGCCGCCGGCCTGCTGGCCAAGAAGGCGGTGGAGGCGGGCCTGAAGGTGCCGCACCACATCAAGACCTCGCTGGCGCCCGGCTCGCGCATCGTCACCGAATACCTGCGCGAAACCGGCCTGCTGCCTTACCTGGAGAAGCTGGGCTTTGACGTGGCGGCCTACGGCTGCACCACCTGCATCGGCAACGCGGGCGATCTGGCGCCCGAGATCAATGCCGCCATCAACGACCACAACCTGGTGTGCGCCTCGGTGCTGTCGGGCAACCGCAATTTCGAGGCGCGCATCCACCCCAACATCAAGGCCAACTTCCTGATGAGCCCGCCGCTGGTGGTGGCCTACGCCATTGCCGGCAGCGTGCGCGTCAACCTGATGACCCAGCCCGTGGGCCGGGGCAAGCGGGGCAGGGACGTGTACCTGGGCGACATCTGGCCCACCAGCGACGAGGTGCAAAAGCTGCTGAAGTACGCCATGAAGGGCAAGGCCTTCCGCGAAAACTACGCCAAGATCGCCACCGAACCGGGCAAGCTGTGGCAGGCCATCCCGGGCGTGACGGGGCAGGTCTACGACTGGCCCACCAGCACCTACATCGCCGAGCCGCCGTTCTTTGACGATTTCACGCGCAACAAGGGCAAGACCGACGCCGGCGCCCAGGGCGCGGGCGAGCGCTTTTCGGTGCACGGCGCGCGCATCATGGCGCTGTTCGGCGATTCGGTGACGACCGACCACATCTCGCCGGCCGGCAGCATCAAGGAAAGCTCGCCCGCCGGGCTTTGGCTGAAAGCGCACGGGGTGCAAAAGCAGGACTTCAACAGCTACGGCTCGCGCCGCGGCCAGCACGAGGTGATGATGCGCGGCACCTTTGCCAACGTGCGCATCAAGAACCTGATGATCCCGCCCAAGGCCGACGGCAGCCGCGAGGAGGGTGGCCTGACGCTGGCCCAGCCCTCGGGCCAGAAGAAATTCATCTTCGACGCCGCCATGGACTACATGCAGGCCGGCACGCCCACCGTGGTCTTCGCAGGCGAGGAGTACGGCACCGGGTCGAGTCGCGACTGGGCCGCCAAGGGCACGCAGTTGCTGGGCATCAAGGCCGTGGTGGCGCGCAGCTTCGAGCGCATCCACCGCAGCAACCTGATCGGCATGGGCGTGCTGCCGCTGCAGTTCAAGCCCGGCCAGTCCTGGGACAGTCTGGGCCTGAAGGGTGACGAGGTGATCGACATCGAGCTGCCCCCCGGCCTCACGCCGCAGAGCGACGCGCAACTGGTCATCACGCGCGCCGACGGCTCGCGCCAGCAGGCGCCGCTCACGCTGCGCATCGACACCCCCATCGAGGTGGACTACTTCCGCGCCGGCGGCATCCTGCCCTACGTGCTGGAGCAGTTGCTGGCCTGATCCGAATGCACGCCGCGGCGTGACGCATTTGGCGGCCGGGCGCCTGGCGTGGGGGCCGACGCCGGTTTTTCGTTGCCGACCCGGGGGCTCGTTGGCATACTTACGTTCTCATTTTGTGGCGAGGAGCGTGGTGATGCATCCCTGGGTTCGATTTCTTGCGCAGGCGGCGTCATGCGCCTTGCTGGTGCTGGCAACAGGGAGCGCAGGCGCTCGGACGGTGACGCTGGACGCGGCCCGCTTTCCGGACCCGGCGGTGGTCGACGGCGTGTCCCTGCCGATGAATGGGGCCGGCATCCGCACGCGCCTGATGTTCAAGGTGTACGCCGCGGCGCTGTATGCGCAGACGCGGTTCGACTCCACCGAGGCATTCCACAAGATGCCCGGCCCCAAACGCATTCACGTCATCATGCTGCGCGATGTTCCGGGCGACGAACTGGGCAAGCTGTTCACGCGCGGCCTGGAGGCCAACATGGACCGCGCGAGTTTTGCGCGCGTGATTCCCGGCATCCTCAAGGCGTCCGAGTTGCTCAGCGAATGCCGCACGCTCAAGGCGGGCACGGGCTTTTCGATGGACTGGGTGCCCTCGCGGGGCGCGGTCCTGACGGCGCCCTGCACGCAGCGCGTGGAGGTGATCAAGGAGCACGAGGCTTTCACCGCATTGCTCAACATCTGGCTGGGCGCGAAGCCGGCCGATCAAGATCTCAAGGCCCGGCTGCTGGGCACCGCACCCGAGAGCGCGCGCAACCTCGGGCCGGCCAGCGGCGAGTCGGCCAACTGAGTCCGGCGCCCGCGAGCGCCGCTCGTGCGGCGAGGTGACAATCGGCGCCATGAGTGCACCCCAACAGCTGTTGATCGCCGGCGGAGGCGTTGGCGCCATGGCCGCCGCGTGCGCGGTGGCGCGCGCGGGCTGGCAGGTGCGCATGTACGAGCGTGCGCCGCAGTTTGCAGAAGTGGGCGCCGGCCTGCAGCTGGGCCCCAACGTCACGCGCGTGCTGCACGCCTGGGGGCTGGCCGACGCCTTGCGCGCCGTGGCGGCCTTTCCGGATCGCCTCACGGTGCGCAGCGCCGTGACCGGCGCCGAGCTGGGCGCGTTGGCGCTGGGCGCCCGCTCGGTGGCGCGCTATGGCGCGCCCTATGCCACCGTGCACCGCGCCGACCTGCATGCGCTGCTGCACCGCGCCTGCCTGTCCGCGGGCGAGGTCAATATCCACTGCGACCAGGCCGTGCTGCGATATGAGGACCTTGGCACGGCCGTGCGCATCCACACCGGCGCCACGCCCGTGATCGAGGGCGACGCGCTGCTGGGCGCCGATGGCCTGCTCAGCGGCGTGCGCCAGCAGTTGCTGCGCGACGGCCCGCCGCAGCCCGTCGGCGATTTGGCCTATCGCGCCATGCTGCGCATGCAGTCCTTGCCGGCGGGGTGGCGCGGCAACCAGGTCACGGCGTGGCTGGGCCCGCGCCTGCATCTGGTGCAATACCCCGTGCGCGGCGGCCGGGCCCTGAACGTGGTGGCCATCGTGCGCGGCGCCGCGCGCCCCGGCGACGTGGACGATTCGAGCGCTGCCGCGGCCGAGCTGGAACGCGCGTTTCACGGCGCTTGCAGCCCCTTGCGCGACTTGATCGCCGCCGTGCCCCAGGCCAGCCTGAACGCGCAGCCCTGGCGCCGCTGGGTGCTGGCCGCCCGCCCGCCCGTGCACGGCGCGACGCACATGGCGCGCGGCGCCGTCGCACTGCTGGGCGATGCGGCGCACCCCATGCGCCCCTACCTGGCGCAAGGCGCCGGCATGGCCATCGAAGACGCGGCCGAATTGGCCCAAGCCCTCGCGATGGACGCCGTGGACGTGCCCACGCGCCTGCAACGCTACGCCCTGGCGCGCTGGCAACGCGTGGCGCGCGTGCAGGCGCGCTCCATGCGCAACGGCCAGATCTTTCACGCCGAAGGCGTGGTGCGCATGGGGCGCGATGCCTCCATCCGCCTGCTGGGCGAGCGCGTGCTGGATGTCCCCTGGCTCTACGGGCGCTGACCGGCGCCGCGCCGGTCGCGGCCCTACACTCGGGCCATGACGTCGATGCTTTCGTCCAAACCGTCCGTCCTCATTGCGCGCCCCATCTTCCCCGAGGTGGTGCAAAGGCTGAGCGCGCATTTCGATGTCAGTGCCAACCCGGGCGACGAAGCCTGGACGCACGATCAGTTCATCGCCCGGCTGCAAGGCAAGCAAGGCGTGTTCACCACCGGCGGCGAGCGCATCGACGCGCGCCTGCTGGCCGCCTGCCCCGACCTGCGCATCTGCGCCAACATGGCGGTGGGCTACAACAACTTCGACGTGCCCGCCATGACGGCCGCCGGCGTGCTGGCCACCAACGCGCCCGACGTGCTGACCGAAACCACTGCCGACGGCGGTTTTGCCCTCTTGATGGCCGCCGCGCGGCGCATCACCGAGGGCGAGCACTACCTGCGTGCCGGCCGCTGGCAACACTGGTCCTACGACATGCTGGTGGGCCAGGACGTGCATGGCAGCACGCTGGGCATCTTCGGCATGGGCCGCATCGGCCAGGCCATCGCCCGGCGCGGCGCCCTGGGCTTCGGCATGAAGGTGCTCTATCACAACCGCACGCGCCTGCCGGCCGACGAAGAGGCCGCCGTGCGCGCCGAATACGTCGCCAAGGACGAATTGCTGCGCCGCGCCGACCACGTGGTGCTGGTGCTGCCGATGACGCCCGCCACGCGCCATTACGTCGGCGCGCCCGAGCTGGCATTGATGAAGCCCACCGCCACCCTGGTCAACATCGGCCGTGGCGGTGTGGTGGATGACGCGGCGCTGGCCCAGGCGCTGCGCGAAGGCCGCATCGCGGCGGCGGGGCTGGACGTGTTCGAGGGCGAACCCGCCGTGCATCCCGACCTGCTGGCCTGCACCAACGTCGCGCTGACGCCGCACATCGCCAGCGCCAGCATCCCCACGCGCCTGGCCATGGCCAATTTGGCCGCCGACAACCTGATCGGCTATCTGCTGCACGGCAAGGCGTTGACGCCGCTCAATGCGGTTTCCCGTCGCGCGTGATCCTTTTTCTGGGTATTTCGGCCGACCCGCTTCGTCAGCGGTTTTGTCGCCCAAGGCGGCCGTCAGGATGCAGTGCGGCCCATGAACCGCGCGAATCGCGCCCGCAGACCGCTGAGGCTTTTGACCACGCTGGCCACCATGTTCGCATCCTCCGGATGGCTCGATGGCGCCACGCGATAGCGACTGAGCAGTGCGGGCTGGGCGCGGAAACGGTAGTGCTCCTTCATCGCCGCGGTCACGGCCAGCAAAAGAACCCGGCCGCGCACGGGCTTGGACGCGAAACGAAATATCTGGGCGCCGTTGATCAATTTGATGACCAGGTCCGAATCCGCCGAACTCGTGAGCATGACGGTGGCGATGGCCGGGTGGTGCTGCTTCAGGATCCGCAGCAGCTCGCTCGCGTCCTGGCCGGCGACGCTGGCTTCGGACACGATGACACCGATATCCCGGCGCCCCAGCAGTGCCAGCGCCTGTGGGATGGACGCCGCCGCATCCACGCTGAACTCGCCGCCGAGCACTTCGGCAATGGCCTTGCGATCGCTGTCGTTGTCGTCGATCAGCAGCACCGACGGCGCCGTGTCACCGTCGAACTCGGGCAGGCGCGATTCCGGCATCTGCACCATCACCCGTGCGCTGGCGCGCGCGGCTTGCACCGCTTCGGCGATGATCGCCTTGATCTCGTCGTTGTCCCAGGGCTTGTTCACGAAGCGGAACACTTCGCCGTCATTGACGGAACCGACGATGGCCGACAAGTCGGAATAGCCGGTCAGCAAGATGCGCATGGTCACCGGTGAGCGCTCGCGCACCTTCGCCAGCAGTTCGATGCCGAGCATGCCCGGCATGCGCTGGTCGCTCACGATCACGTCGAACCGATGTTCGGCCACCAGTTGCAGCGCTTGCTGGCCCGAGGTGGCCGTATGCACCTCATAGGTGCCGCGAAACATCATGCGCAGCAGGTTGACCACGCGCTCCTCGTCGTCGACGAAGAGAAGTTTGGCTTTTTCTTCCATGTCTTGCCGGTCCTTTTCGAGCCTCAGGCCGCCATCAGCAATTCTTCACCAAGGCCGGCCTCGTCGTCCGCCACCGCGCCGACCGCGGCATGCGCACCCTTGATGGGCAGCAAGATGCAAAACACCGTGCCGACACCGGCCTCGGATTCGACCAGCAGCTGACCGCCATGCTCCTGGATGATCTTGTAGGAGATCGACAAGCCCATGCCACTGCCCTGGCCGATCGCCTTGGTGGTGAAAAACGGATCGAAGATCTTGGGCAGAACGTCCTTTGCAATGCCGCTGCCGTTGTCCCGGATCTCGATGCGCACCGTCTTGGCGTCGTCGAGCGCGGTGAGCAGGGTAATCACGCCCGCCGGTTCGCGCTCGGCGAGCGCATGCACGGCGTTGGTGATGATGTTCAGGAACACCTGATTGATCTGCGACGGCGAGCCGAGAATTTGGGGAACGCCGCCATACTCCTTGACGACCTGAACCTTGTCCTTGAGCAGGTTGTTGGCCAGCAGCAGCGTGCTGTCCAGGCCCGCCTCGACGGAAAATCCGGCAATCTTGGCAAGATCCAGCCGGCTGAAATTCTTCAGATTGAGCACGATCTCGGAGATCTGGTCGATGCCATGGATTCCGTCTTTCAGCAGGGTGTCCATGTCGTCCAGCGTGCCGTTGCCCAGCAGATCCTGGACGTCACCCTCGATGTCGCGCAACTGCTGGTTCAGCCGCGCGTTGTCGCGCTCGGGTGAACGCAAGCCCCGTGCAAAGCGGTCGCTGCCCGTGGCAAGACGCCGGACCGGAACCAATTGCTCCATGAGCATGCTGAACGTGCCCTTCACGTAGGCCAGGGGCGTGTTGATTTCATGCGCGATGCCGGCGACCATCTGGCCGAGCGAGGACATTTTCTCGGCCTGCATCAGTTGCACCAGGGTTTCCTCGAGTTCCTGCCCCGTCTTGCTCAAGGCCTTGCTGAGGTCGGCGTTGGCCTTGTTGAGCAGGCGGTAGGAATGAACCACGCGCGACACCGCCCAGCCGAGCAGCAGCAGCAAGAACACGGAATAGCCGATCAGGGCCCGGCGCCAGACTTCTTGCGCAGCCAGCGCCTTGTCGTTCTCGTGGGTGTAGGCGTCCGTCAACTTGTCCAGCGCCTGAGCCGTCGCCAGGCCCCCCAGGGCATCGAGGATTTGCGCCCCTTTGTCCTGCTGCGCAAGGACCACGCCCACGTGCGCGGTGAGCGTCTCGGCCCGATCGCGCGCGACGGGCGGCAATCCGTCGGCCGTCTGACGCAAGCGCGCGCTGTCTTGCTCGATGCGTGTGCGCAGATTCGCGTCAGGCGTGTTCGAGTAGGACATGGTCTCGGCGAGGACGTTGTTCAGCTCGCGTTCCACCTCGGCCTTGACCGCAGGGTCAGCACCGCTGTCGCGCACGGCCTCGGCCAGGTCGGTCGCGGCCTTGGGCAGAAAGCGCGTCGAGTTGCGCAGAATCGAATTTTGCGACTTGAAGCGTTCGATCAGGTCGATCTTGCGATCCATGAGCCGGGAGTAGTCTTCGAGCAGCGCGGACAACTGCGCGCCGGCTTCGGTCCGGTCTCCCCAGAGCGTCGCGCCCTCTTGCTGCACGCGGGTCTTGAGCGAATCGATCACCGGCAGCGGGCTTGCGACCTGGTCGTAGTTGCTGGCAAGCCCTGTCTTCGAACGCAGCACATCGACGTTCCATTCGGCATCGACTTGCTTGAGTTGCCGCAGGTCGGTCAGGAATTCGTTGTGTGCGGCCACGTCGATCGAGCGCGTCTGCATCAGCAGCACGCCCAGGCCCGCGATCAGCCCGAGGCCTGCGAGCGCGTACAGAAGTGGATTCGTTTTCTTGGTCTTCACGATGGGTCCTTCACGCGGGCCATGGAGATCGGGTGGTGACGTGGCGGTCGGCCTCGGCAGGCTATTTGCTCGAAGCGTCGCGAGTGCCGGCGACGGCGAGTGACTTGCCATCGAGCTCGCCCGTCAAGGTGTGCAGGAACTTGACGATCAGATCCCGGTCCTCGGCCGAGGCGTCGCGCCCGAGCTGGTACTTGAACATCACCGCGACCGCGGCCTCCAGCGTGCTGGCCGAGCCATCGTGAAAGTACGGCGCCGTCAGGGCGACGTTGCGCAGGCTCGGCACCTTGAACACGTGCTTGTCAGCGTCATCCTTGGTCACGTTGTAGCGACCCAGGTCGGCCGGCTTGGGGTTGCCGCGCGCCGCGAAGTAGTCACCCATGACGCCGAACTTCTGGAACATGTTGCCACCGACGTTGACCCCTTGGTGGCACGCCACGCAGCCGTACGATTTGAACCGCTCGTAGCCTCGCACCTCATCGACTGTCAGGGCGGATTTGTCGCCACGCAGGTATTTGTCGAAGCGTGCGTTCGGCGTGGTCAGCGATCGCTCGTATTCGGCAATCGCATGCGCGATGTTCGGGCCCTTCACTCCGTCCGGGTACGCCTGCTTGAACTGCGCCACCAGCGTGCTGTCCTGCTCGAACTTGGCCACCACGTCGGGCCACTTGTTGTCCATGATCTGCGGGCTCGCGAGAATCAGGCTGACCAGGGCCTCCAGTGTGGGGGCCTTGCCGTCCCAGCGCTGCCGAAAGTTGTGGCTGCTGTTGAAAACCGTTGGCGCGTTGGTCGGCAGGACGGCGCCGCCAAGGCCGACGGAGGTGCGCAGTCCGTCGGCGCCTGACGTCAGGTTGTGGCAGCTTGCGCAGGCAATGGAGTTGTCGCGCGACAGGCGTTTGTCGTTGAACAGCAGTTTGCCGAGCGCGACCTTTTTTGCGTCGAGCTTGGTTTGGATCGGCAGTGGCTGGATCGGCTCGTTGATTTGCGCCTGAGCCGTGCTGGCCACGAGCAGCGTGACGCAGATCAGGCCAACCAGCGGCAAACGCTGGCGCTTTGGGCTCGCGCGGCGCGGCGCGTCGCTTGCGGCGTGGCGCCGAAACTTGAAAAGCATGGGGGTCCCCTCCGTTGTCACACGGCTTAGACGGCGCCTTGTGTGTAGAAAAGTATATGTTTGGCTGGGGGTTTGCCGAGGCTTTGTGATACAGAAGCACATCAAAATGGGCCGCGACAAGAAATTTGTCACATGTCAATGGCGATTCGGACCGCGCTGCAACCGAGGCAATTCGGTGCCGCGCGCCGTAGGCAGTCCGCCCACCGTGCGAGCCGATTGCCCTGATGGGAACGATCTGCGGTGCTGCGCGCAATCGCGTGGCCGGTGCTGCCCACGACGTCCAAGGCGCGTCATCGCGTTGGCGCGTCCGAGCCGGCGTTGATGAATTGCACCGTCGCGCCGGTCGCACCCCGGCAAACGGCGCCGATGGGTTGCACAGCCGAGCCCACGGCGCACGCCGGTCCTTGGCGATGTGGCGCCCATGCCACATATCGCCCGCGCCAGCATCGTCACCGGCCTGGCCATGGTCAGCCTGACGGTCGACACCTTCAGCGGCGATCGCACGCCCGGGGCAAGGCCTTGGCACCGCGGCGTCCGCAGGTCATGCGCTGGCCCGCCTGCCATGCCCCAGGACGCAGCGCACGCTCAAGCACCAAAGCTGAGCGCGGTCGCCGGCAGCGGGCGTCCGAGCGCGTTGTTGAGCAGCGTCCAGTGCAGGGTTTCGTCGCAGGCCACACGGGCGGCCACCTTGGCGAGCTGGCTGTCCTTGAACGCCGGAATCACGCCCAGGTAGGCGTTGGTCGCGCCCAACTCCAGCCGCGCGGCCAAGTCCAGCACGTCGTTTTGCGACTTGAGCTTGGCGGCATCCAGGGCCTTTGCATACTCCTGCAGCGTCAGCGCTGGCGCCGGCTTGCCGCCCAGTTTGTCGATGGTGGCGACCAGGGCGTCGCGGTGCGCCTTGTGGTCGGACTGAAAGCGCACCGCCAAGGCCAGCACGGGTTTTTGCAGCAGGCCGCTTTCGGCGCCGAGCTGGTAGGCGTTGATGGCCTCGTGCTCGAGCGCCAGCGCCACGTTGAGAATGCGCGCGTCCGATTCGCTGTTGGCGCCCATGCCCTGCGCGCGGGTGGGCGCGCCGGCCAGCATCAGCAGGGCGCCGGCCGACAGCATGCCGGCGCCCTTGATCAGGCCGCGCCGCTGCGGCACGAACAGGTCGCTGGTCTCGTGTTGGGGGGTTGAGAACGGGGTCATGGCAATCTCCTGGGGGTTCGTTGAAGGTCGGTGAACGCCGGATGTCGGCGCACCACCCCCTTGTACGAAGGCCCTGGAGATTTGGATGCAGCCGGCCCGATCAGCCTTGCAGCTTGCCCAGCGCCAGGATCGGACCCGTGGGCTGCCCGGTGGGCGAGCCGCCCGCGGGCTCCAGGCTGACGGCATAGGCGGCCACGTCGCGCCGCAAACCGCTGCGCTCGACGGTGGTGACCTGCCGCGGCGACACCAGGCCCAGCGAGCGCGGCGCGCCCGTGCCCGGCACGGCCCACAGCTCGAGCGCCTGGCGGTCGGCATCGATCGCCACCGGGTCGATGGGCCGCAGGACCAAGGCGCGGCCGTCGGCGCTGACGCTGACGACAAAACTGGCCGGGATGGCGCCGGCGCCGGCCTGGGCGTTGGCCGCCATCACCACCACGGTGGGTGCCGGCTGCGGCTGCACAAGAACCAGCGCGAGCGCCAGCGCCGCCATGGTGGCCAGGCCCGCCGCGCCCTGCCACAGGCCCAGGCGCTGCCACCAGCCGACGCGTTGGGGAGCCGGCGAAACCGCGGGGGCGAACAGGCGCTGCTCGACACGCGCCCACACGGCGGGCGAGGGCGGATCGGGCGGCAGCGCATCGGCCAGCGGCATCAGCCGTGCCTGCCAGTCGCGCGTGGCCTGGTGCAGCACCGGGTGCGCGGTCAACAACGCCTCGAAGCGCCGGCGCGCGCCACCGCGCAAGGTGCCGAGGGCGTATTCGGCGGCCAGGTGGTCGGCCAGGTCGGGGCGGCTGTAGTCCATTTACGCGGCCGGGGCCTTTGCTGCCCGCTCCAGACACGCCTTGAGCGCCTGCAAACCGCGGCGCAGCCAGCTTTTGACGGTACCCAGCGGCTGACGCAGGTGCGCGGCCACCTCGGCGTGCGACAGGCCCTGGTAGAACGCCAAGGCCAGGCTTTGCTGCTGCTCGCCGCTCAGCTCGCCCAGGCAGGCCGTGAGCGCGTGCGCTTCGCCAGCGCGGGCCAGCAGCTCCAGCGGGCCGGGGGCATCAGAGGCTTGGTATTGCAGCATGTCGTCGGGGTCGTCGTCGGTGCCCAGGGTGGTGCTGACGGTCTGAGGTTCGGTCTGGCGGCGGCGCAGGCTGTCGATGGCGCGGTTGCGCGCCACGCTGGTCAGCCAGGTCATGGGCTGGCTCATGGCGGCATCGAAGCGGCCCGCAGCGCGCCAGACGTTCACGTAGACCTCCTGCAGCACATCCTCGGCCTGGGCCCGGTCACGGTTGATACGCACGACCACACCCATCAGATGCGCGGCCGTCTGCTTGTAGAGCGTGGCAAACGCCGCACGATCACCCAGGCCGACGCGCGACAGCAGGGCTGCCAGCTCGTGGCTGCGATCGGTCCATTCGGTGGGCGGCACGATGAGGGGGTGAGTTGCCGTTGGCTGACGGCGCGCCCATTCTAAAGATGGCGGTCGTCAGCCGGCCTCGCGCCGCAGGGCCGGAAACAAGATCACATCGCGAATGCTGGCGCTGTCCGTCAGCAGCATCATCAGGCGGTCGATGCCCACGCCGCAGCCGCCGGTGGGCGGCATGCCGTATTCGAGCGCGCGCACGTAGTCGGCGTCGTAGTACATGGCTTCCTCATCGCCCGCGTCCTTGGCACTGGACTGGGCGGCAAAGCGCGCGGCCTGGTCCTCGGCGTCATTCAACTCCGAAAAGCCGTTGGCCATCTCGCGGCCGGTGATGTACAGCTCGAAGCGCTCGGTCACCTCGGGGCGCGCATCGTTGGCGCGCGCCAGCGGGCTGATCTCGGTGGGGTGCTCCATGATGAAGGTGGGCTGCCACAGGTGCTGCTCGACTTCTTCCTCGAAGTACAGCACCTGCAGGCTGGCCAGCGTGCGCGCGCCGAGCTTGTCCTTGGCTTCGGTGAGGCCCAGCTTCTTCAGGCGTTCGATCAGGGCGGCCGCATCGTCCACACCCGCACCGATGTCGGTGTGCGCGCCGATGGCTTCGCGGATCGTCAGGCGGGCAAAGGGCTGGGACAGATCAACCGGCTTGCCCTGATACGTCAGTTGCAGCGAGCCGGTGGCGCGTTGGGCGGCGTCGCGCAGCAGTTGCTCGGTGAAGCCCATCAGGTCCTGGTAGTTCCAGTAGGCGGCGTAGAACTCCATCATCGTGAACTCGGGGTTGTGGCGCACGCTGATGCCTTCGTTGCGAAAGCTGCGGTTGATCTCGAACACGCGCTCGAAGCCGCCCACGATCAGGCGCTTCAGGTACAGCTCGGGCGCGATGCGCAGGTACATCTGCTGGTCCAGCGCGTTGTGGTGCGTGACGAATGGCTTGGCGTTGGCCCCGCCCGGAATGGGGTGGAGCATGGGCGTCTCCACCTCCATGAAACCGTGCTCGGTCATGAAGGCGCGCATGGCGGCCAGCGTTTGGCTGCGGGCGGCAAAGCGCCCACGCGCGGCCTCGTCCATGATCAGATCGACGTAGCGCTGGCGGTACTTCGTCTCCTGGTCCTGCATGCCGTGAAACTTGTCCGGCAACGGGCGTAGGCTCTTGGTCAGCAGGCGCACCGACGTGGCGTGAATCGACAGCTCACCGGTCTTGGTCTTGAACAGGTGGCCCTCGGCCGCCACGATGTCGCCCAAGTCCCAGTGCTTGAAGGCGGCATAGGCGTCCTCGCCCACGTCATCGCGCACCACATAGATCTGGATGCGCCCGGTGGCGTCTTGCAGCGTCGCAAAGCTGGCCTTGCCCATCACGCGCTTGAGCATCATGCGCCCGGCCACGCTGGCCATGACCTTCTTGCCGGCAGCGATATCGGCCTCGAACGCTTCTTTTTCAGTAGCGTCATGCGCTTGATGGATCGGCGCTGCGCGGTCTTTTGGCTTGAAGTCGTTGGGAAAGGCCACCGCGCCACTCGCCGCCTGCGTGGCGCGCAAGGCCTTGAGTTTTTCGCGCCGCTCGGCGATCAGCTTGTTTTCGTCTTGTTCGGGCACATGGGCCAACGGCAGGTCTTGTTTGGTCATGGGGTCACGAAGGGCCGTCTCGGCTCGCGGATAATTTGACGTTTCGGACTGAAACTGCGCGATTTTATGGGGACAAGCTCTGCTGACCGTTCACTGGCCGACCCGTGTGCCGCCCTCGACGAGGCGCCGTTGGCCATCGTCGGCCTGGGATACGTGGGCTTGCCGCTGGCCGTGGCTTTCGGTGCGCGGCGCTCGGTCGTGGGGTTCGACGTGGACACGGATCGGGTCGCCGAACTGCGGCGCGGCCATGATCGAACGCTTGAGACGTCCACCGAAGAGCGGCAAGCGGCCGTTCATCTGACGTACACGGACGATCCAGCCCAGTTGGCCAACTGCCGCATCTTCATCGTGACCGTGCCCACGCCAGTCGATGATGCCAAGCGACCGGACTTGACACCCCTGATTCGGGCCACCGAGACCATTGGCCATGCCATCAAGGCGGGCGACCTGGTCATCTACGAATCGACGGTGTACCCGGGCGCCACCGAAGAGGTCTGCGTGCCTGTCCTGGAGCGGGTGTCGGGCCTGCGCTGCCTGAGCGGCGAGGCGGGCGATTCGGCGCCCGAACGCGGCTTTTTTTGCGGCTACAGCCCCGAGCGGGTCAACCCCGGCGACAAGGTCAACACGCTCAAGACCATCAAGAAAATCACCAGCGGCAGTACGCCCGGCGCCGCGCGCCGCGTGGACGCACTGTACGCCGGCATCGTCGAGGCCGGCACCCACCGGGCCAGTTCGATTCGCGTGGCCGAGGCTGCCAAGGTGATCGAGAACACGCAGCGCGACCTGAACATCGCCTTTGTCAACGAGTTGTCCGTGCTGTTCGCGCGCTTGGGCATCGACACCATGGAAGTGCTGGAGGCGGCCGGCAGCAAGTGGAATTTTTTGCCCTTCAAGCCCGGCTTGGTGGGCGGCCATTGCATTGGCGTCGATCCCTACTACCTCACGCACAAGGCGCAGGAGGTGGGCTACAACCCGCAGGTCATTCTGGCGGGGCGGCGCATCAACGACAACATGGCGCGCTACGTGGCGCGCAACACCATCAAGCTGATGCTGCGCAGCGGCATGGACGTGGCCCGCTCGACGATTGGCGTGCTGGGCATCACCTTCAAGGAGAACTGCCCCGACATCCGCAACAGCAAGGTGGTGGACATGGTGCGCGAGTTCGAGGCCTGGGGCGCGCCGGTGGTCGTGGCCGACCCGCTCGCCGACCCGCGGCAGGTCGAGGAGGAGCACAACATTTGTCTGGGCACGATCGACGCCGCACATCCGGTGGACGTGCTGGTGGTCGCCGTCGGCCACCGCGACTACCGCGACTGGGTTGCGGCCGACCTGCGCCCGTTCTGCCGTGGGCAGGCGCCGATCCTGGTCGATGTCAAGAGCCTGTACGACCGGCGCGAGGCCAACGCCGTGGGCTTCAACGTGTTCCGGCTGTGACCATGACGACACCCAAGAACTTTGCCCTCATCGGCGCCGCCGGCTACATCGCGCCGCGCCACATGCGCGCCATTCAGGACACGGGCCACAAGCTGGCCGTGGCCTACGACATCAACGACTCGGTGGGCATCATCGACAGCATCGCGCCGGATAGCGAGTTCTTCACCGAGTTCGAGTGCTTCCACGAGCGTGCCCAGCAACTGCGGCGCGGCACGGCCACGGCGCTGGACTATGTGGCCGTGTGCACCCCCAACCACCTGCATCACGCCCACATCGCCGCCGGCCTGCGCCTGGGTTGCGACGTGATCTGCGAAAAGCCGCTGGTGCCCACGCCGGCTCTGATCGATGAACTGGCGCGGGTGGAGCGCGAAACCGGCCGGCGCGTGTTCAATATCCTGCAACTGCGCCACCACGCCGCGATCCTGAAGCTGCGCGAGAAGGTGGCCGCAGCCCCGCGCAATACCAAGTTCGACGTCGAGCTGACCTACATCACCAGCCGCGGCAAGTGGTACGCGCAAAGCTGGAAGGGCGATCCGCGCAAGTCCTTCGGCATCGCCACCAACATCGGTGTGCATTTCTACGACATGCTGCACTTCGTCTTCGGCCCATTGCAGCGCAACGTGGTGCACTTCAGCGGCGAGGCGCGGGCCGCCGGCTTCCTCGAATACGAACGCGCCCGCGTGCGGTGGTTCCTGTCGATCGACGCGGCCGACCTGCCCGATGGCGTGCGGGGCAAGAAACCCACCTTTCGCAGCATCGACGTGAGCGGCGAGCCACTCGAGTTTTCCGACGGCTTTACCGACCTGCACACCGTGAGCTACCGCGAAATCCTGGCCGGCCGCGGCTACGGGCTGGAGGACGCGCGTCACTGCATCGAAACCGTCAACACCATCCGCGGCGCGCAGGTGGTGCGCGGCGAGGCCGGTGAGGTGCACCCTTTTGTGGCGCGACAGACGTGACTGAAGCGGTCGCCATCCACCCCAGCGCCATCGTCGATGAGGGCGCGCAGATCGGCGCCGGCAGCCGCGTTTGGCACTTCGCGCACGTCTGTGCCGGCGCGCGCGTCGGCCAGGGCGTGTCGCTGGGTCAGAACGTTTTTGTTGGCAACCAGGTCGTCATTGGCGACCGTTGCAAGATCCAGAACAACGTCAGCGTGTACGACGGCGTCACGCTGGAGGAGGGTGTTTTCTGCGGCCCCAGCATGGTCTTCACCAACGTGCACAACCCGCGCGCGCTCATCGAGCGCAAGAGCGAATACCGCGCCACGCGGGTGAAGAAGGGCGCGACGCTGGGCGCCAACTGCACCATTGTTTGCGGCGTGACCATCGACGAATACGCCTTCATCGGTGCCGGCACCGTCATCAACCGGGACGTGCCCGCCTACGCCCTGATGGTCGGCGTGCCCGCACGGCAGATCGGTTGGATGAGCGAGTTTGGCGAGCGGCTCAACCTGCCGCTGCACGGCCGGGCCGAGGTCACTTGCCCCCGTACGGGTACCCGCTATGTGTTGAATGGATCAACGCTGCGCGCCTCGCGGGTTGACGCGGGTGATTGAGCGCCATGGCGCACGATGCGCATCACGCCCTGCGTTGCCATGGCCATAGTCACATGAATATGGTCACATATAATGGGTGGATGGAAACCGAAATCTCCAAATCCAGGTTCAAGGCCCAAGCGCTCGAAGTCTTTCGTCAGATCGAGGCCACGGGCGATCCCGTGATCATCACCGACCGCGGCGAGCCCACCCTCATTGTCAAGCGGTACACACCGGCGGCCGCGCTATTGCAGCAGCGCCTGAAAGGCTCGGTCGTCCGCTATGCCGACCCGCTCGAACCCGCGGGCGAGGATGACTGGGAGCCGGCCGAATGATCGTTCTGGACACCCACGTTCTTATCTGGTGGGCCACGGGCGACGCCCAGTTGTCGGCCAAAGCACGCCATGCCATCGCCGCGCAGCAGCGCAACAGCGGGCACATCCTGGTCTCGGCCATCACCGCGTGGGAAATCGCGATGCTCATCGAGCGTGATCGAATTGTGCTGACGATGGACGTGGACGAATGGCTGGCAGCGGTGCAGGGGTTTGACGGTGTGCGCATGGTGCCGGTGAGCCCGCGTGTCGCCGTCCAGTCCGTGCGACTGCCCGGCACCTTCCACAAGGACCCGGCCGACCGCATGATCGTCGCGCTGGCGCGTGAAATGAATGCGCCGCTGCTGACCGCCGACACCAAGATTCACGACTATCCGCACGTGCGTTGCATCTGGTAGGCGCCGACGCATTTGCAAATCCCATGGACTTCATCGACCTCAAAACCCAGTACCAACGCCTGAAGGCCGACATCGACGCCGGCATCGCGCGCGTGCTGGCGCACGGCCAATTCATCCTGGGCCCTGAAGTGGCCGAGCTGGAAGAAAAACTGGCCGCCTACACCGGCGCCCGGCACTGCATCACCGTCGCCAACGGCACCGACGCCCTGCAGATCGCGCAGATGGCGCTGGGCATCGGCCCGGGCGACGAGGTCATCACCCCCGGCTTCAACTACATCGCCACCGCCGAAACCGTGGCCCTGCTGGGCGCGCGGCCCGTGTACGTGGACGTGAACGCGCGTACCTGCAATCTCGACCCGGCACTGCTCGAAGCCGCCATCAGCCCACGCACGAAGGCCCTCATCCCCGTCAGCCTGTACGGCCAATGCGCCGACATGGACGCCATCAACGCCATCGCCGCCAGGCATGGCATCCCCGTCATCGAAGACGCCGCGCAAAGCTTTGGCGCCGATTACAAGGGCCGCAAAAGCTGCAACCTCAGCACCATCGCCTGCACCAGCTTCTTCCCCAGCAAGCCGCTGGGCTGCTATGGCGACGGCGGCGCCATCTTCACCAGCGACGACGCTCTGGCCACCACCATGCGCCAGATCGCACGCCACGGGCAGGATCGGCGCTATCACCACATCCGCGTCGGCGTCAACAGCCGCCTGGATACCCTGCAAGCCGCCATCCTGTTGCCCAAGCTGGCTGTGCTGGACAACGAGATTGCCCTGCGCCAGCAAGTGGCCCGCCGGTATGCGGATTTCCTCCCTCTCCCGCAAGCGGGAGAGGGCAGGGGTGAGGGCTGCATGCTGCCCCACATCGAACCCCACAACACCAGTGTCTGGGCCCAATACACCATTCAGGTGCCCAACCGCGACCCAGTGCAAGAGCGCCTCAAGGCCGCCGGCATCCCCACCGCCGTGCATTACCCCATCCCGCTCAATCAGCAGCCGGCGGTGGCCGACGCAACGGCACATCTGCCCGTGGGCGATGCGGTGGCGAAAAAGGTCGTCAGCCTTCCCATGCACCCCTGGCTGGATCAGACCAGCATCATGCGCATTGCTGGCGCGCTTGCTGGCATGTGACAGCATGGATGCGCGCGACAGCGTTCCCCGGAATTCAACCCGGGTTGACATTCAATCTGCGCCAACCCATTTCATGTAAATTGGAAATCACTTTGCCAATTTACATAGAGTGCTGCCGTGTTTCCTCGAACTGCAGAGTCGCTCATCCTGATCCAGTGCTTGCACAAGCCTTGGCCGGAGCCCCAACAACCTATGGAGCTGTTGCAACCCATGAGTCGCCTCACCAGCATTGATCAGCCAAATCAGCCTCCCGCGCTTGCCCTGCAAATCCGCTGGCATCAACTTATCGGGCGGACATACACTGGCCGTCGGCCGGTTGCAATAGCCAAGCAGGTTGTGTTTGCCACTGCAATAGCAATCCGATCGATTGATCGACCGCTTTTTCCCACCAGTCTCTTAGCGGCGGTGCACCGTCGATCTCTGTGATTCAAAAGCGCGAAATGCTGGCTGCGCTCGGGCTGCAGGGAATAGGTTCAGCTGCAGTGTTGTTGGCGACTGTTCTCTTGGGCGTACGCCTCGGCCCTGAGATTCAGGGTGGCTTCAGCAACGTGAAAGCTGAGGCTGAATTTATATCGGCGTTGGCGATGTTCGGCCTGCCACAGGCGCTCTTTTTCTACCTCAAGTCGGGGCGAATCGATGGTCGCGACGCTCTGCGCTGGATCGCCGGGTGCACGGCGCTTGCGCTGGTCTTGGGTGTGGCCTACGCGCTCCACCGAGCACAGTCCCTGACCGTTGCAACACTTCTGGCAGCTGCCGTAGGTGCGATGGTGGCGCACGGGACGATGCGCGGGCTGCTTTTAGTCGAGTCGCGGCCGATTTGGTTCAGCCTGCTCACGGCATTGCCACAGGTGCTGTTGCTTTGCGGCGTCGCAGCCGTGATCGAGTATGGACAAGTTGATGTGCGGGCGTGGCTGGTGGTGTTTGCGGCGGCTTACACCGTTGCTGGAATTGCGGTATGGCGTCGGCTTGTGCTTCCGCCTCAGAGCGCTGCAACGCACAAGGCATCTTGGCGAGCGCTTTTGCGCTATGGGATGGCCAACTGGCTTACAGCGGTTTTTGTCACGGCCGCTATCCTGTTCGCGCAACGTTGGGTTGACAAGGATCTGGGGTCTGTAGCACTCGGGCAGTTCACCATGGCGATGATGTTGGCCCAAGTGCCGCTCACCCCTATCAGCTACGTTGCGCCGCTGCTGTTTCGGCGTTGGATGGATCGCCCCGGCGCGGCAGCATCGCGACAGATTGCTTCCGTGGTATTTGGAATGTTCTTGGGGGCTGCGGCAATCGCGTGGATTGTTGCTATTGTGAAGCCCGAACTTGGATTGGGCGCGGCCTACGTCGGCGTCTTGCCCGCCCTTGCCGTTTTGCTGACCGGGTGTGCTGCGGAAGCGGCTTCTCGTGTTCTGACCGTGCAGGCCAGTGCACGCGGTGCGCCATGGATCGCGGTTCGTGCCGAGACGGTCCGTTGGGTCGTCTTGCTTACCGCCTGGATGATGACGTCCAATTCGTCGCTTATGGTGATTTGTACGGTTTGGGCTGCGGGAGCTTGGGCGGCGGCGGGCGTATTTGCATGGTACGCTCGTGACGCTGGCGTGAAGGTCATGACGTGACATTGCGAATCGCCTTGTTCGGTGCTGCAAATTCGATTCACTTGCAGCGTTGGGCGCTCGCGCTGATGCAACGTGGTCATACGGTGTGCGTGTTGACTCAACACCATGAGTGCGCACGTGAACAACTGCCATCGGCTGTCGAGCTAGTGGAACTTCCACGTTGTGGCCCAGCAGGATATTTCATGAATGCGCGATTCGTTCGGCATTTCCTCGCCAAGTGGGAGCCGGACATCCTCCACGCTCACTACGCCAGTGGGTACGGCACAACAGCGCGGCTGGTGGGGTTCAGGCCTTGGCTATTGTCGGTTTGGGGCAGCGATGTGTATGACTTTCCGCGCAAGTCTCCTATGCACCACTGGCTTGTCAAGACGAACCTGCTCCTGGCCGATGCTGTGGCGTCCACCAGCCACTGCATGGCTGTGGAAGCACGCCGCATTGCGCCTGGACTGCGAGACATCGCCATCACACCGTTTGGTGTGGACATGGCCGATTTCGGAGCAGCTGTGCCGGTCGCGCAGGCCCAGCCTGGGCACTGGGTGGTCGGCACGGTCAAGACCATGGATCACGCGTACGGTGTCGATATGCTGATTCGCGCGTTTGCGCTGTTGCTGCGCAAGTTGGGAGGGAGTGACGCGGTGTTCGCTAAGCAACTGCGATTGCGCCTGATCGGTGGGGGACCGCAAACCGACGACTTGCGGGAGTTGGTGAGCGTACTTGGTGTTGCCGAGAAGGTGGAATTTAGCGGCCCCGTTCCGCACCGTGATGTCCCGCAGGCGTTGGCTGGGTTGGACGTTTACGTGGCCCTGAGCCGCTTGGAAAGCTTTGGTGTGGCCATCATCGAAGCCGGCGCCGCCGCCCGGCCCGTGGTGGTTTCGGACGCCGGTGGTTTGCCCGAGGTGGTGGTGGACGGTGTGACCGGCCTGGTCGTGCCGCGCGAAAACCCGCAGGCCGCCGCCGACGCCATTGAGCGACTGTTGCGTGACGCTGACCTGCGCCGGCGCATGGGGGAGGCCGCCCAGTTGCATGTCGCGCAGCACTACAGCTGGCCAGCGTGTGTTGCGACGATGCTGGGGGTCTATGAGCGAGTTATTGCGCAATACCGATCGTCTGAGACGTGAGAGGCGGGTTTTTGGGCCAGATTCGCGGTTGTCCATGATGGGGAAAGCGCAGGAAGCTACAAAAAAGATAGTTCAACAATGAAAAAAATTCTCACCATCCTCGGCGCCCGCCCCCAGTTCATCAAGGCCAGCGTGGTCTCGCACGCTATCGCGCAGACGTCAGGCCTGGCCGAGGTGTTGGTGCACACCGGCCAGCACTTCGACGCCAACATGTCGGATGTGTTTTTTGACGAGCTGGGCATGAACAAGCCCGATCATCTGCTCGGCGTTCACGGCGGCACGCATGGCGCGATGACGGGGCGCATGCTGGAAGCGGTCGAGCAGGTGCTGCTGGCAGAGCGCCCCGACGCCGTGCTGGTTTACGGCGACACCAACTCCACCCTGGCCGGCGCGCTGGCCGCCGTCAAGCTGCACATTCCGGTGGCCCACGTCGAGGCCGGCCTGCGCAGCTTCAACATGGTGATGCCGGAGGAGGTCAATCGCATCCTCACCGACCGCATCTCGCGCTGGCTGTTCACGCCGACGCGGGCGGCGGCCGAGCACCTCCGGCGCGAGGGCGCGGCGCCGCACGGCATCGTCGAGGTGGGCGACGTGATGTACGACGTGGCCCTGCACCACGGCCGGCGCGTACAGCACGACGGCGGGGCGATGGCCCGGCTGGGCCTGGCACAGAAGGGCTACGTGCTGGCCACCATCCACCGCGCCGAGAACACCGATGACCCGCGGCGCTTGGCGGCCATCGTCGATGCCTTGCAGGCCACCGCCCGCCAGTTGCCCGTGGTGTGGCCTCTGCACCCACGCACCCGGGCCGTGCTGCAGCAGGTCGGGCGCTTGCAATCGCTGGCGGGCGCCGTCCGCCTGGTCGAGCCAGTGGGCTACCTGGACATGGTGCAGTTGGAAAAGTACGCGGCGCTGATCGCCACCGACTCGGGCGGGGTGCAAAAGGAGGCCTTTTTCCACCGGGTGCCCTGCGTCACCCTGCGCGACGAGACCGAATGGGTAGAGCTGCTGCAGTCAGGCTGGAACCGGCTGGCCCCACCGACAGATGCCGAATCGGTGGCGGCCGCCATCTGGGCGGCCTTGGGCAGTGAGGGAGCCGACTTGCAACCCTATGGTTGCGGCGACGCCGCGCAGCGGATCGCCCGCAGGCTGGCCGAGGACCTCGCGTGGCCGTGAGCATCGTGCTCTTCGCTCGGCTCGCTGCGGCAGCGCCGAATCGCCAGCCCACACCTTGCGTTCACACACGCGGCATGAGCGACGCCGCCGTGTTCCGTCGCTCTATTTGGGCTATGTTCTGATCATTGTGACCGCAAATTAAAGAACTTTATGGTAAATTGAGGCCACATTTTTCCGGAGGTGAGTGTGGATATCGCCATTCGTGAACTCAAATCCAGCCTGTCGCGCGTTCTGGCTGCGGCGCAGGGTGGCGAGGTGATCGAAGTGACCTCCCATCGCAAGCCGGTGGCGCGCATCGTCGGCATACCGCCGCAGGCCGATGACGGACTGCGGCGCCTGATGGCCGACGGCGCGCTGACGTGGCGTGGCGGCAAGCCGAAGCTGGCGGCGCCGGTGGCGCTGCCAGCGGCGGGTGCCTCCGTCAGTCAGATGGTGCTCGAGGATCGCGGGTGATTCTGTTTGCCGATACCTCGGCGCTGGTCAAGCTCTATGTCCAGGAGGCATTCAGCGACGTCATGCGGGTGCTGGCGCGCGAGGCACGGATGATTGCCGTGTCGCGCATCGCCTGGGCCGAGGCCATGTCGGCCCTCGCGCGGCGTGTGCGCGAGCGGCCTGCTGATGCGGCATCCATCGAAGCCGTGCGCACGCGCTTGCGCGCCGACTGGCCTGCCTATGCGGTCATCGAGGTGACGCAGCCACTGGTAGAGCTGGCGGGCGACTACGCCGACACGTTTGCACTGCGCGCATACGACAGCGTTCAACTGGCGTCGGCGCGGACGTTGCAGGAAGGTTCGAGTGAGGTCTTTCTGTTCGCCTGCTTCGACGCGCGCCTGCAAAAGGCGGCAAGGGTGCTTGGCATGCGCACGCTGGACAAACCATGAGCGGTGAGGTCACGTTGCACGGTGGTGCGAGGCGTGCCACGCCAAGAGTCGCGCGTCGGGCGGTGCAGGACCAGAGCGCATGAACATCCTGCTCATCAACCACTACGCCGGCTCGCCGCGCCATGGCATGGAGTTTCGGCCGTACTACCTGGCGCGCGAATGGGTGCGCCTGGGGCACCGGGTGCAGATCGTGGCGGGTTCGTACTCGCACATCCGGGCCGTCCAGCCGCATGTGCCGCCTGGGCGCTTCATGGATGAGGACATCGACGGCATTGCTTATCGTTGGTATGCCACGCCCAGCTATCGCGGCAACGGCGTGGGCCGCGTGCGCAGCATGCTCTCATTTTTGTGGCACCTGTGGCGCGATGGCAAAGCGCTGGCGCGTGACTTCAAGCCCGACGTGGTGATTGCCTCCAGCACCTACCCGATGGACATCTGGCCCGCGCGGCGCATGGCACGCCTGGCCGGGGCGCGGCTGGTTTACGAGGTGCATGACCTGTGGCCGCTGTCGCCGATGGAGTTGGGCGGCATGTCGCGCTGGCACCCTTTCATCGTGTGGGTGCAGATGGCCGAAGACTTTGCCTATTGCCACGCGGACATGGTGGTGAGCATGCTGCCCAAGGCGCTGGAGTACATGCGCTCGCGCGGCCTGGCGCCAGCAAAGTTCGCCTGCGTGCCCAATGGCGTGGACGAGGCCGAATGGGCGGCGCCCGAAGCCTTGCCGACCGACGTGGCGGCCGAACTGGCGCGCTTGAAGGCCAGCGGCCAGCCCATTGCGGCCTATGTGGGCACGCACGGGCTGGCCAACGCGCTGGACACACTGCTCGATGCCGCGCCGCTGGTGCAAGGCAAGGTGCAGATCCTGATGGTCGGCCCGGGCCCCGAGCGTGAGCGGCTGCTGGCGCGGGTGCAGCGGGACGGATTGACGAACGTGAGCATGTTGGCACCCATCCCGAAACAGGCCGTTCCGAGCCTGCTGGCGGGCGTCGATATCGCGTACATCGGGCTTCTGCCCGAGCCGCTGTTTCGATTCGGCATTTCGCCCAACAAATTGATGGATTACATGATGGCTGGCAAGCCGGTCGTGATGTCGATCGCTGCCGGCAACGACCCGGTCGCCGACGCCGGCTGCGGCATCACCGTGGCCCCGGGCAGCCCGCAGGCGATTGCCGGCGCGCTCGAAGCGCTGGCGGCGTTGCCGGCGTCCGAGCGTGTGCGCATGGGGCAGGCCGGCCGCGCCTATGTGCTGGAGCACCACACTTACCCGGTGCTGGCGCGGCGCTTTCTCGATGCTGTGCGGGCGTGAGCCTGCGAACATCGGCCTGCGACAATGCGCACCGCTTGCGTCTTGTTCAATGGCCACACTCGCGTTGCCCCGCATGACCTCTGAAACCCGTCCCTTCATCCCCTTCGTCCGCCCCGACATTGGCGAGGCCGGGATCGAGGCCGTGAGTCGCAGCTTGCGCCCCGATGCGGTCCGACTGACCCGATGAATCATCATGATGTGATAGCATCATGATGAATTGATGCAAGGAGTATGCCATGCGCACCACGCTGGATCTGGAAAGCGATGTCCTGGCCGCCGCCAAGGAAATTGCCCGGCTGGAGAACACGGCCGTGGGCAAGGTGGTTTCGCGCCTGGTGCGCCAGGCCTTGGCGGGCGACGGTCAGGCCAAGCCGGCACCCCAGCGGCCCTCCACGGTCACGGGGTTCGAGCCGTTTCCGGCGCGCGGCGTGATCGTGACCGACGCACTGATCGACCGGCTGCGCGACACCGAAGGCGTGTGATGCGGGCATTGCTCGACGTCAACGTGCTCATTGCCCTGCTGGATGCCGGGCATGTGCATCACCAGCGGGCCACCCAATGGTTGCAGCGTGAAATTGCCAAGGGTTGGGCCTCGTGCCCGCTGACGCAAAACGGGTGTCTGCGCATCATGGCGCAACCGGCGTACCCGCAGGCCTTGCCATTGGCCGCCGTGGCCGCGCGCCTGGCGCAAGCCACGGCGCACCGGGCGCATGCCTTCGTGCCCGACGACTACAGTCTGCTCGATGCGCAGCAACTCAACTGGCCGCAGATGCTGGGCCATCGACAGGTCACCGACGGCTACCTGCTGGGCCTGGCGGTGCGCCATGACTGCCGGTTCGTGACCTTCGATGCGCGCATTCAACCCGGCGTGGTGGCGGGCGCGCAGTCCCGGCATCTGCTGAGCCTGGGCGCTTGACACCATCGCTCGGTGGCTGCGCGACGGATGGGCAATGAACCTGGAAAACCCGACATGAATGCTGCGGACGAATCCTTCATCCCGTTTGCCCGCCCCGACATCGGCGAGGCCGAAATCGAGGCCGTGAGTCGCACCTTGCGCTCCGGCTGGGTGACGACCGGGCCCGAGACGCGTGCGTTCGAGCGGGAGTTTGCCGACTACTTGGGCGGTGGCGTGCAGGCGGTTGCGGTCAACTCGGCCACCGCCGGCCTGCACCTGGCGCTGGAGGCGATCGGCGTCGGCCCCGGCGACGAGGTGATCGCGCCCACGCTCACCTTCACCGCCACGGTCGAGGTGGCGCGCTACCTGGGGGCCGATGCGCGGCTGGTGGATGTCGATCCGGTCACGCTCAACATCGATCCGGCACGCATCGAGGCCGCCATCACCCCGCGTACCAAGGCCATCCTGCCGGTGCACTACGGCGGCCTGGCCTGCGACATGGACGCGATCTTCGCCATCGCGCGGCGCCATGGCATTCAGGTGGTGGAAGACGCGGCCCACGCGCTGCCCACGCGCTGTGGCGGCGCGCTGGTCGGCACCTTGCCCAGCGCGGCGGCGGTGTTCAGCTTCTACGCCAACAAGACCATGACCACGGGCGAGGGCGGCATGGTGGTGACCCACGACGAGGCGCTGGCCGCGCGCATGAAGGTGATGCGCCTGCACGGCATCAGCCGCGATGCGTTCGACCGCTTCACCAGCAAGACGCCCGCGTGGTACTACGAGGTGGTGGCGCCGGGCTTCAAATACAACCTGACGGACACGGCCGCCGCGCTGGGGCGCGTGCAGTTGCAACGTTTGCCCGCCTTCGTGCGGCGGCGCGAGCACCTGGCCGCGCGCTATCTCGATGCGCTCAAAGGCCTGCCGCTCGTCCTGCCCGCCGACGCGCCCGCGGGCGGCACCCACGCCTGGCACCTGTTCGTGCTGCGCCTGTCCGACGGCGCCACGGTGACGCGCGACGAGCTCATCCAGGCGCTGTCCGACGCCGGCATCGGCACCAGCGTGCACTACGTGCCGCTGCACCGCCAGCCGTACTGGCAGGGCCGCTACGGCTTGCGGCCCGAGCAGTTTCCGCAGGCCGACAAGGCGTATCAGCGCATGTTCAGCATTCCGCTCTTCACGGCCATGAGCGATGACGAGCAGGGGCGCGTGATTGCCGCGCTGCGGGCGATTCTGGGATGACCGAGGCGGCCCGGCCTTCGACGGCGGGCGATCCGCCGGCCGCCGATGCGCTGGCGTGGGTGGATGCCCATCGCGCCGGCTTCGGCTGGAGCACCCGCGCCTGGGCGCGGCCGTGGCGCGACTTCGTGCACGAGCACCCCGGCCTGCGCGTGGGCGACGCGCTGGAGCTGGGCGCCGGGCCGCGCTCATCGCTGGCGCCGCTGCTGCTGGGCCTGGCCGAGCGGGTCGAATGCTCGGTGCACGACGGCGCCGCGCTGCCCGCGGTGCGGGCGCTGAACGCCGGCCTGCTCGATGCCGCGCAGCACGCGCGGGTGCATTACGCCGAACGCGACCTGCGCACGCTGGAGGGCCGCTGGGACCTGATCGCCATGAAGTCGGTGCTGGGCGGCGTCTATCGCCAGCACGACGCGCGGCTGGCCGACGTGCACGCCGCGCTGGCGCGCCTGGTCGAGCACAACCTCAAGCCCGGCGGGTGGCTGCTCACGCTGGACAACGGCCGCACCGCGCTGGCGCCGCTGCTCGCGCGGCGCGGCGCGCGGCGCAACGGCTGGCGCCTGTTCGCGCGCGCGGACCTGCCGCCGCCTGCCGCGCACTACGGCTTCGGCGTGCTGGGCATGGGCTCGGCCGCCACGCGCTGGGGCGCCCTGGGCGCGCGCATCGACGACCTGCTCTATGGCGGCGACCTGCTGCTGACGCCGCTGGCGCGCCAGCATGCGGTGCACCTGAACGTGTATCGCCGCCCTTCATGACCAAGCGCCTGCTCGATGTGTTCGTCACGCTGCTGCTGATGCCGCTGGCGCTGCCGCTGATGGCGGCGATCGCCCTGTGGGTGCGGCTGGATTCGCCCGGCCCGGCGCTGTTTCGGCAGCCGCGCGTGGGGCGTGGCGGGCGGCTGTTTCGCATCCACAAGTTCCGCACCATGCACCAGGCCCAGGCCGGCCTGCCCATCACCGCGCGGGGCGACGCCCGCATCACCCGCGCAGGCCGCTGGCTGCGCGCCACCAAGCTGGACGAGCTGCCGCAGTTGATCGACGTGCTGGCGGGCGACATGAGCCTGGTCGGACCGCGCCCCGAGGTGCCGCGCTACATGGCGCTGTACCCCGAGGAGGCGCGCCGGCTGATCCTGTCGGTGCGGCCGGGCATCACCGACCGCGCGGCGATCGAGTTTCGTGACGAGGAGCGCCTGCTGGCCGAGAGCGGCGACCCCGAGCGCACCTATGTCGAGCACATCATGCCGATCAAGCAGCGCCACTACCTGGCCTACGTGGCGCGCCACGGCGTGGCGGGCGATCTGCGCATCCTGCTCGACACCGTGCGCGCACTGTTCCGGTGACCGGATTGTGATGAAGAGTGACCGGATGGCGGCGTGTATCAACCGATGGAAGCTATCAATACAGTAGTATCGTGTCCGACATGAACCCGCTCCACGCCCTGCGCCGCGATGCCACCAGCAAGAGCTGGCTGGTCGATCTGCCCCTGATCGCGCTGGCCTGGTGGCTGGCGTTCTGGCTGCGGTTCAACCTGGGCCTGCCCTGGCCGTACTTCGACCACGCGCTGCTGACCACACCCATCGCGCTGGGCGGCATGGCCCTGGGCCTGGCGCTGGCGCGCGTGCCGCGCCAGTCGTGGCGCTATGTCAGCCTGGCCGACCTGCGCCTGCTGGCGGTGGGGGTCGCGCTGGGCGCGCTGCTGACCACGGCGGTGGTCATGGGCCTGCGCATCGACGGCTTTCCGCGCTCGGTGTTCGCCATCAGCGCGGTGCTCACGCTGGTGCTGCTGGCCGGTGCGCGGGCCAGCTGGCGCACCCTGGTCGAGCGCGAGCGCGCGCATGTCGCGCCGGGGCAAAAGCCGCGGCCCCTGCTGGTGGTGGGCACGCTGGACGAGGCCGACCATGCGCTGCGCACGCTCCAGAACGTGCCGGGCTGGCAGGTGGCCGGCATCGTGTCGCCCCTGGCCGCAGACCGCGGCCGCACGGTGCAGGGCGTGCGCGTGCTGGGCGACGTGTCGGCGCTGGCCGCCATTGCCGGCGCGCAGCATGCGGCCACGGTCCTGCTGGCCAGCGCGCCCGGCACGGCGCTGCGGCGCGAGGCGCTGCTGCGCTGGTCGGGCGCGGGCTTGCAGCTGCTGACGCTGCCGGCGCCCGACGAATGGCTGCGCCCCGGCCAGGCCCAGCCGCTGCGCCGCGTGCGGCTGGAAGACCTGCTGGGCCGCACGCCGGTGCAGCTCGACGCGCAAGGCCTCGCCAGTTTGTTCAGTGGCCAGACCGTGCTGGTGACCGGTGCCGGGGGCTCGATCGGCGCCGAGCTGTGCCGCCAGGTGGCGCGCCTGGGCGCGGCGCGGCTGGTGTGCGTGGACGTGTCGGAGTACGCCGTCTATCGCCTGGAGCAGGAGCTGCGCCAGGCCTTTGCCGCGATGGAAGGCGTGTACTGCACCGCCGACGTGCGCGACGTGCAGCGCCTGCGCGCCATCGCCCTGGCCCAGCGCCCGGCCGTGGTGCTGCACGCCGCCGCGTACAAGCACGTGCCGCTGATGGAAGTGGGCAACGAGATCGAGGCCCTGCGCACCAACGTGCTGGGCACGCTCAACGCCGCGCGCGTGGCCGGCGAGGTGGGGGCGGCGCGCTTCGTGCTGGTGTCCACCGACAAGGCCGTCAACCCCACCAGCGTGATGGGTGCCAGCAAGCGCCTGGCCGAGCAGGTAGTGCAGGCCGTGGCCCCGCAGCACCCGGGCACGCAATACGTGTCGGTGCGCTTTGGCAACGTGCTGGGCTCCAGCGGCTCGGTGGTGCCGCTGTTTACCGCGCAGATCGAGCAGGGCGGGCCCGTCACCGTCACGCACCCGGACATCGTGCGCTACTTCATGACCATTGCCGAGGCCGCGCAGCTGGTGCTGCAAGCCGGCTGGATGGGCCAGTCGCGGCAGATCTTCGTGCTGGACATGGGCGAGCCGATGAAGATTGCCGAGCTGGCGCGCCTGCTGATCCGCCTGTCGGGCAAGAACGAGGCCGAGGTGCCCATTGCCTTCACCGGCCTGCGGCCTGGCGAGAAGCTGTTCGAGGAGCTGCTGGCCGACGACGAGACCACCGAGCCCACGCCGCACCCCAAGCTGCGCGTGGCCAAGGTGGCCGCCGCCGCCGCGGACGCCGCCCGCGAGATCGAGGCCTGGATCGCCGCACTGGGCGTGGCACCCGCCGCCGCCGAGCTGCGCGCCGGCCTGCGCCAGCGCGTGCCCGAATACCGGCCCAGCAGCACGGGGTTTTGAGGATTATTGGTCGCTGGCGCAGGTGAATCAAGCGCAGCCAGCTATCAAATCAATAGTCAATCGGGGCGGCCGTGTTCGAGTCCGGCGCGCTCCAGCAGATCGGCCACCAGCTCCAGACGCAGCAGCGGACTGTCCACGTCCAGCAGCTGCTGCTTGAGCGCGAGCGACAGCGGCAGGCACTCGCACCAGCGGTTGGCCACCCAGCCGCAGTCGTCGAAGTGCGCGTCGCTGGCCGCGGGCAGGCCGGCGTGGGGCGGGCTCTGGCGCGCTTCGCCCAGCACGCGCCGCAAGGCATCGGCGGCGGGACGCAGGTCGCTCGGCACGGCCATGCGGGCGTCGGCCGCGAGCAGCGTCACGTCGGCCACCCACAGCCCGTGTTTGAGCCGTGACGACTGGTCGATGCGAAAGCGCTCGGCGCCCACGCAGGTGATCAGCAACAGGCCGGGTTGCGGCCGCTCCAGCTGCCGGATGTGGGCCAGCGTGCCCACCGATTGCAGCTGCTCGATGGGCGCGCCGGCGGCCAGCACCTCGCTGCCGCGCTCCAGCGCCACCACGCCGAAGGGCGCGCCGGCGTGCTGGCACTTGAGCACCATGTCCAGGTAGCGCGGCTCGAACACCCGCAGCGGCAGGCGCCCGCCCGGAAACAGCACGGTGCCCAAAGGAAACAGCGGGAGCGAATGCAAGGTGAGCATGGCGGGGTTTGCAGGGGGCGGCAACAGGGGCGGCAAGCGCAGCGTCCCGCTATCATCGGGCGTCATTGGTTTTTTCGCTTGGGTTCTTGTCATCTTCATGCTGTTCGACATCCTGACATTCGTGGTCGAAGTGGCCGTCACGCTGGTCGGCAGCGCCTGCCTGCTGCGGCTGGCCATGCGCTGGCGGCGCATGTCCATGGGCAACCCCGTGGGCCGCTTCGTGCAGGCCTTGTCCGACTGGCTGGTCATGCCCTTGCAGCGCCTGGTGCCGCCCGCGGGCCGACTGGACACCGCGTCCTTGCTGGGCGCGTGGCTGCTCAAGCTGATTCAGTACGCGCTGCTGCTGTCGCTGCTGGGCAGCCCGCGCTGGGCGGCGCTGCCGGTGCTGGCGCTGCTGGGCGTGGCCAAGCTGGCCGTGTCGGTGGCGATCGCCATCATCATTGTCGCGGCCGTGATGTCCTGGTCACAAAACCGCACCCTGCTGGCCGACGTGCTCCAGCGCCTGGCCGACCCCTTGCTGGCCCCGCTGCGCCGCGTGATTCCGCTGATCGGCGGCATCGATCTGTCGCCCCTGGTCGCGGTGGTGGTGTTGCAGGTGTTGTCGATCGTGATCGGCTCTTTGCAAGGCAGTCTGCTGGGGGTTGCCGCAGGGGCGCTGGCGGCGGCTTGAAAGGGCTTGCTGCTCAAGCGCGGTGACGACTGGCGCGGGGAGAGTGGTCAACAGAGGCTGGAAATGTGGGCTCTAAAATGTTGATCTGACCCCATTTTTTCCGACCCCATTTTTTCCCCATTTTTTCCTTTTTCCCCTGACTGTGGGAATCCTGAGGTCGGATCAACATGCCCTGGCGAGTGCGGCGTTGTCACGCACGAAGCGAGTGGCCCGACCGGTCACTCCACCGCGTCTGCCGGCTGCCGTTGCAGCATGGCCAGGATCGTGGCCACCTTTTCGCGCAGCTCGCGCCGGTCGCAGATGAAATCGACCGCGCCCTTGTCCTGCAGGAACTCGGCGCGTTGAAAGCCTTCGGGCAGTTTCACGCGCACGGTGTTTTCGATGACGCGCGGGCCGGCAAAGCCGATCAGCGCTTTCGGTTCGGCAATCACCACGTCGCCGACAAAGGCAAAGCCGGCCGACACGCCGCCCATGGTGGGATCGGTCAGCACGCTGATGTAGGGCAGGCCCTTCTTGGCCAGGCGGGTGAGGGCGGCGTTGGTCTTGGCCATCTGCATCAGGCTCATCAGGCCCTCCTGCATGCGCGCGCCGCCGGTGGCGGTAAAGCAGATGAAGGGCACCTTCTGCTCGATGGCGGTGTGCACGCCGCGCACAAAGCGCTCGCCGACCACGCTGCCCATGCTGCCGCCCATGAAGTCGAATTCAAACGCCGCAGCCACCACGCTGATGCTTTTGACGGCGCCGCCCATGACGACGAGTGCATCCGTTTCACCGGTGGCTTCCATCGCCTCCTTGATGCGCTCGGGGTATTTGCGGCTGTCCTTGAACTTGAGTGCATCGACGGGCACCACCTCCTGCCCGATCTCGTAGCGGCCTTCGCCGTCGAGAAACACGTTGAGTCGCTCGCGCGCGCCGATGCGGTGGTGGTGGCCGCAGTTGGGGCAGACGTTCTGGTTTTGCTCCAGATCGGTCTTGTACAGCACGGTGTCGCACGCGGGGCACTTGATCCACAGGCCCTCGGGCATCTGCCGGCGCTCGGATGCGTCGGACGGTTGAATCTTGGGGGGCAGCAGTTTTTCAAGCCAGCTCATGGGTCGGTTCCTTTCGGGGCGGCGCGGATTATGCGTCGAGTGCGGCGCGGATGGGGCGCAGGAAGTCGGCGGCGGCGGCGGCCACGCGCTCGTGCGGCTGCGGCTCGATCTGCTGGATCAAGCGGCTGCCGATGACCACGGCGTCGGCCACCTGGCCGATGGCGCGGGCGGTCTCGGCATCGCGGATGCCGAAGCCCACGCCGACGGGGATGTGCACGTGCCGGCGAATGCGCGGCAGCATGGACTCGACCTCGGCGGTGTCGAGCGCGCCCGAGCCGGTGACGCCCCTGAGCGAGACGTAGTACACGTAGCCGCGGGCCACCTGCGCCACCTGCCGCATGCGCTCGTCGGTGGAGGTGGGGGCCAGCAGAAAGATCAGGTCCATGCCGGCGGCCTTGAGCGCGGCGGAGAACTCGGCGCACTCCTCGGGCGGGTAGTCCACCACCAGCACGCCGTCCACGCCGGCCGCCGCCGCATCGCGCACGAAGGCGCCGGCGCCGTGGGCCTGGTCGTAGCGCTCGACCGGGTTGGCGTAGCCCATCAGCACCACGGGGGTGGTCTTGTCCTTGGCACGAAAGACCTTGACCATGGCCAGCACCTGCGCCAGGCCAATGCCCAGCGCCAGGGCGCGCTCGCCCGCTTTCTGAATCACCGCGCCGTCGGCGCTGGGATCGGAAAAGGGCACGCCCAGCTCGATGATGTCGGCGCCGGCGGCCACCATGCCGTGCATCAGCGCGGGTGTGATGTCGGCATACGGAAAGCCGGCCGTGACATAGGGGATCAGGGCCCTGCGGCCCTGCGCGTTCAGCGCCGCGAAGGTGGCAGCAATGCGGCTCATGCCCGGGCTCCCTTCACCACATGACCGCGCATCGAGGGGCGGTCGTAGAAATCGGCGCCTTGAAGGTCGGCCACGGTACCGATGTCCTTGTCGCCTCGGCCCGACAGGCACACCAGGATCGACTGGTCGGGTCGCATGGTGGGGGCCAGCTTGAGCGCGTGGGCAAAGGCGTGGCTGGATTCGAGCGCGGGGATGATGCCTTCGGTGCGGCACAGGTGGTGGAAGGCGGCCAGTGCCTCGGCGTCGGTCGCGCCCACGTACTCGGCGCGGCCCGTGTCTTTCAGCCAGGCATGCTCGGGGCCGACACCGGGGTAGTCCAGGCCCGCGCTGATGCTGTGCGTTTCGGTGATCTGGCCGTTGGCGTCCTGCAGGATGTAGGTGCGGTTGCCGTGCAGCACGCCGCTTGAGCCGCGCTGCAGGCTGGCCGAGTGCTTGCCGCTGTCCAGCCCTTCGCCCGCCGCTTCGACGCCGATCAGGCGCACCTGCTCGTGCGGGATGTAGGGGTAGAAGATGCCCATCGCGTTGCTGCCGCCGCCCACGCAGGCGATCACGGCGTCGGGCTGGCTGCCGCCGGTCATCTCGGGCATTTGCGTCAGGCACTCGGTGCCGATCACGCTTTGAAAGTCGCGCACCATCATGGGGTAGGGGTGCGGGCCGGCCACGGTGCCGATGATGTAGAAGGTGTGGTCCACATTGGCGACCCAGTCGCGCATGGCCTCGTTGAGCGCGTCCTTCAGCGTCTTGCTGCCCGATTCGACGGGAACCACGGTGGCGCCCAGCAGCTTCATGCGATAGACGTTGGGGCTTTGGCGCTTGACGTCTTCGCTGCCCATGTACACCACGCACTCCAGCCCGTAGCGCGCGCAGATGGTGGCGGTGGCCACGCCGTGCTGGCCGGCGCCGGTCTCCGCGATGATGCGCGGCTTGCCCATGCGGCGCGCCAGCATGGCCTGGCCGATGACGTTGTTGATCTTGTGCGCGCCGGTGTGGTTGAGGTCTTCGCGCTTGAGGTAGATCTGCGCGCCCCCCAGCTCACGGCTGGTGCGGGCGGCGTGGTAGATGGGCGAGGGGCGGCCCACGTAGTGCGCCAGCTCGTACTCAAATTCGGCCAGAAAGTCCGGGTCGTGCTGGTATTTGGCGTAGGCGTCCTTCAGCTCGTTGATGGCGAAGGTGAGCGTCTCGCTGACGAAGCTGCCGCCGTAGCGGCCGAAGTGCCCGCTGGCGTCGGGCTGGTGATAGTCGGTCATGGTGATTCGATTCCTGCAAAGAGCGCATCGGCCGCGCGCACGGCGGCGACAAAGCGCATGATCTTGTCGGCGTCCTTGATGCCCTTGATGGGCTTGCCATCGGGGCCGTCGGCTTCGACGCCGGAGGCAACGTCAACGGCGAGCGAGTGGCCTCGCCCACGCAAGGCCGCCATGCCGGTGGCGACGTTTGCAGCAGTCAACCCACCAGCCAAGACGAGGTGAGCGGGAACGTTTGGTGGAAGCCGTGACCAATCGAATGTCTTTCCGCCGCCGCCAAAACCCTCGACGTGGGCGTCGAGCAGGATGGCTTGGGCCGATGCAAAAGAGTGAGCGAATTCTAGCAAGTCGAAGACGGGCGAGGCGCCGGGTGGAATGCGCGCAACGCGCCAATAGGGGCGCTGGCAGCGTGCCGCCATGGCCATGCATTCGTCCGCTGATTCATCTCCATGAAATTGCATGACAGCGCCCGGTACGCAATCGCAAGCAGCTGCGATATCAATAGCGTCCGCATTCACGAACAGCAGCACCGGCGTGACCATGGGCGGCAGCCGCCGCGCCAACTCGCCCGCGCGTTGGGCGCTGACATGGCGCGCGCTGCCGGGGTACAGGTTGAATCCCACCGCGTCGGCGCCCACAGCGACTGCGGCATCGACGTCCTGCTCGCGGGTCAGGCCGCAGATCTTGATTCGGGTGCGCAGGGCGGCCAGCGTGGGGGGCGTGTTCATGGAAGCCAATCATAGGCCGCCGTGCGCGTCGGCAGGCCCCAATGCTCGGCATAGACGGGCCCGCGAAAGTACAGGCCATCCGGCGCAAAGGTGGGCGCGGCGGCGTCGCGGTCGCGCGCCTGCAGCACCTCGCGCAACCAGTCAGGTGGCTGCAGGCCCTGGCCGACCTGGATCAGGCAGCCCATGATGTTGCGGATCATGTGGTGCAGGAAGGCATTGGCCTCGAAGTCGAAGCGCCAGTAGTCACCGCGCGGCGCGATGGTGATGGGCGCCAGCTGCTTGACGGGCGACAGGGCCTGGCAGATGCTGGCGCGAAAGGACGTGAAGTCGTGCTCGCCCGTCAGGTGAGTCGCCGCGGCGCGCATGGCATCGCCGTCCAGCGGGCGAAAGCTCCAGCCCACGCGGGCGGCGTCCAGGCTGGGTCGCACCGGGGACTGCAGCACGATGTAGGTGTAGCGGCGTGCCAGCGCGCTGGCGCGGGCATGGAAGTCGTCGGGCACCTGCTGCGCCCACTGCACGGCGATGTCGGCGGGCAGGTAGCGGTTGGTGCCGCGCACCCAGGAGAAGGGCTCGCGCTGCACGTCGGTGTCGAAGTGCACCACCTGCATCAGGCCGTGGACGCCGGCATCCGTGCGGCCGGCGCACAGGGTGTGCAGCGGCCGGGTGGCAAACTGCGCCAGCGCGCGTTCCAGGTGGTCTTGCACCGTCCGGCCGGAGGGCTGGCTTTGCCAGCCGTGATAGGGCGTTCCGGCGTAGCTGAGTCCGAGGGCGAGTCTGACCATGGGGCTATTGTGGCCCGCACAGGGCCAAAAAAAGCGGCGCCACAGGGGCGCCGCCGGGAGTCAAGCGAAGATTTGGCCCGGGGATCAGAGTTCGGCCAGGAAGCGCTCGGCACGGACTTTGAGGGTGCCCGTGGCCTCGGCAACCACCTCGCTGGCCATGGAGCGTGCGCCGTCGATGTCGCCGATGGCACGGAACTCCTGCGCCAGCGCCAGCTTGGTGGACAAGGGGTTGTCGTCGGCGTCTTCGAACTGCTCGGTCTTCACGTCGGCGCCCGAGCGCGAGTCCGGATCGATCGACAGGGCGCTCATGTCGAAGTCGATCATGCCCGAGTTGGATGCGGGTGCCGGCGCGGGTGCGGGCGCTGGAGTCGACTTGGCGGACACCGGGGCGGGCGCGGGGGCTGGCGCTGCCGTGCCTTGCAACTGGGACGGGGGTGCGAAATCCATGCCCAGGTCCAGATCGACGAACTCGCTGTCGGCCTTGACGGGTTCGGGCGGTCGCTCGAGCGCCTGGCGCGCCGAGTGCGTGACGGCGGCTGCGGCGGCCAAACCGCCGGCGACGGTGGACGTTGCCGCTGCGGCAACCGGCGCCGCGGCTTTTGCCACGCTGCCAGCGGCTTGACGGACGGAGTCACCCAGGTCGAGGTTCAGGTCGAGCGGCGAGCGCGCGGTGTCGGTACGCTCCTTGCCCAGGATGACTTGGGCGGTTTGCGGTTCGGTGTCGGCGCCGAACTGGCGCCGCCCGGCCGTGGGCGCAACCTTGGAGACGGGCTTGCCGCCCGGCTTGTACATGGGGTTGTTGGGGTCCAACTCGGCGCCCAGGCTGGCGATGGCCTGCCAGTCGGGGCCGCTGCCTTCGGTCAGGGGGTGGGCTTCGGAGGCGATCACCTCCAGGGCGCGGGCATCGCGTCGCTTGGCATAGATCTCGGCGAGCTTGCGGTGAATGGACACGCGGCCGGGGTGCGTGAGCAGCGCTTCCTTCAGGATTTCCTCGGCCTGCATGTCGCGGCCATAGGCCAGGTAGACATCGGCTTCGGCCACCGGATCGACGTCCCCGGCCGCGTCGAGCTGGCTGGGCGAGTACGCCATGGAGGAGGCGCCGCTGGCGCGCTCCTTGGTGTTGACTTGCTGGCCGCCGCTGGCGCCGAAGAAGGAGTCGGGCTGCAAGCGGCTTTCGATGAATTCGCTGTCGCGAGCGGCGTCGGTGTTCTTGCGCTGGCGCGCGCGGTAAACGCCGTAGCCTGCCAGCAAGGCGATCAGGCCGGCGCCGGCGATGGGCAGCAGCGGGTTTTCCGTCAAGGTATCGAGGAAGGAGGGTGTGGCGACCGGTGCGGGCGCGGCAACCGGCGGCGCGGTTTGAGCGGGAGCGCTGGCCGCGGCGGCCGGGGCGACCGATGCGCTGGCCTCGGCGGCTGAGGCGCTGTCGGCGGCCGGGGTCGCACTGGCCTCGGCTGCGGGCTCGGAGGCGGCGGCCATCGGGGCGGGCGCCCCATCGGCCGTGGCAGCGCTGGCGGTCGGCGCAGCGGCGACGGGCGGCGCCGAAGCGGGCGCAGCGGGCACGCTGGGCGCGCCGGCTGCAACCGGCACGGTCACGGCCGGCACGGCGCTGCTGGCCGCGGGCGCAGCGCCCGCGGGTGCGCTGGCGGCGCTCGTCAAGCCGGCGAGCTCGCTCAGGTTCTTCTTCAGCTCGGCGACCCGGTCGGCCTCTTCCTTGGCTTGGCGGGTCTGGGCGGTCTGGGTTTCGGCACCACTGGCCGCACCGGCCTTGGACAGGGTGAGGCGATCGGGTGCGGGCGCTGGCGCCTTGCGATCCTGCACCTGGGCTTGCACGTTGCCACTGGTGCTTTGGCCGCTGCCGGCCGCCGCCGGGGTGGCCGTGGCGTTTTGGGCCACCGCGCTGCGGTAGTTCTGGAAGTCGCGGCTTTGCGCGACGACCGCGCGGCGAGCCGCTGGCCTGGACGTTGCCTGGGCTTGCTCGGCCGTGGGCATTTGCAACACCGCGCCCGATTTCATCAGGTTGACGTTGCCGCGAATGAAAGCGTGCGGGTTGGCTTGCAGCAAGGCCACCAGCATCTGGTCCAGCGAGACGCCGTCGATCGCGTGCGCAGCGGCGATGCGGCCGGCGGTGTCGCCGCGCTGCACGGTCACCTGCTCGCCGCTGCCGGGATTGGCCGGTGCGGGCTTGGGCGCACTGCGTGTCGGTGCGGGTGCAGCGGCCGCGCGGCTGGGTGCGACCTGTTCGGCGACTGCGGGCCTTTCCGGTACCGCGGCCGCCTGGGCCGGGGTGGTGACGACGGCCGGCGCGGCTTCGCGCGTGGGCGGGTCGAGCAGCAGGGTGTAGTCCCGCACGATGCGGCCATTGGCCCAGTTGGCCTCGATCACGACGCCGACGTAGGGCTCATTGATCGGGCGGGTGCCGACGATGCGCAGATAGGCTTGGCCATTGGGGCGGCGCTGCAGCGTGACGCGCGCGCCAGCCAGGGCGGCGCTGTAGTCGACGCCGGCGGCGCGAAACGCCTGGGGCGAGGCCATGTTGGCCTGGAAGGTTGACGCCTCTTCCGAGGAAATCTGGGGAATCTCGACTTCGGCGCGCAGCGGCTCGCCCAGCGCCGAGCGCACGGCAATGGCGCCCAGCGCGACCGCTTGCGCATCCAGGCTGATCGACAGCAGCGCGAGTGCCGTGGCCGAGGCCAGAGCGGCTTTCTTCAGGAGGGGGATGCCCGCCGCGGGTGCAGGCGCCGAAATTCCCTCTCGATCAGTGACAGTGTTCTTGTGCATGGCTTGTTGGAGGCAGGGGGTTTCCCGCCGGGACAGACTTGAAAATCGACGTTAACATCAACGTATTGGGCTGACAAGCTGATACGCCTCTCAAGTGCGGACACAAGTTCAAAGTGCCTCAGCGCATGGCCGGGATGTTGTCAACAGACAACGCAAGCGGGCGCTGGTGTGGCCCCGCTTGTTGGCGAGAGGGAACCGGCGGGGGCTCAGCGCTCCAGCAGGATGCGCAGCATGCGGCGCAGCGGCTCGGCCGCACCCCACAGAAGTTGGTCGCCCACGGTGAAGGCGCCCAGGTATTCGGGGCCCATGGCCAGTTTGCGGATGCGGCCGACCGGGATGCTCATGGTGCCGGTCACGGCCACGGGCGTCAGCTCCTTCAGGGTGGCCTCCCTGGTATTGGGTACCACCTTCACCCACGCGTTGTCGGCTGCAATCATGGCCTCGATGTCGGCCACGGGCACGTCCTTCTTGAGCTTGAAGGTCAGCGCCTGGCTGTGGCAGCGCATGGCGCCCACGCGCACGCAAAAGCCGTCGACCGGGATGGCGGGGGTGCCGAAGCCGGCGCCCAGGCCCATGATCTTGTTGGTCTCGGCCATGCCCTTCCACTCTTCCTTGGACATGCCGTCGCCCAGGTCCTTGTCGATCCAGGGGATCAGGCTGCCGCCCAGCGGCACGCCGAAGTTGGCGGTTTCGCCCTCGGACAGCGCGCGTTGCTTGCCGATCACCTTGCGGTCGATCTCCAAGATGGCGCTCTTGGGGTCATCCAGCAGATTGCGCACCTCGGCGTTGAGCGTGCCGTATTGCGTGAGCAGCTCGCGCATGTGCTGCGCGCCGCCGCCGCTGGCCGCCTGGTAGGTCTGCGTGCTCATCCACTCGACCAGGCCGGCCTTGTACAGCGCGCCCACGCCCATCAGCATGCAGGACACGGTGCAGTTGCCGCCGATCCAGTTGTTGCCGCCTTTGGCCAGCGCATTCTTGATGACGGGCATGTTGACCGGATCGAGAATGATGACTGCGTCGTCCTTCATGCGCAGCGCGCTGGCGGCGTCGATCCAGTGGCCCTTCCAGCCGGCGGCGCGCAGCTTGGGGAACACCGCGTTGGTGTAGTCGCCGCCCTGGCAGGTGATGATGATGTCGCAGCGCGAGAGCTGCGCGATGTCGTGCGCGTCCTTCAGCGTCGTCTCGTTCTTGGCGATCGTGGGCGCCGCGCCGCCGGCGTTGGAGGTCGAGAAGAAGAGGGGTTCAAACAAGTCGAAGTCCTTTTCCTCGCTCATGCGATCCATGAGGACGGAGCCGACCATGCCGCGCCAGCCGACCAAACCAACCAAACTGCTCATTTTCTAGCCCTTTAAAAGTGAAAAACCGGTCAACGGCCACACTGCTCGCCCGGCTCGTCTGGCCAGGAAGGGCGCACGACGAGCCAGGGCTGGATCAGCCGGTCGTCTTTTTGGTGATGACTGCGCGCACGCCAGCGCCAGCCCAATTGGCGGCGGTGTTGTTCGTGGTGAACCAAGCGGCGGCAGACATGGGTGAATATTGTACCGGAGTCCGCACATCCGAACGGGAGATCCTGAACGGAAGCCGGCGCGGCGAGGGCCTTCCTCGGCTACAGTAGCCGCCAGCTTCGTGACACCGCCCATGGCCGACTCCTCCCTGTTGATCTCCAAGCACCGCCTTGAAGCCCTGTCCGACGGCGTCTACGCCGTGGCGCTGACCTTGCTGGCGCTGGATCTCAAGCTGCCCGCGCTGCCCCGGTCGTCCAGCGCGGCGCTGGACGTCGAGCTGGCAAATCTGCTGCCCAAGGCGCTCATCTGGTTGCTGGCCTTCTGGGTCGCGGCGCTGTTCTGGCTGGCGCAAAGCCGGGCGCTGCGCCAGTACCACGAACTGGACAAGCGGGCCGTGCAGATCGAGCTGGCGCAGTTGGCCCTGATCACGCTGCTGCCTTTCACCAGCAGCCTGGTGGCCGAGCATGGCGACCTGGGCGAGGCCGCCGTCCTGTACAGCGTGCACCTGACGCTGATGGCGGTGCTGTCGTGGCAGCGCATGGCGCGCTTGCTGCGCAATCCCGAACTGCGCAGCGCCGACGGGTTCGACTTGCCCGCGGCGCAACTGCACCTGCAGCGCGCCCGCGTGGTGGTGCTGTGCGCCCTCGTCACCGTGGCGCTGGCGTGGAAGGTGCCGGGCTGGAACATGCTGGCGATGGTTGGCATCGTGCTGCATCGGCGGCGCCCGTAAACGACACGCGCCGATGGTCAAGCGGCGACGGTGACCTTGTGATGGGCCCGTTTCAGTGCGGCCTGATGCGAGCCGTGTATGGATTCGCGCAGAGGTTGGGCGCCCGTGCGCACGCAATGGAGCCATTCGTCCGTGGACATGACCGCGGCAAAGCGCGACTGCTCCACCACGGCAAACACGCGGTGGATTTCCTCGGCACTCGCGTGGCCCGCGTGGTTGGCATACGGAACGCTGCCGGACGCATCCATCAGGAGTTCCACTTGCAGGCCGGCGTCGAAGGCGTGCTTGATGGTGGTGTCGATGCAGTTGTGCGTCATGTAGCCGACCACGGCCAGGGTGTCGATGGCGTGGGCCTGCAGCCATGGGCCGAGATCGGTGTCGGCAAAGGCACTCGGCAGGGTTTTGCGCAGGTGATGGTCGTGCGGGCGGGCGCTCACCACGGGGTGCAACTGCCAGCCGGGCGATCCGGTGGCGAACAGCGGCGCGGTGGCGGGCGCGCTCTGTTGCGCGACGATGATCGGGATGCCCGCCGCATGCGCGGCGTCCATGGCGCGTCCGATGTTGCGCAAGGATTCGGCGATCGGCGGGTACTGGATCCGCAGACCGCCGCTCTCGTATTCGTTCTGCACGTCGATGACGATCAGTGCGCGGCGCGCCTGCAGGGGTGTGGGGGTCATGGTGTGGCTCCTGGGTTGGTCAATGGGACGATGGCATCTTGCGCCGGCAACGATTGGCCGACCAGTGGCCTGAAAGACAATGTTCACTAAAATCGGGCCATATTCACCCCGATCCACCCATGCGTCCGCTGATCCGTGTTGCCGTCGTGGCCTTCGACGGCATTCGCCCGTTTCACCTGGCCGTGCCCTGCGCGGTGTTCGGCGAGGCGGCTGGCGCACAGCCTCTGTTCGATCTGCGTGTCTGCGCGATCGAACCCGGCCCCCTGCGGACCCAGGCGGGGTTCACGATCGTCGCCGCGCATGGCCTGCGCGAGTTGGAGCGGGCGCAGATCGTCGTGGTGCCGTCGTGGCGCGACGCGCACGAAGTGCCGCCCGCACCGTTGCTGGCGGCGCTGCAGCGGGCCCATCGCCGCGGGGCGATCGTGGTCGGGCTGTGTCTGGGCGCCTTCGCACTGGCCGCAGCCGGCTTGCTCGACGGCCGGCCGGCCACCACGCACTGGCGCTGGAGCGGGCTGTTTGCACAGCGCTATCCCGCCGTTCAGGTCGATCCGGGAGTGCTGTACGTCGATGCCGGTGATGTGCTGACGTCGGCCGGAACGGCCGCCGGCATCGACTGCTGCCTGCACCTGGTGCGTCGCCAGTGCGGTGCGGAGGCGGCCAATCGCATTGCCCGCACACTGGTGGTCCCACCGCACCGGCAGGGCAGCCAGGCGCAGTTCATCGAGCAGCCGGTGCCGCGCACGGACCGGTCGAACCCACTGGCCACGGCGCTGGAATGGGCCGGCGGCCATCTTGATGAAGCACTCAGCCTGGACGTTCTGGCCGCGCGCGCGGCCATGAGCCGACGCAGCTTCACGCGGCATTGCCGCAAGCAAACCGGCGCGACGGTCGGGCAGTGGCTGCTGACGCAACGTCTGGCGCTGGCGCAGCGACTGCTCGAAACCACCGACGCGTCGATCGAGGCGGTTGCTGACAAGGCGGGCTTTGGAACCGCCCAGTCGCTGCGCCAGCACTTCATCACGGCTTTTCGGACGACGCCGTCCGCATATCGGCGCGAATTCAGCCGCGCCTGAGCCGGTTGAACGCCCCGTCCAAAACGCGGCAAGCACAGCGCATGCTTGCTCGCGGCGACTGTTCGCGCGGGCCGGCGTCCGGGCTTATTTCAGCGCCCGCACCACCGCATCGCCCATCTGCGCCGTGCCGACTTTTGTCGTGCCCTCGCTGTAGATGTCCGGCGTGCGCAGGCCTTGGGCCAGCACCTTTTTCACGGCGGCGTCGATGCGGTCGGCGGCCTCGGCCTGATTCAGCGAAAAGCGCAGCATCATCGCCGCGCTCAGGATGGTGGCCAGCGGGTTGGCCACACCCTTGCCGGCGATGTCGGGGGCGCTGCCGTGG
>JAFEEB010000005.1:2885-60660 GCA_018241325.1 Pseudomonadota bacterium | reverse complement strand
CACGCTCGAGCGCGTCATCCGCGGGCTGGACACCATCAGCGCCACCGGCAACATCCTGCGCGACTACCTGACCGACCTGTTCCCCATCATGGAGCTGGGCACCTCGGCCAAGATGCTCTCCATCGTGCCGCTGATGGCCGGCGGCGGCATGTACGAGACGGGCGCCGGCGGCTCGGCGCCCAAGCACGTCGAGCAGCTGGTGGAGGAAAACCACCTGCGCTGGGATTCGCTGGGCGAGTTTCTGGCGCTGGCCGTCAGCCTGGAAGACCTGGGCCACAAGAACCACAACGCCAAGGCCGGCGTGCTGGCCCAGACGCTGGACGCCGCCACCGGCAAGCTGCTGGACGAGGACAAGAGCCCGCGCCGCAAGACCGGCGAGCTGGACAACCGCGGCAGCCACTTCTACCTGGCGCTGTACTGGGCGCAGGCGCTGGCCGCGCAGACGGATGACAAGGAGCTGGCCGCGCAGTTCAAGCCGCTGGCCGAGCAGCTGGCCGCCAACGAGAAAAAAATCGTCGATGAACTGGCCGCCGTGCAAGGCCACGCGGTGGACATCGGCGGCTACTACAAGGCTGACGCCGCCAAGGTCAAGGCCGTCATGCGTCCGAGCAAGACCCTGAACGACGCGCTGGCGGCCGCTGGCGCCTGAGCGTCTGGAAGGCGCGGGGCGCTGGCGCTCCCGCGCGCCGCAAGAGCGAACACGGCGCATCCCCAGTGCTCGCGGGCTGCGGTGCCGCGCCGCCGGCGCCCCGCCATGCGTCAGCGCCGGTTGGCGGCTTCGGCGGCGAGCTTGATTTCCTCGTTGGCCTGGCGCAGCAGTTCCTTGGCGCGCCCCGCATGGCCGCCCAGACGGGAGTCGTTGTCGAACTGCGCGTCGCTCAGCTTTTCGAAGGCCTGCACCACCAGCCGTTGCGCCGCGGCCAGGTTGCCGTGGCGCATCGGGTCGATGTCCTGCACCGGCATCTGCGCCGAGGCGGCACATGCAGCAACGGCCGCGACGCCGGCCAGCAGGATGAGCTTGAAACGGGGGGTTTTCATGGGTCTGTCCTCCAAAGTGAGGAGGTGAAGTATCCGGGGTATCGGTCGCAATGCCAATACGGTCTCGATATGCCCCCATCGGCGCGGCCAATGGCTGCGCGGCCTTGGGTCTGACAACGCGATTTCTGTCCGCACGGGTAAGAATGGCGTTGACAGGCCCCAGCCATATCGTCGGCTTATGGCCGCATCGCAAGACGGTATTTCCCTCGGGCGCGCCGCCGCGACACAGTTCGCTCCGTCCAAACAAGGAGTGACTCATGTCCCAACTGATCTACCGTGTCGTCTCGGCCTGCGGCGCCCTGGGCTACGGCTTCCCGAAGGAGTCGATGGAGCAGGCCATCCAGGGCCGCGTCGATGCCATCGTGTCCGACGCCGGCTCGATGGACGCCGGCCCCTACTTCCTGGGCACCGGCACGCAGTACTTCGAGCGCGAGGCGGTCAAGGCCGACTACACGCACATGGTGCGCGCCGGCCTGGCGACCGGTGCGCCGGTGATCCTGGGCAGCTGCGGCATGGCCGGCGGCGACCGCAACCTGCAATGGATGCTCGACGTGGCCCGGGAGGTGTTTGCCGAACTCGGCGTGCAGGGCGCCCGGGTGGCGACGATCAGCGCCGAGCTGAATCCGGAGATCGTCATCGCCGAGCTCAAGCGCGATGCGCTGCTGCCCACTGGCGACGGCCCGGTGTCGGACGAGGCCATCCTGCGCGCGAGCGTGATCGCCGGCCAGATGGGCATCCACCCGATCATCACCGCGCTGGACGCCGGCGCGCAGTACATCTTTGCCGGCCGCAGCTGCGATGTGGCGCTGTTTGCCGCCGACATGGTGCGCAAAGGCATTGACCCTGGCCTGGCCTATCACGTCGGCCACGTGCTGGAATGCGGCGCGCTGGCCTGCGACCCCGGCTCGCCCTCGGACTGCCTGGTGGCCGAGGTGTTCGACGACGCCAGCGCGGTGTTCGTCGCGCCCAACCCCGAGCGCCGCTGCACGCCGTATTCGATCGCCGCGCATTCGCTGTACGAGGAAAGCCATCCGCAGCTGCAGTTCTATCCGGAGGGCGTGCTGCTGATGGACCAGACGGAATTTTTTGCACGCGACGCGCGCTCGGCCGGCATCCGCGGCAGCCGTTTTGTTCACGCCGGCGCACCCTGGCCGTGGAGCATCAAGCTGGAGGGCGCGCACCGCCTGGGCGCGCGCAAGGTGTCGCTGATCCATATCGATGCGGCCGATCTGCCCAAGGTGCCGCCCGACGTGCTGGTCTATGGCCGCAACGGCGTGATGCGCCGCGCGCTCGAAGGCGACGAGCGCGAGCTCGGCCTGATCGTCGAGACCACCGCGGCGACGAAGGATGCGGCCGAGACGCTGGCCAGCCTGCTGACGCATTACCTGATCCACTTCGGCTATGCGGGCCGCAAGGCCACGGCGGGCAACATCGCCTACCCGCTGTCGCCCAACCTGATGAGCTTTCGGCGCGAGGACGGGCGGTGGGGCGCCATCGTGCCCAGCGGCACGCGCGACCCGGTGTTCTTCGAGAACTACGCGAAGGTCAAACAAGGCGCGCTCGATTCGATCGCGGCGGGCTTTCCCCAGGCGCTGGCGCAGGCCAGCTGGCGCATCATCGAGGCCGACGCGCAGCATCCGGCCATCCTGCTGCGCACCATCGACGCCGATGCGGCCCGGCTGGCGGCGCGGCATGCGCAGGAGATCGCCACGATCACGAACGTGCTGACGCCCAGGCCCGGTTCGATTTTCGACATCGACGCCGCCGACGCCTACGAATGGTCGCTCTATCACCTGCTGCAGAACGTGGAGCTGATCCAGGGCACGCTGTTTCCGGTCACGCTGTGGCGCGCCGACGGCGCGTCGTGGGTGCAGAACGAGACGCTGCGGCCACGGTACTTCGACATCGGCCTGACCGACTACCGCGGCGAGCTCGACGACCGCAGCCTGTCGCTGATCGCCGACGCGCCTCCCGAGGGCGAGCCGCGGGCGATGCAGCCGCTGCTGGACATGGCGGTGGTGATCCGCAGCAAGAACGCCGGCATCAACCGCCTGACCTACGACATCGTGTTTCACTCCAGCGCCGACTACGAGACGGCGTTGCGATCCAACCTGTTCCACGGTGCGCAGGTGGCCACGATGCTGGGCCTGCCGGCCGAGCAGGTGGTCGGCACGTTCTATGTGGACAGCTGCATGGCGATCAAGATCACCATCGACCGGCCCAACCTCTCGGCGTCCCCCGACGAACACGACGTTTTCGGCGCGCAGCAGCAAAGCGTGCTGGAAGCCCTGCGCGTGCCGGTGTACGCGCACCACCCTGCCGACGCGGTGGCGCAGTAGCCAAGGGGGCCGAGCCATGAACACTGCAACGACCACCCGCCGCGCGCTCTGCATCACGCTGCTCGCGGCCGCCGCCGCAACGGCCTGGGCCCAGCCGGCCGAACACTTTCCGTCGCGGCCGATCAAGATCATCGTCGCCTTTGCACCGGGCACCGGCAGCGACGCGGTGGCGCGCATCGTCGCCAGCGCGATGGGCGCGGCTCTGGGCCAGAGCGTGATCGTGGAAAACCACAGTGGCGCCGCTGGAACGCTGGGCACCGAGCAGGGTGCGCGCGCCGCGGCCGACGGCTACACGCTGACGCTGGCCACGACCAGCACGCTGCTGACCAATCCGGCGCTGAACCCGAAGCTGCGCTACCAGCCGGACAAGGACTTCGTGCCCATCGCCGGCCTGGCGCGCACGCCCTTCGTGCTGGTCACGGCCGACAGAGCCGACACGCCGCGCAGCCTGGCGGAACTGAAAGCCCGGCTGGCCAGCGCGGGCGGCGCCTTCGGCTCTTCGGGCACCGGCACGATCGGGCATCTGGCGGCCGAGTATTTCGTGCGCCAGGCCGGCGTGCAGGCGGTGCATGTGCCTTATCGCGGCAGTGGCCAGGCCTTGAGCGACGTGGCCGGCGGCCAGTTGCTGTTTGCCTGCGACACGGTGGCCGCGGCGCTGCCGCTGATCCGCGGCGGCATGCTGCGCGCGCTGGCCGTCAGCGCGCCGCAGCAGCTGCCCACACTGCCGGGCGTGCCCACCGGCGCGCAAGCGGGCATGCCGTCGTTCGCGTTGTCGGCGTGGTGGGGCCTGGTCGCGCCGGCCGGCACGCCGCCGGCGGTGGTGGCGGCGCTGTCCGACGCGGTGCTGAAGGCGCTGGCCGCGCCCCAGGTGCGCCAGACTCTGGATGCGCAACAGCTGGAGCCGCTGCCGCTGGGCGCCGCGGCCTTCGGCGCGCTGATGCATGACGAGGCGCCGTTCTGGGCCGGATTCGTGCGGCGCAGCGGCATTCGTCTGGACTCCTGAATCGCAGGCTCGGCGCCGGTGGCCGCAGCCGGCTTGTTGAGCGCGCGTCCTGCGCTGACAATCGGCTCATGTTCATGTGAGGGTCCACTCGCCGTGATCCAGCTGCGTCACCTGCGCTACTTTGTCGGCATCGTCGATGCCGGCAGCCTGTCGCGCGCCGCCAGCACGCTGTTCGTCGCGCAACCGGCCTTGAGCCAGCAGATGGCTGACCTGGAGCAGCGGCTGGGTGTGCCGCTGTTGCACCGCAGTGCGCGCGGTGTGCGGCCCACACCGGCCGGCCTGCTGCTGTACCGCGAGGCCCAGGCCATCCTGCGCCACGTCGAGAAGCTGCCGGACCTCGTGCGCGACAGCGGCGGCGAGGTGGCCGGCGCGGTGAGCCTGGGCATGTCCTCGACGGTGGCGTCGTTCCTGGCCGGCCCCTTCATCGAGGCCTGCCGCCATGCGCTGCCGCGCGTCAATCTGAGCCTGGTGACCGAAGACAGCGAGAGCCTGAAGTCGCGCATCGGCGCGCACGGCCTGGACCTGGCGGTGGTGTTCGAGCAGGAGGCGGCGCCGGGCCAGCCGCATATGCCTTTGTTTCGCCAGCGGCTGTTCCTGGTGGACCGCAAGAAGTTGCCGGGCCATGCGCGCAGCGTCCCGCTGCAGCGCGTGGCGGCCCTGCCGCTGGTGCTGGCGGGCGCTTCGAACGTGCTGCGTCGGGTGCTCGATGGGGCCTTTGCCGAAGCCGGCCTGCAACCCAACGTCGTCGTCGAGACCAATCTGCTGTCCAGCATGCTCGCCGCCGTGCACTCCGGTGCCGGCGCGACCGTCGTGCCGGTCGGAGACTTCAAGGCTCTGCTCGGCCGTGGCGCGCTCGTCGCCACGCCCATCGAGCCGCCGCTGCACCTGACGGCCTGTGTGGTGCAGGACTCCGACAGCGCGCCGACGCGCGCCGCCGAGGCGGTGCGCGCGCTGCTGGCCAGCGTGATCACGCAGCTGTTGCGCGACAAGCCACCGGTCGGCATGGAGCCGGTGCCGGGGTGAGCGCCGTGGCCTGCGGCGCGCAGCTTGCACAGAAGCGCGATCGCATGTGGGCTATGCCGCGCCCGACCACTCGAGCGCCGGGTCGTCGATGGGCTGGCGGAGCAGCCGGCGATCGCGCTCGAAGTGATGAAGCACGCGCCAGGGCAGGGCGCGCCCCTGGCGCGGCAAGACCGCATCGCCGCGCTGCACGTATCCGGCTTGCAGGGAGGCCAGGATGCTCTCGGCCTGCGTTTCGCCTTGCGGCGCGCGGGGTGTGACGACCTCGGCGCCACGCCGCGCCATGTCGTTCAGCAAGCGGCAGACGTATTCCGCCGCCAGGTCGATCTTCAGCGTCCAGGAGATGTTGGTGTAGCCGAACAGGGTGGCGAAGTTCGGCAGGTCCTGCACCAGCACGCCCTTGTAGGTCATGCGCTCGCCGATCGACACCGGCTGACCATCGACGGCCAGCGCCATGCCGCCGAGTGTCTGCAATTGCAGGCCCGTTGCCGTGACCACGATGTCGGCGTCCAGTGTCGCGCCGGACGTCAGCAGGATGCCGGTTGCGGTAAAGCGCTGGATCTGGCCGGTGACGACCGACGCGCGGCCCTCGCGCAGGACCTTGAACAGATCGCCGTTGGGCACGACGCACAGGCGCTGGTCCCAGGGTGAATAGCTGGGCGTGAAATGCGCCATGTCGAAGCCGGGGCCGAGCTGGCGGCGCGCGGCCCCCAGCAACAGCCGGCGCAGCAGGCCCGGAAAGCGCCGCGACAGCTTGTAGATCGAGCGTTGCAGAAAAATGTTGCGCCCCCGCAGCAGCGCATGGACCCAGCCCTCGGGCAAAAAGCGCTTGAGCACGACGGCGGCCTGGTCGATCTCGGGCAGTGAAAACACATAGCCCGGCGAGCGTTGCAGCATGGTGACGTGCGCGCCCTGCGCGGCCAGGGCCGGAACCAGGGTCACGGCGGTGGCGCCGCTGCCGATGACGACCACGCGCTGGCCCCGGCAGTCCAGGCCCTCGGGCCAGTGCTGCGGGTGGATGCACCGGCCCCTGAAGTCATGCACGCCCGCAAAGTCCGGCCGATGGCCCTGGTCGTGGTTGAAATAGCCCGTGGCCGCCACCAGAAAGCCGCAGCTGAACCGGCGCGTCTGGCCACTGGCCTCGTCCACCGCCGTGACGGTCCAGCGCCGTTGCGCACTGGACCAGTCGGCCGCGGTGCTGCGCAGCCCGAAGCGGATCTGTCCGTCCACGCCGAAGGCGCGCGCCGTCTGCGTGACGTAGGCCCGGATCGACGGGCCGTCGGCCAGCACGCGCGCCTCGGTCCAGGGGCGCAAGCGGTAGCCGAAGGTCATCATGTCCGAGTCGGAGCGCACGCCGGGGTAGCGAAACAGGTCCCAGGTCCCGCCGATCGCGCCGCGGCGCTCGAGGATGGCCACGCGCTTGTGCGGGCACTCGCGCGCCAGGTGGCACGCCATGCCGATGCCGGAGACGCCGGCGCCGATGATCAGGACGTCGAAGGGATCGCTGGGTTCCATGTCTGCACTCCGCCTTCATCTGCCAAGGGCCACGCGCTGCGCACCCACAGCGCGCTTCGGTCTCGCATCGACCGCGCCGCAAGCGGCGGGCCCGGGCGTTGCCACTCGTTGCACCGGCCCATGTGGATCGGGGCGGCAGGCCGCTGACGCATGGCGCCCACGCAAGGGACGCTGGGCATTGGACGCCAGTTTCCCGGTCCGGGCAACCGGGCATGCGAACCCGAGCCATCGACCCGCGCCGACCCCGACGAAAAACCCGGCCGGGGCCGGGTCTTGCGGTGGCGACGGGCGCGATCGGGCCGTCGGTGCAGCGGGCGCGGGGCCCGCCGGCTTACAAGGCGGGCTGCTTTGTGCTGCCGGTGAGGTAGCCCACGGCGGCGCCGAACTTGTTCTTGTAGTTGGCCTTGATCAGCGGGTCGAGCTGGTCCTTCACGCCCTTGTGGATGGCGCCCCAGTCCCCGGCGTGCTGGAAGTTGCTCATGATGTAGGTCCAGCCGTTGATCTCGTCCACGGCGTGCAGGCCGGTCGATTCGCCGCCCGCGGGGATCGACATGACGCGCGCGAGCTGCTTGGTGTCGATGTTGTACGCCCACAAAAAGTTGTTGACGTGCTGGCTGCTGTCTTCGCCGATGAACAGGGTGCGCAGCTTCTCCGAGAACTTGAGGTTGTCGGGGTTGCAGATCTTGTTCGGGTTGCCGGTGTTGCCCAGCGCGTCGGCGGCGATGTCCTCGCCGGCCAGCAGGGCCTTGGTGTCCACGGGCATCCACTCGCTGTTGATGGCGGCGCCGGCGGTGTCCTTCTGGCCGCCGCGCAGGTTCAGTGCCATCACCACGCCGGCCTTGAGCGCCTTGGGGATGGCGATGCCGTTGCCCGGCACGTTGGCGGCGTCGCCCGTCACCATGGACTTTTCGCAGTTCTGCAGGGCCGAATAGGCCACCTTGTCCCTGGCGTTGACGGTCGTGCCCTCCATCTTGGTAAAGCCCATGCTGGCGCCTTTGTATGCAGCGTAGCGGTGCGTTTCGAGGAAGGCGGCGGCCTTGTCCATGCCGGGATTGATCTTGATCCACTCGGTCTTGCCGTTGGCCACGATCTTGGTGTAGCTGGCGTCGCCGGGGTCCTTGGCCTGCACGCTCATGATGTCGGCGGGCTTGAGCGTGTTGGCCAGATTCTCGATCTCGGCGCTGGTGGCCGACCCCAGCTTGACCCAGGTGAGCGGCGCCGCGCTGCCCGCGGCCGGGTCGATGGAAAAGCCCGCGCCCACCTTGGCGGCGTACAGCGTGCCGGAAGACAGGTCCTTCTCCTTGTCGGCCACGAAGACGAAGTAGGCGCTGTTGGTGGCGTCGTCACCCATCAGCGCGGTGCGCTGGTCGGGCATCACCTGCACCAGCTCGTGCGAGATGCGGCCCATGCAGAAGTGCTTCTTGATGCTGCCGGTGCCATCGGCGTTCACCGTCACCTCGGGCATGTGGCCGTAGTGGTAGGGGTTGGCTGCCGTCTCGCTGCCGTACAGGTTCTGGCTGTAGGCCTTGAACTGCGCGTTGCCGGCGGCGGTGAAGGCGTCGGGCTCGTACTCCTCGCTCGACAGGTGGGTGCCCCAGGGCGAGAGGCTGGCGCCGCAGGTGATCCACAGGCCGTGCACCCTGGAGGTGTCCACGTTGTGGTACTTGACCAGGCTGAGCTTGCCCGTGGTCTGGTCCTGGTCCAGCGTCAGCACGGCAATCGGCGAAGGCAGCTTGCCGTACATGTCGGTCTTGCCGTCCTGCGCCCAGGTCGTGTATTCGAACTGCACCACGGCAAACACCGGCTTGCCCTTCACGCCGTCCACCTTGGCATTGGGCACCGTCAGCAGCGAGGTGCCGTCGGGCGAGTCCGAGAAGAACTGCCGCTTGGCGCCCGCCACCGTCTGGTCGATGATGGGCTGGTTGTGGATGTCGTAGTAGCCGCCGGCCAGCAGCTTGCCGCCCTTGCCGTCGGCCACCAGGTCGCCGGTGATGAAGAAGGGCTGGTAGGCCAGGTTGAAGGTCTGCGTGGACTCGTCCGAATACGTGACCTTGAGCGCCGAGCCCACCGTGGTGGTGGCCATCGCCGCCGGGCTGGCCAGCGTGGGCGCGGCCATGGGCGTGAAGCTGGCGGACTTGAACGCCGGCGCGAGCGGGGCGTCGCCATCGCCGCCGCAGGCGGACAGCAGGCCGGCGCCCGACACGCCTGCGCCCAAGGGCAGCAGCGGCAGGCCGGCAAACATCTTCAGGGTCTTGCGGCGGGTGGGGGTGAAGGTGTGGGACATGGGTTTTTTCATGCGGGGGGTATGAAACCGCGGCCGGCCTCCGTGAGGCGCGCGGACGCGGGCAGGTGCCAGGCGGCGGTGGCCGCCCTGTCGCATGGACCATGCTAGAAAGCCGCCGTGACAAGGGCGTGACGGCTGGGTGACGGGGGTGTGACGGTGCGTGGGTTGGGCGTCGTTTGCACGCGAGCGTGGGGCCAGTGGGCGCCCATCCAACGTCCCTGAAGACGGCTCGATACTGCTGAATTGATAGCTGCTTGCGCTTGATTTGCGCCGGCTATCGCCGGATTGGGTTTGAAAACCCATCAGCCTCGCAGGCTGGGTTGGCGCAGCAGAACCCAGCGTGGCTTGTGCCACGCGCGCGCATGCTAGTGCCCCATGTCGCCAGCGTCATCGCGAGGAGCGAAGCGACGTGGCGATCCAGTGGCGGCGCTGCGTGGGCTAACGCCGCGCTGGATTGCTTCGCGTCGCTCGCAATGACAAGCCAAGTCGCCAACGTCGTCGCGGGAAATGTTCATCTGACCCCATTTCCCCCATTTCCCCCCGGATCGACCGTGCCGGGCTTACCGGTGTACGGGTTGACGTTGCCCTGGGTTGACCAATTGTCGGTCTTGGTGCCGTTGCGGTTGGTGGCGCGGTGCGGCTGGACGTAGGTGCCGTCCTTGCGGATGTGCCCGCGCACGCTGTGGCTGCCGCCGGAGCCGCTGCTGTAGGACTTGCTGTGGGAACTGCTGCCGCCTGACTTGCCCTTGGCTTGCGCGACAGGCAGGGTGACCAGCGTAGAGATGGCGAGGACGGCGAGTAGGTGGGCGAGTTTCATGGCTTCTCCTTGTTGTGATCTCAGTTGCACACCGACATACCGCCGCCGATGCTGTTGCAAATGCGGGGGCGATTTGCATCGCGCGTTTGTCGTTCAATGGCTTGTGTCCGTCTGTTTGCTGCATCAACTTCGGAGGCGCTTGGCCCCGGCCACGGGTTGAACCCGCAGATGCGCCGCGCCTCGCCGCGGTCGCTGTCGATCTTGGTGGGCGAGGCGCTGGTGCTCTGGGTCTCGGCGTTGCGGATGGCCATCTTGCAGGCGTAGGAGTCGCGCTTTTCGTTGGCCTGCTGCTCGGGCGCGGACGGCTGGGCTGCGCTGGGGCGGCGCAGCTCGTTTTCTTGCTGGCGGCTGCGGATGTAGCGCTCGCTGCGCTCCCAGTCCATGCGGGTGTCGATGGTGTTGGGCTGCACGTTGATCTGGCGGCCACGGGTGCCGACGGCGCAGGGGGCGTCGCTGTAGATGGTCTTGCCGGCGACGTCCTTGCATTTGTGCACCTGGGCGTAGGCGGGGCTGGCGGCCAGGAACATAGCAGCAAGGAGGGCGACGAACGCGAGCGTTTTCATTGTGCTGGTGGGTTGATATGGATGGAAATGTTCATCTGACTCCATTTCTCCGGCGATCTCCCTACCGAGGGTCGCGGATCACCCGAGCAGGGCTACCGTACAGAATGATGACCTTGTCACTCTCTTGAAAGCGTGGCTCTGATCCCTGTGTGATGGTCAGCAAAGTGCCGTTAGATGTTGATACAACGTATTCCATTCCAGGCAGCTGGGAACCACTCTGTTCAATGGCTGAGCCGACTAATGCCCCCGCTAATGCACCACCGATCGCACCAAGGGCATTGGCCCGCGTACCTCCGCCAATGCTTGAGCCGGCCACTGCGCCAGTCACTCCGCCTACAGCTCCACCAGTGCCCGTGTTTGCGTTGATGGTTACGTGGCGAGCACTAATAATGGTTCCCGGCACACTGCGGTTCACTTGACCAACTGACCCAACAGAATATGTGCTTGGGTCGGTTGTATTCGCGCACCCGGCTAAAACTAGCAAAATCGTCAGGATGGCAATGTGCTTCACTCTTGCTTCTCGTTCGGAAACATGGGCTTGTTTACGTCCACAGTTTCGAGCGCTTGAAGAAACTGTTTGATGTTATTTTGAGCTGCACGATTGATGGACTCGCGAGCGCGGATCGCACCCACAAATGCATGACTTACAGGAACCACGCCATTGGCAGCGATTTCCTGTGTATAAATAATCCCTCCGTTGCCTCGATCGATGACCTCATAGCGGGCAATTGATTTTGAAGTCATCTCAAAGCCAAATGTCGGGATATCGAAGGCAAGGATTTTTACCTGGATACTAACTTTGTTTTTTGACTCATCCTTAAAGATGGCCATGCGATCAATAGACTCCTGTAAAGACTCCTTCCAGAAATTCGTAATACCCTCAATTCCCATTGGCATGTCACCCTTCTTTTCATCCGGGCGTGCCAGCGTAACAGTAATGGATTTGACCTCTGCATCAATCTTCTTGGATGAGACACCGACATCAGGTACGGAAAAGTTCAGCGGCGGTGGCGCGGCGCATCCGGCCGCAAAAATTGCTATAGCGAGAGCGCAGACCAGTTGGAATAAACGCATGGAACCCCTCAGTAGTGAAATTTCTGAATGTTGCTAGAAAAATTTTCTTAAAACCGAGGTGCTAATTGATGGACTTAGGGTCCAGTCAAACCTCGGCAATATGAATCATAAAGTAACAATCAGTTTTTTGGGCAGTGCGCGACGCCACGATCTGCGGTGTCCGTGACAAAAGTCTCGTTGGAGGCATACCGAGCGGTTCACGCCACAGCCCCGCCGCCGCCGGGCTCAGCTGGCCGGCACCGTCAACCCCCGCTGCACCGCCGGCCGCGCCACAAAGGCGTCCAGCACGCGGCGCACCTCGGCAAAGCGCTCAAAGCCGACCAGCTCGCCCGCCTCGTACCAGCCGACCAGGTTGCGCACCCACGGAAAGATGGCGATGTCGGCAATGCTGTAGTCCTCGCCCAGCATCCAGGCGCGGCCCTTCAAGTGGCCGTCCAGCACTTTGAGCAGGCGTGCACTTTCGTCCACATAGCGGCGCAGCGGGCGCTTGTCCTCGTAGTCCTTGCCGGCGTATTTGTGAAAGAAGCCGACCTGGCCGAACATGGGGCCGATGCCGCCCATCTGCCACATCAGCCATTGCAGCGCGTGGTAGCGCGCGGCCGGGTCCTGGGGCAGCAGCTGGCCGGTCTTGTCGGCCAGGTAGATCAGGATGGCGCCGGACTCGAACAGCGCCAGCGGCCGGCCGCCCGGGCCGTTGGGGTCGATGATGGCCGGAATCTTGTTGTTGGGGTTGAGCGACAGGAACTCGGGCGACAGCTGGTCCTGCGTGTCGAAGCCGACGCGGTGCGCCTCGTAGGGCAGGCCGGTTTCTTCCAGCGCGATGGAGGCCTTGACGCCGTTGGGCGTGGGCAGCGAATACAGCTGCAGGCGGTCCGGGTGGCGCGCGGGCCATTTGCGGGTGATGGGGAAGGTGTCGAGGCCGTGGGTCATCGCGCCAATATAGCCGTCGTGCCGCGGGCGGGCGATCGGTGCTGCGCCCGCCCTGGGCGCGACTCGGCTTTGCGACGTGTATCAACGTGTTGAAAACCTAGGGTTTGCCCCAGTTTCCTGAAGACGATCGCCTTCTACACTATCGTTTCATTACGGAGACGATGATTCATATGCGAAACGTTCAACGACGCCAATCCCTTCAAGGAGTTCTGGGGCTCGCCTTGGGAGTCGGCCTGCTGGGTGCGGGCATGGCGCCCGCCGCGGCCCAGGCCTGGCCCACCAAGCCCATCACCATCGTGGTGGCCTATCCGGCCGGTGGCGACACCGACGCCGTGGCGCGCCTGCTGGGTGAGAAGCTCAGCACGCGCCTGGGCCAGCCGGTCATCGTGGACAACAAGCCGGGGGCCAGCGGCATCATCGGCACCAGCTTTGTCAACAAGTCGGCGCCCGATGGCTACACCCTGCTGATGGCGCCCAGCACCGTCACCATGGCGCAGCTGGTGCTCAAGCCCAGCCCGGCCACGGCGTACGACATGCGCGCGCTGACGCCGATCTTTCAGGTCGGCGCGCAGCCGCTGTTCTTGGCCGCCGGGCCGGGCGGCAAATACAACACGCTCGGCGACGCCATCCAGGCCAGCAAGGGCACGGCGCTCAACTACGCCAGCCCCGGCACGGGCTCGCCCATGCACGTGCTGGGCGAGATGTTCAACCGCGCGGCGGGCGCGCAGTTCACCCACGTGCCTTACAAGGGCATCGCCCCGGGCCTGAACGATGTGGTGGGTGGCCACCTGCCGCTGACCTGGATCACCTACGGTCCGGTCGAGCCCTATTTGAAAGACGGCAAGCTAAAGCTGCTGGCCGTGGCGCAGGACCAGCGCTCGCCATTGGCCCCCAACGTGCCCACGCTGGGCGAGTTGGGCGTCAAGGGCGTCGAGGTGGTGGCCTGGAACGGCCTGTTCGGCCCCAAGGGCATGCCGGCCAGCGTGGTCGCCAAGCTCAATACCGAGCTGAACGCCATCGTCAAGGACCCCGACGTGGCGCAGCGCCTGCGTGTGCTGGGCATGCTGCCGGTGGGCGGCGCGCCCGCGGCCCTCGGCAAGGTGGCCTTGAACGATCTGGATCGCTTCACCCGGATCGTGAACGAGCTGGGCATCAAGGCCGAATAAAACCCACGACGCAGTGGGGTCAATCGCACAGTGCTTCACTGAACCTCGCGCCAGTCCCCCAGGGCCAAGACTCGCACCCCCGGTCAGAGCCTGCAGCACCCCGCCCATCGACAGCACCGGAACATTTCGCCAAGGCGCGCGCATGCGCCAAGGCCATGGAGACCGACTCATGACAAGCGCTCAATTGCAGGCCAACGCGGCCGCTGCCGGTGACGAAGAGCTGACGCCCCAAGCCCGCCGGGCCGTATGGGGCGCCTTCGTGGGCTTTTTCGTCGACAACTACGACATCTTTCTGCCCGTCATCGCGCTGGCGCCGGCGATGATCTACTTCATCCCGCCGGGCGAGCTCTCGCCCACCATGGCGGCCGTCGTTTCGGCCATGATCTTCGCCACCACGCTGATCGGCCGGCCGCTGGGCGCCATCATCTTCGGCCACTACGCCGACACCATCGGCCGCAAGCGAGTCACCGTGCTGTGCGTGCTGGGCTTCGGCATCGTCACGCTGATGATCGCGGCGCTGCCGGGCTACCAGCACTGGGGCGAGGGCGTGCTGTGGGTGTTCATCGCGCTGCGCCTGATCGACGGCATCTTCCTGGGTGGCGAATACACCTCGGCCAACCCGCTGGCGATGGAATACAGCCCCAAGGCCAAGCGCGGCTTCTATGGCGCCATCATCCAGAGCGCGGCCTCGCTGGGCACGGCCTTCATCTCGCTGGTCACCCTGGCGGTGCTGTATTTCGTGCCGGGCGGCAGCCTGGAGTCGCCCTACGTGCAATGGGGCTGGCGCATCCCCTTCATCCTGGGCGCGATCATGGCCTTTGCCCTGGCTTGGTACTACCACACCTCGGTCGAAGAATCCGAGGTCTGGCGCAAGGCCGGCAAGAGCGAGCGCACCGAATCGCCCCTGAAGGCGCTGTTTCGCGGCGAGAACCTGCGCAGCTTTTTGCAAGTGTTCGTGGTGATGACGGGCTTCTGGCTGTCGCTCAACGCTGCGCTGGCCATCATGCCCGGCATTCTGGTCAAGCGCCTGCACATCACCGGCACGCACCTGACCTTCATGCTGGTCGTGGCCTACGTGATCCTGGCGGGCTCCTACATCCTGGGCGGCATCATCAGCCAGCGCATCGGCCGGCGCACCTACCTCATGGCCAGCAGCGCCGTGGCGGCGGTGGCGGGCACCTTCTTCTACTACCAGTTGCTCAACGCCACGCCGGGGGACATGGTCACCATCGGCGTGCTGGCCACCATCACCACGGTGCTCGTCGTCTCGCCCGGCGCGCTGGGCACGGTCTACATCAACGAGCGCTTTCAAACCGGCGTGCGCGCCTCGGGCTTCGGCCTGGGCTACAGCCTGGCGATCGTGCTGCCGGCCTTTTACGTGTTCTATCAGGCCGGCCTGGCCAACTTCATGCCCTTTGACTACACCGTGCTGGTGCTGGGCGTGGTGGGCGCGCTGCTGATCTTCATCGGCGCGGCCTGGGGCCCGGAGACCAAGGACGTGGACTTTCATCCGAAAGCTGCTTGAGCTGGAGTGCAAGCCATGACGGACGTGAACACGGGCGCCGCGCAACTCCTTGTCGGCCGCCGCATCCTGGTGACCGGTGGGGCGCGCGGCCTGGGGCTGGCTTTTGCCCGCCACTTCTGCGAGGCCGGCGCGGCCGTGGCCATCGCCGACATCCGCGCCGAGCTGGTGCAGGGCGCCGCACAGAGCCTGCGCGCGTCGGGTTTCACGGCCCACGCGCTGGTGGCCGATCTGTCCGACCCGGCATCCATCGAGCGCTGCGCGGGCGAAGCCGTGGCCGCGCTGGGGGGGCTCGACGGCCTGGTCAACAACGCCGCCGTCACCGACTCGGGCGGCAAGAAGGGCGACGACATCAGCGTGGAGACCTGGGACCGCGTGATGAACGTCAACGTGCGCGGCACCTGGCTGATGTCGCGCGCCTGCCATGCGGCGCTGGCGGCCAGCGGGCGCGGCGCCATCGTCAACTTGGCGTCCGACACCGCGCTGTGGGGCGCGCCCAATCTGATGGCCTACGTGGCCAGCAAGGGCGCCGTCATTTCGCTCACGCGGGCGCTGGCGCGCGAGTACGGCGCCGACGGCATCACCGTCAACGCCATTGCGCCGGGCCTGGTACTGGTCGAGGCGACCGAATATGTACCCGAGAGCCGGCACCGGCTCTACATCGAGCAACGCGCGCTGCAGCGCGAGCAAGTGCCGGCGGATGTCACGGGGGTGGCGCTGTTCGCGCTGTCCGATCTGTCGCGTTTCGTGACCGGGCAGCTGCTGCCGGTCAATGGTGGTTTCGTGTTCAACTGAAAGTGAGGTCAATCATGTCCGACAAGCAAAAACGCTCTTGGGATCGTCCCGAAGGCGCCACCCTCAAGCAGTGGATGGATTCGCGCGTGGCGCACCGCTCTTCGCGCACCTATGACTGGAACGCGCTCAAGTTCCAGACCGAAGTCGATCCCAAGTACGGCCGCGCGCAGATGCGCTACATCGGCACCGGTGGCACGGGTGTCTCGGGCGACACCAACTCGGTGCCGGCCGAGCACTTCACCTTCTCGACCATGATCCTGCCGGCCGGCCATGAGGGCCCGCTGCACATCCACTACGACGTCGAGGAAGTGTTCTTCGTGCTGCGCGGCACGGTGAAGATGATTGCCGAGAGCGTGGATGGCAAGGAGAAGTGGGAAGCCATCGTGCACGAGCGCGACCTGATCTCCTGGCCGCCCGGCGTCTATCGCGGCGAGATCAACATCGGCGACGAAGAAGCGCTGATGCTGGTGATGCTGGGCGCGGCCAAGCCCGAGACGCCGACCTATCGGCCGGGCGATCCGCTGTCCAAGATCAAGCGCCCGGTCAAAGCCGCCGAAGCCGCCTGAAGCCTCATCGACGCGATGACCCAGCTTGCCCCGCCCCTGCTTGCGGCCAATCAGCTCGATCGGCTGGAGCGTTGCTTCCCATCGAGGCCGGTCGCGTTGGCGGCGGGCGGGCAGGTGTCGGTGCGTGAGTGCGGTGCGACGCCAGGCGGCGCGCTGCCGTTGATGTGCCTGCACGGCATCGGCTCGGGCGCGGCCTCGTGGCTGGAAGCGGCGCTGATCCTGTCGCAGCGCACCCGCGTCATCGCCTGGGATGCACCGGGTTATGGCACATCGACCCCATTGCCCATGGATGCCCCGCGCGGTGCGGACTATGCGCAGCGCCTGCATGAGATGCTGGACGCGCTGGGCATCGCGCGCTGCGTGCTGGTGGGCCATTCGCTGGGCGCTCTGATGGCGGCGCCGGCGGTGCGCCAGCGCAGCGAGCGCTTCGCCGCGCTGGTGCTGATCAGCCCGGCGCAGGGCTATGGCGCGCCGGCGCGCGCTGCGGATCGGGCGCGCGTACATGCCGAGCGCCTGAAGGCCTTGGCGGAGGACGGCATTGCCGGCATGGCCGAGCGGCGCTCGCAGCGCCTGGTGTCCGAGCACGCCAGCGGCACCGCCCGCGCCTGGGTGCGCTGGAACATGGCGCGCCTGAATGAGCGCGGCTATCGCCAGGCCATCGAGCTGCTGTGCGGCAGCGACCTGCTGGCGGATCTGCCCGTGCCGATCCCGACCCAGGTGGCCTGCGGCGCGCTGGACGTGGTCACGCCCCCGACGGCCTGCGCCGAGGTGGCGCAGGCCGCCGGCGTGGCGCTGCACCCGATTGCGCAGGCCGGCCACGCCAGCTACGTGGAGCAGCCCGCCGCCGTGGCCCAATGGCTGGGTGGTGTGCTGGATGCCGCGATGGACGCGGCGCGCGCACGCTGATTTGAAAGGCCCGGATCATGAGCGACAGAGAACAAGACATGCCTGACAACGGCGACGAAAGCGCCGACCGCTACAACGTGCCCGCGCTCGAGCGCGGCCTGCGCGTGCTGGGCGAGTTCAGCCGCGACACGCGCACGCTGACCGCGCCCGAGCTGGCACGGCGCTTCAAGCTGCCGCGCTCCACCGTGTTTCGCCTGCTGGCCACGCTGGAGGGCATGGGCTTTGTCGAGCGCGACGAGGGCGGGCGCGACTATCGCCTGGGCCTGGCGGTCTTGCGCCTGGGCTTTGAATACCTGGCCTCGCTGCCGCTCAACGAGCTGGGCCACCCGCTGCTCGAGCGCCTGAGCCAGGACACCGGCCACGCCTGCAACCTGATCGTGCGCGATGGCCGCTCCATCGTCTACGTGTCTCGCGTGTCCCCGCCCTCGCCCTTTGTCAGCGCGGTCAGCGTGGGCACCCGCCTGCCGGCGCACGCCACGGTGCTGGGGCGCGTGCTGATGGCCGACTTGACGCTGCCCGAGTTGCGCGCGCTGTATCCCGAAACCCAGCTCGAAGCCTTCTCGCCCAGCACACCGCACACCGTCACCGAACTGTTTGACCTGGTGCAGGGCGACCGCCAGCGCGGGTACGCGGTGAGCGAAGGTTTCTTCGAGGCCAACATTTCCACCATCGCCGCTCCGGTGCGCGATCACAGCGCCCGCGTGGTCGCTGCGCTGGGCATGACGCTGAACGCCAGCCGCATCGAGGGTGCACAGATTGAGGCCCTGGTGGCGCAGGTGCGCGCCGCGGCCGATCGGCTGTCCGGCCTGCTGAACTACGCGCCGCGCAAAGCCGACAACCTAGTGGCGCTGCACCCCGAAAGGAAGGCCAGATGAGCGCCCCCGCTTTCCTCGCGCCCGACGCGCTGGCCGGCCGCACGGCGGTCGTCACCGGCGGCTCCTCGGGCATTGGCCTGGCCACCGTGGAGGTGCTGCTGGCCGCCGGCGCCGCCGTGGCCTTGTGCGGCCGCAATGCCGAGCGGCTGGATGGCGCCGTTGGCCGGCTGCGCGCGCTGTTTCCGGCGGCCCGGCTGTTCGCGCAGACCTGCGACGTGCTCGACGCGGAGTCGGTCAAGGCCTTCGCCGCCGCCAGCCAGGCCGCGCTGGGCCCGGCCGCCATGCTGGTCAACAACGCCGGCCAGGGGCGGGTGTCCACCTTTGCCGACACCGACGACCAGGCCTGGGTGGATGAATTGAAGCTCAAGTTCTTTTCCATCATCCATCCCACGCGTGCCTTCCTGCCGCAGCTGGTGGCCGAGCGCCAGCGCCTGGGTGATGCGGCGATCGCCTGCGCCAACTCGCTGCTGGCACGCCAGCCCGAGCCGCACATGGTGGCCACCTCGGCGGCGCGTGCCGGCATCCTGAACCTGGTGCGATCGCTGGCTACCGAATTTGCGCCGCAGGGCGTGCGCGTCAACGGCATCCTGATCGGCCTGGTCGAGTCGGGCCAGTGGCGCCGCCGCTTCGAGGCGCGCCAAGACAAGTCGCAGGACTGGGCCGCCTGGAGCCACGACTTGGCGCTGCAAAAACACATCCCGCTGGGGCGCCTGGGCCTGCCCGTCGAAGCCGCGCGCGCCCTGGCATTCCTCGTTTCGCCGTTTGCGTCCTACACCAGCGGCAGCCACATCGACGTTTCCGGAGGTCATTCCCGCCATGCCTGATACCACCCGTCCATCCACCCGCCCGCAAGTCACCGTGGGTGCGGTCGTCGCTGCTTTCCTGGAGCAGTGCGGCGTCAAGGCCGCCTTTGGCGTGATCTCGATTCACAACATGCCGATCCTGGACGCCTTCGCGCAGCGCGGCCAGACCCGCTTCGTCATGGCGCGCGGCGAGGCCGGTGCCGGCAACATGGCCGACGCCTACGCCCGCTCCACCTCCAGTCTGGGCGTGTGCATCACCAGCACCGGCCCGGCCGCGGGCAACATCGCCGGCTCGCTGGTCGAGGCCTACACCGCCGGCGCGCCGCTGCTGCACATCACCGGCCAGATCGAAACGCAGTACCTCGACAAGAACCTGTCCTACATCCACGAGGCGCCGGACCAGCTCACCATGCTGGACGCCGTATCCAAGGCGGCGTTTCGCGTGCGCAGCGCCGAGACCGCGCTCTCGACGCTGAAAAAGGCGGTGCAGGTGGCCATGACCGCGCCCACCGGCCCCGTGAGCGTGGAGATTCCGATCGACATTCAGCAAACCGTGGTGGAGATGCCGCGGGATCTGGCGCCCTTGCCCATCACCGTGCCGGTGCCGGCCGAGGCGGCGCTGGACGCGCTGGCCGAGCAGCTGGCTGCCGCCCGCCGCCCGCTGCTGTGGCTGGGTGGCGGCGCGCGCCATGCCGGCGCGGCCGTGCAGCGCCTGAAGGCCATGGGCTTTGGCATCGTCAGCACGGTGCAGGGCCGCGGCATCGTGGCCGAGGACGACCCGGCCTCGCTGGGCGCCTACAACATCCACAAGCCGGTCGAGGCCTTCTATCAGAGCTGCGACGCCATGCTGGCCGTGGGCACGCGCCTGCGCAGCAACGAGACGCTGAAGTACGAACTGAAACTGCCGCGCCCGCTGTACCGCGTGGATGCCGACGCCGCCCAGCAGGGCCGCTGCTATGCCGATGACGGCTTTGTGTGCGGCGACGCCGCGCTGGCCTTGACGGGCCTGGCCGACCGCCTGGAAGCACGCGGCTACCGTGCCGATCCCCAGCTGCTGGCCGACCTGCGCCGCGCACACGACGCAGCGGTGCACGCGCTGCACGACGGCCTGGGTCCCTACAGCGCGCTGGTGCAGCAGTTGCAGCAGGTGGCGGGACGGCAGTTCAACTGGGTGCGCGACGTCACCGTGTCCAACAGCACCTGGGGCAACCGCGAGCTGCGCGTGTTTGCGCCCAACGCGGGCGTGCACGCCACGGGCGGCGGCATCGGCCAGGGCATGCCCATGGCGATTGGCGCGGCGGTCGGCGCGGCCGCAACCGGCTCGGGGCGCAAAACCCTGTGCCTGGCCGGTGACGGCGGCTTCATCCTCAACCTGGGCGAGCTGGCCACGCTGGTGCAGGAAAAGTGCGACTGCCTGATCGTGCTGATGAACGACCAGAAGTACGGCGTGATCCAGAACATCCAGGACGCGCAGTACGGCGGGCGCCGCGGCTACGTCGATCTGCACACGCCCGACTACGCGCAGCTGTGCGCCTCGCTGCAGTTGCCGCACCAGCGCGTGAGCAGCCTGGCCGAGCTGCCGGCCAAGCTGGGCGCGGCGCTGAAGAACAAGGGCCCCTGCATGCTGGAGATCGACATGCTGTCGATCGGCAGCTTCAAGACCAGCTTTGCCGGCCCGCCGGTGAACAAGCTCAACCAGATTCCGGCGCTCGACCCTGCCGTGGCGTCCAGCGCCGCCTGAGGACATGACCATGCAAGTTGCCCTGATCGGCTGCGGCGCCATCGGCACCGCGCTGCTGGAGCTGGTTCAACACGATGCCGACCTGCAGGTGGCGGCCATCGTCGTGCCGGCGGAATTTTCCGCGGCGGCGCAGGCGACGGCGCAGCGCCTCGCGCCCACGGCGCAGGTTATGCACACCGTGCCCGCGCAAGGCATTGACCTGGTGCTCGAATGCGCCGGCCACGCCGCCATCGAGCAACACGTGCTGCCGGCGCTGCGCCGCGGCACGCCCTGCATCGTGGCCTCGGTCGGTGCGCTGTCGGCCGCCGGCCTACCCGAGCAACTGGAGGTCGCCGCGCGTGCCGGTGGCACGCAGGTGCAGTTGATCGCCGGTGCCATCGGCGCCATCGACGCGCTGGCGTCCGCGCGCATTGGCGGCCTCACGAGCGTGCGCTACACCGGCCGCAAGCCGCCGCATGCCTGGACCGGCACGCCCGCTGAAACTGCGCACGACCTGAAGGCCCTGCGCACGGAAACCGTGATCTTCGAAGGCTCGGCGCGCGAAGCCGCCCGCCAATATCCCAAGAACGCCAACGTTGCCGCCACCGTGTCGCTGGCCGGCCTGGGGCTGGACCAGACCATGGTGCGCCTGATCGCCGACCCGTTTGTCACCGAGAACGTGCACCAGGTCGAGGCCGCAGGCGCCTTCGGCCGCTTCGAGCTGACCATGCGCAACCAGGCGCTTGCCGCCAACCCCAAGACCTCGGCGCTCACGGTCTACAGCGCCGTGCGCGCGCTGCGCGGGCGCGTCGCGCCGTTGGTCATCTGATCCGGAGAAGACGCATGTCCAAACTTCCCCTGCTCCCCATCAACGTTGCCGGCCAGTGGCTGCTCGGCAAGGGCGAGGAATATGAAAGCCTGTATCCCGCCACGGGCGAGCCCGTGGCGCGCCTGCGGGCCGCAGGCGTGCAGGACGTCAACGAAGCGGTGGCCGGCGCCGACCACGCCTTTCGCACCAGCGGCTGGGCGCAGATGCTGCCGCATGTGCGTGCCGGCGTGCTGCACCGCGTGGCCGCGCTGATCCGCGAACGCTCGGAAGAGCTGGCGCAACTGCAGCGCCAGGACAACGGCAAGCCGATCAGCGAGACGCGCGCGCTGGTCGCCAGCGCCGCCGGCACCTTCCAGTTCTTTGCCGCCGCGCTGGAGACGCTGGAAGGCACCATCACGCCCTCGCGCGGCCCCTACGTGACCATGAGCGTGCACGAGCCCATGGGCGTGGTGGCGGCCATCACGCCCTGGAACTCGCCCATTGCCAGCGAGGCGCAGAAGCTGGCACCGGCGCTGGCGGCGGGCAACGCGGTGATCGTCAAACCCGCCGAAGTGACGCCGCTGCTGGCGCTCGAATTGGCCAAAATCTGCGAAGCGGCCGGTGTGCCCAAGGGCATCGTCAGCGTGCTGCCCGGCAAGGGTTCGGTGATCGGCGACGCGCTCACCAAGCACCCGCTGATCAAGCGCGTGTCTTTCACCGGCGGCACCACCACGGGCAAGCACATCGCCCACATCGCGGCCGACAAGATGATGCCGGTGTCGCTGGAGTTGGGCGGCAAGTCGGCCACCATGGTGCTGGAGGACGCCGACCTGGACCATGCCGTCAACGGCGTGCTCTACGGCATCTTCAGCAGCTCGGGCGAATCCTGTATCGCCGGCTCGCGCCTGTTCGTCGCGCGCGGTATTTACGACGCCTTTGTTGCGCGCCTGGCCGAGGCGGCCAAGAACCTGCGCGTGGGCGACCCGGCCAGCGAGCGCACGCAGATGGGCCCGCTGATCACCGCCAGGCACCGCGAGGGCATCGAGCGTTATGTCGATCTGGGCGTGAGCGAGGGCGGCCGCATCCGCACCGGCGGCGTGCGTCCGCAAGGCGGGGCTTTCGACAAGGGCTACTTCTACACGCCCACCATCCTCGAAGGCTTGACCAACAGCGCTCGCATCACGCAGGAAGAAATCTTCGGCCCGGTGCTGGTGGCCATGCCCTTCGACACCGAGGATGAGCTGATCGCGCAGGCCAACGACAGCATCTACGCGCTGGCCGCCGGCGTGTGGAGCCGCGACTTCAAGCGCGCCTGGCGCACGGGCCGCGCGGTGCAGGCCGGCACGGTGTGGATCAACACCTACAAGCAGTTTTCCGTCTCCACGCCCTTTGGCGGCTGGCGCGACTCGGGCCTGGGCCGCGAGAAGGGGCGCGAAGGCATCTTCCAGTACATGGAGCAAAAGAGCATGTACTGGGGCACCAACGAGGAGCCCATCGCCTGGGCCAACTGACATGAAATACGGGCAGCCGAACGCAGAGGACGCAAAGATTTCGCAGAGGACGCAGAAGAGTCAGAAAGGATTTTTAATGGTTTTTTCTGCGCCTTTTGCGAGTCCTTCGCGTCTGCGTTCGGCTGTTCGGCTATCTCGGCTGCGGCTGGCGTGCCGTGCAATGGAGCAATTGACATGAGCGTTCTTGGAATCGACCAGATCACCTACAGCACCGACGACCTACCGCTGTCGCGCCGCTTCTTCCAGGACTGGGGCTTGACCCTGGCGGGCGAGAGCGCCGACGAGATGGTGTTCGAGTGTCTGAACGGCTGCCGCGCGGTGGTGGCCGCCATGGGCAAGCCGGGCCTGCCGCCGGCCATCGAGGACGGCCCCACGCTGCGCGAAGTGGTGTGGGGGGTCGAGAGCGAGGCCGACCTGGTGCGCTATGCCGACGCCATCCGCGGCGACGCCGGCTTTGTCGACGCGGTGGTGGATGGCGCGCGCCGCATCGGCTGCACCGACCCCAACGGCCTGGCCGTGCGCCTGCAGGTCAGCCGCAAGCGTGCGGTGGATGTTGAATGCGCGGTCATGAATACGTGGCATGAGCAGCCGCGCATCAACCAGCGCGCGCCCATCTACGAGCGCGCCACGCCCATCGAGGTGGGTCACGTGGTGTTCTTCGTCGCCGACGTCAAGGCCTGCGAGGCGTTCTACGCCAGCCGCTTCGGCTTTGTCGCGTCCGATCGCTACCCGAACCGTGGCGCTTTCATGCGCTGCGCGCCCGAGGGTGGGCATCACGATCTGTTTTTGCTGCAACTGCCCTCGGGCAAGCGCGGCATCAACCACGTGGCCTTCACCGTGCGCGACATCCACGAGGTATTTGGCGGCGGCCTGCACTTCTCGCGCTGTGGCTGGAAGACCCAGCTCGGCCCCGGCCGTCACCCCGTCTCCTCGGCCTACTTCTGGTATTTCGAGAACCCCGCCGGCGGCCTGATCGAGTACTACGCCGACGAGGATCACCTCACGGCCGACTGGCAGGCTCGCGAGTTCGAGCCCGGCCCCACGGTGTTTGCCGAATGGGCCGTCACCGGCGGCCTGGACGGCAACACGCGCCGCCAGAAGGGCGTGGAAGCCGGTGGCAAATTTTTGACTGAACGATCGGGAGACAAGGCATGAACGCGTTGAACATCGGCATCGTGGGCGGCGGCGTGGGCGGCCTGGCCGCGGCCATCGCCCTGCAAAAATTTGGCCATCGGGTCACCGTTTTCGAGCAGGCCTCGCGCTACGGGCGCGTGGGTGCCGACATCAACCTGACGCCCAACGCCGTCAAGGTGTGCGACGGCCTGGGCATCGGCGAGGCCTTGCGCGAGCACGGCGCGCAGCCCACTCACCGCATCAGCCGCACCTGGGACACCGGCGAGGAAACCTCGCGCCTGGAAATGGCGCAGGCCGCCGTGCGCAACTACCATGCGCCGCAGATCACCATCCATCGCGCCGACCTGCTGGAGGCCCTGACCAGCCGCCTGCCGGCTGGCGTGCTGACGCTGGAAAAGCGCGTGGCCACGGTGGCACAGAAAGAGACCGGCGCCTGCGTGCAGTTTGCCGACGGCACGCAGCAGAACTTCGATCTGGTCATCGGCGCCGACGGCATTCATTCGGTGGTGCGTACGGCGCTGTTTGGCCCTGACCACCCTGAGTTCACCGGCCTGGTGTCCTTCCGCGCCACGGTGGCGCGCGACAAGCTGGCTGCCCTGCCCAACGTGGACGCCTTTACCAAGTGGTGGGGGCCCGAGCCCTCGATCCAGATCGTCACCTTCCCGCTCAACCGCGGGCGCGAGCAGTTCATCTTTGCCACCACGGCGCAAGACGGCTGGCGCGACGAATCCTGGACGCTGCCGGGCGACGTGCACGAGCTGCGCCAGATCTACAAGGACTTCCACCCCGAGGCGCGCGCCCTGCTGGACGCCTGCACCGAGGTGACCAAGTCGGCGCTGTACGTGCGCGAGCCCATGGGCCGCTGGTCGGACGGGGCGATCACCCTGCTGGGCGATGCCTGCCACCCCATGGTGCCCTTCATGGCCCAGGGCGCTTGCATGGCGCTGGAAGACGCGGTGGTGCTGGCGCGTGCGCTGGACGGTGTGGCCGCCGGCGGCGTGGCACAGGCCCTGCAGTGCTATGAGGACACCCGCAAGGAGCGCACGGCCAAGGTGCAGCGCGGCTCGCGCGGCAACGAATGGCTCAAGCAGGGCGGCAACGCCGACTGGGTCTATGGCTACGACGCCTGGCAAGTGGCGCTGGCCGGCTGAAGACAAGTTGAAGGAACGGGTGTGATGACAAGACGAGTCTGGTTTCTCGGCATGGCGATGGCGACCTCAGCTGCCGTGCTTCCCGCGGCGGCCCAGAGCGGCACCGACGTGAGCAAGCAACTGGCGTCCGAGCGCTTCACCCTGGTGTCGCCTTTTCCGCCCGGCGGCCCCACCGACACGCTGGCGCGCGTGCTGGCCGAGGGCCTGGGCCAGCGCTACAAGACCACCGCCGTGGTCGAGAACGCCACAGGCGCGGCCGGCAACATCGGCATGGAGAAGGTCAAGCGCGCCAAGGGCGATGGCCACACGCTGCTCATCATCCCGGCGGGCAACCTCACCATCAACCCGACCTTGATGCCGAACTTCCCGTTCGACATCCGCAAGGACTTCGTGCCCGTCACCATGCTGGCCGCCGCGCCCAACGTCATCGTGGCGGGCAAGGCCAGCGGCATCAAGTCCATTGCCGACCTGCTCGCGCAGGCCAGGGCCAAGCCGGGCACGCTGTCCTATGCGTCACCCGGCGTCGGCAGCGGCCTGCACCTGGCGGGCGAGCTGTTCAAGGAGCACACCGGCATCGACATGCTGCACGTGGCCTACAAGGGCACGCCGCCGGCGCTCAACGACGTGATGGGCGGCGTGGTGCCGCTGATGTTCACCAACCTGCCGGCGGCGCTTCCCTTCATCCAGGACGGCAAGCTGGTGGCCCTGGCCACCACGCAGGCCATGCGCATGCCCACCGCGCCGGAGATTCCGACCCTGGCCGAGCAGGGCGTCAAGGGCGTCAACGTGACGTCCTGGTACGGCCTGCTGGCGCCGGCCGGAATGCCGCCCGCCGTGGCGGAGCAGCTGGCCCGCGACGCCGCGGAGATCCTGGCCCAGTCCGAGGTGCGCAAGCGCCTGACGGCCCAGGGCATGACGCAGGCCACGATGAGTCCCAAGGCCTTCGACAAGGCCATCCAGGACGAGACCGCCGTGTGGGCCGGCGTGATCAAGAGCCGCCACATCCAGGCGCAATAGCCCCCATCCCTTTCATTCACACCCCAAGGAGACCGCGATGTCCGAAGGCACCATCCAGATGGTCAAGATCATCGAAAACCCGCAGCCGGCAGCCAGCGAGGCGCACGACCGCTACCTGCAGCCGCGCCAGGCGCAAAGGCGTCCGCCCACCAGCTACGAGAGCCTGCTGGGCGACGCCGTCGAGCGCGCCTTCGGCGCCGGCGTCTACGACCTGCCGGGCCTGGTGGCCAACCTCAACAGCCAGCACTCGACCACGCCCGACAACCAGCCCTGGACCGAGGCCAACTACGCGGCGGTGATGGCCAAGCTGGGCAGCTGAAGCGCACCGACAGACACAGGAACAGGAGATTGATCATGAGCCAAACCCAACAAGATGCCGTTGCCAAGCGACTGGAAGAAGGCCTCAAGGACCGCTGGTACGCGCTGTGCCCCTCGTCCTTCGTCAAGGAAAAGCCGGTGTCGCTGCAGCGCCTGGGCACCCACCTCGCCGTCTGGCGCGGCACCGACGGCAAGGTGCACGCGCTGGAAGACCGCTGCCCGCACCGCGGTGCCAAGCTGTCGCAGGGAACCATTCTGAACGACACCCTGAAGTGCCCCTATCACGGCGTCGAAGTGCGCTGCGACGGCGTGGCCACCTCCGTGCCGGCCAGCCCCGGCTGCAAGCTGGAGGGCTCGCACTCGACCTTCAACTACCACGTCGCCGAAGTGGCCGACACCCTGTTCGTCTACAACGCCAGCAAGCCGGTCGATACGCCGCCGCCGCTCACCCTGCCGCCCGAGCTGGCCGATGACGCGCAGTTCTCGCGCTTCCTGTGCTATGTCGAGTGGAAGTGCGACTACCGCTATGTGCTCGACAACGTGCTCGATCCCATGCACGGCACCTTCCTGCACAAGCAATCGCATGCCATGTCGCAGGGGGCGACGCAGTCCAAGTTCGGCATCGAGGCGACCGACACGGGTTTTCTGTTTGCCAAAGAGGGTCAGCGCGACGTCAATTTCGACTGGTCCGAGTTTGCCGACACCGGCATCCAGTGGGTCAAGCTGGAGATCCCGTACCCCAAGACCGGCGGCCCCGGCGGCGGCTTCATCATCATCGGCATGGTCACGCCCATTTCGCACGAGCTGTGCGGCGTTTACTTCTGGCGCGTGCGCAAGGTGGCGCCGGGCTGGCAGCGAGACACCTGGCGCTTTTTGTACCGCGACCGGCTGGAGGCGCGCCACTGGCACGTGCTGGAGCAGGACCGCGTGCTGCTGGAAGACCTGGCGCCCAATGCCAATGACCCCAAGCACGAGCACCTGTACGACCACGACATGGGCGTGGTGCGCCTGCGCCGCGTGATGCGCAGCCTGGCGCAAGAGCAGATCGAGGCCGAGAAGGCCACTGCTTGAAGTGAAACACCCCCAGTCTCCACTCGCTGCGCGATGTTTCGCCCACCCCCTTGCAGGGGGCATCGCCAGTGGCCGGGGAAACCCCGGCCACGGCGATCGCTGGCGTGGCCTGCTCCGCGGCCGTTCGGCTCTTTGGGCTTCATGCTCTGAGGGTGGCGCGCAGCATTTGGATGGCTGATATGCGCCAGCGAGCCGGGGGCCCCATGGCCCTGGCCGCGGCGCTTGGCGCGGCAGGCTATCGTCGCGTTCCCCAACGGAGATTCCCCCATGTCCACTCCCACACTTTCTGCGCTGGTGTACGCCATCCGCTGGGAAGCCAACGACGTCATCAGCGTCGAGTTGCGGCCGGCAACCGACGACGTCGTGTTCCCCCCCTTCGAGGCCGGCTCGCACATCAACCTGCATCTGGGCAGCGGCCTGTCGCGCAGCTATTCGCTGTGCAATTCGGACGCCGAGTGCGGGCGCTACGTGGTGGGCGTGGCGCGCGACCGCAACAGCCGGGGCGGCTCGCTGTACGTGCATCAGCAGCTGCGTGTGGGTCAGACGCTGGCGATCGACCCGCCACGCAACAATTTCAAGCTCGACGCGGACGCCCCGCGCAGCATCCTGGTGGCCGGCGGCATCGGCGTGACGCCGATGTTCAGCATGCTGCAGCACCTGGTGGCGCAGGGCCGGCCGGTCGAGTTCATCTACTGCGCGCGCAGCCGCAAGGACGCGGCCTTCGTCGACGCCATCGAGGCCCTGGCCCAGGAACACGGCGTGGCGCTGACCCTGCACTTCGACAGCGAGCAGGCCGGGCCGCCCTACCTGCCGGGCCTGCTGGCGGACAAGGGCGCTGACACCCACTACTACTGCTGCGGCCCCACGTCCATGCTCAACGCCTTCGAGGAGGCTTGCGTGCAAGCGGGCTACGCCAACACGCACATCGAGCGCTTCACCGCCGCGCCGGCGCCGGCAGCGGCGCCCAGCAGCGGCTTTGACGTGGTGTGTGCCAAGAGCAGCAAGACCGTGCCGGTGCCGGCCGGCAAGTCGGTGCTGGACGCGCTGATCGACGCGGGCCTGAGCCCCGACTACAGCTGCATGGAAGGCGTGTGCGGCACCTGCGAGACCGCCGTCATCGAATGCGATGGCGAGCTGGAGCACAAGGACAGCGTGCTGACCAAGAGCGAAAAGCAGGCCGGCAAGACCATGATGATTTGCGTCTCGCGCTGCAAGGGCACGCGGCTGGTGCTGGATATCTGAGCTGAGCGATTTTCGACAACCGGCTGCAAGCAGCGGCCAATCAAGGAAAGAGGAGCGATTCATGAAGCAAGCCAATGCGGCCATTGCAGTGCTGGTTCTGGGTGCGGTGGGGGCCACGCCCGTCTGGGCCCAGGGCAGCCAGGCCACGATCTTCGGCACGGTGGACCTGGCGGCCACGCACCTGAGCAACGGCGGGGGCTCAACCTCCGGCATGTCGCACAGCGGCGGCAACATCTCGCGCATCGGCCTGCGCGGCACCGAAGACCTGGGCAGCGGTTATGGCGCGGGCTTCTGGTTCGAATCGGGCCTGAACGGCAAGGACGGCAGCGCCGGCGGCCCTGCCGGCAACTTCTGGAACCGCCGCGCCACCGTCAGCATGACGGGCCCCTTTGGCGAACTGCGCCTGGGCCGCGACGACTCGACCACCTTCCTGAACACGCTGATCTTCGATCCCTTCCTGACCAATGGCGTGGCCGGCACCAACACCTTCGTGATGAACGGCGCGCCGATCCAGATCAGCAATGCCGTCAGCTACTTCCTGCCCAGGAGCCTGGGCGGCTTCTATGGCCAGCTGCAATACGCTTGGGGGCCGGCGTCCACGCCCACCAGCAAGACCTACCGCGGCTTTCGCGGCGGCTACGCCTCCGGGCCGCTGAACGTTTCGCTGGCCGCCGCGCAGCTGGACTTCAACGGCGCGGGCAAGCTCAAGATCGCCAACCTGGGCGCCAGCTACGACTTCGGCACCATCAAGCCCGCGCTGATCTGGGCCCAGGAAAAGCGCGACGGCGGCCCCGGCGTGCGCGGCATTCAACTGGGTGCCACGGCCACCTTCGGCCTGCACCTGCTGCGCGCCAGCATCGGCGACTACCGCACCAGTGATGGGGCGCCCAACGCCAACTGGCGCAAGTACGGCATCGGCTACGCCTACAACCTCTCCAAGCGCACCATGCTGTACGCCAGCTATGGCCACGTGACCAACAGCAGCGGCGCCAACCGCGCCGTCAGCGCGCAGGGCATGGCGGTGCCGGTCAACACCCCGGGCCATTCGGCCTCGGGCTTCGACATCGGCATCCGGCACTTCTTCTGACCGGGTACGCGTCGGGCGTGGCGGGCAGCCCGGCGTGCATTGACGTAGAGTGAGGGATTGCCGCCTTGATGGAGATTCTCGCCATGAACGCCCCCCACACGCCAGAATTCGCCGCCGTCATGGACGCCGCCGCCGCGCAGCGCCAGATCGATGCCCACTGGGACGGCGACATCCTGCGCCAGCTCACCGACTACATCGCCATCCCGGCCAAGTCGCTGGCCTTCGATCCGGCCTGGGCGCAGCACGGCTTCATCGACACGGTGGTGCGCAACGCCGCCGCCTGGGTCGAGGCGCAGAAGGTGCCGGGCCTGAGGCTGGAGGTGATCCGCGTCGAGGGCCGCACGCCGGTGATCTTTTTCGACATTGCGGGCACCAAGCCAGGGGCCACGCAAACCGCGCTGATGTATGGCCACCTGGACAAGCAGCCCGAGTTCGCTGGCTGGCGCAATGACCTGGGGCCATGGACGCCCAAGCTCGAAGACGGCAAGCTCTACGGCCGCGGCGGCGCCGACGACGGCTACGCGGTGTATGCAGCGATTGCCGCCGTGCAGGCCTTGAAGGCGCAGAAGCTGCCGCACCCGCGCATCGTCGGCCTGATCGAGACCAGCGAGGAAAGCGGCTCGCCCGACCTGCTGCCCTACATCGACGCCCTGCGCCCGCGCCTGGGCGACGTGGGCCTCGTCGTCTGCCTGGACTCGGGCGCCGGCAACTACGACCAGCTGTGGCTGACCACCAGCCTGCGCGGCATGGCGGCGGGCACGCTGAAGGTGGAGGTGCTGACCGAAGGCGTGCACTCGGGCGATGCCTCGGGCCTGGTGCCCAGCAGCTTTCGCATCCTGCGCCAGGTGCTCGACCGGCTGGAGGACAGCAAGACCGGCCGCCTGCTGCCCCAAAGCTTCCATTGCGAGATCCCCGCCGAGCGCGTCGAGCAGGCCCGCGCCACGGCGCAGATCCTGGGCGATCGCCTGTTTCGCAACTACCCCTGGGCGCATTACGACTGCGGCGGACGCGAGCAGTCGGTGCTGCCCATGTCGGGCGACCCGGTCGAGGCGCTGCTGGCGCGCACCTGGCGGCCCACGCTCAGCGTGATTGGCGCCGAGGGCCTGCCCGCGCTGCAGGACGCCGGCAACGTGCTGCGTCCCTACACCGCCTTCAAGCTCAGCCTGCGCCTGCCGCCGCTGGTCGATGGCGCGCAGGCCGTGCAGGAGCTCAAGCAGCTGCTGGAAGACAACGCGCCCTACCAAGCCAGGGTCACCTTCGAGAGCGCCGGCGCCACCGCCACCGGCTGGAACGCGCCCGACTCGGCGCCCTGGTTTGCGCAGGCGCTGGACGCGGCGTCGCAAGCGCACTTCGGCGCGCCCTGCGGCTATATAGGCCAAGGCGGCACCATCCCGCTGATGAGCCAGCTGAGCGAGGGTTTCCCGACCGCGCAGATGATGGTCTGCGGCGTGCTGGGGCCCAAGAGCAATGCGCACGGGCCCAACGAGTTCTTGCACCTGCCCTACGCCAAGCGCCTGACGGCGGCGGTGGCCGAGGTGATCGCGCGCATGCCGTGAGATGAACGACCCCCTGCGTCGCCTTCGGCGCCTTCCCCCTGAAGGGGGACGGCGCCAGTGGCCGGGCAAAGCCCGCTCCACGGCGTCCGCTGGATTGGCCTGCTCCGCGGCCCTTCGGCTCTTTGGGTTGCATGCGGTGCGGGCACCGCAGCGCCAGGGATAGCTGCAATGAAACACCCCCAGTCTCCACTCGCTGCGCGATGTTTCGCCTTCCCCCTTCAAGGGGGCATCGCCAGTGGCCGGGGAGACCCCGGCCACGGCGATCGCGGGCGTGGCCTGCTTCGCGGCCGCTCGGCTCGTTGGGTTTCATCTGCCGCGGGTGGCGCGCAGCGCCATGGATAACTGATATGGCGGAGGGCATCCACTCTCACCTGGTCCCCGCGCACGGCGATGCGCTGGCGGTGCGCGACTGGCCCCTGCCCGCTGGCGTGGCGCCGCGCGGCGTGGTACTGCTGGTGCATGGCCTGGGCGAGCACGTCGGGCGCTATGCCCACGTGGCCGGCCGGCTGAACGCCTGGGGTTTTGCGGTGCGCGGCTACGACCAGCACGGCCATGGCAACTCCGCCGGCGCACGCGGCGCGCTGCCCGATGACGACCGCCTGTTGAGCGACCTGGCGGCCGTCATCGACGACACGCGCCAGCACATGGGCCCGCGGCGGCCGCTGATTCTGCTGGGCCACTCGATGGGCGGTTTGGTGGCCGCGCGGGCGGTGTCGCTCGGGCTGCGGCCGGTGGAAGGCCTGGTGCTGTCCTCGCCCGCGCTGGATGCCGGCATGGGCGCGCCGCTGCGCGCCCTGGTGCAGGTGCTGGCCGCGCTGGCGCCCGGCCTGCGGCTGGGCAACGGCATCGACGCAGGCCGGCTCACGCATGATGCCGTCGAGGTGCAGGCTTATCGCGATGATCCGCGGGTCCACGACCGCATCAGCGCCCGGCTGGCGCGCTTCATCATGCGCGCCGGCCCGGCCGTCATCGAGGCCGCGCCGCGCTGGACGGTGCCCACGCTACTGCTTTATGCCGGCCAGGACGCCGCCGTGCGCCCGGCCGGCAGTGCAGCCTTTGCGCGTGCGGCGCCCGCGGGGCGGGTGGTGACGCAGGCGTTTCCCCAGCACTTTCACGAGCTGTTCAATGAGCGGGATCGGGCGTGCGTGTTCCGTGCGCTGGGCGATTGGCTGACGGCGCGCTGGGCGCCGGTCGATCAAGCACGGCAAAAGATCCGATAAGGGATCGCTGGCTTCAAAGCCAGCGCCGCACGCGAGCCGCGTAGCGCTCGAATTCGGCGCCGAAGCGCTCGGCCAGAATGCGCTCTTCGGGCCGGATCTGCAGCACCGTCAGCAGCGCCATCGACAGCGGCAGTCCCAGCCAGGCCGCGATATTGCCCAGCCAAACGGCCCATCCGGCCAGCACCCCCAGCATGCCCAGGTACATGGGATTGCGCGTGACGCGGTAGATGCCGCGGGTGACCAGGGTGCTGGCGCGCCGCGGCGCCAGCGGGTTGACGGTGGTGTGCGCGCGGCGAAACTCCAAGGTGCCCGCCAGCGCCACCGCGCCGCCCAGCGCCGCCAGCGCCAGCGCCGCGCCGACCACCCCGGAGCTGCCGCCCGGCGGCCACAGCTGCGCTTGCGGCAGTGCGCGCGCCAGTGCCCACATCAGCAGCGCGCATGCCGCGTCGATCAGGGGCGGCGGAATGCGGTGTTCGAGCCAGCGGGGCATGTCGGTTCAACCCGGAAACGGCCGTGCCCGGTTTACCCGGCCGCCGTGCGTGCGGCGCGGCCGCGCGCGGCCAGCCACGCCAGCGCCACGCCCACCACCGCCAGCGGCACCAGCGAGCCGACGTTCAGCCAGGCCCAGCCCTGCGTGGTGACCAGCGCGCCCGAGGCAAACGAGGTGAGCGACATGGTGGCGAACACGCAAAAATTGATGGCCGCCTGGGCGCGGTCCTTTTCCTCCGGGCGGTAGGCCGAGAGCGCCAGCGTGGTGCTGCCGGTGAACAGAAAATTCCAGCCCACGCCCAGCAGCACCAGCGCGCCGACGAAGTGCATCAGCTCCACCCCGCTGAGCGCAATGGCCACGCATAGCCCGTTGAGCACCACGCCCACGCCCATGACGGGCAGCACGCCAAAGCGCTTGATGAGCGAGCCGGTGACGAAGCCCGGCGCGTACATGCCGATCACGTGCCACTGCAGCACCAGGGCGGTGGCGCCGAACTCGAAGCCGCACACCTGCATGGCCAGCGGCGTGGCGGCCATCAGCAGGTTCATCACGCCATAGCCCATGGCCGCGCCCAGCGTGGCCACGATGAAGATGGGCTGGCGCATGATTTGCGCGAGCGGCCGGCCCTGCGGCGCGTGCGCGGCGTGGGCGTGCACGGGCGCAAACTCGATCAGCGCCATCACCCCCATGGCCAGCACCGCGACCAGCGCCAGCGCCAGGTAGGCGCCCACAAAAGGCGTGGGCAGCAGCGCGCGCGTCCAGGCCGCCAGGTTGGGGCCGACGATGCCGCCCAGCAGGCCGCCGGCCAGCACCAGCGACACGGCCTTTTCACGCCAGTCGGGCTTGACCAGTTCGGCCGCGGCAAAGCGGTAGAGCTGGCCGTTGGCGTTGTAGTAGCCGGCGATCACCGTGGCCGCCAGCAGCAGCCAGAAATTCTGGTGCGCGGCCGCATACGCCGCCAGCAGCGCCGAGCCCAGCGCCACGAGCAGGCCAATCTGAAACGAGCCGCGCCGCCCCCAGCGCGATTGACTGCGCGCCACCAGAGGCGCCGCCAGCGCGCCGCCCACCACGTAGCCCATCACCGGCAGCGTCGCCATCCAGGCGTGCGGCGCCAGTTGCAGGCCCACCAGCCCGTTGATGGCGATGAAGGTCACGTTATTGATCAAAAACAGGCCCTGGACCAGGGTCAGCAGCAGCAGGTGGCGGTTCATGGTGGGGCAGGGATCAGGTGGACGTGAGCAGGGCCAGCGCGGCCAGCGGTGCGGTCTCGGCGCGCAGCACGCGCGGGCCCAGGCTGTGGGGGGCAAAGCCGGCGGCGCGGGCGGCGGCTTCTTCGTCGGGGGCCAAGCCGCCTTCGGGGCCGGACAGCAAGATCACGGGCGCGCCCGCCGCCAGGGCACCCGCGCGCTCGCGCAGGCCGGGCGCGGCGGCGTCCAGCGACAGCAGCCAGCGCGCGCCTTCTGCCGTTTGCTGCAAATACTCATTAAATGATAGCTGTTCGCGCACGTCCAGCAAGCGGTTGCGGCCACTTTGCTCGCAAGCGGCGACGGCCACGGCCTGCCAGTGCGCGCGCTTTTTGGCGGCGCGCTCGCCGCTCAGGCGCAGGCTGCTGCGCGCCGTCAGGACGGGCGTCAGGCTGGCGGCGCCCAGCTCGGTGGCTTTCTCCACCAGCCAGTCCATGCGCTCGGCCGCCATCAGGCCCACGGTCAGGTGCACGGCGCGCGCGGCTTCGCGCTCGATGGCGTGGTGCGCACCGACATCCACCTCCACCTCGCTGCGGCCCATGCGCGCGATGGTGGCGGCCCACTCGCCGCCGCGCCCGTCGAACAGCGTGATGCCCAAGCCCGGTTGCAGGCGCAGCACCTGCACGTGGCGCGCGGCGCCGGGCGGCAGGGCGATGCGGGCACCGGCGGCCAGCGCAAGGGGGACGTGAAAGCGGGGCATGGGTGCGCGCGAAAAGGCTTGCGCGCGATGGTACGCTGCGCGCACCATGCCCGATCCAGCCGCCGTCGCCGCCTTGACACCCCCCCTGGCCTGCCCCTCGTGCCGCGCGCCCATGGCCTCGCGCGCCGTGGCGGGGCACAACGGCGCCACCATCGCGCTCGACCTGTGCCATGCCTGCCGCGGCCTGTGGTTCGATGAGGGCGAGAGCCTGCGCCTGTCGCCCGAGGGCATCGTCGATCTGTTCGGCGACCTGAACGCGCACAAGGACGACGCGCAAACCCCGCTGGGGCGCGCCATGGCCTGCCCGCGCTGCCGGCGCACCCTGGCCGAAGGCGTGGACCTGGTGCGCACCGGCCGCTACTTCACCTATCGCTGCCCGCAGCGGCACGGCCGCTTTGCCACCTTTGCCGCCTTCATGGTCGAGAAGGGTTTCGTGCGCCAGCTCACCGCGCCCGAGATCGCCGACCTGGCCGAGCGCGTGCGCATCATCCACTGCGGCAGCTGCGGCGCGCCGATCGACCTGCGCCAGCACGACGCCTGCCCCTACTGCCATTCGGCGCTGTCCTTGCTGGACCCCAAGGCGGTGCAGCAGGCCCTGGCCGACTACCAGGCGCGCGCGCAGCGCGCCGCCGCCGGCCCGCGCGCGCCCGACCTGGCCGACGCGCTGATCCGCATGGAGAAAGACCGCGAGCGCGTGCGGCGCGAGGAGCAGAAGGAGCGCTGGCAGGGCGTGCGCGACACGGACGACCTGTGGGCGGTCGGCCTGAGCCAGGTGTGGGACTGGCTCGGCGCCCGCGCCAAGTCCTGATTTGATAGCTGTTTGCGCTTGACTGGAGCGAGCTGCGGGCTGATTTGGCTTGAAGCTCCAGCGGTGCAGGCCGGAATGCAATCCCGGCATCAGCGCCCGAAGCCGGGATTGCGCTGCGCTTCGTCCCAGCCTGCGAGTTCAGGCATCCGATCAGATGGCGATCGCCGGCAGCACCGTGCCCCGGCACTCGCCAAACCCGATGCGCGCCGCGCCGGGCTTTTCGCACCAGCCGCGCAGGATGACGGTGTCGCCGTCCGCCAGAAAGCCACGCCGCTCGCCACCGCCGATGTCCACCGGCTTTTGGCCGCCGTGCGCCAGTTCGATCATGGCGCCGGCCTCGCCGGGGCCAGGGCCCGAGATGGTGCCGGTGCCGATCAGGTCGCCCGCTTGCAGAGCGCAGCCGCCGGCCGTGTGGTGCGCGAGCATCTGCGCCGCGCTCCAGTACTGGTGGCGAAAGCTGGTGCCCGTCAGGCGCGCCGGGCCGCGCCCCGCGCGCGCTGCGGCTTCGCTCTGCAGCCGCACCTCCAGTTGAATGTCCAGCGCCGCCGTCGCGCGCTGCGCGCCCAGCTCCAGATAGGGCAGCGGCTGCGGGTCGGCGGCCGGCCGCGTCCACGCCGTGCGGTAGGGCGCCAGCGCGTCCATCGTCACGATCCAGGGCGAGACGGTGGTGGCGAAGTTCTTGGCATGAAACGGGCCCAGGGGGTTCATTTCCCACATCTGGATGTCGCGCGCCGACCAGTCGTTGAGCAGGCACACGCCGAACAGGTGCTGCTCGGCCTGGTCGATCGCAATCGGCTGGCCGGCCGCGTTGCCGGGGCCGACCCACAGGCCCAGCTCCAGCTCGTAGTCCATCGCGGTGCAGGGCGCGAACACCGGCGCGCTGGCGCCCGGCGGCAGAAACTGCCCGCGCGGGCGGTGAAAGCGCTGCCCGCTCACGCCGATCGTCGATGCGCGCCCGTGGTAGGCCTGCGGCAGCCAGCGGAAGTTGGGCGTGACGTCGGCCTCGGGCCGCATGATGCGCATGCAGTTGAGCGCGTGGTCGAGCGAGGTGTAGAAGTCGGTGTAGTCGGCGATGCGCGCGGGCAGGGCGTATTCCACGTCGGCGAGCGGCAGCAGGCAGGCGCGCACCGCGTCAGCCTGCGCTGCGCCCTCGGCCAGCAGCGCGAACAGCGCGTGGCGCAGCGCGCGCCAGGCCCCGGGCCCGGCGGCCATGAAATCGTTCAGCGTCGCTTGCGCGGCCAGCGCCAGTGCGTCGGCCGCCGCGCCTGGCAGCAGCTTGCGCGCTTGCAGCGCAGCCAGGTCGAGCGCCTGATCGCCGATGGCGACGGCGCCGCGATATGCCTCGCCGCTGCCGCGCTTGCGCAGCACGGCAAAGGGCAGGTTCTGGATGGGGAAGTCGCAGCCGGCGGCGTTGGCCGTGGCCAGCCAGCTGCGGGCGGCGGGGGCGTGGGTGGGGTCGAGCAAGGTCATGAATACTCACAAAACAATAGTTGCTTGCGCTGGATGGACAAGCGCCGGAGGTCAATATGGCTTGAATCTTCAAGCCGCCTGCAGGACCTCGTCGAAGATCGCCACCGCGCGCGTCCAGCCGGCCGAGGCGCCGCGGATCTTGTGGGGAAAGCAGCTGATGTAAAAGCCGTCGCCCGGCAGCGCCTCCAGGTTGTGCAGCTTCTCCAGGTGGCAGTAGCCGATGTCGCGCCCGGCCTTGTGGCCTTCCCAGATCAGGCCGGCGTCGTGGCTTTCGGCGTATTTCACCGCCGTGTACTCGAAGGGCGCGTCCCAGCTCCAGGCGTCGGTGCCCGTCAGGCGCACGCCGCGCTCCAGCAGGTACATCGTGGCTTCGTAGCCCATGCCGCAGCCGGCCGACACGAAGTCGTTGTGGCCGTAGCGGCTGCCGGCGCGGGTGTTGACGACGACGATCTCCAGCGGTTTGATCGTATGCCCGATGCGCTTGAGCTCGGCCTCGACGTCGGCTGCCGTCACCACGTAGCCATCGGCCAGGTGGCGAAAGTCCAGCTTCACGCCGGGCTGAAAGCACCATTCCAGCGGCACCTCGTCGATGGTCCAGGCCTTTTTCTTCTCGCCCAGCGCCTTGTCCATGGTGCTGTGAAAGTGATAAGGCGCATCGAGGTGCGTGCCGTTGTGGGTCGAGAGCTGTACCTTCTCGACGGCCCAGCCTTCGCCGTCGGGCAGGTCTTCCTTCTTCAGGCCGGGAAAGAAAGGCTCGATCTGGCCGACGGTGTTTTCGTGGGTGAAGTACTCGATCTTGGGCGCGAAGGCGGGCGGATCGGAGATGACGTCGTTTTCGAGGTAGATCGAGAGGTCGATGAATTGGCGGGGCATGAAGGTCTCCAGAAAAAAAACGGGTTCAAGGGTGCTGCCAGCGCAGCAGGCGCCTCTCGGCCAGCGCCAGCAGCGCATTGCTCACAAAGCCGATGGCGCCCAGCAGGACGATGCCGGCAAACAGCTCGCTGGCGCGGAACGCGCGCGCCGCCAGCAGAATCGCCTGGCCCAGGCCCGGCTGCGACGCAATCATCTCGCCGACGACGCTGACAATCAAGGAGATGGTCATGGCCAGCCGCATGCCGGCCACGATGTCGGGCATGGCGTTGGGCAGGCCGATCTTCCAGACAAACTCGCCACGCCCCAGTTGCAGTGCCGCAGCCACTTCGCGCAGGCGCGGGTGCACGCCAGCCAGCCCATGCACCGTGCCCAGCAGCACCGGCCACATGGCGCCGAAGGCCACCACGGCCAGCACCATGCCGCCGGACAGGCCAAAGATGGCGATGGCCAGCGGCATCACGGCCGAGGCCGGCAGCGGCCGGATGAATTCGAGCGTGGGCCCGACCCAGGCACGCGCGGCGGCACTGCTGCCCACCAGCGCGCCCAGCCCGATGCCCGCCACGCCGGCCAGCACCCAGCCGGCCAGCATGCGGCCCACGGTGGCCGCCGTGAAGCCGCCCAGTTCGCCCGCGGCCAGGCCTTCGTGCAGGCTGGCGAGCGTGGCCTCGGGCGTGGGCAAAAACACCTTGCTCACCCAGCCGGCGTGGCTGGCCAACCACCACAGCGCCAGCAGGGCGACCAGCACGGCCAGCGAGCCGGCGATCTCCATTGGCGTGAGTCGCCGGTTCATGGCCGGCCCTCGCCCATGCGCCGCGCGACGTGCTGCTGCAGCCCGGTGGCGGCCGCGTTGATGGCAAAGCCCACCACGCCGATCCACAGCAGCCAGGCCAGCATCAGGGCCGGGTCCAGGCTTTGCTGCGCGATCATCATCGCGTAGCCCATGCCGCTGGGGTTGGCGGCGATCTCCACCGTGACGGCCACCACCAGCGCGATCGCCACGCCCAGCCGCAGCGCCACGAACAGGCGCGGCACCATGGCCGGCCCGACGATCCAGGCAAAGCGCTGCCAGGCGCTCATTTGCAGCGCGCGCGCCACTTCCAGCAGGCGCGGCTCGACCTGCTGCGCGGCGGCCTGCGTCAGCATCGCCATCGGCCACATGCAGGCGAAAGCGACCACGCTGATCTCCATGCGCAAGCCGAAGCCGAAGACCAGCATGGCCAATGGAATCAGCGCCACCGAGGGCACCGGGCGCAGCAGCTCCACGCTGACGAAGCCCAGCCGCGAAGCGCGCGGCGACAGGCCCAGCAGCGTGCCCAGCGCCACCCCGAGCCCGCCGCCCACCAGCAACCCGAGCGCCGCGCTGGCCAGGGTGAAGCCGGTGGCGGCCAGCAGCGAGCCGTCCACCAGCGCGGCGGCAAAGGCGCGCAGCGCCGCGCTGGGCGGCGCGACGGCGTCGCTGCCCGCGCCCACGGTGCGCGCCCAGATCTCGAGCGCCACCAGCAGCAGCGCCGGAAAGACGAAGGGGCGCAGCCATCGAATCATCTCAATGCCCCAAGTATTGATACAGCTCGCGCCGCAGCCGCAAAAATTCGGGGTGCTCCTTGGTCGCAAGCTGGTTGCGCGGCTTGGGCAGCGGCACCTCGATCAGTGCCGCCAGGCTGGGCTGCTCGGGCGTCGGGTTGGCGCGCAGCGCCAGCACGCGGTCGCCCAGGTAGATCGCTTCCTCCAGATCGTGCGTGACGAACAGTACCGTCAGGCCTTGCTCGCGCACCAGCCGCGCCAGTTCGTCCTGCAGGCTTTCACGCGTCATGGCGTCCAGCGCGCCGAAGGGCTCGTCCATCATCATCAGCTCGGGCTCTTGCGCCAGGCAGCGCGCGATTTGCACGCGCTGCTGCATGCCGCCCGACAGCTGCGCCGGAAACTTGTGGGCGTGCGCGCCCAGGCCCACGGTGGCCAGCACGCGCTCGATGCGTGCCGGCTGGTCGGCGGCGGGTACGCGCGCCGCCTCCAGCGCCAGCGCCACGTTGCGCGTCACCGTGCGCCAGGGCAGCAGCGCGCGCCCGTAGTCCTGGAACACGAAGGCCACCTCGCGCGAGGGCCCGGTGATCGGCTGGCCGCGCCGCGTCACCTGCCCGCTGCTGGGCGCGACGAAGCCCGCGGCCGCGCGCAGCAAGGTGGTCTTGCCGCAGCCCGAGGGGCCGATGATGCAGACGAACTCGCCGCGGCCGACCTGCACGCTGGTGGGCGACAGAATCTCGCGCCCGCCCAGCTGGATGGCAACGCGGTCGAATTCGAGAACGCACTCCGTCATGGCCGGCGGCGCGTTACTTGAACAGCAGCGATGCCACGTTGGGGGCGGTCTTGAGCATGTCCTGCTCCTTCATCAGGCCGACCCAGTAGTCGAGCTGCTTGACGGTCACCACCGGCCCAGGCGGCGAAATCTGCATCTTGGCCAGCACGTCGGGTGGCAGCTTGATGTACTTGCCGATCGCGGCGCGCACGGCGTCGCTGTTCTTGGGGTTTTGAATGAAGGCGCCCGCTTCCTGCACCGCCTGCTGAAAGCCGCGCACCGCGGCGGCGTTCTTGGCCGCCCAGTCGCGACGCGCGACGTAGACGATGGTGGGCTGGCCTTCGGGCAGAAAGGTGGAGTAGTACGAGGCCACGTAGCCGGCGCCGGTTTCGGTGATGCGGCTCATGAACGGGTCGGCGCTGATCACGGCGTCGACCGAGCCACCCTTGAGCATGTCGCCGTGCTGCGGGAAGGCCGCTTCGACGAAGTTGACTTTCTTGTAGTCCACGCCCTGGCTCTTGAGCCAGGCGCGGAACGTGACGTGCAGGAAGGCGCCCAGGCCCGGCACGCCAATCTTCTTGCCCACGCAGTCGGCGGCGGTCTTGATGCCGCTGCCCGCGCGCGCCACCAGGCCGAAGCCGGTGATGGACTTGGAGGTGACGCCGCCGCCGGCCACCACCACCTGGTCCAGCCCGCCATCGACCGACTGCAGGAACACGCTGGGCGTGGGGCCGCCGATCTGCAGCGAGTCGGCCTGGATGGCCGCCGGGATGGTCGAGTTGAGCGGAATGAACTTCGGCTCGACGTCGAGCCCGCGCTTCTTGAAGTAGCCCTGCTCGGCCGCGACGAAGACCGAGGCGAAGTCGGTCACCGCCGTGTAGCCGAAGACGATCTTGCTTGTCTGGCTGAAGGCGGGTCGGGCCAGGGCGGCGGTGGCCAGGGCGGCCAGGGCGTGCAGGGTGCTGCGGCGATTCATGGGGAGATCTCCTTGGGGTGGTCGGGGTGGGTCGGTGGCGCCTGCAGCGCGGCGTCGATGCCGGCGGTGATGAAGCGGATCAGCAGCGGCGCGGCGGCCGCGTCGTTGGGCGGGTTGGCGCCACGGGACAGGCGCTGCACCCGCCGGTCGCTGGTGTGGTGCAGCAGCGCGCCCAGCGCGAACTGGTAAGCCCAGGCGGTCTGCGCGCGCGTGGCCTGCGGCCGCACGGTGTGCAGCGCGTCGATGAAGGCGTGGGCCAGCGGGTCGAAAAATTCGCGCAGCACCCGGTCGGTTTCGTCGCGCACGTAGAGCAGCTCGCGGCTGACCAGCAGGGCGTAGAACTCGCCTTCCGGGCTGGCCCGCATGCGCAGCACCGGCTCCACGAACGCGCTCACGATGCGGTGCAACGCCGCGGGGTGCGCCCGGGTTTGCGCCACCGCCTCGCGCAGCAGCGCCAGGCGCGCTTCGATGGTGGGCTGCCAGTGCGCGAAGATGGCATGAAACAGCTCGTGCTTGGCGCCGTAGTAATAGCCCACCAGGGCCACCGGCACGCCGGCCTCGGCGGCGATCTGGCGGATCGAGACCCCGTGGTAGCCGCGCTGCGCAAACAGTTTTTCGGCCGCCAGCAGGATGGCCGACTTGCGGTCCGGGCGCTCGCCGGTCGCAGGGGGCAGCGACGCCGGCGGTGGGCGGACCAGGGCGGTGGGCATGGGGACGTATTGAACAGTTGTCCAAATGATTTGAACAGCCGTACAAACCCTGATCGAAATCGGTGTGCCGGTCGGTCTCGGTGCGCCAATAATTCGACATGACAACGCCCACCCCCGCCCACATCCCCCTCATCCGCCTCTATCAAAACTGGCTGCGCGAGCAGCGCGGCCTGTCCTTCGGCAGCTACCGCGCGTTGTGGGAGTGGTCGGTGACCGACCTGGACGCGTTCTGGCAAAGCATCTGGGACTATTTCGCGCTGCAATCGCCCACGCCGCACACGGCCGTGCTGGGCCGCAACGTGATGCCGGGCGCCCCGTGGTTTCCGGGCGCGCAGGTCAACTATGCGCAACAGGTGTTGCGCCATGTGGATGCGGCGCACGCGGCCGGGCAGCCGGCGCTCATCAGTGACGACGAGACGGGCCGCGCGCGCGAGCTGTCCTGGCCCGAGCTGCGGCGTCAGGTGGCGTCGCTGGCCTTGCACTTGCAGGCCCAGGGGGTGCAGCCGGGCGACCGCGTGGCGGCGTATATGCCCAACGTGCCCGAGACCATCGTCGCCTTTCTGGCCACCGTCAGCATCGGCGCGGTGTGGAGCGTGTGCGCGCCCGACATGGGCACCAACGCCGTGCTCGACCGCTTCAGCCAGATCGAGCCCACCGTGCTGATCGCTGCCGACGGCGTGACCTGGGCCGGGCGCGACATCGACCGCAGCGCGGTGCTGCACGAGCTGCGCGCCAAGCTGCCCAGCGTGCGGCATGTGATCGTGCTGCACCACCCGGCTGCTTCCGAATCAATAGCTGACAGCGCTGATTGGGCAAGCGCTACAGCCCGAAATGATGCGAAAATCTCGGCCTTCGAGCCGCTGTGGCTGCCCTTCGACCACCCGCTGTGGATCGTCTATTCCAGCGGCACCACCGGCCTGCCCAAACCCATCGTGCACCCGCACGGCGGCATGGTGCTGGTGGCGCTGGCCAGCGGCCTGCACATGGACATCGGCGGCAGTTATCAGCCCAACAACTTCGGCGAGCGCTTTCACTGGTACAGCTCGACCGGCTGGGTGATGTGGAACTGCCAGGTCGCCGGCCTGCTGTCGGGCACCACCGGCGTCATCTTCGACGGCAGCCCCGGCGGGCCGCGCGACGCGCCCGACTGGACCACGCTGTGGCGCTTTGCCGCGCGCCACGGCGTCACCTTTATGGGCTCGGGCGCGGCGTTTTTTGCCGGCTGTGCCAAGGCCGGCGTCGATCTGGCTACGTCCGGCGACCTGTCGCGCGTGCGCGCGCTGGGCAGCACCGGCTCGCCCTTGTCGGCCGAGGTGCAGCAATGGGGCACCGACCAGTTCGCGCGCATTGCCAGGACGCCGGCGCAGCGCGATATCTGGTGGTTCAACATCTCCGGTGGCACCGACTTTGCCGGCGCTTTCATCGGCGGCTCGCGCGAGCTGCCGCAGCAGGCCGGCGTCATGCAGTGCCGCATGCTGGGCGCGGCGGTGGAGGCCTGGAACGAGGCGGGCGAGCCCGTGCTGGGCCAGGTCGGCGAGCTGGTCTGCACGCAGCCCATTCCGTCGATGCCGCTGCGTTTCTGGAACGACCCCGGCCACGCGCGCTACCGGGCCAGTTACTTCGAGATGTACCCGCCGGGCCATGGCCGCAAGCCCGGCGGCGGCGACCTGGACGCCAGCGCCGGCAGCGTGTGGCGCCATGGCGACTGGTTGCGCGTGGGCGACGAGAACGGCCAGGGCGAATGGTGCGTCATCTACGGCCGCTCGGACGCCACCATCAACCGCCATGGCCTGCGCATGGGCACCAGCGAAATCTACAGTGCGGTGGAGGGCATGGCCGAGGTGCTCGACTCGATGGTCGTCGATCTGGAGTATCTGGGCCGCGACAGCTACATGCCCCTGTTTGTGGTGCTGCGCCCCGGCGCCGCGCTGGACGACTCGCTGAAAAAGCGCATCAACGACGCCATCCGTCAGTCCTTGAGCCCCCGCTTCATGCCCGACGACATCTTCCAGGTGCCCGAAATCCCGCGCACCCTCTCGGGCAAGAAGCAGGAGCTGCCGATCAAGAAGCTGCTGCTGGGCCAGCCGATCGAGAAGGTCGTCAACCAGGAGGCCATGGCCAACCCGGGGTCGCTGGCGTGGTATGTGGCGTTTGCGGCCAGCCGGCTGGGCCGCGGGTCCTGAGTGCCGACCTGTCTCGGCCGAGCAAGCTTCTGCCGCTCGCCTGTCGGGGCGCGATGACAAATTGACATTTGGTAACACAAAAGCCAAGTGTTCGCCGTCGTAAACCGCGCGCCGGCTCTTACGATCCGATAACGGTTGCTTGATAACCGTTTATCAAATGTCCTTAGGAGTGTTCTCTCATGAAACGTTTCGCTGGTCTTTTGTCTGCTGCGGTGATTGCCGCCGTGAGCAGCGCCGCCTTGGCCCAGGCCCCCGCGGCCGCCCCTGAAACCAATGCGGACATGGCGCGCGGCAACCAGGCCCAAGCTGGGCACGCCACCAAGGCGGAGCGGCAGGCCGCCCGCAAGAAGCGCCTGGCCGGCACCGGCACCCCTGAAACCAACGCCGCGATGGCAAAAGACGCGGAAGGCAAAGGCGGCAAGGCCACCAAGGCCGAACGTCAGGCCGCCCGCAAGAAGCGCCTCGCCGGCCCCGCCACCCCGCCCGAAACCAATGCCGACATGGCGAAAGACGCCGGCAAGAAGTGAGCCGCCGCGGCGGCCCACCGCCCGGCCCGACACGGACCGGGCGGCTTGTGCCGACAAAAAAGCCAGCCACCAGGCTGGCTTTTTTCATGGTGGCACGCGCTCGCGACGATCAAATCAGGCCGACTCGTCGGGCGGCGGCGGCAGCAGCCTCCGGCAACCCCACGCAGTGCGCGCCCGCGTGGTTTTCACGCAACGGTGATGCGGAGGTACAGCCGGCGCAGCAGCGGTGATCGGCGCTCCATGGCCTGGCCTTGGACACGCCTGGAAGGTCCATCCGGCGCCTTTCGTCGCTCGGTGGACGCGGCTACTGCTCGGCAATCACGTCGATGAACACCAGCGGCACCGTGCCGGTGTTGGCCAGGCCGTGGCTTTCGCCCTTGCGCACGATGGTCACGTCGCCGGCTTTCACGGGCACGTCGCGTCCGTCCTTGTCCTTGAACGTGCCCTGGCCCGAGACGATGATGTAGGTGTCTTCGTTGGTGACGTGCGGGTGGTAGCCGATGGAGTCGCCCGGCGCCAGCGTGAGCCAGCTGATCTCCTTGATGGCCTGGTCCTTGGTGGCCTTGTCGCGCGTGAAGGCGTATTCGCCCACCAGCACGCCCTGGCCGCCGGCGGGCTTGTCCTTGTTCAGGTGGATCAGTTGCTCCTTGGTGAACACGTCGGCGTGGGCCGCCGTGGCAAGGCCGCTGGCCAGTGCGACGAGCGCTGCGGCGCGAAGGATGGAACGCATGGGAGTCTCCTGGTATGGGTTGGCCGCACGATGATAGTGCCCGCCGTGCAGCCGCCGGCCAACGCCCCGGCACGATCAGGCCGCAGTCCTTGCAGGTGTCGCAATCACCGGGATCGGCACCTCGATGTCGCAGGTCAGCGGATCGCGGGTGACGACGGTGTGATCGATGCGGCCATGCTCTCCGTGCTGTTGCTGGGGCGGCCGCTGATGGCCTGTCGGACGCACGCCAGGCGTTCAGCCCGGCGCCCGCCCGTCCCAGCGCCACAGGCTGGCGTAGTCCGCGCCCGTGCGCCGGCAGGCACGCCAGGCCAGGCCGCCTTCGGCCATGGCGTCGCGGATGCTGGGAGCGACCCATTGCAGGGCGCGGGCTGCCGCGCGGTCGCGCAGGCGCTGCGCCGGCGAGCGCTCCATGAAATCAAGCGCCCAGGGCGGCAGCAGCGCGGCGGCGGCGCCCAGAAACAGGGTGCGGCTCAGGCCCGGCAGCGGGATCGGCAGGCGCATGGTGCCCAGCACGTGCAGCACTTCGCGCGTGCGCGCGTCGAAGGTCAGCTCGGGGCGCACGGTGGTGAAAAAGGCATCCAGCTCGGCCAGCGATCGCGGCGCCTGGGGCGCGCCCAGCGCCTGCGCGATGCGCGCCATCTCCCCCACGTAGCGGTCCTGCTCGGCGGCCGGGATGCGCGCGCCGCAATAGGTCTGGCAGGCTTGCAAGAAGCACCAGCACTCGGCGGCGTGCACCCAGGCCAGCAGGTGCGGGTCGTCGGCGCTGTAGGCGCGCCCATCGGCCGCGGTGCCGCGCACGTGGTGGTGGATGTCGCGCACGCGCTCGATGGCGGCCTCGGCCACCGCGCGCGGCGCGTAGGTGGTGCGCCCGACAAAGGCGGTGGTGTTGCGCAGCCGGCCCAGGATGTCGTCGCGAAAGTTGGAGTGGTCCCACACGCCGGCCAGCGCCAGCGGGTGCAGGGATTGCAGCATCAGCGCGGCCAGGCCGCCGACCATCATGCTGGGAAAGTCGGCGTGGATCTTCCAGGTGACGCTGTCCGGCCCGAACAGGCCCACATCGCCCACCGGCGCGTCGTAGTCGGGTGCGGGCGCGCTGCGGCTGAGCACCGCCAGCACCTGGCGGCGCAGGTGCCCGCGCAGCGCGCGCGGCACGATCCTGGCGCCGGGCAGCCGCGGCGGCCCGCCTTGCGTGTCGTGGCGCGGGGCAGCGGGTGCCGGCGCGCGTTCATCGCCTGGTTGCATGCTTGAACAATCTACCAGCGCCCAGGCCGCTGCGTCGGCCCGCTGCAAAACTCTTGATCGGCGCGGGGTGAATGCCGGGCCGGGCCGCCATCCGCCTGAACGACCGTGCGGCAGGGATGGGCGGTGCCGATCGCGTGCTTTGCGCTGCCCGCCGCCGGCGCGCAAAATGCCCCGATGAACCGCGATCTCGATCGCCTGGCCGAACAACTGGGCCTGGACCGCGCCGACCACGAGCTTGTGCGTTTGCGCTTCGGCCACGCCTGCGCGCTGCGCGTGCGCCACCTGCTGGAAGACCCGGCCGTGCTGGCCTGCCTGGACGGCTTGGGGCGCTATCTCGACGGGGCCATCGATCGCGCACACCTGGACGCGCTGGCGGCCGAGGCGGCGCGCCTGGCCAATCATCATCCGGGCTCCAACTCGATCGACGGCAGCGGCCACGCGGCCGTGTCGGCCAGTTATGCGGTGGCCAACGCCCTGGCCGGCCGGGCCTTGCGCGCCGCCGAGTACGCGGCCTATGCGGCGGTGTATGGCCCCGGCGGCTACGGCGCGGTCATGGACGCCGAATCCTTCGGGCCCGAACACGCCTGGCAGTGCCGGCAACTGGCCGCGCTGGCGGGCGCCGCGCCATGATGCGCTGACCCGAGGCCGGCCGTGCAAGCCCGCATCACCGTGATCACGCTGGGCGTGGACGAGCTCGAGGCCGCGCTGCGCTTTTACCGCGATGGGCTGGGCTGGGCCACCGAGGGCATCGTGGGCACCGAGTTCGCGCACGGCGCTGTCGTGTTCATCGCGCTGCAGCCGAGCCTGCGCCTGGCACTGTGGCCGCGCGCCAGCCTGGCGCACGACGCGGGGCTGGCCGTGGGCCCGCGCAGCGCCACCGAACTCAGCCTGGGCCACAACGTCGGCTCGCGCGCCGAGGTCGATGCCGTGATGGCGCGGGCCGCGGCCGCGGGCGCGACCGGGGTGCGGCCCGCGCACGAGACGTTCTGGGGCGGCTGCGCGGGCTATTTCCAGGACCCCGACGGGCACCTGTGGGAGGTGGTGTGGAACCCGGCGTGGGCGGCGTGAGCGCCAACCCCGTTCAAATCATCGGCAGATGGTCCGGCCGGGTGCCGCGCGGAAAGGCCGCGTCGATGCGGGTGATGTCCGCCGCGCTCAGCACCAGCGCGCCCGCGCCGGCGTTGTCCTCGGTGTGCGCCGCGCGGGATGCCTTGGGGATGGTGAACACCCCCGGCTGGCGCAGCAGGAACGCCAGCGCCACCTGGCGCGCCGTGGCGCCGTGCGCGGCGGCCACCTCGGCCAGCACGCGCCCGCCGGGCGACGTGGCCTTGGGGAATGCGTCGTGCCCGAAGGGGCTGTAGGCCACCACGGCCAAGCCGTGCTGCCGGCACCAGGGGATGACGGCGTGCTCGATGGCGCGCTCGCCCAGGTGGCAGAGCACCTGGTTGCAGGCGATGCGGCCGGGGCCGGCCACGGCCAGCGCCTCCTCCAGGTCGTCCACGTCGAAGTTGCTCACGCCCCAGGCGCGGATCTTGCCGTCCTGCTGCAGGCGCTCGAACGCGGCAAAGGTCTCGGCCAGCGGGTGCGGGCCGCGCCAGTGCAGCAGATAAACGTCCAGGCGGTCGGTGCCCAGCGCCCGCAGGCTGCGCTCGCAGGCGGCCACGGTGCCCTGGCGCGAGGCGTTGTGCGGCAGCACCTTGGAGACCAGAAACACCGCGTCGCGTCGCCCGGCGATGGCCTCGCCCACCACGCTTTCGGCGGCGCCATCGCCATACATCTCGGCGGTGTCGATGTGGGTCATGCCCCGCTCGATGCCGCGCTGCAGCGCCGCCACGGCCTGGCGGCGGTCGCCCGACTCGATGTACCAGCTGCCCTGGCCGATCACCGGCACGCGGCGCCCGGTGGGGCCGAAAACGTCTTGCTTCACGTTGAACTCTCTTTCGTGACACAGTGCAGATGCACGCGCCGCGCCGATCGTGCGCGCGCGCCATGGAAGGAATTTGCATGAGCATGGCCTATGTGGTGGGTCACATCACCGTCAAGGATGCCGACAAGTGGCAACAATACCAAGCCCGCGTGCCGGCCACGCTGGCGCCCTGGGGGGCCGAGCTGGTGTTTCGCGGGCGCCGGGCGGCGGTGTTCGCCGGGGCCATGCCCCACGGCGACATCGTGGTGATCCGCTTTGCCGACGAGCAGACGGCCGAGCGGTGGTTCCGCTCCGACGCCTATCAGGCGCTGTTGCCGCTGCGCGCGCTGGCGGCCGACGTGGTGCTGACCGCGTATCGGGCCTGAGTGGCGAGAGGCGGCGCGCTTGCAATTTGTCATGCCTGCCGTGTTTCTCCTGGGTAAAGCCTGTCTTCGCGCGGGCGGGCGGCATCGTTGAATGGGCATGCGCCAGGGCGGCTTGCGAGCCCGCGCACACAAGGACCGAGATCATGAAATATCGTTCTGCTGTCACATGGGCCGTGCTGGGGGCCGGCGCCTGGATGCTGGCCGCGCCGGGCGCCTGGGCGCAATCGCTGGTCCATGCGCGGGTGCTGGCGGCCGCGCCGCTGTATGAGAGCGTGCCGGTGACCCAGTGCGCGCCCGGCTACGGGCAAACCAGCGGTGCGGGCGCGGCCGTGGGGTCTCTGCTGGGCGCCGTGGTGGGCAGCCAGTTCGGCAGCGGCGGGGGCCACTTCGCCGGGGCCGCGGTGGGCGCCTTGGGTGGTGCCTTGCTGGGCAACGCGGCCGAGGCGCAGCAAAACGCCTACGCGGGTTGCCGCACGGCCTACCAGCAACGGATCACGGGCTATGACGTCAGCTACGAGCTGGGCGGACAGACCTGGCACACCCGCACGGCGCAAGCGCCGGGCGCGTGGATTGCGGTGCCCGTGGCCGCCTACGGCCAGCCCGATCCGGGCGCCGTGCAAGGCGGCCCGGTGGTGACGGCGCCGCCGGCTTATGCGTCGGCCTATGCGCCTGAACCGTCGCCGGAATACGCGCCGTCCTACCCGCAGCCCTACACCACGCCGGTGGGCGTGCCGGTGTACGTGCAGCCGGCGCCGGTTTATGTGCGGCCGGCGCCGGTTTATGTGGCGCCGGTGGGGGTCAACCTGTCGGTGGGCGGCGGCTGGGGCCACCATGGGCGCGGCGGCTGGGGCCTGAGCGTGGGCAGCGGGTGGTGAGTCGAGCCACGGATACTATCAAAACAGGAGCTGGTTGCGCTTGATGCGCAAGCGCTAGACACCATGGTCGCCGCCCCACGGTGGGCGGCGACCATGATGTCTGGGGCTGGTTTTTCTACAAATCGCCCAGCTGGCGCCGCAGCCGCGCCACCTCTTCCATCAGGTCGGCGGCCAGCGCCGCCAGCTGCGGGTCGGCGTCGTAGGTCTGCTCCAGCTGCACGATGCGGCGCGCCCGCACCAGGGTGGTGCTGGCAAAGCGCCAGTCGGCGGCGGCGTGGCCATGCTGGGGCTGGAGCACGCCGGCCTGCACGTGGGTGAGCACCCAGTCGGGCGACACGCGGCAGCACTGCGCCAGCTGGTGCAGGCTGAGCGCGTCGTCCAGCAGTTCGATCAGCTCGGCGGGGACGGTGATGGGCGAAGCGGTCATGGGGGACGTCTCCAAAAGCGTCGCTCGGCTCAGCCGGCCGTGCGCGGGTCGAAGCCCGGATAGGCCTTGGCCAGGGCCTGCCAGGCCGCTTGCTGCTCGGGCGTGATGGCGCCGGGCACGGCGGTCTCCAGCAGCAGGTACAGATCGCCCGGCGTGGCGTCGGCCTTGGGCGCCGGGATGCCGCGGCCCTTCAGGCGCAGCTTGCGCCCGGTGCCCGAGCCCGCCGGCACCGTCACCTCCACCGCCGTGCCCTCGGGCGTGGTGACCGGCACCTGCGCGCCCAGCGCGGCCTCCCAGGGCGTCACGCGCAGGCGCTGGGTCACGTCGCGGCCATCGATCTGCCAGCGCGCGTCGGGCGTGAAGTGCAGCTCGAGCAGCAGATCGCCCGCCGCGCCGCCGTTGAACCCCGGGCTGCCCTGGCCGGCCAGGCGAATCAGCTGGCCTTCCTTGACACCCTTGGGGATCGTGACTTGCAGCGTGCGCTCCTCGGGCACCACATGGCCGTGCTCGTCCAGCCGTGCGCCGCGCAGGCTGATCTGGCGCGTGGCGCCCTGGTAGGCGTCGATCAGCGCCAGCTCGATGCGCGCGTGCTGGTCTTCGCCGCGCATCCGCGCTTGCGCGCCGCCGCCGTGCGGATGGCGGCCGGCCTGCGCGCGGCCGAACATCTGCTCGAAGAATTCGCTGAAGTCCGCGCCGTCGCCGCCAAAGGACGCGCCCGCGCCGGCCGGCCCGCCCTGGGTGAACTCATAGCCCGCGTTCCAGCCCGGCGGCGGACGCACGTCGTCGCCCGAACGCGCGCCCTGCGCCCACGCCTGCGCGCCCACGGTGTCGTAGGCCGCGCGCTTTTCGGTGTCGCCCAGCACGGCATAGGCCTCGTTGACCTCGGCCATGCGCTGCTGCGCGTCGGCCGCCTTGCTGACGTCCGGGTGGTACTGGCGCGCCAGCTTGCGATACGCCTTCTTGACCGCGTCGGCGCCAGCGGCCTTGTCCACGCCGAGGATCTGGTAGTAGTCCTTGAATTGCATCGATGGAGGGCCTTTCGCGCCGCCGAGCCCTCAGGCGGGCGCGGCGCCGCATGAATGACAAGCTGGGGTCATGCACCGGCCTTTGCAAGCGCGCGCCGGTTGACCAGCACGATGCCGGCGGCCACCAGCACCAGTGCCAGCACCAGGCTGGGCGTGACGGGCTCGCGCAGCCACAGCGCGCCGAACACCAGCGCGAAGATGGGGGTGAGAAACACGAAGGCCGAGATCTTGGTGGCCGGGTAGTGCACCAGCAGCCACATCCAGGCCAGGTAGCTGGCAAACGCGCCCACCCCGGTTTGCAGCAACAGCGAGCCGATGGCGAAGGCGCTCCAGTGCCACGTCCAGGTTTCGCCCAGGCCCAGCGACAGCAGCGGCAGCAGGGCGGCGCTGACGCTGACCTGGTAGAACAGCGCCTTCTCGGCACTCACGCGCGCGACGGCGGTCGAGCGGATCGCCACCGTGGTCAGGCCCCACAGAGCGCCCGCCAGCAGCCCCAGCAGGTCGCCGCGGGCGCTCACGCCCGGCTCGGGGTGCAAAAAGCCCTCGCGCAGCGCAAACGCCACGGCGGCAAAGGCGCAGGCCAGCCCCAGCCACTGCGTGCCGCGCAGGCGCTCGGCCGGCACGAACAGCGGCAGCAGCAAGGCCACCCAGAACGGCGAGGTGTACAAGAAGGTGGTCAGGCGCGAGGCCGTGGTGTATTGCAGGCCCAGATACATGGCGGCAAATTCGCCCGCGAACAGCAGCCCCACCAGCAGGCCCGGCCACAGCGAGCCGTCGCGCTCGAACAGGGGCACGCCGCGCCCGCGGCACCAGGCCCACAGGATCAGGGCCGCGCCGACAAAACGCACGCCGGCCTGAAACACCGGCGGCAGCTCGGGCAGCGTGGCCTTGACCAGCACCTGCTGAAAGCCCCAGAACAGGCAGCAGGCCAGCAGCACCGCCGTGGCGCGGCCGTCCAGGTGCTCGTGACGGGCTGCCGCGCTCACCGGAAGAGCCTCTGCGCTGCGCGCTGCGGGGTTCGCGCTCATGGCGCGGGCCGCGTGCGCAGCGGGTGCTCGGTGTAGTAATGCCCGCCATGAAACAGCAGCGGCGCGGCGCCGGCGCGGTGCGCGCAGTGCTCGACCTGGCCGACGAAGATCACGTGGTCACCCTCGACGTAGCGGCTGCGGTTGGAGCATTCGAAGTGCGCCGCCGCGCCCTCGATCAGGGGCGCGCCGCCTGGCCCCGGTTGCCAGGCCACGCCGGCCCAGCGCTCGGGCACGCGCGCGGCAAAGCGCTCGGCCAGCGCCAGTTGGTCGGCCGCCAGCACGTTGATGGCGTAGTGCGTGCCGGCGCGAAACACCGCCAGTGCGGCCGAGCGCCGGCTCAGGCTCCACAGCACCAGCGGCGGATCGAGCGAGACGGAGTTGAACGAATTGGCCGTCAGGCCCACCAGCTGGCCGTTGGCGCCGCGCGCAGTGACCACCGTCACGCCGGTGGCAAACATGCCCAGCGCGGCGCGAAAGTCGGTTGGCAAAAACGGGGCCGTGGCGACGGCGGCAGGCTGGGACATGGCTTGCGGCCATGATAGCAAGCGCGCCGCGCCCGCGCTGACGTACCATGCGCGCATGCCGCTGCCGACCTTCAGCACGCTGGGCGCCGGCCCCCTGGTGCTCCTGCTGCACGGCTCGGGCGGGGGCTTTCGCTCGTTCGCGCCGCAGGTCGAGACCCTGGCCAGCCTGGGCTGGCGGGCGGTGGCCTGGGACATGCCGGGCTATGGCTACAGCGCGCCGATCGAGCCCTATGGCTTCAAGGGCCTGGCCGAGCGCTGCATCGCCCTGATCGAGGCGTTGGCGCCGGGCGGCGGCGCGGTCACGCTGGTGGGCCAGGGCATGGGCGGCATGGTCGCGCAGGAGGTGGCCCTGCGCCGCCCCGACCGCGTGGGCCGGCTGGTGCTGGCCGCGACGGCCGCCGCCGTGGAGCCGGCCGACGCCTATGCCGGCTACATCGCCCGATGCCTGGACGAGCTGGGTACCGGGGCGGACATGGAGCGCATCGCGCCCGGCGTGGTGGCGCGCCTGAGCGGCCCGCAGGCGCTGCCCGAAGGCCTGCAGCTGGCGCGCTTTTGCCAAGCCCAGGTGCGCGCGGCCACCTGGCGGCGCGCGCTGGCGGCCATGCTGGGGTTCGACCGGCGCGCGGCGCTGGCGCACATCGCGGTGCCGACTTTGCTGCTGGCCGGCCAGCACGACCCCATCACGCCGCCGGCGGTGCTGCGCGCGATGGCCGTGGCCGTCAAGGGCAGTGCGCTGGTCGAACTGCCCGGCGTGGGGCATCTGCCGCACCTGGAGGCGCCCGACGCGTTCGATTGGGCGCTGCTGGACTTTTTGCGGGGGGCGGCGCCGGCGCGTGTCCATTGATGAGAGGCTATCAAATAAATAGCTGTCAGCACCGGACAATCGGGCGTCAGAGGGTTTTTTGATGCACGTCGGGTTCGCTGCGCGGACCCGACCTACCGGCCTACCAACCGGCCGCCTGCGCCGCCGATCCCGTCGGTTGGGTTGAGGAACGAAAACCCGACGGGCGTTTCCCCGACGTCAGCGCACCAGCAAGACGGGTACCTTGCAGCGCGCCAGCACCTGGGTGGCCACCGAGCCCATCACCAGGTTGCCCAGGGCGCTCTGGCCGTGCGAGCCCATGATGACCAGCTCGAACTTGCCGGCCTCGGCAAACTTGGCGATGGTCTCGCCAGCGGGGCCCACCTTCCAGGCGGTCTTGGGCTTGAGGCTCTGGCGCGTCAGGTGCTTGACCACCGGGTCGAGCACCTTGGCGGCCTCGTCGGCGTGGTAGCTGTCCACCGTCTCCTTGCCCAGCGCGGCGCGGGCACGCGGCGGCAGCGCCGGCTGCACCGTCAGGGCCGTGATCGAGCTCACGTCGGCCAGGAACTCGGGGTGCGCGGCCAGGTAGGCCAGCATCTTCTTGGTGAACGGGCTGCCGTCGACGGCCAACAGGATCTTCATGCGAAACCTCGGGTGGGGTTGGGGAAGCAGCGCCCACTGTAGCGCCTGCCTGGCTCGGCGAGCTTGATGCGTGTCAACTGGCGCCCAGCACCTCGGCCGTCAGCGTGGGCACAAAGCCGGCCTGCTCGCCCTTGTCGGCGTAGCCCAGCGGGTTGGCCAGCACGCGGCAGCGCCCCGCCTGGTAGTCGTGCGCGCAGTGCAGATGGCCGTGCAGCCACAGGTCGGCGTGGGCGAACAACCCGTCCAGGGCGTTGCAAAAGCCCGCTGTGGCCGGTGTCAGGCCATAGCGCGCGTCGTTGCTGCGCAGGCTGGGGGCAAAGTGCGTGATGACGACCGTGGGGCCGTCGAAGGGGTGCTCCAGCGCCGCGCGCAGCCAGGCTTGGCACTCCAGCGCGAGCGCGCGAATGGGTTCGGCCAGAAACGGCTGGCCGTGGCGCAGCGCGCCGGCCTGGCGCAGGTAATGGTTGGCGGCGCGAAAGGCCTTGTCGCGGGCCTGCGCCTGTTGCGTGGCCGTGGCGGCGGGCCCGTGCGGGATCAGCGCGTCGAAGTCGCTCCACAGGGTGGTACCCAGCAGGCGCACGCCCTGAAACACCCACTGTTCGCGCTCCAGCCAGCGAATGCCCAGGCGCTCGCAGCTGGCCCGCAGGCGCGCGTGCGTGCTGTCGAAGTCCAGGCCGTCGTATTCGTGGTTGCCCGGCACGTAGAGCACGGGCGTGGGCCAGCCGGCCAGCGGCGAAAACCGCGCCAGGCCGAAATCCGTGTCGCCCAGCGCGGGCAATTGCGAGCCGCGTTGATACGAGCCGATGTCGCCGGCCAGCACCAGCAGGTCGGCGCCAGCGGCGGGCTGCGGGACAAAACCGGGGTTTTGCTCGAGGTGCAGGTCGGACAGCAGTTGAATCTTCATGGGACACGGGGGCAATCCATAGCCTGATTGAATGAAACCCCTGCGAGTGATCGGGATTGGAGCGAAGACTCTAGGGGTTAACCCTAGGTTTGCGGTAACATGCCCTGCATCGGCCAAAAGCCATTTATCGAGGACGCTCACCGAAACCCGGGAAGGCGTAAATGTATGCGGAAAGCATTAGTTCAGTATTTGAAAGCTCTGTTTGTCGAAAGCCAGAACATGACCCAGCGCCGGATCGGGCTGGCCGGCAACCTGCTGGAGCGTGCCGAAGTCTGCGCCGGCCGCGACCCACAGCGCGCCGCAGAGCTGCGCAACGCGGCCATGGCCTATCTGGGCGTCGTGCGCTGAGGCGCCGCCGCTCCTTTTTTTGACGAATGTGAGAGCACCATGACAAACCACACCCTTTCCCTGAACACCGGCATCTTTGGCGACACCTACACGTACGTGGGCAGCGCCCATCTCAACCAGTGGCATGCCGAGCGGGCCGAGCGCCAGCAGCAGGCCGCGCGGGCCAAGGCCGCGCTGCGCCAGCAAACCCGTGAGCAGGAGGCGCTGGAGTTGAGCGCGCAGGGCACGGCCCGCGTCGACCATTGGTTCCAGAACAGCGCCCGGCGTCAGCCGGCCGCGCAAGGCACGGCGGGCATGGCGTGGATGGACCATTGGTCCACGGACACGACTTCCACCGGCCTGCAAAGCCGTTGGGCCGCCCTGCGCGCTCGCTGGGCCCGCGCCCGTGCCGACGCCGAGCTGCGTCGCGTGGCCGAGCAAGATCCGCGCGTGATGCGCGATTTGCAGGTGATGAGCGACCTGGCCGAGTGGAACCCCGCGCTGCGCTGAGTCCCCGCGTCACCCGGGCGGCTTGAACCGTCGCCATGGTCGTGTCCAGCAGCCGCCCTTGCAGGCGGCTGTTTGTTTTTCGGGGCGATGATCGCGCGATCCGCCATGAAAAAAGCCGCCCCGCGGGCGGCTTGGTGGCGCCGGTGGGGATTCAGCGGGCCGACTCGAAGCGCTCCTCGAGGGCGCGGCGGGTCTGGGTCAGCGCCGCGGGCAGTCCCTGGGCCAGGCGCGTGAACAGCTCGTCGTGCAGCTTGAACTCCTCGCGCCAGGCGGCGACATCCAGCCCGGTGACGGTGGCGAACTGCGCGGCGTCGAAGGCCAGGCCGCTCCAGTTGATCTCGCCGTAGGCCGGTGCGATGCCGAAAGCCGTGGCCTGGCCCGCGGCGCGGCCTTCGATGCGGTCGATCATCCAGCCCAGCACGCGCATGTTCTCGCCGTATCCGGGCCACACGAAGCGGCCGTCCTCGTCCTTGCGGAACCAGTTGACGCAGTAGATGGCGGGCAACTTCGCGCCCTGCGCATGGAGCTTGGCGCCCATCTGGAGCCAGTGGCCGAAGTAGGCGGCCATGTTGTAGCCGCAAAACGGCAGCATGGCGAAGGGGTCGCGCCGCACCACGCCTTGCGCGCCAAAGGCGGCCGCGGTGGTCTCGCTGCCCATGGTGGCGGCCATGTACACGCCCTCGGTCCAGTCGCGCGCCTCGGTCACCAGCGGCACGGTGCTGGAGCGCCGGCCACCGAAGATGAAGGCGTCGATCGGCACGCCGGCCGGGTCGTCCCAGGCGGGGTCGAGCACCGGGTTGTTGATGGCGGCCACCGTGAAGCGCGCGTTGGGGTGAGCGGCCTTGCGGGCGGGCGCGTCGGCGGGGGTCCAGTCCTGGCCTTTCCAGTCGATCAGGTGGGCGGGCAGCTGGCCGCCGTGGTCTTTTTCCATGCCCTCCCACCACACGTCGCCGTCGTCGGTCAGCGCCACGTTGGTGAAGATCACGTCGCGATCGAGGCTGCGCATGCAGTTGGGGTTGGTGTGCAGGTTGGTGCCGGGCGCCACGCCGAAGTAGCCCGCCTCGGGGTTGATGGCGTACAGGCGCCCGTCGGCACCGGGCTTGATCCAGGCGATGTCGTCGCCGA
>JAFEEB010000005.1:0-2852 GCA_018241325.1 Pseudomonadota bacterium | reverse complement strand
CTTGCCGCAGGCGCTGGGGAAGGCCGCCGCCACGTGGTACTTCTTGCCCTGGAGGTTGGTCACGCCCAGCACCAGCATGTGCTCGGCCAGCCAGCCCTGGTCCTGTCCCATGCGCGAGGCGATGCGCAGGGCCAGGCACTTCTTGCCCAGCAGCGCATTGCCGCCGTAGCCCGAGCCGTAGGACCAGATCTCGCGCGTCTCGGGGTAGTGCACGATGTACTTCAGGTCGGGGTTGCAGGGCCAGCTCGTGGCGTCCTTCTGGCCCGCGGCCAGCGGCGCGCCCACGGTGTGCATGCAGGGCACGAAGGCGCCGTTTTCGCCCAGCACGTCGATGGCGCCGCGACCCATGCGCGTCATCAGCTTCATGTTGACGGCCACGTAGGCGCTGTCGGTCAGCTCGACGCCGATGTGCGCGATGGGGCTGCCCAGCGGGCCCATGCTGAAGGGCACGACGTACAGGGTGCGCCCGCGCATGCAGCCGTCGAACAGCGGTTCGAGCTTGGTGCGCATTTCGGCCGGCGGCGTCCAGTTGTTGGTGGGGCCGGCGTCTTCCTGCCTTTCGGAGCAGATGAAGGTGCGGTCTTCGACGCGCGCCACGTCGGAGGGGTCGGACCAGGCCAGGTAGGAGCCCGGGCGCTTGGCCGGGTTCAGGCGCTTGAAGGTGCCGGCATCCACCAGTTGCTGGCACAGCCGCTCGTATTCGGCCTGGCTGCCGTCGCACCAGTGCACGCGATCGGGCTTGCACAGCGCGGCCATGCGCGCGACCCAGTCGATCAACCGGGTGTTCTTGACGTAGTCCGGGGTGTTCAGATCCTGCATCTGGCCGGGCGGTACGGGTGCGTTCATGAAAAGGCTCCTGATATGAAAATCGTCTTTCCGAAAGCGGTGCCGCCTTGGGAAAGAGGACTTGCGACAAGGCCCGTCCGTGACGGGCCTTGCTATTGGTTCAAGAGCGTGTTGCGCAGTCTGGGTGTGCGCTGTAGCGTGATTGAGCTTGCGCCAATCAGCCCATGTGCACGGCGATGAACGCCAGCAGAAAAATCACGATCGCGCCATAGATCGGCAGGGCCAGCGGGATCTTGTGGGTGACTTCTTCAATCGAATCGACCGGGTGTTGGTCGTCATGCGCGGGGGCGGACATGGCTTTGCCTCTTGGGTTCTGGGGTTTCGGTAATGGGGTGATTTTACGGCGGACGCGCAAGGACGCCGTCGCCAGGATGTCGTCACAGCAAGGCGTAGGTGGTGCTGGCCCGGCAAACGCTCTTGCCGTCCTGGGCGCCGGCCAGCTCGATCTCGCCGAAGGCCAGCGTCTTGCCGGCGCGCAGCACGCGGGCATGTACCACGGCATCCTGCGCCGACAGGGGGCGAAGGAAGCTGCTGCTTTGCTGCACCGTGGTGCAGGGGCGAAAGCGGCCGAAGTGTTGCATCAGCGCCAGCACCATCGCGGTGTCGGCCGCCGCCATCATGGCTTGGCCGCACAGCATGTCGCCCTGGCGCACCAGGGCGGGGGCGAGCGGCAGGCGCAGGCGCACGCCCTCGGCGCCCGCCGCTTCCACGCGCAGATCGAGCGCCTGCACCCAGGGCGCGAACAGCTCGGCCAGGGCCTGTTGCAAGGCCGCCCGGGTGATGGCCGGGGTGCTCACGGCTGGGGCGGCTTGCGCTCGTCGGCGGGCTGGGTCGCGGGAAAATCCTGCGCGTCTTCCTCGCGGCACAGGTCATCCACCCAGCGCGAGGCCAGCCGCCCGGCCGCCTCGCGCCCGCCCAGGCCAAAGGCCAGCGCCAGCGCCACGGCGACGGCGCCCAGCGTCAGGCCGAACGCCAGATTGACGATGTCGTCGGCAATGCCCATGGCGCGCAGGCCCATGGCCAGCACGATGCCCAGGATGGCCAGCCGCGCCACGCGCGCCAGCATCAGGTTGCCGCTGTTGGCGCGCACGATGGCGGCCGAGGCCAGGTTGGCCAGCATGAAGCCGATGATCAGGATCACCGAACCCAGCAGCACGTCGCCGGCAAACTCGATGAAGGTGGTGATGACGTCAGAAAACCGCCCGAAGCCCAGCTGGTTGCCCGCCTCCACGGTGGCGAACAGCATGGCGAAGATGAGCGCGACGCGCCCGATCAGGGTGGAAGGCGCCATCCCGCGAAAGGCGTGCTGCAAGTCCAGCCGTGCGGGCAGGGTATCGAGCCCCACCGTGGCCAGCAGATTGGCCAGCAGGCGCGAGGCAAAGGAGGCCACCATCCAGGTCACCACCAGGATCAGCCCGGCGCCCACGATGCGCGGCACCGCCTCCATCAGCATGGCCAGCATGTCGGTGGCCGGCTGCGAGATGGCGTCGATCTTGAGCGCGTCCAGCGCCGCGATCAGCGCCGGCACGAACACCACGATGAACACCAGCAGGCCCACCAGGTTGGAGATTTGCACCGTCTCGGCCAGGCCCGCCTTTTGCCCCACCTGGTCGGCGCCGGCCGAGCGCAGCAGGTTGGTGGCCAGGTTGCGCAGCACCATGGCCACGATCCAGCCCACGCCGCCGATGACCAGCGCCGCCACCACATTGGGCAGGATGTCCAGCGCCTTGGTGGTCATGGCGCGCAGCGGGTCGAGCAGCCCCTCCATCTGCAACGCACCCAGGATGGCCGGCACGAACAGCAGCACCACCAGCCAGAACAGCGCGTTGGACAGGCTTTCGCTGATGGGCGAGATGTTGGCGTGCTCCGACAGCCTTTCGTCCAGCGTGGTGCGGTCCAGCACCTTCTGCGTGATGCCGCGCACCAGCGTGGCCACCAGCCAGGCCAGCAGCGCCAGCAGGCACGCGCCCAGCACGCGCGGGGCGTATTCGAACAGCTGCGTGGTC
>JAFEEB010000059.1:7013-16568 GCA_018241325.1 Pseudomonadota bacterium | reverse complement strand
CTGGTGCCGATGTCGCCGAACACCACGCCGATGGCACCCAGCATCAGCACGCCCAGGGTGGATTTGTTGGGCGTGGTCATATCTCCACCTTGCCGCCCAGCTCGACCACCGCGTTGCTCGGCAGGTTGAGGTATTCGGCTGTCCCGGTGGCGTTCTGGTGCATGTAGGCGAACAGCTTTTCGCGCCAGGGCATCAGCCCGGCCCCCGGCGTGGGGATGACGATGTTGCGCGAGAGGAAATAGCTGGTGGTCATCGGGTTCAGGTCGATGCCGCGGCCGGCCAGCAGGGCGAGCGACTTGGGCAGGTCGGGGTCGTTCTTGAAGCCGTAGTGCACCAGCACGCGCCAGCAGTCGTGGCCCAGCGGCTCGACCTCGAGGCGCTTGTCCAGGCCGATCCAGGGCACCTCGTGGCTGCGCCGCGTGACGAACAGGTTTTGCGCATGCAGCACCTTGTTGTGCTTGAGGTTGTGCAGCAGCGCGTTGGGGACGATGTCGGGATCGGTGCTCAGAAACACCGCCGTCCCCTCGACCCGCGTGGGCGGCGAGACGAACAGCGACTGCAAGAAGCCCTTCAGGTCCAGCGCCGTGTCCTGCAGCACGTGGTAGAGCAGCGCGCGCCCGTCGCGCCAGGTCAGCATCAGCATGAAAATGGCGCCGGCAATGGCCAGCGGAAACCACCCGCCGTGCACCAGCTTGAGCAGGTTGGAGCTCCAGAACAGCAGATCGACGATGACGAAAAACCCGGTCGCCGCGATCGTGAGCGGCAGCGAGAACTTCCACGCGTAGCGCACCACGAAAAACGTCAGCACTGTGGTGATCAGCATGTCGGTGGTTACGGCGATGCCGTAGGCCGCCGCCAGGTTGCCGGACGAGCGGAACATGCCCACGGCCAGCGCGATCAGCACGAACAGCCCCCAGTTGACCAGCGGCATGTAGATTTGCCCCATGTCGCGCACGCTGGTGTGCAAGATCGACAGCTGCGGCAAAAAGCCCAGCTGGATGACCTGCTTGGTGACGCTGAAGGCGCCCGAGATCAGCGCCTGCGAGGCGATCACCGCCGCGGCCGTGGCCAGGCCCACCAGCGGCAGCGTGGCCCAGTCGGGCGCCATGTGAAAGAAGGGGTTCTTCACCGCCTCGTGCCCCTCGGCCAGCAGCAGCGCGCCCTGCCCGAAGTAGTTGAGCACCAGCGCCGGCATGGCGATGCAAAACCAGCCCAGGCGGATCGGCTGCTTGCCGAAGTGCCCCATGTCGGCGTACAGCGCCTCGCAACCCGTCACGCACAGCACCACCGCGCCCAGGATGATGAAGGTGATGCCCGGGTGCGCGGCGGCAAAGCTGATGGCGTAATGCGGCAGCACGGCCCACAGGATGCGCGGCTGGCTGGCGATTTGCATTACGCCCAGCAGCGCGATGACGGCAAACCACAGCAGCATCACCGGACCAAAGAAGCGCCCGATCCCCGCCGTGCCCTTTTTCTGCACCAGAAACAGCACGAACAGCACCACCAGCGTGAGCGGGATCACGTATTGCGTGAACTCGGGCGAGACCACCTCCAGCCCTTCCATCGCGCCCAGCGTGGTGATGGCCGGTGTGATGACGCCATCGCCGTAGAAGAGGCAGGTGCCGAAGATGCCCACCAGCAGCATCCAGTGGCGCAGGCGCGGGCGGTCGGCCACCGCGCTGGAGGCCAGGGTCAGCATGGCCACCAGCCCGCCCTCGCCGTTGTTGTCCGCGCGCAGCACCAGCACCACGTACTTGATCGAGACGACAACGGTCAGCGTCCAGAAGATCAGCGAGAGCACGCCGTGCACGTTGTGGGGCGTGAACTGCACGTGGCCGGTGCTGAACACCTCCTTGACGGTGTAGAGCACGCTGGTGCCGATGTCGCCGAACACCACGCCGATGGCGCCGATCGTCAGCGTGGGCAGGGAGGTCCTGGATTCGTGCATGGTGACGGGCAACGGCGAAGATGCGCCATTGTGCCCGCGGCGGCCAGGGTTCGCGGGTGCTTTTTTTTTGCCGAAATCGGCGCCCAAAGCCCTACTCGACTTCTTGCAGCTCCGGGTCGGTGGCTTCCAGCTCGTAGCTGGCGGCCGCCATGGCCAGGCGCGCGATCACGCCGTACATGTAAAAGCGGTTGGGCGTCGCCGCCTCGCCCTTGGCGCCCGGGCGCGGCAGGTGCGCATTGCCGGCAAAGGGCAGGGGCACGAAGCGGGTGCCGGGGGCGCACAGGCTGTCGTCGCTGCCGCGCTCGGCGTGGATGCGATAAAAACCCCCCACCACGTAGCGGTCGATCATGTAGACCACCGGCTCGGCCACCGCGTCGTGAATGCGCTCGCCGGCCAGCACGCCCTCCTGGATGATCACCTCGCCGGGCGGCACCGGGCTGGGCTCGCCGGCGCGCGTGGGCGTGGGCGCCAGGCGCGCCAGGTCCTTCACGTCGCGCACCGTCATGATGCCCATGCCGCGCGGGCCGTGGTCGGCCTTGACGACGACAAAGGGCTTCTCGTTGATGCCGTATTCCTTGTACTTGCGCCGGATCTTGCCCAGCAGGGTGTCCACGTGCGAGCGCAGGCATTCGCCGCCGCACGCGTCGTGGATGTCGATCTCGCCGCAGGTGGCGAACAGCGGGTTGATCAGCCAGGGGTCGATGCCCACCAGCTTGCCAAAGCGTTTGCTCACGTCTTCATAGCACTGGAAGTGCCGGCTCTTGCGGCGCACCGCCCCGCCGGCCTGCAAAGGTGGCAGCAGGTACTGCTCGTGCAGATCCTCCAGGATGCCCGGCGCGCCCGTCGGCAGGTCGTTGTTGAGCAGGATGGTGCAGGGGTCGAAATGCTTCAGGCCCAGCCGAAAGCGCTGGCGCAGCGCCGGCTCCAGCGTCAGCTTGCGGCCATCGGGCAGCGTCATGGGCGTGGCGCGCTTGAGCGCCGGGTCCACCGAGCCGTAGCGCACGTTCAGCCCCGCCATGCTGAAGATCTCGCCCAGGCGCGCCAGGCTGGCCAGGTAGTACGGCGGCAGCTTGCCGCTCTCGGGCACGATCAGCAGGTTGTGCGCCTCGGGGCAAATCTTCTCGATGGCCGCCTGCGCCGCCTGCACCGCCAGCGGCAGCGTGTCGGGCGAGAGGTTGTGCCAGCCGTCGGGATACAGGCTGGTGTCCACCGGCGCCAGCTTGAAGCCGGCGTTGCGGATGTCCACCGCACAATACACGGGCGGCGTGTGCTCCATCCACTCCAGGCGGAACCAGCGCTCGATCACCGGCGTGGCGTCCAGCAGGCGCTGCTCCAGCTCGTTGATGGGGCCGTTGAGGGCGGTGATGAGATGAGGGACCATGGGCCGCGGCGTTGCAAGAATGCCCGCAGTGTATCGGGCCGGGCCCGTGCCTTTTGCGAAAAGGAGTCGCGTTTGACTTTTGTGCTGGTGGTGCTGGTGGTGGCCGCATGGGCCTGCGCCCTGCAATTGCCGGCGCGCCGCGCCCTGCTGCGCTGGCTGCTGTTCGGCGTGTTCACCTTCATGGGCCTGGCCCTGGCGGTGGTGGGCTGGATGGCGTCCCGCTGGGATCCGGCGGCGGGGCCGCATCCGACCGCGCACCTGTTCATGATCGGCGGCTTGCTGATGCTGGCCGCTTCGGTGTGGACCTTGCTGCGCGCGATTCTGGGCGCGCGGCGCAACCTGAAGTGACGGGAGAGGTGGCGCGAGGTCTCCCGGCCGCTTCGCGTCAGCCCCGCACCTCGCCCTCGCCCAGCACCACCCATTTCAGCGAGGTCAGACCCTCGATGCCCACGGGGCCGCGGGCGTGGAACTTGTCGGTGCTGATGCCGATCTCGGCGCCCAGGCCAAATTCAAAGCCGTCGGCAAAGCGCGTGCTGGCGTTGACCATCACGCTGGCCGAATCGACCTCGCGCAAAAAGCGCTGGGCGTGGCGGTGGTCGGTGGTCAGGATGGCGTCGGTGTGGTGGCTGCCGTAGTGGTTGATGTGGGCGATGGCTTCATCCAGACCCGCCACCACCTTGATGCTGATGATCGGCGCCAGGTATTCCTCGAACCAGTCGGACTCCTGCGCGGGTTTCAGCAATGCTTCAATATCGATAGCTGTTTGCGCTTGATTGGCGGTCGCTTGAGCCTTGTTTTGCTTGAGAATCGCCAACGCCTCGGCGTCGCAGCGCATCTCCACGCCCTTGGCCGCCAGCACGGCGCCGATGCGCGGCAGGAAGGCCTGGGCCACGCCGCGCGCCACCAGCAGGCTCTCGGTGGCGTTGCAGGGACTGTATTTTTGGGTTTTGGCGTTGTCCACCACCGTCACAGCCAAGTCCAGATCACACGAGTCGTCCACGTAGCTGTGGCAGTTGCCGTCCAGATGCTTGATGACGGGCACCCGGGCCTCGGCCGCGATGCGCTCGATCAGACCCTTGCCGCCGCGCGGGATGATCACGTCCACATACTCGGGCATGGTGATGAGCTGGCCGACGGCGGCGCGGTCGGTCGTCGGCACCAGCTGCACCGCCTCGCGCGGCAGGCCGGCCGATGCGAGCGCCTGCTGCACCAGCGCGGCCAGCGCGGTGTTGGACTCGATCGCCTCGCTGCCGCCGCGCAGGATGGCCGCGTTGCCGCTCTTGATGGACAGGCTGGCCGCCTCGATCGTCACGTTGGGACGGCTTTCGTAAATCATGCCGAACACGCCGATGGGCACGCGCATCTGCCCCACGCGGATGCCGCTGGGCTGCTGCTTGAGGCCCACGATGTCGCCGATGATGTCGGGCATGGCGGCGAGCTGCTCGCAGCCCTGGGCGCAGGTCTCGATGATGGCGGGCGTGAGCTTGAGGCGATCGCGCATTGGCACGCTCAATTCACCCGCGCGCGCCAGGTCGCGGGCGTTGGCCACTTGCAGTGCATCGACGTCGGCGCGCAGCAGCCGCGCCAACTCGCGCAGCGCCTGGTTGCGCGCCGCCGCGCTGGAGCGCGCCATGGCGCGCGAGGCGTCGCGGGCCTGGTGGCCCAGGGCTTGCATGATGAGGGTGACATCGGGCGCGTTCATGCCCTGATTGTCCCAAATCCCGGGACGATCAGCGCGCCGGCGCGCAGGCGCCGCACAGGCTTTGCGCCAGCCGGTGCAGCGCTTGCCAGGCATCGGTCGGCCAGCCGGGGTGTTGCAGGCCCTTGACGATGCCGTCCACCCGGTGCGCGGCATCCAGCAGGGCGTCCAGCTGGCGCTCGGCCAGCAGGGGCAGCACGCGCTCGAACAGGCGCTCGCGCAAGCCCCACACGCGCTCGCTGCGCAGCGCCAGCGGCAGCGGCTTGCCGGCAGACATGGCGTCTTTCACGCGTTTGAGCGCGCGAATGTCCTCGGCGATGGCGTAGTGCACCAGCACGGGGGCCTCGCCCTCGGCCTGCAGGCCGTCGAGCATGCGCTGCACGCGCTCGCGCCGGCCGGCCAGCACGGCCTCGGACAGCTTGAACACGTCATAGCGCGCCACGTTGAGCACGGCCGACTCGATTTGCTCGAAGCCCAGCTCGCCCGCCGGATGCAGCAGCCCCAGCTTGGTGATCTCCTGGTGCGCGGCCAGCAGATTGCCCTCGACCTGGTCGGCAAAAAATTGCAGCGCGCGCTGGCCGGGCTCGCCCGCCGGCACGCGCTGGCCCTGCGCGGCCAGGCGCTGGGCGATCCAGGCCGGCAGCTGCGCGCGCTCGACGGGGTCGATCTGGATGGCCGCGCCCGCGCCCTCCAGCGCCGCAAACCAGGCCGAACCGCGCGTGGCCTTGTCCAGGCGCGGCAGCACGACGAGCGTGAGCACGCTGTCGTTGCCGGCCGCTGTGGCGGCGATCTGCTGCAGCGCGGCGCTGCCGTCCTTGCCCGGCTTGCCCGAGGGCACGCGAATTTCGACGATCTGCTTGTCGGCAAACAGGCTCAGCGAGCCGCCGGCGGCCAGCACGGCGCTCCAGTCGTAGTTGGCGCCGGCCACGGTGAAGCTGCTGCGCTCGGTAAAGCCCTGCGTGCGCGCGGCGGCGCGAATGGCATCCAGCGCCTCCTGCGCCAACAGCGCCTCGTCGCCGTGCAGCACGTACAGCGGGCGCAGCGCCTTTTGCAGGTGCGTGGGCAGTTGGGTGGCGCTCAGTTGCATGTCCGTTTCTCACCATGGGTTTCGCCGCCGGGCGTGCGCGAAGGATGGTTGCTTCGCAGGCTCGGTCAGCCACGTTGATCGTAGCGTCATCTCCAGGGCGAGCACGGCCCGGGCCCCGCGCAAGGATCGCGATCGTCAGGGCAGACCACGAACGATTGCATAGCATTTGCACTACACTAAACCCATGAAAACCGCTCAACTTCCTCCAGTGCGCGTCGCCCCCGCCGTGCGGGCGCAGATCGAAGCCGTGCTGAATGCGGGCGAAACGCTTTCGCAGTTCGTCGAGCAGGCGGCCGTGCAGGCCGCGCAGCGCCGCCAGGCTCAGCAGGCGTTTGTGGCACGTGGCCGCGCGGCGCTGGTGCGGGCGCAGCAGACGGGCGTGCTGCACGATGCCGACGAGACCCTGGCGGCCATGCGGGCGAGGCTGGGTGACCGCGTGGCAGCGCTGAGGCGGTCATGAGGGCCCGCGCGGCGGAGAGGGCACGGTGAGCTATGCCGTCCGCCTGACGCCCGAGGCGCTGGACGACCTGCAACGGCTGGAAGACTTTCTCATCGAGTCCGCGCTGGCCCATGAAGACTTCGACCTGCCGGCCCGCGCCATGGCCGCCATCCAGCGCGAATTCCGCATCCTGGCGCGCAACCCTTTTACCTGCCGCATCGCCTTCGACGACCCGCTGGAGCGTGAACTGGTGATCCCGTTCGGCGCCTCGGGCTACGTGGCGCTGTTTCACATCGTCAGCGACAAGGAAGTGATCGTCTCGGCCATTCGCCACCAGCGCGAGGACGACTACCACTGAAGCGTCCGTGGGAGCCGGTCGTGCGGGCCCCCATCCCAGCCTTCCCCCAGCGGCGGAAGGAGCAGGGCGTGCAGGGATGCGGTATCAGAGCTTGACGGTGGCGAGGCGCCGCATCACCTGCTGCACGATGTCGCTTTGCATGTTCTGGTAGAGCATCAGCGCTTCCTGCTCCTTGGACAGGGCGGCCGTCTCGCTGTAGCTTTGGTCGATCTGCCGCGTGATCTCGGTGGAGGGCAGCAACTCGCGCCCGGCCGGCGTGCGCACCTTGAAGGTGAAACGCATGCGCAGCTGATACTCGGTCACCAGGCCGGCGGAGGTGCGGCTGACCACGATGCGCTCGCGCTGCTCGCCGCCGCTCTCCAGCACCACGTCGGCCTTGCTTTTGCGGGCGGCGTCGGTGATGACCTCGATCTGGCCCGTGCCCTCGAGCTGGCGGCGCAGCTCCACGCCCAGGCCGGAGCCGGCGGGCAAGGCCAGGTCGATGCTGTGAAAACCGAAGCTGGGGGCCGTGCGCAGCGCAAAGCCGCAACCGGCCAGGGCCAGTGGCGCGGTGGCCAGCAGAAGGGCGTGGCGGCGGTTCATTGGACCAGGGCGCCGCAGGTCAGCGGCGGCGCTTGAAGCCCAAAGAGCCATGTGGTCGCGCGGCAGGCCAGGCCCGCGATCGCCGTGGAAGGGCTTGGCCCGCCCACACGCGATGCCCTCTCACGGGGGCTGAGGTCCGCGGCTTCAGAGCTGCCGGCGCAGCCCTGGACCGACCGAAGGGCCGCCGCCGCTGACGGCGAGCACCAGGCGGAACATCGCGAAGCGCGTGGAGACGGGGGGTGCGCCATGTCAACCGACCACGATGTTGACCAGGCGCCCGGGCACCACCACCACCTTGCGCACGCTGGCGCCGGCGCCGAACTTGGCGAAGGCCTCGCTGGCCAGCGCCGCGTGCTCGATGGACGCCTGGGAGGCGCCGGCGGGCACCAGAATGGAGCCGCGCAGCTTGCCGCCCACTTGCAGCATCAGCTCGATCTCGTCCTGCTCGAGCGCCTGGGCGTCCACCTGCGGCCACGGCGCGTCGAGCAGATCGCCGTGCAGCGCGGCAAAGCCCAGTTGCTGCCACAGCTGGTGGGTGAGGTGCGGCGTGACGGGGTAGAGCACGCGCAGCAGGATCGAAAAACCCTCGGCCAATGCCGCCTGGTCGCCTGCCGAGCCCTCGCTCTTGAAGGCTTCCAGCGCATTGAGCATCTTCATGCCGCCCGACACCACGGTGTTGTATTGCAGGCGCTGGTAGTCATGCTCGACCTGGCCCAGGATGCTGTGGATCTCGTGGCGCAGGGCCTTGGCGGATTTTCCGAGTTCAGGCTTGTTCTGGCCGCCAGCGCTTGCCGGATCGGCGCAAGTAGCTATGTTTTCAATAGCGTTCAGCTTGACACCGAAGTTCCACACGCGGCGCAGAAAGCGATAGCTGCCTTCCACCGCGGCGTCGTTCCACTCCAGCGTCAGCTCGGGCGGCGCGGTGAACATGGTGTACAGGCGCGCGGTGTCGGCGCCGTATTTTTCGATCAGGTGCTGCGGATCGACCCCGTTGTTCTTGGACTTGGACATGGTGCCCACGCCCTCGTAGTCGATCAGCGTGCCCACGGGCAGCGCGCCGTCGCCGCTCTCGGCGACATTCTTCAGGCGCGCGCCGACCTGGTGGCCGTCGGCGTCGAGCACCGGCTCCACGTCGGCGGGCCAGAAGTAGTCCTTGCCGCCGCGTGCCGTGCGCCGGCTGTAGATGTGGTTGAGCACCATGCCCTGCGTCAAGAGGCGCGTGAAGGGCTCGTCCACCGTCACCAGGTCCAGGTCGCGCATCACCTTGGTCCAGAAGCGCGCGTACAGCAGGTGCAAGATGGCGTGCTCGATGCCGCCGATGTACTGGTCCATCGGCATCCAGTGGCGCGTGCCGCCGGCCACCATGGCCTCGCTGTTGTTCGGGTCGCAGTAGCGCATGAAATACCACGAACTGTCCACGAAGGTGTCCATGGTGTCGGTCTCGCGCCGCGCGCTCTTGCCGCAGCAGGGGCAGGCCACGTCGAGGAAGGCCTCGCATTTGCCCAGCGGGTTGCCACTGCCGTCGGGCACCAGATCCTGCGGCAGCACCACGGGCAAATCCTGCTCGGGCACGGGCACGGCGCCGCAGTCCGTGCAGTGGATGATGGGGATCGGCGTGCCCCAGTAGCGCTGGCGCGAGATGCCCCAGTCGCGCAGGCGCCAGGTCACCTTCTTCTCGCCCAGGCCGCGGGCGGCCAGCGCCTCGGCCACGGCATCGACCGCCTCTGGGTACTCCAGGCCGCTGAAGACGTCGGAGTTGATGGTCACGCCCTGCTTCTTGTCGGCGTACCAGTCCTGCCAGCGGGCGTCGTCCCAGTCCTGGCCGTCCACGTGCACCACTTGGTGGATCGGCAGGTGGTACTTCAGGGCAAAGGCAAAGTCGCGCTCGTCGTGCGCGGGCACGCCCATCACGGCGCCGTCGCCGTAGCTCATCAGCACGTAGTTGCCCACCCACAGGGGCACGGGCTCGTCGGTGAGCGGGTGCGTCACCATGAGGCCGGTGGGCATGCCGACCTTTTCCTTGGCCGCCAGTTCGGCCTCGGTGGTGCCGCCCTGCTTGCA
>JAFEEB010000059.1:0-6967 GCA_018241325.1 Pseudomonadota bacterium | reverse complement strand
GCCACGGCGCAAAAGGTCACGCCCATGATGGTGTCGGCGCGCGTGGTGAAGACGTACATCTTGCCGCCCTGGATCGGCTGGCCGTCCGCGCCCCGGATGTCGTGCGTGAAGGCAAAGCGCACGCCCGCGCTCTTGCCGATCCAGTTCTCCTGCATCAGGCGCACGCGCTCGGGCCAGCCGGTGAGCGTCGCCTTGGGGTTGCCGATCTGCACGTGTTCGAGCAGTTCCTCGGCATAGGCGGTGATCTTCAGGTAGTAGCCCGGGATTTCGCGCTTTTCAACGACGGCGCCGGTGCGCCAGCCCTTGCCGTCGATCACCTGCTCGTTGGCCAGCACGGTCTGGTCCACCGGGTCCCAGTTGACGACCTGGGTCTTGCGGTAGGCGATGCCTTTTTCGAGCATCTTCAGGAACAGCCACTGGTTCCACTTGTAGTACGCCGGGTCGCAGGTGGCGACTTCGCGGCTCCAGTCGATGGCCAGGCCCATGGCCTGCATCTGCGCCTTCATGTAGGCGATGTTGTCGTAGGTCCACTTCGCCGGCGGCACCTTGTTCTTCAGCGCGGCGTTCTCGGCCGGCAGGCCGAAGGCGTCCCAGCCCATGGGCATCAGCACGTTGTAGCCCTTCATGCGCAGCTGGCGCGCCAGCATGTCGTTGATGGTGTAGTTGCGCACATGGCCCATGTGCAGCTTGCCGCTGGGGTAGGGCAGCATGGAGCAGGCGTAGTACTTGGGCTTGGCCGCGTCCTCGCTGACGCGGTAGGCGTCTTGCGCGCGCCACTGGGCCTGGGCAGCGGCCTCGACCGCCGAGTGCTGATATTGGTCTTGCATGGGCAAATTGTAGGCGGCGCGCGGCCCCCTGTTTACTATTCAATTCATAGCTGGCTGCGCTGGTCAGATCAGCGCCAAAGCCACAATATCGCAGAAATCGTGGGTGCGCGCGCTCAGCGGGGGGGCGCCGGCGCGGGGGCCGGTGCGCCACCCGCGGCGGAGGCGGCGGCCGGCGCCTCGGCCACAAAGCCGATGCGGTTCAGGCCCGCCTTTTGCGCCTCGCCCATCACCTCGACCACGCGGCCATAGGGCACGCCCTGGTCGGCACGCAGCTGCACCTCGGTGTCGGGGTTGTCCAGCTTGGCCTGTTGCAGCGCCACCGACAGCTCGGGCTGGCTGACCGGCTTGTCGTTGAAGAAGGCCTGGCCCGCCTTGTCCACCACCACGGTCACGAAGGTGGGCGGATCGCCCGGTTTGGCGCCCTCGGTCTTGGGCAGGTCCAGCCGGATCGAGCTGGCCAAGAGCGGCGCCGTGAGGATGAAAATCACCACCAGCACCAGCATCACGTCCACCATGGGCGTGACGTTGATGTCGTACATGGGCTCGCTGCCCTTGGTGCGTTCCAGCCTTCCGAATGCCATTTCCGAACCTTCAGGCTGGGTGCGAGAACAACTCTCGGAGATCGCGCGCAAAGCCTTCCAGCTCGGCCTCGATCGCGCCGATGGCGCGGCCGAACCAGTTGTAGGCCAGCACGGCCGGGATGGCCACGGCCAGGCCGGCGGCGGTCATGATGAGCGATTCGCCCACCGGGCCGGCCACGCGCTCGATGGAGATTTGCCCCGATCCTGCGATGCCGATCAGCGCGTGATAAATGCCCCACACGGTGCCCAACAGGCCGATGAAGGGCGCGATGGAGCCGGTGGTGGCCAGCAGCACCTGGCCGAACTGCAGGCGCCCCATGACGGTGTGCAGAGCGCCGCGCAGCGTGCGGGTGAGTTGCTGCGCGCGGTCGCCCGCCGTGGCCAGCGTGCCGCCGCCCGGCTGCTGCGTGGCCTGCACCAGGGGCAGCACCAGGGCGCTGCGGTCAAGCTGCCGGATCTGTTCGGCGGCGGCGTCCACCGAAGGCGCGTGCCAGAAGGCGGCCACGCCGCGCGCCACGTCGCCGCCGGCGCGGCGCAGGATCCAGGCTTTCCACAAGATGACCACCCAACTGGCGATCGACATCAGCAGCAGCAGCAGTGCCACGGCCTTGCCGATGGCGTCGCTCTGCGAAAAGACTTGTTGCAGGTTCATGAGTCGCGAAGATGCGGGAGGTTCATTTCAGTTGTCCATAGCGCTGCGCGCTACCCGCAGGCCATGAGATCCAGAGAGCCGAACGGCCGCGGAGCAGGCCCGGCCAGAGGCCGCCGTGGCGCGGGTCTCCTCGGCCAGCGGCGATGCCCCGGGGCGAAGCATCGCGCAGCGAGTGGAGGCTGGGGGTGTTTCATTTCAAGCCGAGCACGTCGGCCATGTCGAACAAGCCGTGGCGTTTGCCGGCCAGAAAGCGCACCGCGCGCAAGCTGCCCTGCGCGTAGCCGGCGCGGCTGGTGGACTTGTGGGCGATCTCGATGCGCTCGCCGGTGCCGGCAAACAGCACGGTGTGCTCGCCCACGATGTCGCCGCCGCGCACGGTGGCAAAGCCGATGGTGCCGCTTTCGCGCTCGCCGGTGTGGCCGTAGCGCTCGTACACGGCGCGGTCCGCCAGGCGCGTGCCCTGGGCCTCGGCGATGACTTCGCCCATCTTCAAGGCCGTGCCCGAGGGTGCATCGACCTTGTGGCGGTGGTGCGCCTCGATGATCTCGATGTCGTAGCCGGTGGCCAGCGCCTTGGCGGCCAGCTCCAGCAGCTTCATCGTGACGTTGACGCCCACGCTCATATTGGGCGCCAGCATGACGGGGATGTCCTGGGCAGCGGCGGCAATCTCGGCCTTTTGCGTATCGGAAAAGCCGGTGGTGCCGATCACCAGGCCCACCCCGGCTTGGCGGCAGGCGGCCAGGTGCGCCATCGTGGCCTCGGGCCGGGTGAAGTCGATCAGGCAGCGCGCCTGCGCCAGGCCGGCGGCCAGATCGGCCGTCACCAGCACGCCGCTGGCCCAGCCGGCAAAGGCGCCGGCGTCCTGGCCCAGGGCGGGGCTGCCTTCGCGGTCGAGGGCGCCGGCCAGCTGGCAGTCATCGGCGGCGTGCACCGCCTCGATCAGCATGTGACCCATGCGGCCGGTGGCGCCGGCCACGGCAATGCGATGAGGGGTGGAGGCAGCAGTCATGAGGATTCGCAATGTCGGGCCGCCGGGCGCGGCCGGGCGGCGTCAGCGCGCGGGCTCGAGGGGCGGATAGCCGCCCGCTGGCGCCGGCGGCGGGTCGGTCTGGGCGGGCGCGGCGGCCGAGGCGCCGGCGGCGGGGAACTTGGCCAGTTGTTCGTCCGTGGCCTCGAGCGGCGGCACCTTGTAGGTCTTGTCGCGGCCGATGCGCTGCACGAACTCGTTCTCGCTGGGCATGTCGTCGCCGTCGAAGTGATCCAGCGTGTCGCCCTTGAAGAACAGCGTCAGCCGATAGCGCTGCGCCGGCACGCCCTGGCGGGCCATGGTGAAGACGTAGTCCCAGCGATCGCCATGGAACAGGCTGGTCATCAGCGGCGTGCCCAGCAGGTCGCGCACCTGCACGCGGGTCATGCCCGGTTGCAGCTCGGCCACCTGTTCCTTGGACACGAAGTTGCCTTGCACCACCTCGGGCTTGTAGAGCGTCAGCGCGTCGGCCATGCCGCGCGTGGTGTCATTGAAGGAGCTGCATGCGCCCAGGCCGACCAGCAGGGCGGCGGCCAGCAGCGCCCGGCCCGCGGCGCGGGCGTGGATGGAGGACGTCAGGGGCATTGATCGGGGTTCATGCGCAATTCGATCGGGCATTGTAGCGGCGTGCCTGGCCGCACGCGGGTATGCTGGCGCCATGGACGACACGATCAACGAGCTCAAGAACACCGGCCTGAAGGCCACCTTGCCGCGCCTGAAGATTCTGGAGATTTTTCAGAAGTCGGATCAGCGCCACCTGTCGGCCGAGGACATCTACCGCGTGCTGGTGGCCGAGCACTCCGACATCGGCCTGGCCACGGTCTACCGGGTGTTGACGCAGTTCGAGCAGGCGGGACTGCTCAGTCGCCAGCACTTCGAGGCCGGCAAGGCCGTGTACGAGCTGCACGACGAGCAGCACCACGACCACCTGGTGTGCCTGGACTGCGGGCACGTGGAAGAGTTCTACGACGCCGAGATCGAAAAGCGCCAGAGCGCCATTGCCAAGTCCCGCGGCTTTACCCTGGCCGACCACGCGCTGAGCCTGTATGCCCATTGCGACAAGGCCGTGTGCCCGCACCGCGGCAGCGCGCCGGCGCGCCGCGGCCTGCCCAGTTGAGGGGGGCGAAACATCGCGCGGCGCGTGGAGACTGCGGGTGCTTTACTGCCCTTGGCTTCTTTCCATCGCCTGCCGGTGGCGGTTGACGAATTCCTGGTAGGTGTCGATGCCGCGCAGCTGCAGGATGTGGTTGCGCACCGCGGCTTCCACCAGCACGGCGATGTTGCGCCCGGCCACCACGGAAATGACGGCTTTCTGGATCGGCACGCCGATCACGTCCTGCGTCAGCGGTTCGTAGGGCAGGCGCTCGTAGTCGCGCTCCATGGTCTCGCGGCGCACCAGGTGCACGATCAGGCGCAGCCGCATGCGCCGGCGCACGGCGGTCTCGCCGAAGATGGCGCGGATGTCCAGCAGGCCGATGCCGCGCACTTCCAGCAGGTTTTGCAAGAGCTCGGGGCAGCGCCCCTCGATGGTGGTCTGGTTGATGCGAAACAGATCGACCGCGTCGTCGGCCACCAGACCGTTGCCGCGCGAGATCAGCTCCAGCCCCAGCTCGCTTTTGCCCAGGCCCGATTCGCCGGTGATCAGCACGCCCAGGCCCAGGATGTCCATGAACACGCCGTGCATGGTGGTGCGGTCGGCGAAGTGCTTGGACAGGTAGGTGCGCAGCACGTCGATGACGAAGGCGGCGGATTCGGCGGTGGCGAACAGCGGTATCTGCGCGCGCTCGCACAGGGTGACCAGGGCGTCGGGCGCCTGCTGGCCCTCGCACAACACCAGCACCGGTGGCTCCAGCGTGACGATGCGCGAAACGCGCCGCGCCGCGTCCGCGGGCGAGCAGTCGCTGATGTACCGTACTTCGCGTTCGCCCAGGATTTGCAGGCGGTAGGGGTGGATGTAGTTGAGGTAGCCCACCAGGTCGGCGCCCGAGCGCGCCTGGCGCACCGCCACCTCGTCGAAGCGCCGCTCCGACGCGCCCTGGCCCGCGACCCACTGCCAGCGCAGCACCGAGCGGTGGTCCTCGAACAGCACGTCGGCGCTGATGACGGTGGGTTTCATGCCGTCGAGGTGGGGTGCCGTGGGGAGGGGCCGGCGATCAGCCGGCCTGGGCGGAATGCCAGTTGGCGATCAACGCGTGCAGTTGCTCGGCCGTGGGCGCGCTCTTGATGCGCTCGCGCAGGTTGGCGTCGGACAGCAGCTCGGCGATCTCGGAGAGGATTTCGAGGTGTTTTTGCGTGGCCGCCTCGGGCACCAGCAGAAAGATCAGCAGGCCCACGGGCTGCTCGTCGGGGGCATCGAAGCCGATGGCCTGGCGCAGTTGCAGCACGGCGGCCATGGGCGCCTTCAGGCCCTTGATGCGCCCGTGCGGAATGGCCACGCCATGGCCCAGGCCGGTGGAGCCCAGGCGCTCGCGCGCGAACAGGCTGTCGGCGATCAGCGCGCGTGACAGGCCATGCAGGTTCTCGAACAGCAGGCCGGCTTCTTCAAACGCGCGCTTCTTGCTGGTGACATCGACGCCCACCAGCACCTGCGACGCGGGAAGTATGGATGCGAGACGGTTCATGGGTGAAAGCGCGATTATGGGCTGAACTGGCGGCGTCCGGACGTGCACCTCCCGGGCGACGTCGGCGGCTCCATGAAAGCAGGGGACCGAAAAGAAAGCCGCCCGTACAGCAAGGGCGGCTGAAAAGTGGAGTCGATCGCAGATGTTATTTTTTGCGAATATTACATCAGATGTTTTCCGGCCACCCGTTCGACGGTCTGGCGCTTGTCCTTGTCGCGCACCAATTGACGATCGAGCTTGTCCACCAGCTCATCGACGGCGGCATACAGATCTTCGTGCGCGCTCTCGGCGTGAAGCTCGCCGCCCTTGACCTTGATGTTGCATTCCGCGCGTTGGCGTCGGTCCTTTTCCTTGAGATTGTCCACCGACAGCAAAACCCGGACGTCCATCACCTGCTCGAAATGCCGCGTGATCCGATCCAGCTTGTCCGACACGTAGCCGCGCAACGCCGGGGTCACTTCCAGATGATGTCCGCTGATCGTCAAGTTCATAGCCAAATCTCCTTGCTTGCGGGGGGCCGCCGGCGGTCCGCAAGACCGGCCGGCAACCGGGGTCACATGCACGACATCGAGTCAACAAACCGTCATCGTGCAAGCACATGATGCCCCCGTTCCGGGCCGGCCGCAATCGGTCGCCGAGGGGGCGGGCAGTGACATAATCGCCGGATCGCCAACTTGTTTTGATTGCGCGCCGTGGAACCCTCTGCCCCGCGGTAGCTTTCGCCTCCCGTGAACGCACTGGCGCAAGGGGGCCGAAAGCCCGCCCCCTTCATTCGCCAGACGCTTGCCCATGCCGCAGGGAGTGCTTCATGTTGAACGTTTTCACGCTGTCCAACGGCCGCCTGTTTCAGGAAGAAATCGAGTCGCTGGAAGAGCTCTCGCGCTTTCGCCCCATCTGGGTTGACCTGGAAGAGCCCACGCCGGACGAAAAGCGCTGGGTCAAGCAATATTTCGGCCTGTCGATCCCCGACGACGCGATGGCCGAGGACATCGAGGAGTCGGCGCGCTTTTACGCCGAAGACAACGGCGAGCTGCACATCCGCAGCGACTTTCTGGTGGCCGACCCGGACGATCCGCACCAGGTGCGCGTGGCCTTCATCCTCAACACCGTCAACGAGCAGCTGCGCAGCCAGGGCGTGCTGTTTTCCATCCACGACGAGACGGTGCCCGCGTTTCGCCTGCTGCGCATGCGCGCGCGTCGCATGCCGGGCCTGCTGACCGACGCCAAGGAGGTGTTGCTCAAGCTGCTGGACGCCGACG
>JAFEEB010000058.1 GCA_018241325.1 Pseudomonadota bacterium | reverse complement strand
GCGCTTCATGGAGCGCTACGCCCCGACGCTGAAAGACCTGGCCCCGCGCGACTTCGTCTCGCGCTCGATGGACCAGGAAATCAAGGAAGGGCGCGGCTGTGGCCCCAACAAGGACTACATCCTGCTCAAGCTCGACCACCTGGGCGCCGAGACCATCCACAAGCGTCTGCCCTCGGTGTACGAGATCGGGCTCAACTTCGCCAACGTGGACATCACCAAGGAGCCGATTCCGGTGGTGCCCACCATCCACTACCAGATGGGCGGCATTCCCACCAACATCCACGGCCAGGTCGTGGTGCAGGCCGGCGGCGATGACAACCACGTGGTCAACGGCCTGTACGCGGTCGGCGAGTGCTCGTGCGTGAGCGTGCATGGCGCCAACCGCCTGGGCACCAACTCGCTGCTCGATCTGCTGGTGTTCGGCAAGGCGGCGGGCGACCACATCGTTCAATTCAACCAGCAGACGCCGCACCACAAGCCGCTGCCGGCCAATGCGCTCGATCTGACGCTGGCGCGCCTGAACCGGCTGGAGCAGGCCAGCGACGGTGAATACGCGCAAACCATCGCCAACGACATCCGCACCACCCTGCAGACGCATGCCGGCGTGTTCCGCACCCAGGCCACCATGGACGAGGGCGTGAGCAAGGTCGCCGAGTTGCGTGAGCGCGTGAACAAGGTGGGCCTGAAGGACCACTCCAAAATCTTCAACACCGCGCGCGTCGAGGCACTGGAGGTCGAGAACCTGATCGAGGTGGCGCAGGCCACCATGGTGTCGGCCGCTGCCCGCAAGGAGTGCCGCGGCGCCCACACCGTGGAGGACTACGAGCATCCGGCCGACCACCCCACCGCGCCGCTGGGCCGCGACGATGTCAACTGGCTCAAGCACACCCTGTGGCACGCCGAGACCAACAGCCTGACCTACAAGCCCGTGCGGCTCAAGCCGCTCACGGTCGAGACGATCCCGCCCAAGGTTCGCACGTTCTGAGCGCCCGGGTTTGAAGGAACAAACACCATGCAAAAACGCACCTTCCAGATTTACCGTTACGACCCGGACAAGGACGAAAAGCCCACCATGCAAACCTTCGAGCTGGAACTCGAAGGCCACGAGCGCATGCTGCTGGACGCCCTGATCAAGCTCAAGGCGCAAGACCCGACGATTGCCTTTCGCCGCTCGTGCCGCGAGGGCGTTTGCGGCTCGGACGCCATGAACATCAACGGCAAGAACGGCCTGGCCTGCCTGACCAACCTGCGCACGCTGAAAGACCCGATCGTCCTCAAGCCGCTGCCGGGCCTGCCCGTGGTGCGCGATCTGTTCGTCGACATGACGGATTTCTTCAAGCAGTACCACTCCATCAAGCCCTACCTGATCAACCCCACGCAGCCGCCGGAGACCGAGCGACTGCAATCGCCCGAGGAGCGCGAAGAGCTGGACGGTCTGTACGAATGCATTTTGTGCGCCTGCTGCTCCACCGCGTGCCCCAGCTTCTGGTGGAACCCCGACAAATTCGTCGGCCCCGCCGGCCTGCTGCAAGCCTACCGCTTCATTGCGGACAGCCGCGATCAGGCCACCAGCGAGCGTCTGGACAACCTGGACGATCCGTACCGGCTGTTCCGCTGCCACACCATCATGAACTGCGTGGACGTGTGCCCCAAGGGCCTCAAGCCCGCCGCCGCGATCAGCAAGATCAAGGAATTGATGGTGCGCCGCGCCATCTGAGCGCGGCGTCGACCGATTCAAGCGCATGGTGGACGATCGCATAGACGAGCGTGCCTTCAGCAAGCTCCGATGGCGCTGCCGCCGTGGGCTGCTGGAAAACGATTTGCTCATCGAGCGGTTCCTTGACCGCCATGGCGAGCGGCTGACGGTCAGGCAGGGACAAGCCCTGGCGCGCATGATGGACTTGTCCGACAATGACCTGCTGGACTTGTTGCTGCGGCGCGCCGAGCCCAGCGGCGCGCTGGCCACCGCCGACGTCGCCCAACTGCTTGATTTGATGCGGCCACCACAGTGACCGGTCGTGTCTTGAACATTCATCAAACCCCCAGGAAACCCGTCATGAACCCCTCTGATACCAAAGCGACGCTATCGTTTTCCAACGGAACGCCCGACATGACCCTGCCGGTCTACAAGGGCAGCATCGGCCCGGACGTGATCGACATCCGCAAGCTCTACGGCCAGACCGGGATGTTCACGTACGACCCCGGCTTCATGTCCACCGCGGCCTGCGAGTCGGCCATCACCTACATCGACGGCGACAAGGGCGAGCTGCTGTACCGCGGCTACCCCATCGAACAGATCGCCACCAAGTGCGACTACCTCGACACCTGCTACCTGCTGCTCAACGGCGAGCTGCCGGACGCCGACCAGCGCAAGGACTTCCACAAGCTCGTGACCAACCACACCATGGTGCACGAGCAGATGCAGTTCTTCCTGCGCGGTTTTCGCCGTGACGCGCACCCGATGGCGGTGCTCACGGGCCTGGTGGGCGCGCTGTCGGCCTTCTATCACGACTCCACCGACATCCACAATGCGGAGCATCGCGGGATTGCGGCGATCCGCCTGATCGCCAAGATGCCCACACTGGTGGCGATGGCCTACAAGTACGGCATGGGCCAGCCCTTCATGTATCCGCGCAATGACTTGTCCTACAGCGGCAATTTCCTGCGCATGATGTTTGGCACGCCCTGCGAGGACTACAAGGTCAGTCCGGTGCTGGAAAAGGCGATGGATCGCATCTTCATCCTGCACGCCGACCACGAGCAAAACGCCTCGACCTCCACCGTGCGCCTGTGCGGCAGCTCGGGCACCAACCCGTTTGCCGCGATTGCCGCCGGCGTGGCCTGCCTGTGGGGCCCCGCGCACGGCGGCGCCAACGAGGCGGCGCTGAACATGTTGGAGGGCATTCAGCGCGATGGCGGCGTAGCCAAGATCGGCGAGTTCGTCGCCAAGGTCAAGGACAAGAACAGCACCGTCAAGCTGATGGGTTTTGGCCACCGCGTGTACAAGAACTACGACCCACGCGCCAAGCTGATGCAGCAGACCTGCAACGAGGTGCTGGACGAGCTGGGCCTGCACAACGACCCGCTGTTCGCGCTGGCCAAGGCGCTGGAGAAAATCGCCCTCGAAGACGACTACTTCGTGCAGCGCAAGCTCTATCCCAACGTGGACTTCTACTCCGGCATCGTGCAGCGCGCCATCGGCATCCCGGTCAAGCTGTTCACCGGCATCTTCGCGCTGGCCCGCACCGTGGGCTGGATCGCGCAGCTCAACGAGATGATTGGCGATCCGGAATACAAGATCGGCCGTCCGCGCCAGCTCTACACGGGTGCTGCGCGCCGCGACATCGCCTGACTGAAGCCCAAGACGGGTCGCGCCGCCGACCTGGACGAAAAAGAAGCCACCGCGAGGTGGCTCTTTTTTTGCTCTGCGACGGCGCCTTCGGCGCTCAGAACCGGATGCCGTTCGGGTTGGTGGGCGACAGCGGCGGGCTCACCGAGGGCTCCGGCGGTGCACTGGCCGCAGCGTTCGGCGCGGAGGCTGACGCTGCCGAGGGTGCTGGCCGATCCGAGGTCAAGGCCGTGGGCGCGGGCGAGCGCCAGGTGGCGGGCAACTGCGACTGCTTGGGGTAACCGGCGGCGTCCAGGTATTGGCTCCACTGTGCATCCGAGAAGCCCTTGAGTTTTTGTGCGCCGATGGTGAGCGCCGGCAGGCTGTCGGCGCCCGTGAGCTTTTGCAAGGCGGCGATGTCCGCGTTGGAGCTCACCGTTTTTTCGGTGAAGGGCACGCCCCGCGCGGTGAGCAGCTGGCGACCGCTGGTGCAGGCGTCGCACGCCGTGGTCGTGTACAGCGTGACCGGGTAGCGCTGCGCCGATTGCCTCAGCTCGTAGGGCAGGGCGGCGTTGCCGGACGGCGCCGCGCTCCGGCTGCTGGTGGCCTTGGGCGCCTGGGCGCCTTGCGCAGCCGGCGGCGTGTCGGAAAACGTGACCTGTCCGTCCGGCCCGACGGATCGGTACACCTGAGCGTGCGTCGTGGCGGCCACCACGAGCAGGCCAATGCCCAGGGCGGGGCCTGCAAACCGCAAGCGATGCGCGATGGCTTGGTTCATGAATGAGAGGAGTAGGGGTGCAAAGGTGAAACGACCGTGCGCCCGACCGCCGGGCTCGCCGCAGCCTCGTTCATATCACACTCGCCGCGTGGCGCGCCGACCGGTGCGGGCGTGGGCGTGATTTGTTCACGCCATGCCCTGGTGGCGCAGCAGCGCGTCGATGCTGGGCTCGCGCCCGCGGAAGGCCTTGAAGGACTCCATCGCCGGGCGGCTGCCACCGGTTTCGAGGATGGCGCGCCGATAGCGCCGGCCCGTGTCCACGCTGGGCACGCCGTGCACACCGGCGGCTTCCTCGAAGGCGGCATAGGCATCGGCGGACAGCACCTCGGCCCACTTGTAGCTGTAGTAGCCCGCTGCGTAGCCGCCGGCAAAGATGTGGCTGAAGGTGTTGGCCATGCGGTTGAAGGCCGGCGGCTGCAGCACGGCGACTTCGTCGCGCACGGTTTGCAGCAGCGCCTGCGGGTCTTGCGCGGGGTCGTGCGTGGTGTGCAAGAGCATGTCGAACAGGGAGAACTCGACCTGGCGCAGCGTTTGCAGGCCGGCCTGGTAGTTGCGGGCGGCCAGCATCTTGTCGAACAACGCGCGCGGCAGCGCCTCGCCAGTCTGGACATGGGCCGTCATGTGGCGCAGAACGTCCCATTCCCAGCAAAAGTTTTCCATGAACTGGCTGGGCAACTCGACCGCATCCCATTCGACGCCGCTGATGCCCGACACGTCGTGCTCGCCCACCTGCGTCAGCAGGTGCTGCAGGCCGTGTCCGAACTCGTGAAACAGCGTGGTGGCATCGTCGTGCGTGAGCAAGGGTGGCTGGCCATCGACGCCGGTGGCGAAATTGCACACCAGATAGGCCACGGGTGTTTGCAGCACGTCCGTGTCGGGGCGCAGCCAGCGCGCGCGCGCGTCGTCCATCCAGGCGCCACCGCGCTTGCCGGTGCGCGCCAGCGGGTCGAGGTAAAACTGGCCCAGCAACTGGCCGCCCCGCTCAATGCGGAAGAACTCGACGCTGGGGTGCCATACCGGGGCGCTGTCGCGGCGGATTTGCACTTCGAACAAGGTCTCGACGATTTTGAACAGGCCGCCCAGGACCTTGGGCAGCGGGAAGTAGTTCTTGACCTCCTGCTCGCTGAAGGCGTAGCGCGCCTCCTTGAGCTTTTCGCCGATGTAGGGCCAGTCCCAGGCCTGAGGGTCCGGCAGGCTCAGTTTCCGCGCGGCAAACGCGCGCAGATCGGCCAGATCGCGCTCGGCGTACGGGCGGGCCTTGGTGGCCAGCGTGCGCAAAAACTCCAGCACCTGCGCGGGTGAGTCGGCCATCTTGGGCACGAGCGAAACGTCGCCATAGCTGGCGTAGCCCAGCAGCTGCGCTTCTTCGCGCCGCAAGGCCAGGATCTCGCGCATGATGGCGCTGTTGTCAAAGCGCGTGGCCTCGCCCTCGGCCCGGTCGCTGGCGCGGGTGACGTAGGCGCGGTACAGGCGCTGGCGCAGCGCGGCATGGTCGGCAAACTGCATCACCGGCAGGTAGCAGGGGATTTGCAGCGTGAGCTTGAAGCCCTCCTTGCCTTCGGCCTGCGCGGCGGCGCGCGCGGCGGCCTTGACGTCGGCCGGCACGCCAGCCAGTTCGTCTTCGCTGGCGAAGTAGGCAAAGCGGTCGGTGGCGTCCAGCGCGTTCTCGCTGAATTTTTGCGTCAAGTCCGCCAAACGCTCCTGGATTTGGGCATAGCGCGCCTTGGGCTCGCCCGTCAGCTCGGCGCCGCCCAGCGTGAAGTCGCGCAGGCTGTTTTTCAGCGCTTGCTGCTGCTCGGCATCGAGCGCGGCGGGGTCGATGGCCTTGTACTTGGCGTACAGGCGCTCGTCCGAGCCCAGCCGGGTGAAGAACTCGGTCACGCGCGGCAGGGCGGCGTTGTAGGCGGCGCGCAGCTCAGGCGCGTCCATGACGGCCTTCAGGTGCGAGACGGCGCCCCAGGCGCGCCCCAGGCGCTCGGTGGCGACGTCGAGCGTGCGCGACAGGGCGCGCCATTCGGGCGGCTGATCGGGCTGCACGACGCGTTCGAGGGCGGCCTCGGCCTGCTGGAGCAATTCGTCCACCGCGGGCGCGACGTGCTCGGGGCGGATTTGGTCGAATCGCGGCAGGTCGGTGAAGTCGAGCAGGGGATTGGTCATGCCGCCTCAGATGGGGATGGGACCGGAAGAATCAAGGCCATCAGTATGAAAGTGATAGCTTGCAGCGCTTGATGGGCAGGCGCTGAAGGGTGATTCGGGGCTCTTCTTGCGAATGTTAGT
>JAFEEB010000057.1 GCA_018241325.1 Pseudomonadota bacterium | reverse complement strand
TCGAAGTCCACAAGGAAAACACCACCCTCATCCACGTCGCCGGCAATGCCGACGACATCCAGGTGCGCGTCAAGCCGATCCGCATCCAGATCGAGGAAGCCACCAGCGACTACGACCGCGAGAAGCTGCAAGAGCGCGTGGCCAAGCTGGCCGGCGGCGTGGCCGTGATCAAGGTCGGCGCCGCCACCGAGGTCGAGATGAAGGAGAAGAAGGCCCGCGTCGAAGACGCTCTGCACGCCACGCGTGCGGCCGTTGAAGAAGGCATCGTCGCCGGCGGCGGCGTGGCCCTGCTGCGTGCCCGCCAAGCTGCCGGCACCATCAAGGGTGCCAACGCCGACCAGGACGCCGGCGTCAAGCTGGTGCTCAAGGCCATCGAGTCTCCGCTGCGCGAGATCGTCTACAACGCCGGCGACGAGGCCAGCGTGGTGGTCAACAAGGTGCTGGATGGCAAAGGCAACTTTGGCTACAACGCCGCCAACGGCGAGTACGGCGACATGATCGAGATGGGCATTCTGGATCCCACCAAGGTCACCCGCACCGCGCTGCAAAACGCCGCCTCCGTGGCCGGCCTGATGCTGACCACCGAAGCCATGGTGGCCGAGGCGCCCAAGGACGACGCGCCCGCCGGCGGCATGCCCGGTGGCATGGGCGGCATGGGTGGCATGGGCGGCATGGACATGTAAAGCCAGCGCCCGCTGCGCCGCCGGCCTGCGGGCCGGTGGCCGCCGCCAACGCAAGCCCCCGCCGGCATCATGCCCGTGGGGGTTTTTCTTGTGCGGCAGGCGCCGCCTGGGCCGCCACGAATCGCACCGTCACCCGCAAGCCATGCGGCTCGTGCGGGTTGGCGCCCAGTTGCACGCTGGCGCCGCAGCCGCGCGCCACCTCGCGCACGATGGCCAGGCCCAGGCCACTGCCTTCGCTATCGCTGGGCAGGCGGTAAAAGCGATCGAAGACCCGCGCATGCGCCTCGGGCGGAATGCCGGGGCCGTTGTCGTCCACCATCAGCTCCACCGCGTCGTCGGTGCGGCGCACGCTCACCGTCACGCGCCCGCCGACCGGCGTGTAGCGCAGCGCGTTGTCCACCAGGTTGCTGATCAGCGCGCCCAGCAGCGCCGGCTCGGCCAGCACGGGCGCAGCGGGGGCGGCGTCCAGGCCCAGGTCGATGCGGCGCCGATCGGCCAGTCCAGCCAGCTGCTCCACGGCGTGCAGCGCGGCTTCGCCCAAATCCACCGGCACCAGGCGCGCATGCGCGTCGGCGTGCTCGGCCTGCGCCAGCAGCAGGAGCTGGTTGGTGACGGCGGTCAGCCGGCGGTTGCTGTCGTGCAGCTCCTTCCAGAACTGGTCCATGTCGGCACGGCGCGTGTCCCAGTCCTGGCGGTGCTCGCGCACATGGCGCACGAACTCGATCTGCGAGGCCTGCAATGCCAGCGGCGTGCGCAACTGGTGCGCCGCGTCGGCGATGAAACGCCGCTGCGCCTGCGAATGCATGTGCAGCTGCTGCACGAACTGATTGATGGTTTCGCCCACGGGCCGCAACTCGGTGTGCAGGGCGCGCGTGTCCACCGCAAAGTCCAGGTGCAGCGGGTCGCGTTGCGCCAACTGGCGGCTCAAAAGCACCAGGGGGCGCAACTCCCAGGTCAGCGCCAGCGTGGTCAGCACCAGAGCGAGCGCCAGCGCCAGCAGCAGCGTGCCCAGCGTGGGCCACCACAAGGTGCGCACCATGGCGTCGCGGCTGCCGGTGGTCTTGCCCACGGCAATGGTGATGGCGCGCGCGCCGGCCACGTCGTACATCGCGCGCTCGGTGACCACGGCGCGCACCGGCAACCCCCGGATGCGCGCGTCATACCACTGCGCGTGATCGGGGCCCTGCAGCCGGCGCACGGCGGGCAATGGAAAGCCCGGCGTACCGGCCAGCAGCGTGCCGCCCGCCCCCGTGACGCTGAGGAACACCTGGTCATGCGCGGGCGATGCGAACAAGGCGAGCGCCGCCGGTGGCACGCTGGCCTCCACCGCATCGCCATCCCAGATCAGCCGGTCCGACAAGACCTTGGCCGAGGCCAGCAGATCGTGGTCTTGCACATAGTCCGCCACCGTGGCCGCGTTGCGCCAGCTGAAGAAGGCGCTGACGGCCACGAACAGCGACAGGGGCAGCAGCAGCCAGCCCACCAGGCGCATGCGCAGGCTGTGCATGTCCGCTATCCGCCGCCCCGCCCGGCACAGCGACGCGAGAGCGAAAGCGAGGCGCGCAGGGACATGCGAAGACCCCTCATTCTTCCTTGACGCGCAACAGATAGCCCACGCCGCGCAAGGTGATGATGCGGGCCTGGCTGGCCTCCAGCTTCTTGCGCAGGCGGTGCACGTACAGCTCCAGCGCGTCCACGCCGGCCTCGTCGTCCAGCTCGAACAAGCCGTCCAGCAGCGCCTGCTTGGGCACGGTGCTGCCCAGCTTGAGCATCAAGGCCTCCAGCAGCGCGCGCTCGCGCGGCGGCAGGCCCAGGGGTGCGCCGGCCAGGGCGAACTGGCGTGTTTGCAGGTCATAGGTCAGATCGCCGCAACGGATTTCGTTGGCCCGCCCGGGCAGCTGGCGGCGCACCAGCGCCTTGATGCGCGCCACCAGCTCGCGCCCCTCGATGGGCTTGACCATGTAGTCGTCGGCGCCGATCTCCAGGCACAACACCTTCTGGTCCAGCGAGGCGCTGGCCGTCAGAATCAGCACCGGCACGCCGTCGCCGCGCTCGCGCAGGCGCCGCAAAACGCCCTTGCCCGACAGCTGCGGAATGTTCAGGTCCAGCAGCACCAGGTCGTAGCGCGCCTGCCGCAACTGCATGTCGGCCGCCGCGCCGTCGCCCACTTCGTCGACCACGAAGTCCTGCTCGCGCAGCAGGCGGGCAAGCCAGTGCGACAGCTCCAGGTTGTCTTCGATCAGCAGCAGTTTCATGGGATCGGCCGGCCATTCTAGGGACGCAGGCGGCGCCCGGGAAAGGGATAACCCTGATGATTCCGCGCGCGTGGCGAAAGCTGGTTGAAGGATGACGATTCCTAGACTGGCGGTGTCCTCGCGGCGCCATGGCGGCCCGCGGGCCCCCTCACCCGTCGAAAGGAAACACGAAATGACCCGTCTTGCCCGCCGCAGCCTTCTGGCCAGCGCCTTGTGCGCGGCCTTTGCCCTGGCCGCCCCCGCGGCCCAGGCCGCCGATGCACCCATCACCATCATGGTGGGCGGCATCAACAAGATCATCTATCTGCCCGCCAAGCTGACCGAGGCGCTGGGCTACTTCAAGGACGAGGGGCTGAACGTCGAGTTGCAGTCGCAGCCCGCCGGCGTGGACGCCGAGAACCAGCTGATCGCCGGCGCCGTGCAGGGCGTGGTGGGCTTTTACGACCACACCATCGACCTGCAGAGCAAGGGCAAGGAGGTCGAGGCCATCGTCGTGTTCGGCAAGGTGCCCGGCGAGGTGGAGATGGTTTCCACCAAGGCCGCGCCCACTTTCAAGAGCATGGCCGACGCCAAGGGCAAGACCCTGGGCGTGACGGGCCTGGGCTCGTCCACCGACTTTCTGACGCGCTACCTGGCGCTGCGCCAGGGCGTGGAGTCCAAGGACTATTCGCTGCTGCCGGTGGGCGCGGGCAACAGCTTCATCGCCGCCATCAAGCAGGACCGCATCCAGGCCGGCATGACCACCGAGCCCACCATCTCGCAGCTGCTGAAGACCGGCGACGCCCAGGTGCTGGTGGACATGCGCACCGAAGAGGGCACGCGCGCGGCGCTGGGTGGCCTGTATCCCGCCTCCAGCCTGTACGTGGCCAACAGCTGGGCCGACGCCAACAAGGCGCAGGCCAGCAAGCTGGCGCGCGCCTTTGCCAAGACCATGCAGTACATCCACACGCACAGCGCCGAGGAGATCGCCGACAAGATGCCGCGCGACTACTACGGCAACGACAAGGCGCTGTACGTGGCGGCCATCAAGTCCTCGCTGCCCATGTTCACCCAGGACGGCCGCATGCCCGAGGGCGGGCCGGAGACGGTGCTGAAGGTGCTCGCCACCTTCAAGCCGCAGGTCAAGGCCAAGAACATCGACCTGTCCAAAACATACAGCAACGCCTATCTACCCGCCGCCAAATGAGCACAACCCAAAGCACCACCAGCGCCGCGCCGGCGATCGAATTCGACGACGTGTCGCTGCGCTTCATCTCGGGCGACGGCACGGCCACCGTGACGCTGCGCAACTTCACCATGGCGGTGGCGCGCGGCGAGTTCGTCGCCATCGTCGGGCCCACGGGCTGCGGCAAGTCGACCACGCTGAACATGATCACCGGCCTGCTGCAGCCCACCGTGGGCCGGGTGCAGGTGATGAACCAGCCGGTGACGGGGATCGATCCGCGCATCGGCTTCGTGTTCCAGGCCGACGCGGTGTTTCCGTGGCGCAACGTGATCGACAACGTGGCCGCCGGCCCCATGTTTCGCGGCACGCCGCACAAGCAGGCGCACGAACTGGCGGCGCAGTGGATCACGCGCGTGGGGCTGGAAGGCTTTGCGCGGCACTACCCGCACCAGCTCTCGGGCGGCATGCGCAAGCGCGTGGCGCTGGCGCAGACCTTCATCAACAACCCCGAAATCCTGCTGATGGACGAGCCGTTTTCGGCGCTGGACATGCAGACGCGCACGCTGATGCAAGACGAGCTGCTCAAGCTGTGGTCGGAGCGCGGCGGCTCGGTGGTGTTCGTCACGCACGACATCGAAGAGGCCATCGCCCTGGCCGACCGCGTGTTCGTGCTGTCGGCGCGCCCGGCCACCTTGAAGCGCGTCTACCCGATCGACCTGCCGCGCCCGCGCGTGATGGCCGAGGTGCGCTACCACCCCAACTTCATCGAGTTGTCCAAGCGCATCTGGTCCGACCTGCGCGAAGAAGTGTCGATCCATTGACGGAGCGTCCACCATGAATACCGCTGTCCTTGCTCAACCGCCTGGCGCCACGGTGCCGACCTCGCTCAGCGACGAAGCGCTGGCGCGCGAGTCGCTGCGCGCGCAAGCCGCCTTGCGCCGCCGCAAGTGGGTCATCATCGGCCTACGCCTGCTGTTTTTGTTCGTGGTGCTGGGCGGCTGGGAGCTGGCCGCCAGCCGCAAGTGGATCGACCCGTTCTTCTACTCGCAGCCCACGCTGATCTGGCAACAGATCGTCGAGTGGGTGCGAGACGGCACCTCGCAAGGCCCGCTGTGGGTGCAGATCGCGGTGACGCTGGAAGAAACCGTCATCGGCTTTCTGATCGGCGGCATCGGCGGCATCGTGTTCGGCATCGTGCTGGGGCGCAACAAGTTGCTGGCCGATGTGTTCAGCCTGTACATCAAGATCGCCAACTCGATCCCGCGCGTGGTGCTGGGCTCGGTGTTCGTCATCGCCCTGGGCCTGGGCATGGCCTCCAAGGTGGCGCTGGCCGTCGTCATGGTGTTCTTCGTGGTGTTCGGCAATGCCTTCCAGGGCGTGATCGAGGCCGACAAATACCTGATCGCCAACGCCCGCATCCTGGGTGCCTCGCCGCGCCAGGTCACCGCGGCGGTGGTCATTCCATCGGCCATGTCCTGGATTCTGGCCAGCCTGCACGTGAGCTTCGGCTTTGCGCTGGTGGGCGCGGTGGTGGGCGAATTCCTGGGCGCCAAGCAAGGCATGGGCCTGCTCATCTCGACGGCGCAAGGCGCCTTCAATGCGAGCGGCGTGTTCGCGGCGATGATCCTGTTGGCGGCGGTGGCGCTGGTGGCGGACTTCTTGCTGACGCGGCTGGAAAAGCGCCTGCTCAAGTGGCGCCCGGCGGCGTTTTAAGGCCTATTCACGCTATTTCCCGGGCCGGGAAATAGCGTGAATGGCCCTAGGCCCATCCCCAAGCAGCGCGGACTTCGTTTCGCTTCGCTTCCCCCCTGCAAGGGGGCAACGCCAGCGGACGGGCCACACCCCGTCCGCGGCGACCGCCGGCACGGCCTGCTCCGCGGCCATTCGGCTCTTTGGGCCTCTTCCGCTGCCCATCACGAACCGCGCAACCGGTTCAGCAATCCTGCCGTCGATGGATCGAGCGCGGTGTCTTCCGTGTGCGTGCGCAACGCGGTTTCGATCTCGCCGGCGTGGCGCTTGCCCAGCTCGACGCCCCACTGGTCGAAGCTGTTAATGCCCCACAGCGAGCCGAGCGCAAATGTCCGATGCTCATAAAGTGCGAGCAGTGCGCCCAGGCTGCGCGGCGAGAGATCGGGCAGCAACAGCACGGTGGACGGCCGGTTGCCGGCAAAGTGCCGCTCGGGCGAGTCGCCCTGGTGCCCCAGCATCAGCGCCCGCGCCTGCGCCAGCGCGTTGGCCAGCAGCTTGTCCTGGTGGCCGGGCAGCTCATGGGCCGCCGCGCGCACCAGCACGAACTCGACCGGCACCACCTCGCTGCCCTGGTGCAGCATCTGAAAGAACGCATGCTGGCCGTTGCTGCCGGCTTGCCCCCAGGTGACCGGGGCACTGGCGCAGACCAGCGTGCGGCCGCGCGCATCCACGCCCTTGCCGTTGCTCTCCATCTCCAGCTGCTGCAGGTACGCGGGCAACTTGCGCAGACCGTGGTGGTAGGGGGCCACGCAGCGGCTGTGCAGGCCGTGGAAATTGCGATACCAAAGATCGAGCAAGGCCAGCTGGACCGGCAAGTTCCGCTCGATCGGCGCGCGGGCGAAGTGCGCGTCCATGGCCCGCGCACCGGCCAGCAAGTCCAGAAAACCCGCGCGTCCGACGGCGATGGCAATGGGCAAGCCGATGGAAGACCACAGCGAGAAGCGCCCACCCACCCCTTCGTCGAAACCCAGGCAACGCCCGGCGCCAAAGGCGGTGGCGGCAGCGGCGTTGGCGCTGACGGCAACGAAGTGACGCGCCACATCGACGCCGCCCTGGGCTGCAAACCACTCCCGCGCCGACTGGGCGTTGCGCAGCGTCTCGGCCGTGCCGAAGGTTTTGGACGCGACGATGAACAGCGTGCCGCAGGGCCGCAGGCCCCGCAGCGCCTCGGCCAGTTCGTGCCCGTCCATGTTGGCGACGAAGTGCAGGCGCGGTCCGTTGACGTGGCCACTGCTTTGCAGCGCCTGCACCACCAGGCGCGGCCCCAGGTCGGAGCCGCCGATGCCGATGTGCACGACATCGGTGATGGCGCGATCGGCGCGCACCGCCTCGGCACAGTCCAGCATGGCGCTCAGGTCGGCCGCAGCCGTGGGCACCTCGTTGACTATCGAATCGATAGCGTCTTGCGCTTGATTGATGGGCGCTGCAAGCGAATTCAACGCCCAACGCCAATGCACGTGCGTCACCGCGCGCTGCTCGCTGGTGTTGATGCGCTCCCCGCGCAGCATGGCGTCGCGATGCGCCTGGATGCCGCAGTCGCGCGCCAGCTGATTCAGCAACCGCTGCGCCTCGCGGTCGATCAGGTTCTTGGACAGGTCGGCAAAGACCGCCGGCGCGTCCATGCTGAACGCGGCCACGCGCTGCGCGTCCTGTGCGAACGCGCGGCGCAGGTCAAAGGCGGCGGGCCCCTGAAAGGCACGCGCGTGATGCGCCGCCAGCAGCGCCCAGCTCGGCGTCTCGTCGCAGCGCGGGCGGTGTTGCCAGCTCATCGGCGTCATCCCCGCTGGATCAGCGCCTCGAGCTTGATCGCGTCGGCAATGAACACGCGGATGCCGTCGGCGAGCTTCTCGGTGGCCATGGCATCGTCGTTGAGCGCCAGGCGAAACCCCGCTTCGTCGTAGCGCACGCGCTCCATGTCGATCCGGGCGGCGGCCTGCGCGTCCAGCACGCGCGGCAACGGGGCCTGGCTGCCCGCCAGCTGCGCCATCAGCTCGGGGGAAATGGTCAGCAGGTCGCAGCCGGCCAGCGCGGTGATCTGGCCCAGGTTGCGAAAGCTCGCCCCCATCACTTCAGTGGCGATGCCGAAGTGCTTGTAGTACTCGTAGATGCGGCGCACCGAGCGCACGCCGGGGTCGTTGGCGCCGGCCATGGCGGCCTCGTCCCAGGCGGCGCCCGCAGCCTTCTTGTACCAGTCGTAGATGCGGCCGACAAAGGGCGAGATCAGTTGCGCGCCGGCGTGCCCGCTGGCCACCGCCTGGCAAAACGAGAACAGCAGCGTCATGTTGCAGGCGATGCCCCGCTGTTGCAGGCGCTCGGCGGCCTGGATGCCCTCCCAGGTGCTGGCCACCTTGATGAGCACGCGGGCGGGGTCCACGCCCTCGGCCCGGTACATCGCCAGAATGCGCTCGGCGCGCGCCACGCTGGCCTGGGCGTCAAAGGACAGGCGGGCATCCACCTCGGTGGACACGCGCCCCGGAATGATCGACAGGATTTCGCAGCCAAAGCGCACCAGCAGCCGATCCATCTGCTCGTCCACCGGGCGGCCCGCGTGCGCCGCCACGGTTTGCGCCAGCAGCGGCGCGTACTCGGGCTTTTGCACCGCCTTCAGGATCAGCGAGGGGTTGGTCGTGGCGTCGCGCGGCTGAAATTGCGCGAGCTGCCTGAAGTCGCCGGTGTCGGCCACCACGGTGGTGAATTGCTTGAGAGCGTCGAGCTGGTTCATGCCGGGATTATCCCCGTCGATGGCCGCGCCAAACCGGCGCGACACGTGCTCCTGGACCGCTGAAGTCGCACGTCCGGGCAGCCCAAGACCGGCACAGTAGCCACGTCAACGGTTCAATGAGGCCGCCCACACGAGCGCAATCCAGGCTCGAACCATCCAATTGCGTCAACTATTGTGTTGTTTGCCTGCACCCACAGGGCATGATTTTGTAGTCCGAAGACCGACTGTCTGCTATTGTGATGATTTGTATCAACTTCATCTGGTGCGCTGACCTTGACAACGGCGCCACAAATCACACTGCCATGCCGGCCTTCAACGCCCACCACTCACCGCACCCTTTCCCGATCGCCCCCCGCCGCCGCACCGTGCTGCAACTGGCCGCTGCCGGTGTCGCCGCGCACGTGGGGCTGGCGGCGCATGCGCAGACGCCGACGGGGCGGGTGATCCGCATCGGCACCACGTTTGACAACAGTGGAGTCGAGAAACCCAACGGCTCCGGAATGTTCATGGGCTCGAGCGCCTTCGTCGCCGCGCTCAACAAGGCCGGCGGCATCCATGGCAGCAAGCTCGAACTGGTGATGAAGGACGACGGCTTCAAGCCCGATGTGGCCAAGGCCAATGCGCTGGCCTTTGCCGCCGACCCTTCGGTGTTGGCGCTGTTGCACCCGCTGGGTACCCGGCAATCCGCCGAGGTCATCGACGCCGTTCCAGGCCTGGCGGTGGTGGGCCCCAACACCGGGACGGTGTCTCTGCGCAAAAAGGGCAGCCCCAATGTCTTCTGGGCGCGCGCCAACTACGATCAGGAGATCGGCCATCTCGTGCGTCAGGCGGCTGGGTCCGGCCAGAAGCGCATCGGCCTGGTCCACCCCAAGGACCCGCTGGGTGCTTCGCTGCTGGCGGGGTTTCAGGCCGCCATGGCGCTGCACAAGCTCGACCCGAAGGTCATCGCCACCACGCCGGGCACCGTCAGCCTCGAGGTGGGACCGGCCGCCCAGCAGATCGCCGAGGCCAAGCCCGACATCGTCATCGTCGGCTTGGCTGGCACAGCGGGGCCCTTCGTCAAGGCCTTGCACGCCGCGGGCGGCAACGCGATGCTGTACGGCATCTCGATCAGCGCGGGCTCGATTTTTGCCATGGGTGATCAGGCCCGTGGGGTCGGTTTCTCGATCGGCGTGCCATCGCCGTTCTCGCGTCGCACGGCCATCGCGCGCCGCTATCAGGACGACATGCGCGCCGCTGGCCACAAGGACTTCTCGCTGGCCAGCATCGAGGGCTACATTGACGCCATGGTTCTGGCCGAGGGGCTGCGTCGTGCCGGACCAGCGCCCACGCGCGCCGCGGTCATTGCCGGACTGGAGCGCATCGACGACTGGGACGCAGGGGGCCTGCGTTTCAATTTCGGTCGGCCCCATCACGAAGGCTGCGAGTTCGTGGACGTTGGCGTGGTGGGTGCGAATGGTCAGTTGCTGACCTGACGAGAGACGTTGAAGCCTTGCCACCGCGCCGGTGGGGCGCGGCGTACTCCCCAAGCCGCCGGGATCAAGCCGCCACCACCGACACCCCCTGGCTGCCCAAGGTCAAGCCAACGAGCTTGCCCACGTCCAGCGGCGTCTGCGCATCGCGCGAAATGGCCAGGATGCTGCCGAGCGCGGTCTCGAAGGTGTATTCCACCGCCCCCCCCAGGTAAGCCGACTTGCGCAAGGTAGCCGGCAAGCCGGAACCTGCGGTGCCGATTCGCCAGGCCTCGGGCCGCACCGCCACCTTGACGGCACCGGCCGGCACCGCCCGGCGCGGCGCAATCAACAGCGGGCCAAGCTGCACTTGGCCATCGGCCAGCGCCGTGCCCGGCAACAGCAAGGCGTCGCCCATGAAGCCCGCCACGAACGCGCTGGCCGGGTGTTCGTACAGCTCGGGCGGGGTGCCGGCCTGGGCGATCACGCCATGATCCATCACGATGATCTGGTCGCTCACGGCCAGCGCCTCGCTCTGGTCGTGCGTGACATAGGCCACCGTCAGGCCCAGGCGCTGCTGCAGCGCGCGGATTTCCTCGCGCATGTCGCGGCGCAGGCGGGCGTCCAGGTTGGACAGCGGCTCGTCGAACAGCAGCACCGCCGGCTCCAGCACCAGGGCGCGCGCCAGCGCCACGCGCTGCTGCTGCCCGCCCGACAGCTCACTGGGCAGCCGCGCGTCAAAACCCACCAGGCCCACACCGCGCAAGGCCGCCTCGGCGCGCGCGGCGGCGCTGGCCTTGTCCACGCCCGACATCTTCAGGCCGTACATCACGTTGTCCAGCACGCTCATGTGCGGAAACAGCGCGTAGCTCTGAAACATCATGCTCACGTTGCGCTCGGCCGGGCCGAGGGTGGTCACCTCGCGCCCGTCGATGAAAACCTGGCCGCTCGTGGGCAGCTCCAGCCCGGCAATCATGCGCAAGATGGTGGTCTTGCCGCAGCCCGAGGGCCCCAGGATGGTGGTGAGCGTGCTCTTGGGCACTTCGAAGCTCACGCCCTTGACGGCCAGCGCCGCGGCGGGCCCCGTGCCATAGCGCTTGACGACGTTCTTGAAGACTATGCCGGACATGATTGGGTATCGATGGGAAATTGATGCGTTGAAAACAGCCGGACGCAGAGGACGCAAAAGAGACGCAAAGAACGCAAAAGAAAAACCAAAAAATTTCTCATGATTTTTTTGCGTCCTTTGCGAGTTCTTTGCGTCCTCTGCGTCCGGCTGTTTTTATGGTCTTCTTTCACCCCTGACTGCCCTGCGGCTGCGCGCCCGCGCGGCGCCGGCCCAGCTTGCGCTCGCCCACCAGGCGCTGGATGAGCGCGGCGCCCAGCGCCATCAGCACGATCAGCACCGTGCAATAGGCCAGCGCCACGCCATAGTCGCCATTGCCCACGCGGCCGATGATGTAGGTGGTGGCCAGCTCGTTTTCGGCTGTGACCAGAAAGATCACGGCGCTGACGGTGGTGATGGCGCGCACGAAGCTGTAGACCAGCGCCGTCACCAGCGCCGGCTTGAGCAGCGGCAGCACCACGTGGCGCAGCGTTTGCAGGCTGCCGGCGCGCAGCATCAGCGAGGCTTCGTCCAGCGAGCGATCGAGCTGCTTGAAGGCCGCCGTGCCGGCGCGCACGCCCACCGGCAGGTTGCGAAACACGAAGCACAGCACGATGATCAGCGCCGTGCCCGTCAGCTCCAGCGGCGGCACGTTGAAGGCCAGGATGTAGCTCACGCCCAGCACCGTGCCCGGGATGGCAAAGGCCAAGAGGGCCGCAAACTCGAACACGCCCTGCCCCTTGAACTGCGTGCGCGCCAGCAGCCACGCGATGCCCAGGCCCAGCGCGGCGGTGAGTGGCGCCGAGATGGCCGCCAGCTTGAAGGTGGTGAAAAACGAGTTCCAGGCCGTGCCGGCCCACACCAGGCCGTGCTCGCCCCAGTCCAGCGCGAAGGTGGTGCGAAAGTGCTGCAGCGTGGGCGTGTAGTCGCGCCCCCAGGTCTTGACGAAGCCACCGGTGAAGGCAAAGCCATACACCAGCAGCGTGAACACCAGCCACGGCAGCGCCACGCCCTGCACCAGGCGGCGCACGCCGCGCGGCAGCGGCATGGGGATGCCGGCGTCGCCCTTGCCGGTGACGGTGGTGTAGCTTTTTTTGCCCAGCAGAACCTGTTGCAGCAAGAAGATGACGAGCGCAAAGCCGGCCAGCAGCCAGGCCAGCGCGGCCGCGCGGCCCTGGTCGTACTGCGCGCCGACGATGGCAAAGAAAATCTCGGTGGACAGCACCGAGAACTGCCCGCCCACCACGATGGGGTTGCCGAAGTCGGCCATGCTCTCGATGAAGCCGATCAAAAAGGCGTTGGCCAGGCCAGGCCCCAGCAGGGGCAGCGTGATGGTGCGAAAGGTTTGCGCGGGGCTGGCGCGCAGGGTCTGCGCGGCTTCTTCCAGGCTGGGCGCCACGCCCTGCACCACCGAGCGCATGATCATGAACGCGATCGGCGCAAAGGCAAAGGTCTGCGCCATCCAGATGCCCACCCAGCCGTAGAACCAGCGCGTGGGCGCAATGCCGAAAGCCCACTCCAGCCCCTGGTTGACCAGACCGGCCCGCCCGAACAGCAGGATCAGCCCCAGCCCCACCACGAAGGGCGGCGTGATGATGGGCAGCAGCGCCACCATGCTGAGCGGCTTGGCCAGGCGACTGCTGCCGCGCTCGGCCATCAGGGCCATCAAGGTGCCCAGCAGCGTGGTGCTGGCGGCGGTCATCAGGGCCAGCAGCAAGGTGTTCCAGGCCACGCCGCAACTGGGGCCGCCCGCGAAGCAGCCCAGGCCGAAGTTGCGCGCATTGAACAGGCGCTCCCACAGCGCGCCGAAAGAGGCCTGGCCTTCTTCGGTGAACACCGCAGCCGACAGGGCCTTGAGCACGGGATACACGATGAAGAGCGCCAGCAGCGCCCCGCAGAGGACCACGACAGCCGATACGAACAGGTCGCCCCGAAAGAAGCCACGCCGCGCCAGCCCGAAGGCCGCCAGCACGGCCAGCGCCGCCAGCACCACGGCCGCGCCCCAGCCCATGCCGAACTGGCGCACAGCCAGCTCGCCCAGCGCCGTGTTCAGGCTGTCGAAGGCCCAGCCGCGCGCACCAATGGCAAAGCCGCTGGCCAGCAGGCCCAGCGCGCCGAGCGCGCCCCCGCAAAACATCCAGGCGCCCTGCGTGCGCCCCGGCACCATCGCAGCGCCGACGGCGCACAGCGCCAGACCCAGCACACCCACCAGCAGCCATGGACGCCCGTAGGCCAGCGCCTGCATCAGCCCGTTGCCGGCGTGCTCGGCGCTGAACACCTGGCCGACCAGCAGCAGGCCGTTGGTGTCCTGCGCGGCATACCAGGGCAGCGCCAGGTAGCCCAGCGCGCCGATCAGCAGCCAGGCCCAAAGCGGCCGGTTGGCAGAAGTCAAATGAACACCCCCAGTCTCCACTCGCTACGCGATGTTTCGCCCACCCCCTTGCAGGGGGCGCGCCCAGTGGCCGGGGAGACCCCGGCCACGGGCGCTCTGGCCTGGCCTGCTCCGCGGCCACTCGGCACCGCGGGGTTCATGCTCTGGCGGGTGACGCGCAGCGTGACGGATAACGATGACGACACCAGCGCCCGCGCTCACTTACCCTGGTTCTGGATTTCTTTTTCCCACTTGGCGATCAGGCGCTTGCGCTCGGCACTGGCGCCGTATTTGGCGTAGTCGTAGTTGATGAGCTTGATTTTCTTGGGGTCGCTCATGCGCGGGTCAATGGGCACCTTGCTGTTGCTGGGCAGCTGAAACTGCTTGGCCGCCAGGCCAAACTGCTGGCCACTGGGGGTGAGCGCCCACTCGTAGAAGGCCTTGGCGTTGGCGGTGTTGGGGCCGCCCTTGACGATGCTCATCGAGCCCACCTCGGCGCCCGTGCCCTCGCTGGGCGTGGCCTGGCCGACCGGAAAGCCGTTGACCTTCTCGGTCGTGGCGTCATGCACGAAGCTGATCGACACCATGGTCTCGCCGCGCGCCACCGCCTTGACGGGCGCGGTGCCCGAGCGGGTGTAGGCGCTGATGTTCCTGTCCAGCGCCTTCATGTAGTCGAAGGCCTTGTCCTCGCCCATCAGCTGCACCAGCGTGGCGATCATGGTGTAGGCCGTGCCGCTGGAGGCCGGGTTGGCCATCTGGATTTCGCCCTTGTACTCGGGCCTCAGCAAATCGGCCCAGGACGTGGGCGCGGCGGCCTTCTTCTTGGCCAGCAGCTCGGTGTTGAAGCCAAAACCCAGCGGGCCCAGATAGACCCCCACGGTGTGATATTTGGAGTCTGCCGCCTGCTTTTGCGCCCACGGGTAGAGCTGAGGCAAAAGCGGCGACTTGTATTCGAGCGTCAGGCCCTGCTCGGCCGCCTGCAGGTGCGGGTCGCCGGTGCCGCCGAACCACACATCGGTCTTGGGGTTGGCCCGCTCGGCCATCAGCTGCGCCAGCGCCTCGCCCGATCCCTTGGCCGTCATGTTGACCTTGATGCCCGTGCTCTTGGCAAACACGGTGCTCATCATGTTGCACCACTCGGCCTGCACCGAGCAGATGATGTTGACCTGGCCCTGGGCAGCAGCCAGGCCGGGCAAGGCGATCAGGGACAGGGCAAGGACGGCTGGCTTCATGGCGTGAGGATGCGTGATAAGGACCGGGTGGCGCGACCGGCAACGCCACCCATGGAGCCTGCAAACATATCACGCCGGCACGCGTTGCCACCCCCGGGGATTCACCGGGAATCCGTCGGGCGCGCGTGCGCGAATCGTGCCCGGTCAGCGCCCGTAGGTGGCCGTGAACGACGCCTTGGCCAGCGTGTTGGCGTTGACCATGAAGCCGGCCAACGCGGCCGGCGCGTCGTCCGGCACGTCGATGCGCGCCACCGACAAGGCATGTACGGTGAAGATGTAGCGGTGCGGTTTGTCGCCGGGCGGCGGGCACAGGCCGCCCCAGGCGTAGATGCCGTAGTCGTTGCGGATCTGGCGTGCGCCGGCGGGCAACTTGGCGCCGCCCTTGGCGCCGGCATCGGCGGCCAGCTCGTGCACGTCGGCGGGCAGGTCGATCAGCACCCAATGCCAAAAGCCGGAACCGGTGGGCGCGTCGGGGTCATAGACGTTGAGGGCAAAGCTTTTTGTTCCGGCCGGCTCGCCGCTCCAGCGCAACACGGGCGACTGGTTGGCACCCGAGCAGCCGAAGCTGTCGAACTCGAAGCGCTGGTCGATGGTGCTGCCCGGGGCAATGTCGGGACTGCTGAGGGTGAAGGGCATGGCGGTCTCCTGCAAAACCCCAGCTTAGCAGGCGCGCCGGGCCCGCGTGGCCAACCCGGGCGCAAACGCGCTCGATTCAGCGACGGCGCCGCCGCCCGCGCAATGCCGCGAAGCCGAGCAAGCCCGCCAACCCCACCAAGCCCCATTGCGACAGGGTCGGGACCGGCGCCGGCGTGACGTCACTCACCACCACGTTGTCCAGCGCGGGGCCATAGGCCGAGCTATCCAGACTCGTGAAACTCAGGGTGCTGGTCGAGCCCGTGGCCGTGAACGTATAGGTTTGCGTCGTCCAGCCCATGCTGGCTTGAGTATGGCCGGTGACGTCGAAGGTGTAATTGGTCGAAGCCCCGCCCGTCGCCTGAACTTGCACGGTCTTGATCGCGGGGGGGCCAACGGGATTGCCCGCCAGAGAGAAACTGACGCGATACACGTGACCCGCTTGCGTGTCGAAGGCCTGTTGAACGCCGCCGGCGCTGCCACCGCTCAGGTCCAGAGACCGACTGCCGTCCGCCGCCGTCCAGTAGGTGCCGATGTAATCGATATTGGCCCCGGTGACGGTCCACCCGGTGATCTGCGTATCGCCGGCCGAGAGGGTGACAAAGCCGCCAACCGCTGGTCCGGTTTCGAAGCTCCCGTTTTGGAAGGGCGCCGCTTGGGCTGCGCCACCCATCGCGGCGCCCAAGGCCAAAAGCACGATGGGCTTGGTCAACACGTTCATCTTCGTTCTCCCAGCCAAATTGAATTGGCCTGAATCTAGAGTCAGGGGGAAAATCAAAAACAGTTTCACGCGCTTTTTCAACGTCGTCCAGTGTTTTTCTGTACACGCACCGGTCGGTGTTGCAATCACTCGACACCCCCAAGACGCCATCGACGACGCCATCTTTCGTGCGGGTTCGCCGCGCACCTTTTGCCAGGACCGCCGTCGCAAGCTAGGCGCGCCCTTCCTCCACCGCGTGGCACGCCACCTGAACACCCCCGATGGCTTGCAGCGCGGGCCGCTCGGCCTTGCAGCGCGCGTTGGCCAACGGGCAGCGCGGGTGAAAGGTGCAGCCGGCGGGCGGATTGAGGGGGTTGGGCACCTCGCCCTGCACGGGGGTGCGCGCGCGGCCGGTGTCGTGCATCTTGGGGATGGCGTCCAGCAGCATGCGCGTGTAGGGGTGGCGCGGCGTGGCAAACAGGGTGCGCTTGGGCGCCAGCTCGACGATGCGACCCAGGTACATCACGCCCACGTGGTCGCTCACGTGACGCACCACGGCCAGGTTGTGGCTGATGAACAGGTAGGTCAGCTGCCGCTCGCGCTGCAGATTCTTCATGATGTTGAGCACCTGCGCCTGCACGCTCACGTCCAGCGCGCTGGTGGGCTCGTCGCAGACCAGAAACTCGGGCTGCGTGGCCAGCGCGCGCGCGATCGAGATGCGCTGGCGCTGCCCGCCCGAGAACTGGTGCGGAAACTTGGCCATGTCCACCGCCGCCAGGCCCACCGATTGCAGCAGCGCGGCCACGCGCTCCTGCGCCTCGGTCTTGGATGTGACCAGGCCGTGCTCGTGCAGGGGCTCGGCAATGATGTCGGCCACCTTCCAGCGCGGGTTCAGGCTGGCGTAGGGGTCCTGAAAGATCATCTGGATGCCGCGGCGCAACTCGCGCCCGCCCTTGGCCAGCGCCGCATGCACGTCCTGGTCCTTGAAGAAGAAGCGCCCGCGCGACGGCTGGTACAGGCCCACCAGCACGCGCGCCACGGTGCTCTTGCCGCAGCCCGACTCACCGACCAGCGCCAGGGTCTCGCCCTTGTTGATGGTGAAGGTCGCCTCGTCCACCGCGTGCAGCAGCTGGCGCGGCTTGCGCTCGAGGATGCGGTTGAGCAGCGGCGGCGAGACGTCGAAGCTCATCGCCAAGCCCTCGGCGCGCACCAGGGGCTGCGTCGCTCCGTCCCCCTCTGGGGGAGGGTTGGGGCGGGGGCCGGCGGCGCCCGACTCCAACAGGCTGCTGACCCCCATCCCAGCCTTCCCCCAGAGGGGGAAGGAGCCCATACCGGGGAAAGAACAATGGCGCGTCATGCCGCCACCTCCTGATGCGCGTGCAGCCAGCACGCGGCCCGCGTGGCGCCGGCGGCCATCAGCTCGGGGCGCTCGACGCGGCAGCGCTCGAACACCTGCGGGCAGCGCGGGTTGAAGGCGCAGCCGCGCGGAATCGCATTCAGCCGGGGCATGGCGCCGTCGATCTGGTTGAGCTGCTCGCGGTCCTGCTCCATGTCGGGGATGCAGGCCATCAAGCCCTTGGTGTAGGGATGGGCGGGCTGGTTGATGACGTGGTGCACCGGGCCGATCTCGGCAATGCGTCCGGCATACATCACGGCCACGCGGTCGCAGGTTTCGGCGATCACGCCCATGTCGTGCGTGATCAGCATGACTGCGGCGCCGTGCTCGCGGCACACGCGCTTGAGCAGCTGGATGATCTGCGCCTGGATCGACACATCGAGCGCCGTGGTCGGCTCGTCGGCCACGATCAGCTTGGGTTCGGCCGCCAGCGCCAGGGCAATGACGACGCGCTGGCGCATGCCGCCCGAGAACTGGTGCGGGTAGTGGTCGATGCGCTGCTCGGCAGCGGGGATGCCCGTGTCTTGCAGCAGCTGGATGGCGCGCTGGCGCGCCTGCGCGGCGCTGACGGGCAGATGCGTTTGAATCGTCTCGACCAGCTGCCGGCCGATGCTGTAGAGCGGGTTGAGCGAGGTCAGCGGGTCTTGAAAAATCGCGCCGATCTGCTTGCCACGAATGTGGCGCATTTTCTCGGCGGGCAGGTTGTCGATGCGCTGGCCTTCCAGGATGATCTGGCCACCGGCCACGCGCCCCGGCGGCTCCAGCAGGCCGATGATGGACGCGCCCGTCAGCGACTTGCCCGCGCCCGACTCGCCCACCACGCCCAGGATTTCGCCCGGCGCGATGTCGAACGAAATGTCGTCCAGCGCACGCAGCGTGCCGCGCCGGTTGGGAAACTCGACGATCAGGTTCTTGACTTGCAACAGGGACATCGTGGTTTTACTATTGTTTTAGTAGCTGCTTGCGCTTGACCATTGAGCGCCACGGCCATATTTCATTCGAATCCTAGCTCGTTCGATCGCCTGGGTCCGGCCAGGCATTGGCGTTCTGCGCAAAGTCCGCGCGCTGCGGCCGCACCACGCAAAACCGCTGGCCCGTTGGCGCTTGCATGACCCACCAGGTCTTGACCTTGGCCACGCGCCGCGCGCCCAGCCGTTCAAGCCGGCTGGCCTCGGCCTCGACGTCATCGGTTTCGATGTCCAGGTGAACCCGGCTTTCGTGCTGCACGGCCTGCACGAGAATCTTCATCTCCTGGGGCGAGCCCTCCAGCGCGCGATAGGGCTCGGACGGGTCTGCGCCGGTTTCGGCGACCCGGCCGATCGCAGCGGCCCAGAAGCGCGCCGCAGCGTCGATGTCATCGGTTTGACAGTCGATGATGATGTTGGAGAGGCGGCTCTGGTGCATGGGGGCTTCGCAAGGCGATTCGGCTCGGCTAGCGCAGCCGCGGATTCAGCGCATCGCGCAGCCAGTCACCCAGCAGGTTGACCGACAAGGCGATCAGCACCAGCATGGCGCCCGGAAAAATGGTGATCCACCACTCGCCCGAGAACAGGTAGTCGTTGCCCACGCGGATCAGCGTGCCCAGCGAGGGCGAGGTGGGCGGCACGCCCACGCCCAGGAAGGACAGCGTGGCCTCGGTGATGATGGCCGTGGCGACCTGGATGGTGGCCAGCACCAGCACCGGCCCCATGACGTTGGGCAGCACGTGGCGCAGCATGATGCGAAGCTGCGACACGCCGGTCACGCGCGCGGCCTGCACGTATTCCTTGCCGCGCTCGACCATGGTGCTGCCGCGCACCGTGCGCGCGTACTGCACCCAGCCCGTCAGCGAAATGGCGATGATCAGCACGCCGAAGGCCAGCGACTCGTGCGCGTCGGGAAACAGCGCGCGGCCCACGCCCGCAATCAGCAGCGCCACCAGGATGGCCGGAAACGACAGCATCACGTCGCACAGGCGCATCAGGAAAGTGTCGATCCAGCCGCCCTTGAAGCCGGCCAGCAGACCCAGCACCACGCCGACCAGCACCGACAGGATGACGGACACCACGCCCACGATGAGCGAGATGCGCGCGCCGTAGATCAGCGCCGACAGGATGTCGCGGCCCTGGTCGTCGGTGCCCAGCAGGTAGGTCGATTTGCCGTCCGGGTACCAGGCGGGCGGCAGCCGGGCGTCGCTCAGTTCCAGCTTGGTCAGATCAAACGGGTTGTGCGGCGACACCCAGCCGGCAAAGACGGCGCAGAAGATGCAGACAAACGCGATCGCGGCCGCGACGATGGCGGTGGGCGAGTTGCGAAAGCTGTAGCCGACGTCGCTGTCGAGCCAGCGGGTGATGAGAATGCTCATTTATTTATAGCTGCTCGCGCTGTTCTGGCGCCCGCCGGCTGCTCGTTTTGCATAAAAACCCACGTGCAGCAAGGGGCACCATGCGTCATTTTTTCAGGGTGATCCACTTGAAGGGCATGAAGTTGTCGGCCAGCTGGACCAGATCGACCTTCTTGCTCACGCCCCAGGCCAGCATCTGCTGGTGCAGCGGCAGGTGACCCACGTCGTCGATGTGCATCTGGAAGGCCTCCTTGATCATGGCGTTGCGCTTGGCCTGGTCGGTTTCGGAGCCGATCCTGGCCGAGAGCTCGTCCAGCTTGGGGTTGCAGTACGAGCCCAGGTTGAACTGGCCCGCGCCGGTTTTCTCATCCGGGCAGTGCATGATGGCGTTCAGCACGTTGTGCGAGTCGTAGGTCGAAGGCGTCCAGGCCAGCATGTAAAAACTGGTGTCGCGGCGCAGGATCTTCGGAAAGTAGGTGCCCTTGGTTTCGGCCTGCAGGTTGATCTTGACATTGATCTTGGCCAGGTTGGCGGCCACCGCCTGGCAGATCTGCCCGTCGTTGACGTAGCGGTCATTGGGGCAGTTCATCGTCACTTCAAAACCGTTGCCGTAGCCGGCCTCCTGCATCAGCTTCTTGGCGGCCTCCACGTCAAACGGCAGGCGCTTGTCCTGCGCCTCGGTCCAGCCATTGATGCCGGGGCCCACCATCAGCGCCGTGGGGCGCGACTGGCCGCGCATCACCGTCTTCTTGATGCCCTCGATGTCGATGGCCTGGTAGAAGGCCTTGCGCACGCGCACGTCCTTGAACGGGTTCTTGCCCTTGACGCTGGAAAACAGCAGCTCGTCGCGCTTCTGGTCCATGCCCAGGAACACCGTGCGCAGCTCGGGGCCGGTGATCACGTGCGTGCCCGGGTTGGCGTTGACGCGCGCGATGTCCTGCACCGGCACCGGCTCCATCACGTCGATCTCGCCCGACAGCAGCGCCGCCACGCGCGTGGCCGGGTTGGCGATGGGCGTGAAGATGACTTCCTGCGCATTGCCCTCGACCGTGCCCCAGTAGCGCGGGTTGCGCACGAACACCGTGCGCACGCCCGGCTGGCGCTCGCGCACGTGGAAGGGGCCGGTGCCGTTGGTCTTGAACGAGGCCGTGTTCTCGACCCCCTTGCGCCGGTCCACCGGCTTGGTGGCGTTGTTGGCCTCGCACCACTTCTTGCTCATGATGTAGACCTGCGAGAGGATCTGCGGCAGGATGGGCTGCGGCGCCTTGGTCTCGATCTCGATCGTGTGCTCGTCGATCTTGCGCGTTTCCTTCACGTCGGTGCCGTAGCTCTTCATGTCCGAGCCATCGGCCATGATGCGGCCCATGGTGAACACCACGTCGTCGGCCGTAAAGGGCGTGCCGTCATGAAACTGCACGCCCTTGCGCAGCTCGAAGCGCCACACCGTGGGCGCCGTCTGCTTCCACGACGTGGCCAGGCGCGGCTCCATCTCCAGCTTCTTGTTCCAGCCCACCAGCGCCTCGTAGGCGTTGCTGTCCACCGACAGTTGCAGCGTCTCGTTGAGCGAATGCGGATCGAGCGAGAGCGCGTCGCCCTGGTTGGCGATGCGCACGGTCTGGGCCGAGGCCGCAGCCGCCATGCTCAGCAAAACCGCACTCACGAGGAGCGAGAGGCGTTGGGTGTTCGGGGTCATGCGGGTCTCCTTGGCATTTGGTATAGGGTTTCGTGGCATTGGGTTTTGGGTCAGGCAAGGGTCAGTGTCCGCCCGCCTTGCCCACGCGCAGGCGCGGATCGACCACGACGTAAAGCATGTCCACGACGAGGTTGATGATGACGAAGATCAGCGCGATCAGACACAGGTAGGCCGCCATGACCGGAACGTCGGCGAAGGTGACCGCCTGAATGAAGAGCAGGCCCATGCCCGGCCACTGGAACACCGTCTCGGTGATGATGGCAAAGGCGATCAGGCCGCCCAGTTGCAGGCCCGTGATCGTCATCACAGGCACCAGGGTGTTCTTGAGCGCATGGCCGAAATGGATGGCGCGATCCGTCAAGCCCCGCGCGCGCGCGAACTTGATGTAATCGGTGCGCAAGACCTCGAGCATCTCGGCGCGCACCAGGCGCATGATCAGCGTGAGCTGGAAGATGGCCAGCGTAATGGCCGGCAGGATCATGTGCATCCAGCCATCGCGCGTGAACAGGCCCGAGCTCCACCAGCCGAACTGCACCGTCTCGCCGCGCCCGAAGCTGGGCATCCAGCCCAGCCACACCGAGAAGATCAGGATCAGCAGGATGCCGATCAGGAAGGTGGGCAGCGAGACACCCAGCAGCGACACCGTCATGAACACCTGACTCATGAAGCTGCCGCGCTTGAGCGCCGCATACACGCCCATCGGCACGCCCACGAACAAGGCCAGCGCGGCCGCAACGATGGCCAGCTCGAACGTGGCGGGAAAGCGCTCGCCCAGCAGGCGCGAGACCTTCTGGCCCTGGCGCAGGCTCAGGCCGAATTCGCCCTGCGCCGCGTTGACCAGGAAATGCCAGAACTGCATGAAAAACGGCTGGTCCAGCCCCAGGTCGGCACGCAGTTGCTGGATCTGCTGGGGCGTTGCGTCCTGACCCAGAAGGAACACGACCGGGTCGCCCACGTACTGAAACAGCAGGAAGGCCACGAAGGCCACCGACACCATCACCACCACGGCCTGGATCAGGCGACGAAAGATGAATGCACCCATGCTCGATTGCGAAGTCTGGCTGGATGCTAGCAGAGCGCAAGCGCCTGCAATGACAGGGATTGCGAGAATAGCCGCACCGAAGGAATCAGCGAGCGAACACGAAAAAAAGCCGCCCGAAGGCGGCT
>JAFEEB010000056.1 GCA_018241325.1 Pseudomonadota bacterium | reverse complement strand
CCGGGGCGGCCGTAGCGGATGTTGTAGGCGATGGTGTCGTTGAACAGCATCGTGTCCTGCGGCACGATGCCGATGGCGCGGCGCACGCTGGCCTGCGTGACGGCGCGGATGTCCTGGCCGGCAACGCGCACGCTGCCGGACTGCGGTTCATAAAAGCGATAGAGCAGGCGCGCCAGCGTGGACTTGCCCGCGCCCGAGGGCCCGACCACCGCCACCGTCTGCCCGGCCGGGACGCTGAAGCTGACGTCGTGCAGGATGGGACGATCGCGCTCGTACGCAAAATCGACGTGCTCGAACTGGATGTCCATCGGCCCGTTGGTGCGCAAGTCGGGCGCGCCGGGCAGGTCGGCGATCTCGCGCGGGCGATCCATCAGCGCGAACATGCGGTGCAAATCGGTCAGGTTCTGCTTGAGCTCGCGGTAGATCACGCCCAGAAAGTTGAGCGGGATGTACAGCTGGATCATGAAGGCGTTGATCATCACCAGATCGCCGATGGACAGGTGCCCGTCGGCCACGCCGGCGGTGGCGCGCCACAGCATGGCCACCAGGCCGGTGCCGATGATGAGCTGCTGGCCGGTGTTGAGCAGCGACAGCGAGGACTGCGATTTGAGGCGCGAGCGCTGGTAGTGGCGCAGGCTCTCGTCGTAGCGGCGCGCCTCGAAGCCCTCGTTGCCGAAATACTTGACGGTCTCGTAGTTCAGCAGCGAGTCGATGGCGTGGTTGTGCGCGGCCGAGTCGGCGGCGTTGGCCTCCACGCGAAAGCGCGTGCGCCACTCGGTCACCCACACGGTGAACACGATGTACAGCGACAGCGCGGCCAGCGTGATCCAGACGAAGCCCGCGTCAAAGCGCGTGCCCAGGATGGTCAGCACCAGCGTCATCTCCACCGCCGTCGGGATGATCGAGTACAGCGAATAGGTGATCAGCGACTCGATGGCGCGCACGCCGCGCTCGATGTCGCGCGTCATGCCGCCGGTCTGGCGCTCCAGGTGAAAGCGCAGGCTGAGCGAGTGCAGGTGCTCGAAGGTTTGCAGCGCCACCTGCCGCGTGGCGCCCTGCGTGGCCTTGGCAAACACCAGCTCGCGCAGCTCGGTGAAGGCGCTGGTCATCAGGCGCAGCAAACCATAGGCCAGAAGCAGGCCCACGGGCACCACCAGCAGCGCGGCCGGATCGCCCGCCTTGAGGTTCATGCGATCGACCAGGTCTTTCAGCAGGATCGGCACGCCCACGTTGGACAGCTTGGCCCCCGTCACCATCAGCAGCGCCGCCACCACGCGCCAGCGGTAGCGCCACAGATAGGGCGCCAGACGCGCCAGCGTGGCCCAGTCGGACACAGGGGCGCTGCCGGACGGCAGGGGCAGGGGCGGGGCGGATCGGCGCATTGTTGGAAAATGGTTGCTTTGTGCTTTCAACGATTGTGCCGATGCCCACCGATCCCCGCCCACCCACCACGCTGCGCCCGCCCAACCTGGAACCCGTCAAGGCGCCGCACGAGGATCTGCCGACCGACCACACGCTGGTGCTCAAGGTCATTCCCATGCCCAGCGACGCCAACGCCAATGGCGACATTTTTGGCGGTTGGGTGATGGCGCAGGTGGACCTGGCCGGCTCGGTGCTGCCGGCGCGCTATGCGCAGGGACGGATGGCCACGGTGGCGGTCAACCAGTTCATCTTTCGGCAGCCGGTGCGCGTGGGCGACATCCTGTCGCTGGTGGCCAAGATGGAGCGCATCGGCCGCACGTCGATGACCGTCAGCGTGGGCGTTTACGCCGAGCGCATTCGCACCCAGGGGCGCTACATCAAGGTGACCGAGGCGCAGCTCACCTACGTCGCCATCGACGACGACGGCCGCCCGCGCGAAGTGCCGGTGCGCGAGTTGCCGGTTCAAGACACGATGTAGGCCGCCGCGCCGGTGGACAGCAGGCTGCCGTCGGCACCGTGAAACGCCATGCGCGTGCTGGCCACGCGCGAGCCCAGGCGCATCACCTCGGCGCTGGCGATGAAGTGCTCGCCCAGGCCGGGCCGCAGATAGTCCACCCGCAGGTCGATGGTGCCCAGCTTGAGAAAGCGCGCCAACCGCTGCTCGGGCGCCTCGGTCATGTGGCGCGCGCCGATCGCCGCCATCACCGCCATCCCGCCGCAAGCGTCCAGCGTGGCGCTGATGACGCCGCCGTGCAGACGCTGGTGCTGAAAGTGGCCGATCAGCTCTTCGCGCATGTCGATGCGGCAGCGCACGCGCTCGCCGGTCAGCTCGATCAGCTTCAGGCCCAGCACCTTGTTGAAGACGATGCGCTCCTCGAACAAGCGGGTCAGGCCTGCGACGAATTCGGGCTCGAAGGCCTTGTCGGCCGCGGCCGGGGATGGCGTGTTCATGACTCGACACGCGCCGCGGCAGGCATGCGGATTACTATCATATAAATAGCTGCTCGCGCTTGCCAGACAAGCGTGACAGCCCTGTTTTCCTCAAATCTTGCTGAAGTCGGGCTTGCGCCGCTGGGCAAAGGCGGCGAAGGCTTCGCGCGCCGCGGGCTCGTGCAGCATGCGGCCAAAGAGCTGGCCCTCCTCGTCCATGCGCGCCAGCACGGCGGTCTGCTGGCCACCTTTCATCAGGCGCTTGGTCTCGACCAGCGAGGCCAGGGGCTTGGCCGCCAGCTTGCGCGCCTGCTGCTGCGCCACGGCATTGCATTCGGTGGGCGGCAGCACGCGGCTGACCAGGCCCACCTCCAGCGCGGCCTCGGCCATGAAGGGCTCGCCCAGCAGCAGGGCCTCGGCCGCGCGGTGATAGCCCAGCATCTGCGGCAGCAGCAGGCTGGAGCCGGCCTCGGGCACCAGGCCCAGGTTGACGAAGGGCAGCGCAAACGCCGCGTTGTCACCGGCATAGACCAGGTCGCAATGCAGCAGCAGGGTGGTGCCCACGCCCACGGCCGGCCCGCACACCGCCGCCACGATGGGTTTGGGGAAGGTGGCGATGGCGCGCAGAAAACGCCACACCGGCTGCTCCTCGCGCGGACCGGGGTCGGCCGGCGCGTTCTGGAAGTCCCCGATGTCGTTGCCCGCGGAGAACACCGTGGCATCGCCCTGGATCAGCACCACGCGCACGGCGGCGTCTTGCGCCGCCCGCTCCAGGCCGTCGGCCAGCGCCGCATACATGGCGCGAGTGATGGAGTTCTTCTTGTCCACCCGGTTGAAGGTCAGGGTCATCACGCCGGCTTCGACGTGGGTGAGGATGTCGCTCATAAGGCTCCTTGGTGCTAGGGGGTTCATTCGTCGGCTTCACGCGCGCCCGTCCGAGGCCAGCGCGCGGAGGTCAGGAAAAAGCGCTCGCGCTGCGACTCTTCTTCGTAGGCCGCGCGCCGCGGCTTGACCAGATCGCTGCGGCTGACGATGCCGACCAGTTGGCGCGTCTCGGGCGCGTCGATGACGGGCAGCCGCTCGATGTCCAGCGCCGCCATGCGCGAGGCCACCATGCGCAGGGTCTCCGCAGGCAGGGCAAAGGCATCGGTCGGCGCCAGCACCAAGTTGGCGACGGGCTGCGCCAGCAACTGCGCATCCAGGTTCAGAAAGTCGGCCCGCTCCACCATCGCCAGCAGTCGCCCGCCCTGCTGCACGGGGTAGGCGCGTTGCGACTGGGTGCTGCCGAAGTATTGGTCGATGACGTCGGCGACGGGCAACTGCGCGGCAATCGCCTTCACGTCGCGCGTCATCACGTCGCTGATGAAGCTCTGCTCCAGCGGGTCGACGCCGTACTCGCGGTAGATTCGCCGGCCGCGCCGCACGATCTTCTCGGTCAGGATGGAGTGCGGCATCACGATCACCGTGAAGGCGTACGCTACGATGCAGCCGAGCAGCAGGGGCAGGATGGCGTTGGCGTCATGCGTCAGGCCGAAGGCGAACACGATGGACATCAGCGGCGCGCCCAACGTGCCCGCCATGGTGGCGGCCAGGCATACCAGCACCCACAGCTGGATGTCGGCGCCGGGCAGCCAGCGCCCAATCACCACGCCCAGGCCGGCGCCCATGGTCATCAGCGGCGCCAGGGTGCCGCCCGAAGTGTTGGAGCCCAGGGCCACCGCCCAGATGATGGCCTTGACGATGACCAAGCTGGCGGCCGTGCTCAGCACCAGGTTGTTGGCCAGCAGATCGCCGATCACGTCGTAGCCCACGCCCAGGGCACGCGGCTGAAAGTAGCCGCCGATGCCCACCACCAGCCCGCCGATGGCCGGCCACCACATCCAGTGGATCGGCAGGCGCTCGAAGCGCTCCTCGATATAGTGATAAAAGTGGGTCACCGCCATGGACAACGCACCCGCCGCCAACCCGGCGATGAGGGCCGAGACGATGGCAATCGCCGTGGGCTCGCTGGTGCTCATCGGAAACAGCGGCCCGCTTTCATACCAGAGAGGTCGCAAAAAGCCCGCCACCGCGCAGGCGATGGCCACCGGCAGCAGGCTGCGTGGCCGCAGCTCGAACAGCATCAGCTCGACCGCGAACAGCACTGCCGCCACCGGGGTTCCGAACACCGCCGTCATGCCGGCGCAGGCGCCCGCCACCAGCAGCGCCTTGCGCTCAACCGAGGTCAGGCTGACGGCCTGCGCCAGTAGCGACGCCGCCGCGCCGCCGGTGACGATGACCGGCCCCTCGGCGCCGAACGGGCCGCCGCTGCCGATCACGATGCCTGAGACTACCGGCTTGAGCATGGCCACCTTGGGCGACATGCGACTCTTGCCGTACAGAATCGCCTCGATGGCCTCCGGGATGCCGTGGCCGCGAATCTTCTCCGTGCCATAGCGGGCCGCCAGTCCCGCGATCAGCCCGCCGATGGCCGGCACGATGATGACCCAGGCACCCAGCTGGTTGTCGGCCGGCGAGTGTGCCGCGAACGAGAAGCTCTGGAAGAAAAACAGGTTGGTGAAGAAGCGAATCGCCATCAGCAGCACGTAGGCGCCGATCGAGCTGATGACGCCGATGACGATGGCCAGGGCCGACAGGAGCAGGAAACGATCCTGCCCGTAGAAGTCGCGCCACTGCGGGCTCGCGGCGGTGTCAGGCTGGGGCGCGGTCATACGGTTCGGTTCCTGGTGGGCGCGGGCGGGCCCGTGACGTCCTCGCTCCGATGGCTGGCCCCCCTGCGATGGGGCAATCGCAAAATTTTAATCCGCATCAAGGCGTGCCCCTGCCCGGTGTGCCCCGGCCCGGTGCGGGGCAGCGCACGGGCCCCGGCCGCGTGGCAGCCAGCGCGCCGGCATCGCACAATGCCCGCATGCACGCGTCCGACCCGCCCCCACTGGCAGCGACGCCGGCCCGGCCTTGGTCCCGGCTGGCAGCCGGTCTGCCGCCGGCCAGTTTCGGCATCGTCATGGCCACGGGCATCGTCTCCATCGCCATGCAGCAACTGGGCCTGCCGGCGCTGGCGCGCGCCCTGCTGGCCCTCAACGCCATGCTGTACGCGGGGTTGTGGGTGCTGACCATGCTGCGCCTGCTGCGCCACACGGCCCGCTTCGTTGCCGACCTGCGGCACCACGCGCGCAGCCCAGGCTTCTTCACCACGGTGGCCGCCTCCGGCGTTCTGGGCAGCCAGTGCCTGCTGATAGGCGGCCCACGCGCCGCCGCGACGCTGCTGTGGTGGGTCACTGCGGGCCTGTGGCTGGTGCTGACCTACGGCATCTTCGCCACCCTCACCACCATCGCCACCAAGCCCCGGCTGGACCGTGGCATCGGCGGCGCCTGGCTGCTGGCCGTGGTCGCCACGCAATCGGTAGTGGTGCTGGGCGTGCTGCTGGCACCCGGTCTCGGCGAAGGGCCACGCCTGGCCATGCACTTTCTGGCGCTGGCGCTGTGGTTGTGGGGCGTCATGCTCTACATCTGGATCATGACGCTGATCTTCTACCGCTACACCTTCTTCACGCTGGCCGCCAAGGACCTGACACCCTCCTACTGGATCAACATGGGCGCCATGGCCATCTCGACGCTGGCTGGCGCGTTGCTGGTGCAGGCCGCACCGCAGGCACCCTTCCTGCAGTCCATGCATCCCTTCATCGAAGGCTTCACCCTCTTTTGCTGGGCCAGTGGCACCTGGTGGATCCCCCTGCTGATCGTGCTGGAGGTCTGGCGCTACGCCATCCGCCACGTGCCCCTGCGCTACGACCCCATGTACTGGGGCGTGGTGTTTCCGCTCGGCATGTACGCGGTGGGCACGCGCGAACTCACGCGCGTCCTGGAACTGAACGTGATCGACGCCCTGCCGCCCCTGTTCGGTCTGGCCGCGCTGCTGGCCTGGGTGCTGGCCTGCGCCGACTCGCTGCTGCGCGCGTGGCAATGGGGCGTCCGTCAGCGCGCGCGGCATTGACTCAGTGCTGCGCCAGCGCCTCGCGCACCCAGTCCAGCCGGTCCTGCCCCCAGAACATCTGCTCGCCCACGAACATCGTCGGCGCGCCGAACACGCCGCGCGCCACGGCCTCCTCGGTGACGGCCTTCAGCCGATCCTTGACGGGCTGCTGGCCCACCGCGGCCAGAAACTGGACGGCGTCAAAACCGGCGCCCTGCAGCACCGCGCCGACCACGGCCGGATCGTTCATGTTCTTTTCATCGACCCACATGGCGCGAAACACGCAGGCGCAAAAGGCGCCAAAGCACGCCCCGCCGTCCTGCATCTGCATGGCCGTCGCGCCGCGCATCAGCACCAGGGTGTTGATGGGAAAGTGCGGGTTGAAGTTGAACGGCACGCCGTGGCGCGCGGCGTGGCGCTCGAAATCGCGCCGCACATAGCGGCTCTTGGCCGGCACCTCGGCCGGCGAGCGGTTGCCCGTGGCCTGAAACACCGCCCCCAACAGCATGGGCTTGTGGATCAACTCGGCGCCGGCCTCGTCGCACAGCGCGGGCAACTGCGCCCAGGCCAGGTAGGCGGCGGGGCTGCCGAAGTCGAAGTAGAACTCCACGGTCTTGGCGGTCATGGCTCGGGCCTTCAAAATTTTTCGCACCAGGGGCGCAGATCGAGCTCATGCGTCCACGCATCGCGCGGCTGGCGATGCAGCATGACATATTGCTGCGCGATGTGCTCGGGGTTGAGGATGCCGTCCTGCGCCTTCAGGGCGTAGCGCTCGGGAAACTGCGTGCGGATGAACTCGGTGTCGATGGCGCCGTCGATCACGAGGTGCGCCACGTGGACGCCCTCGGGGCCCAGCTCGCGCGCCATGCTTTGCGCCAGTGCACGCAGCGCCATCTTGGCGCCCGAAAACGCCGCAAACTTGGCGCCGCCGCGCAGCGAGGCCGTCGCCCCGGTGAACAAAATGGTGCCGCGGTGGCCGCTGGCGGGCATGGGGCGCGCCACCATGCGCTGGGCCACCTCACGCGCATTCAAAAAGCCGGCAAAGCAGGCCATCTCCCACACCTTGCGGTACTTGCGCGCGGTCTCGGTCAGGATGCTTTCGGGCACGTTGGCGCCGATGTTGAAGACCAGCACCTCGATGGGGCCCACTTCGCGCTCGATGCGCTCCACCAGCGCCTCCACCTGCTCTTCCTCGCGCGCGTCGCTGCCAAAGGCATGCGCCGTGCCGCCCTCGGCCTCGATCTGCGCGACCAGCGGCGCTAGCTTGTCTTCGTGCCGACGGTTGACGCAGGCGACGTAGCCATCGCGCGCAAAGGCACGGGCGATGGCGCCGCCGGTGGCGTCACCGGCGCCGACGATGAGGGCGGCTTTGGCGGGCATGGTGAATCTCCAAAGAAAACAGCCGAACGCAGAGGGCGCAAAGGAATCGCAGAGGACGCAAAAAATTCAAAAATGAAATTGCCTCGCAGCCCCTTGTGAACAAGCCAAGGTAGCTCTTTTTTTAAGAGCAATTCATTCGGGTATTTTTTGCGTCCTCTGCGTGATTTTTGCGTCCTCTGCGTCCGGCTGTTTGCAAGCAATCCAACGCCCCTACTCCTTGAAGTAGACCAACTGATGCGTGGTCGCCAGCAACTGTCCGCCGGCGCTCCACAGCTCGCCGCTCTGGTCGAAGTAGCCATTGAAAAAGCGTTGCCCGCGCGCTTGCGCCAGCAGGTGGTCGACACCGCAGGCCGCCAGCGAGGCACCGTCGGCGTGGAAGTAAACGCTGAACGTGATGGTGCCGATGGGCGTGAATGTCGCGCGGCGCAGCCATATGCGGGGGTAGAACACGTCGCACAGCGCCGTGAGGCTGGCAAAGTCGAGCGCGCGCGGCGGCTCGTCGCGCACCCACAGGCCGGTTTCGCTGCCTGGGGTTTCGGCGCCGTTCCACTCGCGCGGCAGCGGGCCCTCGAAAACGCGCATGTCGTAGCGGTTGAACCAGGCCACGCGCCGGTTGGACGGCAGGCGGGGCATGGCATCGACCGCGGGCGCCGCGGGCATGGCGAGGTCGGTGGCGCCCCAGGTCTCGCGCCGCACGGCCGTGATCACGGTGGCGGTGAACACCACCACATCCTGACCCGCGGCGTCGGGCTGGTGCACCGTCACGACCCAGTGCTGGGTCGAGCGGTTGGTGCGCACGGACTGGGCTTCGGCGGTGAACGCGCCATCGGCCAGCGCGGCCGCAAAGTTGCCGGTGAAGGCCACCGGATCGCCCAGGCGGTCGGGGTGCAGCATGACCGCCTGCAGCGCCTGCGCGGCGGTGATGCCGCCAAAGGGCCCCACCATGTTGGCGTAGTCGGCGCTGGTGTGGCCGCGAAAGCGCCGGGGCGCGCCGGCGGCGCCTGGCGCCAGCGGCTCCAGCGCCACGGCGCGGTCGAAGGCGTGCTGAACGATGCCGGTATCCAAATCCATGTCACTATCCAATCAATAGCTGCCCGCGCTTGATGGACAAGCGCCAGCGGCCGATATCACTTGAAACCTCAACACCGAACGGCACGGCCGCTCACACGCGCTCGAAGATGCCCGCCGCGCCCTGCCCCATGCCCACGCACATGGTCACCATGCCGTACTTCAGCTTGTGGCGGCGCAGCGCGTGCACCACGGTGGCCGAGCGGATGGCGCCCGTCGCGCCCAGCGGATGGCCCAGCGCGATGGCGCCGCCCATGGGGTTGACCTTGGCGGGGTCGAGCTTGAGGGTGTTCATCACCGCCAGCGATTGCGCGGCAAAGGCCTCGTTCAGCTCGATCCAGTCCAGCGCGTCCTGCTTGAGGCCGGCGTTTTTCAGCGCAGCCGGAATGGCCTCGATCGGCCCGATGCCCATGATGTGCGGCGGCACGCCACGCGCGGCAAAGCTGACGAAGCGCGCCAGCGGCGTGAGGCCAAAGCGCTTGACCGCCGCTTCGCTGGCCAGAATCAACGCGCCGGCGCCGTCGCTGGTCTGGCT
>JAFEEB010000055.1 GCA_018241325.1 Pseudomonadota bacterium | reverse complement strand
AACGACACCATCGCCTACAACATCCGCTACGGCCGCCCCGGCGCCACCGACGAAGAGGTGCACGCGGCAGCGCGCGCCGCGCGCATCCACGACTTCATCGTCTCCACGCCCAAGGGCTACGACACCCTGGTGGGCGAGCGCGGCCTGAAGCTGTCGGGCGGCGAGAAGCAGCGCGTGGCGATTGCCCGCACCCTGCTCAAGGACCCGCCGATCCTGATCTTCGACGAGGCCACCAGCGCGCTGGATTCGGCCAACGAGCGCGCCATCCAGGCCGAGCTGGCGGGCGCGGCCCAGGGCAAGACGGCGCTCGTCATCGCGCACCGCCTGTCCACCGTGGTCGACGCGCACGAAATCCTGGTGATGGAGCAGGGCCGCGTCGTCGAGCGCGGCACCCATCTGCAACTGCTGGCGGCGCACGGGCGCTACGCGCAAATGTGGGCGATTCAGCGAAGCAATCAACAGAATTCGGGCGGCGATTAAGGGTTGTCCATTAGACGAAGCTTCGTAGAATGCGGCTTCCGAGGCTTCGCTGGGCAAGCCTCTCGTTTGTTTTTGAAAAGGGATTTGTCATGAAGAAGCAGTTGCTGGCTTTCTCCATCCTGGCCTTCGCGGCCAGCGCCGTCATGGCCCAGGCCCCCGACACGCTGGCCAAGATCAAGGAGCGCGGCGCGGTCAACCTGGGCGTGCGCGATTCGTCCGGCCTGGCCTTCACGCTGGGCGGCGGCAAGTACGTGGGCTTTCACACCGAGATGGCCGAGCGCATCGTCGGCGACCTGAGCAAGGACGTCGGCAAGCCGCTGACGATCAACTACCAGGTCATCACCTCGCAAAACCGCATCCCCCTGATCCAGAACGGCACCATCGACTTCGAGTGCGGCTCGACCACCAACAACAAGGCGCGCCAGAAGGACGTGGACTTCGCCTACACCACCTACGTCGAAGAAGTGCGCATGGCGGTGAACAAGAAGTCCGGCATCCACTCGATCAAGGACCTGAACGGCAAGACCGTGGCCACCACCACCGGCACGACCTCGGTGCAGACGCTGCGCAAGAACGAGCGCGCGCAGAACATCGACTTCAAGACGGTGCAGGGCAAGGACCACGCCGACAGCTTCCTGCTGCTGGAGGCCGGCCGCGCCGACGCCTTCGTGATGGACGGCTCCATCCTGGCGGCCAACATCGCCAAGGCCAAGAACCCCAAGGATTTCGAGATCACCGGCGAAGTGCTGTCGGTCGAACCCATTGCCTGCATGCTGCCCAAGGGCGACGCCAAGCTGAAGAAGGCCATCGACGACTCCATCGTGCGCCAGATCAAGGACGGCTCGCTGGCCAAGCTGTACGACAAGTGGTTCACGCAGCCGATCCCGCCCAACAACGTCAACCTGAACATGCCCGCGTCGGAAGGCACCAAGGCCGCCTGGGCCAACCCCAACGACAAGCCGATGGAAGACTACGGCAACAAGTGATCGCGCAGCACGCCGCGTGAACCCCATGAACGCCCACTTGGCTTCAAGTGGGCGTTCGCGGTTATAAAGCTCGCGAACCAGGCAAGTTCGGTCACAGGAGGGTTGTGATGGCAATGGATTGGATGGTGTTCTGCAAGGACACCCTGAGCGGCGACGTGGTGGCCGGCTGCTTTGGCAAGGGCCGCGACATCACGTATCTGGACTGGCTGTTCTCGGCCTGGGGCTGGACGGTATCGGTCTCGCTCACGGCGCTGGTCGTGGCCCTCGTCGTGGGCTCGCTCATCGGCGTGATCCGCACGCTGCCGAACAGCCCCTGGCTGGTGCGCCTGGGCAATGCCTGGGTCGAGCTGTTTCGCAACATCCCGCTCTTGGTGCAGATCTTCCTGTGGTACTTCGTGCTGCCGGCCCTGGTGCCGCCCATGAAGAACTTTCCGCCCTTCATTCTGGTGGTGCTGGCGCTGGGCCTGTTCACTTCGGCGCGCATCGCCGAGCAGGTGCGCGCCGGCATTCTGGCGCTGCCCAAGGGCCAGCGCTACGCCGGCATGGCGGTGGGCTTCACCACGCCGCAGTACTACCGCTACGTGCTGCTGCCCATGGCGTATCGCATCATCATCCCGCCGCTGACCAGCGAGTCGATGAATATCTTCAAAAATTCGGCCGTGGCTTTCGCCGTGTCCATCCCCGAGCTGACGCAGTACGCGCTGCAGGTGGGCGAGGAAACCGCACGCCCGATCGAGGTGTACCTGGCTGTCACGGTGCTCTACGCCATCTCGGCGCTGGTGATCAACCGCATCTTTGCCTGGATCGAGAAGCGCGCGCGCGTGCCGGGTTTTGTTGCCGCCGGTACCGGTGCGGGAGGCCACTGACATGAATCTCGACTTCTCGATCCTCAACTGGTCGCTGATCCAGAACTTCATCCTCAAGGGCCTGTGGTTCAGCATCCTGCTGACGGCGGTGGCCACCGCCGGCGGCATCTTCTTCGGCACCTTGCTGGCGCTGATGCGCCTGTCGGGCAAGAAGTGGCTGGACGCGCCGGCCGCGCTGTACGTCAACGTCATGCGCTCGGTGCCGCTGGTGATGGTGATCCTGTGGTTCTTCCTGCTGGTGCCGCTGCTCATCGGGCGGCCCATCGGGGCGGAATATTCGGCCGTCGTCACCTTCATCGCCTTCGAGGCGGCCTACTTCAGCGAGATCATGCGCGCCGGCATCCAGTCCATCCCGCGCGGCCAGGTGTTTGCCGGCCAGGCCGTGGGCATGACCTACGGCCAGAACATGCGCCTGGTGATCCTGCCGCAGGCCTTTCGCAACATGCTGCCGGTGCTGCTGACGCAAACCATCATCCTGTTTCAGGACACCTCGCTGGTGTATGCGATCGGCGCCTACGACTTGCTCAAGGGCTTCGAGACCGCCGGCAAGAACTTCGGCCGCCCGATCGAAACCTACTTGATGGCGACCGTGACTTACTTCATCATCAGCTATTCGCTCTCGAGTGTCGTCAAGAGCATCAACAGAAAAATCGCCATCATCCGATAAGGAGATCGTCACCATGTCCGACCCCATGATCCAGATCACGAACGTTTCCAAGTGGTACGGCCCGGTGCAAGTGCTGAACAATTGCAGCGTCAACATCGACAAGGGCGACGTGGTGGTCGTGTGCGGGCCTTCGGGCTCGGGCAAATCCACCCTCATCAAGACCGTGAACGCGCTGGAGCCCTACCAGAAGGGCGAAATCGTCGTCAACGGCATCTCGCTGTCCAACCCCAAGACCGACCTGCCCAAGCTGCGCAGCAAGGTGGGCATGGTGTTCCAGCATTTCGAGCTGTTCCCGCACCTGTCGGTCACCGAGAACCTGACCATCGCGCAGGTCAAGGTGCTGGGCCGCAGTCTGGACGAGGCCAAGGCCCGCGGCCTGAAGATGCTCGATCGCGTGGGCTTGATGGCGCACAAGGACAAGTTCCCCGGCCAGCTCTCGGGTGGTCAGCAGCAGCGCGTGGCGATTGCCCGCGCGCTCAGCATGGACCCGGTCGTGATGCTGTTCGACGAACCCACCTCCGCGCTCGATCCCGAGATGGTGGGCGAAGTGCTCGACGTGATGGTCAGCCTGGCCAAGGAGGGCATGACCATGATGGTGGTCACCCACGAAATGGGCTTTGCGCGCAAGGTGGCCAACCGCGTCATCTTCATCGACGTCGGCGGCAATATCCTGGAGGACTGCAGCAAGGAGGAGTTCTTCGGTCATCCCGAGAACCGTCAACCGCGCACCAAGGACTTCCTCAACAAGATCCTGCAGCACTGACCTGACGGGCCGGGCTGGCAAGAAGCCCGGCGTGGCGGGCTGCTTGCGCCATCGTTCGCTGCGTGGGCTCGATTCCCCGCGTGCCGCCGGCTTCGATGCGAGCCGGTGATGTGCGGCGTTGGCCCGGTGGGTGGCCCTGCCAAGCCTTCACGCGCTCAGCGTCTCATCGAGCCAGTCGTACATGCGAGCGAACGCCAGCCGGCTGGCGCCGACCTCGCAGTGCGCGCCGGCGCCCTCGGCGTCGGTGAATTTCATCAGCGTCTTGCGACAGGTGAGGTGGTCGTACAGCTGCTGGGCCTGGCCGTTGAAGAACAGGTCCTTCTCGGCGTCGCACACCAGCGTCGGGCACTGGATCTGCTCGGCGATGCCGCCCCGCAGGTGATAGGCCTGCGCCGCCGCCAGGTAGGCGCGCGGGCTCGCGACGCCCATCGCATACATGCCCTGGGTGAAGGCCCAGCGCGCCACGCTGTTGGCTTTCATCATCTGCTGGAGTCGGGCGTCGAGTTGCGGCGCGCTCGGCGCCGACAGCGCCGCCTTGACCTGCGCGCGGCTGGCTTCGGGGACACCCGACAGCTGCGCCGCGCCATAGTCGTAGACGCCGTCGTCCGCGATGCAGGCGGCGATCCTGCGCTCGAAGGCCACGGCGCGCGGGGCCAGGTAGCCGCCGAAGCTGATCCCGTGCAGCGCGATGCGGCGCGGATCGACGTCGGGGCGCTTGAGCGCGAAGTCGACCACGGGCGTGACGACCTTCTCCCAGTCCGGCCGAAAGTAGAGCTTGGCCCGGTGCACGGCGGCGAACTGGCCGGGTCCGTCGAAGACCAGCGCATTCCAGCCGCGATCGACGGCGGCGCGCGCAGCGCCCCAATGCATCTCTTCGGCCGAGCCGTCGAAGCCGTTGTTGACCAGGATCGTGGGCCGCCGGCGCGCCGGCCCGGCCGGCGCGTGGAAATAGCCCAGCAGCGTCGTGCCCTCGTACGGGATCTCCAGCGGCTCGATCGCCGGCGCGAACAGGGCGGCGGACGCCCGGTAGCACGCCACCGAGCGTTCGAAGGCGCGCGCCATGCGGGGGTCGTCGGGGTTGGCGTGCAGGAAGAACTCCGAACTGCGGTGGTAGTTGCAGGCGCGCAGGTAGTTGTCGCGCGCGCTGATGCGATGGCCCTGCTTCAACTGGGCCTCGGCTTCGGCGGCCAGGCGGTCGGCGAAGGTGCGGTGCGCGTCGTACCAGCTGTCGTAGTTGCCCGGCTCGATCTGCCGTGCGATGGCCATGACCTCGCCGAACAGAGCGCCACCGTATTCCGCCGCACCGAACATGCGCACGGTTTCGTACCAGAACTGCGGGTCCTCCTTGAACAGCAGCGCATCGGTGCCGGCATGCGCGTCGGCAGGCACCGGGGCCGGCTGGGCCACCGCGTCCGATCCGGACGCCACGGCCGTCAGCGCGGCGGCGACGTTGAGCAACGAACGGCGATTCATGGTGAGCTCCTTTTCGAAGGTTGCACTGCGAGGACGATTCGGCAGATGCGCCGTGACGCGATAATATGAGCGACGCTCATATTTGAAAACTCGCGTTCCGGCCCCTTTCGCCATGACGGAGAAAAGACCCGAAAATCAAGGACCTGCGCGCCGCATGCCACGCCAGCAGCGCTCGCGTGACAAGGTCGCGCTCATGTTCGAGGCGGCGATGCAACTGCTCGTCGAAGGTGACATCGCCAGCCTGACGACCAATGCCGTGGCTGCACGCGCTGGCGTCAGCATCGGCACGCTGTACCAGTACTTCGATGACAAACAAGCGCTCTTGGATGCGCTGACAGCGCGCGAGTTGGGCGTGATGAGCGAGAAGCTCCTCGGCACGCTGCACGGCGCGCCGCCGGCCCACCCCGGCGACCGCATCCGCCAGATGGTGCGGGCCGTGACCGACAGCTACGGCGGCCGCACGCGCGTGCACCAGCGGCTGATCGAACATGCGCTGACTCAGGGAAGCTCAAGCCGGCTGTCGCCGTTGTATGCCCAGCTTTTGGCCGTGTTCACGTCGCAGGGCGTGCCGATGCCAGACGCCGGCACGCAGTCGCTCTCGCCGGCCCAGGCCTTCGTGCTGACCCATGCCGCGGCTGGCGTGCTGCGCGCGCTGTCGGCCCATGAGGATGCGCCACCGGCCACGCAGATCGAGGACGCGCTGGTGCAGATGCTGGTGGGCTACCTGGCCGGCCTGCGCGCATCGCATGCCACGCAAGCTTGAGTATGGGTCGCAGGCCGAGCGATCCACGCGCCGCAAAAAAGAACAAGCCCCGCATCGCGGGGCTTGCTGCCAAGGGGGGGGCGGGGCTGTTACTTCCTGCGCGCCGCAATCGCCTTCTCGGCCATGTTGACCAGGTCGGTGCCGACCTGGGGCTTCCACTTGTCATAGACCGGGCGCGTGACCTTGACGAAGGCGTCGCGGTCCTGCGGCGTGAGTTCGGTCACGGTCACGCCCATGGCGGCGATGTCCTTGAGCAGCGGCTGGCCGGGCTCGATCAGGCCCTTGCGGGCAATGGCGATTTCTTCCTTGCCCGCCTCGATGGCGGCCTGGCGGACGGCCTCGCGGTCGGCCGGGGTCCAGCTGTTCCACACCTCCTTGTTGACCACGAACACCAGCGGGTCGGCCACGTAGTGCCACATGGTGACGTACTTCTGGCCCACGTTTTGCAGCTTGGCAGCGGTGAAGATGGACAGCGGATTTTCCTGCCCGTCCACCGCGCCGCTGGCAAACGCCGGCTGCGCGTCGGCCCAGCTCATCTGCGTGGGGTTGGCGCCCAGGGCGGTGAAGGTGTCGATGAACAGCGGCGAGCCGACGATGCGGATTTTCAGGCCCTTGAGATCGGCGGGCGTCTTGATGGCGTGCTTGGAGTTGGTCAGCTCGCGGTAGCCGTTTTCGCCCCAGGCCAGCGGCACCACGCCCGCCTTGTCCAGGATGGTGAACATCTGCTTGCCCACCTCGCCCTGCGTCAGCGCGTCGATGGCGGCGTAGTCGGGCATCAAAAAGGGCAGGGAGAACAGATTGAGCTGCTTGACCTGCGGCGACCAGTTGATGGTCGAGCCGATGGCCATGTCGATCACGCCCTGGCGCAGCGCCGAGAACTCGCGCGTCTGGTCGCCCTGGATCAGCGACACGCCGGGGTAGAGCTTGATGTTGATGCGGCCCTGGGTTTTTTCCTTCACCTTGTTGGCCCAGATCTCGCCGCCCTTGCCCCAGGGGAAGGCGGTGCCGACGACGAGCGACATGCGGTACTCGCTCTTGTAGTTCTGGGCCTGGACTGTGGCCGGCAGGCCCAGCGTGAGCGCGGCGCCGAGCGCCGTGGCGGCGGCCGCGGCCAGCAGGTTGCGACGTTGCTTCATGACAGTATCTCCTCTTGGGTCACTATGAAAAAAATAGCTGTTTGCGCTCGTCCATAAAGGGCTGTAGCTTGATTTGACTCAAAATTCAGAATCCCAGCGCCCGTGGCAGCCACAGCGCCAGCTGCGGCCACACGATCACCATCAGCACCACCACGCCCATGGCCAGCACCAGCGGGATGACCCAGCGCACGGTGGTTTCCATGCTGACGCCGGCGATGCGGCACGACACCATCAGGTTGACCGCCAGCGGCGGCGTGAACTGGCCCATGGCCACCATCAGCGTCAGCAGCACGCCGAACCAGACCGTGTCCCAGTGGTAGTGCTGCATCAGCGGCCACAGCAGCGGCACGAAGATCAGGAAGATCGAGATGCCGTCCAGGAACATGCCCGCCACCACCAGCAGCAGCACCACCAGAGTCAGCACGCCATATTCGCCCAGGCCGGAATGGACGATGGCCTGCGTGATCGGGTCGATCACCGCCAGCGTCGAGAGCGAGAAGGCGAAGATGCCAGCCAGCGCCACCACGATCAGGATGACGGCCGACAACTCGCCCGATTCCTTGAGGATGGGAAACAAATCGCGCCAGGTCATGGTGCGGTGGATCACCATGCCGACGAACAGGCCGTAGAACACCGCCACCACGGCCGCCTCGGTCGGCGTGAACCACCCCATGCGCATGCCGCCCAGAATGACAACCGGCGCCAGCAAACCCCAGATCGATTCGATGAAGCTCTTGAGCAGGGGCGGACGCGGCAGTTCGGCTTCCAGCTGGCCCATGCCATGCTTGCGCGCCAGCCACACCGCCGGCCCGATCAGCGCCAGACCCACCAGGATGCCGGGAATCATGCCCGCCGCAAACAGGGCCGGCACCGAGGCGCCGGGCACCAGCACCGAGTAGACGATGAAGGCCACCGAGGGCGGGATCAGGATGTCGGTGGCGGCTGCCGCGCCCACCACGCTGGCCGAATAGGCCTTGGGGTAGCCGGCCTTGGTCATGGCCGCGATCATCACGCCGCCCACCGCCGCGGCCGTGGCCGGCCCCGAGCCCGAGATGCCGCCCATGAACATCGCCACCGCGATGGTGATCAGCGGCAACATGCCCGGCCCGCGCCCGACGATGGCGGTGGCGAAATTGACCAAACGCGCGGCCACGCCCGAGCGGTCGAAGATCGAGCCCACCAGCACGAACATCGGCACCGCCAGCAAGGGGTATTTGCCCAGCCCGGCGTAGAAGTTTTGCGGCACCGCCAGCAGGCCGAACCATTGCGTCTGGCTGTTGGCCAGCGCGATGGCCGCTGCGCCCGCCAGGCCCAGCGCGGCGCCGATCGGCACGCCCAAGAGCATGGTGATGATGAAAACGGCAAACAGCAGCGTGGCGATCATGGCTGTTGCTCCGGCTCTCTCTCCCTTTGGGAGAGGGTTGGGGTGAGGGCCAGCGGCGTGTCCAGGTTCGAGGGCCCCGGCCCCCATCCCAGCCTTCCCCCAGCGGGGGACGGGGCAAAGACGGCGCCCCTCACGGCGCCCGCTCCTCGTCCAGCACCTCGGGCGACGTGGGCAGGTCGGGGTTCTCGGCCGCCGCGCGTCCGCCGCGCCGCAGCAGGCCGATGGCGCGCAGCGCGATGGCGATGGACACGATGGGCAGCCAGATCGAATACCACCACTGCGGCACGCCGATGCCGGGTGAAGTCTCGCCGTAGCGGATGTCGTCCCAAACCAGGCGCACCGACAACACGGCCATGCCGATGAACAGCAGCGCGACCAGCGCCGCGCCCAGCACGGCCAGTGCGCGCTGGCGCTTCTCGGGCCCGCTGTCGGCAAAGAACTCGATGCGGATGTGGCGGTTGCGCGCCACCGCCCCCGAGCTGGCCACCATCGCCAGCAAAATCATCAGGAACACCGACACCTCTTCCGTCCAGGCAAACGAGGCGTCGGTGAAATAGCGCACCAGCACGTTGGCAAAGGTGATCAGCGCCAGCAGCGCCATGATGATCACCGTCAGCCAGTCCTCGATGGCCAGGGGCACGCGGGCTTTGGGCGGGGGTTCGGGAGGGACAGCCGCCGGCGTGGACGGGCTGGAGTCGGGAGCGGGCATGGGATACGCGGGGCAAAAAAACGGCTGATCCCTTGATCAACCGTGTCAGTGCCTTATCTTAAGGGCGCCCATGCGGCTTTTGACCGGCCGCGCGGCTATCATTGATCCATGCAAACCCTGAGCGTCCTGCCCGTGTGCGCCATCGCGCACCCCGACGCGGCCCCCGTGGCCGCGGGCAGCGCGCGCGCGCGTCGGGCGCGCCACGTGATCTGGCGAGCCCGCGTGGCTCGCGCGGCCCGGATTGCGGCCGCACTCACCTGAGCCCGACGGTCCCGCTGCACCCCTCGCACCCGCACAGCGCCACACCGATCGTCGGGCCCGCACCGACCCGGCGCCGTGACCGCTCCTGCCCAACCTCGCCCACCCGGGCGCCATCCGCTTCATTCGCCCGCAAAGGAATCCTCATGACCGACACCGTCTTTGGCCGCACCATCACCGACCTGGACCATATCCGTCTGTACAAGCTGTTGCAGCGCCGGGGCGGCGGCGCCGCCGACGCGCCGCTGGGCGAGCTGATCGACGCCGCCGAGCTCGTCACGCCGCAAACCGTGGCGCCCGACGTCGTCACCATGCTCACGCGCGTGCGCGTGGCGGACCCGGCCGGCGACGCCGAGCGCAGCCTGACCCTGTGCTACCCGCCCGAGGCCGATGCCGGCCAGGGCTTCATCTCGGTGCTCTCGCCGCTGGGCACGGCCCTGCTCGGTCTGCGCGTGGGCGAGACCGCCCGGTGGCGCGGCGCCGACGGCAAGCCCGCTGAAGGGGTCGTGCGCGCCATCGAGTTTCAGCCCGAGGCGAACGGCGACTACACCGATTGAGTCGGCACGGGCGGCCGACCGAGTTTGCAGCACTTTGCGTTGCGCGGCGTGCGCGCACGGCGCCAGAAACCGCGGCCAAAAGTGCTCTCGGGCCGCTTCTAAACCCTGAAGCAGGAAGGGTATCTGTTTCTGATTGTCCGGCGCGAAGGCCGCGATGAAGCAGTGAAAACCATGCGCAAGCCAGACGCAATCCGAAACACTTGACGTGCTTTGTGTGACCACGACGCAATAGACTGAATTTCAAGTATCGCGTCAGGGAGCGAGGGTCGGATGAAGCATCCCGCCGGTGGTCGGCCCATGGCTGCCACGGCGTTCGGGTGCGCCGGGTCGATGTCGAGAGGAGGCAGCCATGTCGCAAGCGTCGTGCGGTCTTGAGGGGGACTCGCGATCCGTGCGAGCACGCGAGCACAGCGATCGGGCAACCGGTGGTGTTCGCATGACTCGATGGGCGCGGCGTGGGGCCGTGGCTGTGCTCGCCGCGGTGGTCCCGGTTGCTTGCGTCAACACCCCCCCGGGTGTCGAATCGGCCGACGGCTCGTGCCGCCGCGTCATCCACGCCGACGTGGTCGCCATCGAGCAGGCCTATGTGCTCAACCGCCATGCGGCCTTCGTCCCCGCCGGCATGCTGTACGCGCTGCGCCATGACGTGGTGCCGCTCGATGCCGCGCGCCCGCTGGGTCCCGGCAACGCCATGCTGCGGCCCGACAAGCGCCCGCGCCCGCTGGTGCTGCGTGTCAACGAAGGCGACTGCCTGCAGGTGGCGTTCGAGAACCTGCTCGATCCGCAGTGGGAAGAAGAGGGCGGTCTGCCCCCGGGCATGGGCGGGCGCCTGCCCGCGCACGTCGAGGCCAGCGCCGGCGAGCCCACCTCGCGCACGCTGGTGCGCGCCAGCAAGGTCAGCGTGGACAAGCCGCGCACGCGTGCCGCTTCGCTGCACATCACGGGCCTGGAGCTGGCGCCGCTGGGCGCCCTGCAATGCCCGCTGAACGCCGCTTGCGGCGGCGACGGCAGCAACGTCGGCCTGCCGGCGCAGCAGGGCGTGGTGTTCAACCCGTTCACGCCGCAGTCGGTGCGCGATGGCTTCCTGGGCTCGCTGGCCCAGCCGGGGCAGAAGGTCGTCACCCGCTGGCGCGCGGTGAAGGAGGGCACCTACTTCGCCTATTCCACCGCCGCGCCGGTGGGCGGCGAAGGCGACGGCGGGCAGATCGGCCTGGGCCTGTTTGCCGCCGTGAACGTGGAACCGCAGGGGTCGCGCTGGTACCGATCGCAGGTCAGCCATGACGAGTTGCTGCGCGTCACGTCCACCGTTCAGCCCGGGCAGCACGCCTACCGCGCCATCGACTACGAGGCCCGGCGCGACATCGGCGGCGGCGCCACGCGCCCGGTGCTGAACATGCTCGACGGCGAGCGCATCGTGCACAGCGACCTGAACGCCATCATCGTGACGCCCGAGGGCGCCGGCCGCGGCCGCGACGCCACAGCCTGCAAGGACGCCGGCCAGCACATGTTCGGCGACAGCTGCGGGGCGTCGTTTCGCGAGTTCACCGCCATCTTGCATGACGAGATTCACGCCCAGCAGGCCTTTGCCGAGCTGGACGACCCCAACAACCCGCTGCACTACTTGAAAGACGGCATGGGCATCAACTACGGCGCCTCCAGCATGGGCTCGGCCGTGATGTCCACACCGCTGCAGCGCAAGGTGGGCGTGGCCAAGGACTGCCCCGAGTGCCGCGCCGAGGAGTTCTTCCTCAGCTCCTGGGCCAATGGCGATCCGGCGCTGGTGCTGCAGTGGGAC
>JAFEEB010000054.1:52827-78287 GCA_018241325.1 Pseudomonadota bacterium | reverse complement strand
AAAGTCAGGACGGGTTCGCGCCCGGCCCTGCCGGTGAGCGAAACCCAGGCCGGCGACGTGTCCGCCTTCGTGCCGACGCACGTGATCTCGATCTCCGACGGCCAGGTCTTCCTGGAAACCAGCCTGTTCAACGCCGGCATTCGTCCCGCCATCAACGCCGGTATCTCGGTGTCGCGCGTGGGCTCGGCGGCGCAGACCGATCTGATCAAGAAGCTCTCCGGCGGCATCCGTACCGACCTGGCGCAATACCGCGAACTGGCGGCGTTTGCGCAGTTTGCGTCTGACCTGGACGAGGCCACGCGCAAGCAGCTCGATCGCGGCGCGCGCGTGACCGAGCTGCTCAAGCAGCCGCAATACAGCCCGTTGCCCATCAGCCTGATGGCCGCTTCGCTGTTTGCCGCCAACCAGGGCTACATGGACAGCCTGGAGATCAAGCAGGTGCTGCCGTTTGAATCGGGCCTGCACGCCCACCTGAAGGACAAGCACGCCGCGCTCTTGCAGCGCATGGAAGGCGGCAAGGCGCTGGACAAGGACAAGGAAGCCCAGGCCGAGCTGACCGCCGCCATCGAGGCGTTCAAGAAGTCCTTCGCCTGATCGGCCGCACAAGGAGCATCCGCCATGGCAGTCGGCAAGGAAATTCGCGGCAAGATCAAATCGGTGGAGAACACCAAGAAGATCACCAAGGCGATGGAGATGGTCGCCGCGAGCAAGATGCGCAAGGCGCAAGATCGCATGCGCGCGGCGCGCCCCTACGCCGAGAAGGTGCGCAACGTTGCCACCCACCTGGGCGAGGCCAACCCCGAGTACGTGCATCCCTACATGAAGGCCAACGACGTCAAGCGCGCCGGCCTGATCGTGGTGACCACGGACAAGGGCCTGTGCGGCGGCATGAACACCAACGTGCTGCGCCTGGTCACCACCAAGCTCAAGGAGCTGCAGGCCGGCGGCGTCACGATCGACGCGGTCGCCATCGGCAACAAGGGTCTGGGTTTTCTCTCGCGGATCGGTGCGCGCGTGGTGGCGCAAACCACGCAACTGGGCGATACGCCGCACCTGGACAAGCTGATCGGGCCCGTCAAGACCCTGCTCGACCTCTACGCCAAGGGCGAACTCAGCACCGTCTACATCGCCTACACCCGCTTCATCAACACCATGAAGCAGGACTCGGTGGTCGAGCAGCTATTGCCCCTGTCCGCCGAGACGATGCAGCAGCAGACGCGTGACAGCGGCGCCGACCATGCGTGGGACTACATCTACGAACCCGACGCGCCGTCGGTCATCGACGAGCTGCTCAAGCGCTACGTCGAGGCCCTGGTGTATCAGGCCGTGGCCGAGAACATGGCCTCCGAGCAGTCGGCGCGCATGGTGGCCATGAAGGCCGCCACCGACAACGCCGGCAACGTGATCAACGAGCTCAAGCTGATCTACAACAAGACCCGCCAGGCGGCGATCACCAAAGAGCTGTCCGAGATCGTCGCCGGCGCTGCCGCCGTCTGACCCCGTCAACACGAATCACATCATTTGGAGCACCACATGGCTCAAATTCAAGGAAAAATCGTTCAGTGCATCGGCGCCGTGGTCGACGTCGAGTTCCCGCGCGAGCACATGCCCAAGGTGTATGACGCGCTCAAGATGGACGGCTCGACGCTGACACTCGAAGTGCAGCAGCAGCTGGGCGACGGCATCGTGCGCACCATCGCGCTCGGGTCGTCGGACGGCCTGCGCCGCGGCATGATGGTGGCCAACACCAACCAGCCCATCACCGTGCCCGTGGGCCCCGCCACGCTGGGCCGCATCATGGACGTGCTGGGCAACCCCATCGACGAGCGCGGCCCGGTCGATCAGACGCACACCGCCGCCATCCACCGCAAGCCGCCGGCCTATGACGAGCTCTCGCCCTCGCAAGAGCTGCTGGAAACCGGCATCAAGGTGATCGATCTGATCTGCCCCTTTGCCAAGGGCGGCAAGGTGGGTCTGTTCGGCGGCGCCGGCGTGGGCAAGACCGTGAACATGATGGAGCTCATCAACAACATTGCCAAGGCGCACAGCGGCTTGTCGGTGTTTGCCGGCGTGGGCGAGCGCACCCGCGAGGGCAACGACTTCTATCACGAGATGAGCGACTCCAAGGTCGTGGTGCAGGAAGACCTGTCCCAGTCCAAGGTGGCGATGGTCTACGGCCAGATGAACGAGCCCCCGGGCAACCGCCTGCGCGTGGCGCTGACGGGCCTGACCATTGCCGAGTCGTTCCGCGACGAAGGCAAGGACGTGCTGTTCTTCGTGGACAACATCTATCGCTACACGCTGGCCGGCACCGAAGTGTCCGCCCTGCTGGGCCGCATGCCCTCGGCCGTGGGCTACCAGCCGACGCTGGCCGAGGAAATGGGCCGCCTGCAAGAGCGCATCACTTCCACCAAGGTGGGCTCGATCACCTCCATCCAGGCCGTTTACGTGCCGGCCGACGACCTGACCGACCCCTCGCCCGCCACCACCTTTGCCCACCTGGACTCCACCGTGGTGCTCTCGCGCGACATCGCTTCGCTGGGCATCTACCCGGCCGTGGACCCGCTCGATTCGACCAGCCGCCAGCTCGACCCGCACGTGGTGGGTGAGGAGCACTACAGCGTGGCGCGCGCCGTGCAGGGCACGCTGCAGCGCTACAAGGAGCTGCGCGACATCATCGCCATTCTGGGCATGGACGAGCTGGCCCCGGAGGACAAGCTGGCCGTGGCGCGCGCGCGCAAGATCCAGCGTTTCTTGTCGCAGCCCTTCCACGTGGCCGAGGTGTTCACCGGCTCGCCCGGCAAGTACGTGCCGCTGAAGGACACCATCGCCGGCTTCAAGATGATCGTCAACGGCGAGTGCGACCACCTGCCCGAGCAGGCCTTCTACATGGTCGGCACCATCGACGAGGCAATGGAAAAGGCGAAGAAAGTCGCTTGAGCGGCGCATACGGGCGACCCGCGTCGTTGCCATGCTTGCCGTACGCTTGTACGGCTGCGCGTGGCGCCTAGCGGCCCATCCCGTCTGCTTGCTCAACCGACTTTCTTCAGACTGGAGCAAACCAAATGGCCAACACCATTCATGTCGATGTCGTCAGTGCCGAGGAGTCGATCTTCTCGGGCGAGGCGACGTTTGTCTCGCTGCCCGGCGAGGCCGGCGAGCTGGGCGTGTACCCGCGCCACACGCCGCTGATCACGCGCATCAAGCCCGGCTCGGTGCGCATCCAGAAGGCCGGCGGCGGCGAGGAATTCGTTTTCGTGGCCGGCGGCATCCTCGAGGTGCAGCCCCACGTGGTCACCGTGCTGTCCGACACCGCCATCCGCGGCAAGGATCTGGACGACGAGCGCGCCAACGCCGCCAGGAAGGCGGCCGAAGAAGCGCTGCGCAACGCCAAGAGCGAGATCGACGTGGCGCGTGCCACGTCCGAGCTGGCCATCTTGGCGGCGGAGCTCGCGGCCCTGCGCAAGTACCGCGAGCGCCCCAAGCATTGAGCAACCGGGCCCGCGCAACCGTGAAAACCCACCGCAAGGTGGGTTTTTTCATGGGCCCGACGGTTTGCTTTTCCGGGGGCGGTCCCCATAATCGCCTGCATATGTTTGCGCGCAAACCCCGAGACGACCATGACGTGCAGGAGCGCGCGGCGCTGCTGCTGGTCACGCCGGGCGCCTTGGTGGAGCTCGCGGCGCCGGACGCCTTGGCCGTCGTGCGCTCCATGCGCCCGCACCGCATCCCGGCCGGCACCGTGCTGATGCGCGCGGGCGAGCACGATGCGCCCAGCCACGCGCGCGATGCCCAGGACGGCATGTCGCTGATCCTCAGCGGCGAGGTGACGGTCGAGAGCGACTCGGCCGCCGAAGGTTTCGTGGTGTCGGTGCTGGGCCCGGGCAGTCTGATCGGCGAGCTGGGCCTGATCGACCAGGCGGCGCGCTCGGCCACCTGCACGGCCGCAACCGATCTGGCGCTCGCGGTGCTCTCGCGCGAGGCGCTGAACCAGTTGCTTGCCGAGCAGCCCGGCGTGGCCGCGCGTCTGCTGTCGGCCATTGCCATGCGCGTGGCCGGCCATTTGCGCGAAACCAACCGCAAGCTGGTGGCGCTGGCGCGCGTCAACAAGGCCATGCAGCAGGAGCTGGACGCGGCGCACTCCATCAATCGCCGCTTGCTGCAGCAACAAGATCACGCAGCGGCCAGGGAAAGCCGGCTGTAGCGCGACCCGTCCGGTCGCGCGCCGTCAGCGAAACACCGGCTCGTCCGGCAGTTCGTTGACCGCGGGCGTGGCGTCGGCCGGCCGGCGGGGGAAATGCTGCTCCAGTAGCGCCGACACGTCGGCGATCGCATCGTGCAATCCTTGCTCGGCGCGCCCGTTGCGCAGACATTGCTCCAGGCGGCCCGTCATGACCTGCCATGTGTCGGGCCCGACAACACGCGCCAGGCCGCGGTCGGCCACCAGCTCGATGGCGCGCTCGGCCAGCAGCAGGTAGATCAGCACGCCGTTGTTGTGCTCGGTGTCCCACACGCGCAGTTTGGCAAACATCATCACCGCGCGCTGGCGCACCAGCTCGGCGCGCGTCAGGTGCTGGCGCCAATGGCGCCAGAGGTAGCTCAGCGGCAGCCCGCCCTCGATGCAGATGCGGATCTGGCCGGTGTGCAACCGCTCGCTGGCGGCCACCTGCGCGCGCAGGCGCGCGGCTTCGGCGGGCCCCACCAGGCGCCGCGCATCGGCCTGGTCCAGCCAGCCGTGGCGCAGCATGCGCTTGAACGATCCGAGCATGCTCACCAACTCCCGCTGGCGCCGCCGCCGCCAAAATTGCCGCCACCGCCGGAGCTGAAGCCTCCGCCGCCCGAGCCGCCGCCAAAACCGCCGCCGCCGCCCCAACCACCACCGCCCCAGCCACCGCCCGAGCGCCCCATGGGCAATGCCGCCGTGACACCGGCAATCAGCGCATACACAAACGCCGCCACGCCAAAGCCCAGCGCCAGCAACGCCCCCACGCCGGCCAGGAACGCCAGACCTCCGGCGCCGATGCCGGCAACCAGGGCGCCCAGCTTGCGCCCCAGCACGCCGCGCAGAATGCCGCTGGCCACGGGCACCAAAAAGAAGAACACGATCAGCAGTCCCGGCCAGCCGAAGTCGTCGGCGCTGGCGCTGCCCCGCGCCGGCGGCGCCGCAACCGGAGGCAACGCTTCGCCACGCACGCGCGCGGACAGCTGGTCCACGGCCGCGTTCAGCCCGCCGGCAAAATCGCCCTGCCGAAAAAACGGCACCAAAGTCTCGTCGATGATGTGCCGGGCCGCGATGTCGGGCACGGCGCCCTCCAGCGTCTTGGCCACCTCGATGCGCGCCAGCCGGTCCTTCAGCGCCACCAGCAGGATCAGGCCGTCGCCCACGCCTTTGCGGCCGATCTTCCAGGTGTTGCCCACGCGATTGGCGTAGGCGGCGATGTCCTCGGGTGCGGTGGTGGGCACGATCAGCACCACCAGTTGCGCGCCCTTGTCACTTTCAAGCGCGGCCAGCTTGGCCTCCAGCGCCGCGGCCTGCGCCGCATCCAGCGTGCCGGTGGTGTCGATCACGTGGCCGGTGAGCGGCGGCACCGGCTGCACGCCCTGCGCCTGAGCCGTGACGCACCCGATAACTATCAAAACGATAGCTATCAGCGCCCGCCCCATATGCGCAATCGACATCATTTCAGTTATCCATGGCGCTGCGCGCCACCCGCAGGGCATGAAACCCAAAGAGCCCAAGGGCCGCGGAGCAGGCCAGGCCAGAGGTCGCCGTGGCCGGGGTCTCCCCGGCCCCTGGCGATGCCCCCTGCAAGGGGGTGGGCGCAACATCGCGCAGCGAGTGGAGACTGGGGGTGTTTCATCTCAGTTGTCCATGGCGCTGCGCGCCACCCGCAGCGCATGAAACCCAAGGAGCCCCATGGCCGCGGAGCAGGCCACGCCAGCGGACGCCGTGGAGCGGGCTTTGCCCGGCCACAGGCGTCGTCCCCCTTCAGGGGGAAGGCGCCGAAGGCGACGCAGGGGGTGTCCCATTTCACCGCGAGGCCGCCGGAGTCGGGCCGAAGTTGACCTTGGGTGCCGTCTGGATGGCCGCCTCGTTGCTCACCGTGAAGTTCTCTTTGGGCTTGTAGCCAAACACCATGGCCGTCAGGTTGCTGGGGAAGCTGCGCGTCAGCACGTTGTACTCCTGGACCGCCTCGATGTAGCGCCCGCGGGCCACGGCGATGCGGTTCTCGGTGCCCTCCAGCGCCACGCGCAGGTCGGAGAACGCCTTGTTGGCCTTCAGGTCGGGGTAGCGCTCCACCGTCACCATCAGGCGGCTGAGTGCGCCCGAGAGCTCGCCCTGCGCGGCCTGGAACTGCTTGAACTGCTCGGGGTTGTTCAGCGTCTCGGGCGTGACCTGGATGCTGGTCGCCTTGGCGCGTGCCTCGATCACCTTGGTCAGCGTGTCCTGCTCGAAACTGGTCTCACCCTTGACGGTGTTCACCAGGTTGTCGATCAGGTCGGCGCGGCGCTGGTACTGGTTGACCACTTCGCTCCAGGCCGACTTGGTCTGCTCGTCCAGCCGCTGAAAGTCGTTGTAGCCGCAGCCACCGAGGGAGAGGGCCAGCGCCAGCATGGCGCCGAGCCGGATGAGCCAGTGATTCATGAAAGCGGTCCTTTGCGGAAGGTTCGAGCCAGGGCGCAACATAGCACGCTTGACGCCCCCTGGGGCCGCGGCGGCGCGCCGGGAGCGCGCGGCGTCGGCGTGGGAGGGCCGCGCCGCGCAGGCACAATGAGGCTTGGTCCATTCGCCCCTTCATTGCTGCTGCCATGCCCAAGACCCGCCAACGCGCTGCCGTGCTCGGTGGTTCCGCCGACGATGTCGAGGCGGCGTTCTACGAAGCGCTGCAGCATGGCGACATCGAGCAGCTGATGGCCTGCTGGGCCGACGAGGACGAGATCGTGTGCGTGCACCCGGGCGGGCCGCGGCTGGTGGGCGCGCAGGCCATTCGCGTCGCGTTCGAGGCCATGTTCGCGCAGGGCGCCATTCGCGCCACGCCCGAGCGCGTGCGCCGCATCGACGCGCTGGGCGCGGCCGTGCACAACGTGCTCGAGCGCATCGATGTGCTGACCGCCGAAGGCCCGCAGCACGCCTGGGTGGTCGCGACCAACGTGTACTTCAAGACGGCGGAGGGCGGCTGGCGTCTGGTGGCGCACCATGCCAGCCCCGGGCGCAGCGAGGTGGTCGAGGTGACGGCGCCGGGCCAGTTGCTGCATTGATCGCGGCGCCACGGCGCCATCGTTTGGAGAACACTCCCATGGACGACATCGTCAGACAAGCCATCGCGAAATGGCCCAGGGTGCCGCATTGCTTCGGTTGGCTGGGCCTGGATGCGCGGGGGCGCTGGTATCTGCGGGACGCCGCCGCGCAAGCGCTGGGGGCGTTCGGCAGCGGTGTGCCGGGGGCCCGGGGCGCGGTGCTGCGGCACGACAAGCTGATCGATTTCATCGGCCGCAACTATGAGGCGGACGAGCAGGGCCAGTGGTTTTTCCAGAATGGCCCGCAGCGCGTGTACGTGGAGCTGGAGCGCACACCCTGGGTGTGGCGCGTGCACGCCGATGGCCAGGTTCTGACACACACCGGCCTGCCGGCGACGGTGCAGGGCTTGTGGCTGGATGAAGCCGGCCGCGTGTATTTGCAGGCCGATCGGGGGATCGGCCTGGTGCACAGCCAGGACGTGGTGCTGGTCGCCGCGGCGATCGAGCAGGGCCGCTGGAGCCCCCAATCCATCATGGCGGCCGAGGTGCCCGCGCGCTTCGGTTTCGTCCAAAGTCCGGAGCGCCGATCCGGCACGACATGAAAAAGCCGCCCGAAGGCGGCTTGTCGCAAAGGCGTGCGAGCGCTTATTTGGCGGCGTTGACCAGGTATTCGACGGCTTGCTTGAAGTCCGCGTCGGACGCGGTGGAGCCGCCCTTGGGTGGCATCGCGCCCTTGCCTTGCGTGGCGATCTTCAGCACTTCGTCGAAGCCGGCCGCCAGGCGCGGCGCCCAGGCGGCCTTGTCGCCGAACTTGGGCGCGCCGGCGACACCCGTGCCATGGCAGGCCACGCAGGTGGAGTCGTAGATGGCCTTGCCGGCCGCCAGGTCGCCGCCACCGGCGGGGGCCGCCGCCGCAGCGGGCGCCGCAGTGGCAGTGGGCGCCGCGGCCGCCACCGGTGCCGCCGCGGGTGCGGGTGTGGCAGGCGCTGCCGGAGCGGCCGCTGCCTCGGCGGCGCTGGCCGCGGGCGCGGCCGGCTCGGCAAACTTGGCGCCACCGGCGTTGGCCATGTAGACCACGGCGCGACCGACTTCGGTGTCGGAGAAGTTGCCGCCGCCTTGCGGGGCCATGGCGCCCTTGCCCTTCAGGGCCGATTGCAGCAGCGCGTCGTAGCCGGCCTTGATGCGCGGGCCCCAGTCGCCGGCGTTGCCGAACTTGGGCGCACCCGACACGCCGGTGGCGTGGCAGGCCACGCACTGGGCCTTGTACACATCCTCGCCGCTGGCCAGCGGACGGTTGGCGTCGCGGATTTCGACCGTGCCGACCTTCTGGAGGCGGGCGGCGACTTTTTGCGCGGCGTTGGTTTCACCGGGGGAGGCGTCCGTGCCCGAGGTGAAGTAGGTCACCAGACCGATGATGACGAAGATCGGCAGCGCGAAGGCCAGCATGCTGACCCAGAACACCTGATTGGGGGTTTTGATGAGGCCGGTGTGTTCTTCCTCGTGCGTGCTCTCGCTCATGGCGTCCTCGGGGGCTCGGTCGTGAATGTTCTGGGAGGTTGTGCGCGCAGAAGAGGGGGCTGAACCCCCCGTCCCGCGCGCAAGCGGCTCTTGATTATAGGGTGCGCCCCGCGGTGCCCGTGCGCGGCTTCAGCGCGCCGACGCGGATGTTTGCGTCTCGGCCCAGCCACCCCCCAGCGCCTTGTACAGCAGCACCTCGTTGCTGCGCTCGGCCAGTTGTCCCTGCGCCAGCGCCTGCTCGATGGCAAACAGCGAGCGCTGGGCATCCAGCAGATCGAGGTGGCTGGCCACGCCGTTGCGGTAGCGCAGATCGGTCAGGCGATAGCGCTCGCGTTCGGCCGTGGCCTGGGCCTGCAGGGCATCGAGCTGCGCCATCAGCGTGCCGCGGCCGGCCAGGGCATCGGCCACCTCGCGAAACGCGCTCTGGATGGCTTTTTCGTACTGCGCCACGGCGATGGCGCGGCCCGCCTTGGCCACGTCCAGGTTGGCCTGGTTGCGGCCGCCGTCGAAGATCGGCAAGGTGATGCTGGGCGCGAACGACCAGGCACCGGTGCCGCCCGAGCCCAGCAGCCCGTCCAGGTCGGTACTCACGCGCCCCAGGCTGGCGGTGAGCGAGATGCGCGGAAAGAAGCTGGCGCGCGCCGCGCCGATGTTGGCGTTGGCGCCGATCAGCTGCTGCTCGGCCGCGCGAATGTCGGGGCGGCGCAGCAGCAGGTCGGAGGGCAGGCCGGCCGGCACCGCGGCAAAGGCGGGCAAGGCGGCCACCGGTGCGGGCACCGAGGCCATTTGCGCCAGATCGGGCGGCGGCGCGGGGGCCACGGGGGCGGGCACGGCGGGCAGCAGGCGCTCGGGCAGCGGCTGGCCGACCAGCAGGGTCAGCAGGTTGATGTCTTGGGCGCGCAGGCGCTGCTGCTGGGCGCGCGCCGCCTGGGCACTGGCCACCTGGGACTGCGCCAGTTGCTGGTCGAGCGCCGTGGCCGCGCCGTTGTCCAGCCGCAGCTGGGTCAGCTGCAGCGACTGCTCGCGCGTGGCCAGGGTGCGCTCGGCCAGGCCCAGCAGCTCGGTGTCGGACTTGAGTTGCAGCCCCGCGGTGATCACGTTGGCGATCAGGCTCATCTGCGTGGTCTTGAGCGCTTCCTCGGTGGCCAGGTAGCTGGCCAACGCGACGTCCTTGAGCGCGGCCACGCGGCCGAAGAAGTCCAGCTCCCAGCTCGAGATGCCCACGCCGAGGCTGTACAGCGACGAGACCTTGGGTTGCCCGTTGGCGTCGGCGCCGGCGTTGGGCACCGTGCGCTGCTCGGACAGGGAGCCGGTCAGCGCGGGCAGTTGCGCGGCGCGCTGGATCTGGTATTGCGCGCGGGCCTGCTCGATGTTCTGCACCGCCACGCGCAGGTCGCGGTTGTTTTGCAGCGCCAGTTCGACCAGCTCGCGCAAGGCCGGGTCCTGCACGAAGTCCTGCCAGGGCAGGTCGGCGGCGGCGCGGCTGGCGCCGACGGGGTCGGCGCCCGTGGGCCCGGACCACTGGCTGGCGATGGGGGCGGCCGGTTGCTGGTAGGGCGGGACGAACGAGCAGCCGGCCAGCAGGGCGGCCAGCGCGAGGGCCGCCACACGGCCCGGGGGGAGGGTTGAAACGGGCTTCATGAAGGATCCTTCGCGTCCGGTGCGGGCGCGGGCTTGGGGTCGTCCAGCGCGCGGCGCTGCTCGGGGGTCATCCCGTCTTCGGCCGCGGGCGCGGCGTGTTGCGCCGCATCGCCGCTGATGCCGGCCTGCGCCGCGTGCTCGGCGTAGCGCTCCTGCTGGCGCGCCGAGCCCTTGAAAAAGCGCCGCACCACGACATAGAACATGGGCACGAACAGCACCGCCAGCAGCGTGCCGACGATGATGCCGCCCATCACCCCGGTGCCGATGGCGCGCTGGCTGGCCGCGCCCGCGCCGCTGGCAATGGCCAGTGGCAGCACGCCCAGCGTGAAGGCCAGCGAGGTCATGATGATCGGGCGAAAGCGCAGATGCGCCGCCGCCAGCGCCGACTGCAAGGCGCTCTTGCCCTGGGCTTGCAAGTCCTTGGCGAACTCGATGATCAGGATGGCGTTCTTGGCCGACAGTCCGATGATGGTGATGAGACCGACCTGGAAGTACACGTCGTTGGACATGCCGCGCCCGGTGATGGCCAGCAGCACGCCCAGCACGCCCAGCGGCACCACCAGGATGACGGCCAGCGGGATCGACCAGCTCTCGTACAACGCCGCCAGCGCCAACACCACCGCCAGGATGGCAAAGCCGTACAGGATCATGGCCTGGTTGCCGGCCAGCTTTTCCTCGCGCGACTGGCCGGTCCACTCGTAGCCGAAGCCTTCGGGCAGCTTGGTGGCCAGTTGCTCCATTTCGTGCATGGCGTCGCCCGTGCTGAAGCCGGGCGCGGCCCCACCGGCGACGCGCATGGCCGGATAGCCGTTGTAGCGGATGGTCTGCATCGGCCCGGTGATCCAGCGGGTGCTGGCAAAGGCCGACAGGGGAACGGCCTGGCCCTTGGTGTTCAGCGCCGTCAGCTTGAGGATGTCCTCGGGCTGCATGCGCGCCGGAGCGTCCGCCTGGACAACCACGCGCTGCAAGCGCCCCTGGTTGGGAAAGTCGTTGACGTAGGCCGAACCCAGCGCGGTCGAGATGGCGGTGTTGATGGCGGCAAAACCCACGCCTTGCGCGGCCGCCTTGTCGCGGTCGATGTCCACCTGCAACTGGGGCGCGTCTTCCAGGCCGTCGGGCCGTACACCGGTCAGCACCTTGCTTTGCATCGCCATGCCCAGCATCTGGTTGCGCGCGGCCACCAGGGCATCGTGACCCTTGCCACCGCGGTCCTGCAGGCGGAAGGTGAAGCCCGAGCTGACGCCCAGTTCGGGGATCGGCGGCGGGTTGATCGGGAAGATGAAGGCGTCCTTGATGCCCGACAAGGCCCCCATGGCACGCCCGGCCAGGGACGTGGCGCTGTGCTCCGTGCCCTTGCGCTCGTCCCAGGGCTTGAGCGTGACGAAGGCCAGGCCGGCGTTTTGCCCCTGCCCCGAGAACGAGAAGCCCATGACCGCGACCATGCCGGCCACCTCGGGCTGCTTGAGCAGGTAGTCTTCCACCTGCTCGACCACGGCCTGCGTGCGGTCCAGCGTGGCGCCGGGCGGCAGCTGCATGTTGACCAGGATGGTGCCTTGGTCTTCCTGCGGCAAAAACGAGGTGGGCAGCCGCTGGTACATCCAGGCCACCACCAGGCCCAGCGCCAGGTAGACCACCATCAGCCGGCCGGCGCGCCCCAGCAGGCGTCCCAGAAAGCCCTCGTAGCGCTTGGCCGTGCGGTTGAAGCGCCGGTTGAACCAGCCGAAGAAGCCGCGCTTCTCCTCATGGTGCCCGGCCTCGACCGGCTTGAGCAGCGTGGCGCACAGCGCCGGCGTGAGCGACAGCGCCATGAAGGCCGAAAAGAAGATCGACACGCCCATCACCGCGGCGAACTGCCGGTAGATGTTGCCCGTGGCGCCCTTGAAGAAGGCCAGCGGCACGAACACCGAGATCAGCACCACCGTCACGCCGATGATGGCGCCCGAAATCTGGCCCATGCCCTTGCGCGTGGCCTGCAGCGGCGGCAGGCCTTCCTCGCTCATGATGCGCTCGACGTTCTCGACCACCACGATGGCGTCGTCCACCACGATGCCGATCACCAGCACCATGCCGAACATGGTCAGCACGTTGATCGACATGCCGAAGGCCAGCAGCGCGCCGAAGGTGCCCAGCAGCGTGATCGGCACCACGATGGTGGGGATGACCGTGTAGCGCCAGTTCTGCAGGAACAGGAACATCACCAGAAACACCAGCACCACCGCCTCGAACAGCGTTTGCACCACCGAGCCGATGGAGATGCGCACGAAGGTGGAGGTGTCGTAGGGGATGGTCCAGCTCATGCCGGTGGGGAAATACTTTTGCAGCTCGGTCAGGCGCTCGCGCACCAGGCGCGCCGACTCCAGCGCGTTGCCGCTGGTCGACAGCTGCACGCCCAGGCCCGCGCCGGGCTTGCCGTTCAGGCGCGCGGCGGTGGCGTAGCTTTGCGCGCCCAGCTCGATGCGCGCCACATCCTTCAGGCGCACGGTGCTGCCGTCGGCGTTGGCGCGCAGCACGATGTCGCCGAACTGCTCGACGGTGCCGAGCTGGCCGGGGACCACCACGGTGGCGCTCATGGTCTGCCCGGCGGCCAGCGGCAAGTCGCCGATCGAGCCTCCGGCCACCTGCGCGTTCTGCTGTGCGATCGCGGTGGACACGTCGGCGGCCGACAGGCTCAAGCCCTCCAGCCGCGTCGGTTCGATCCAGATCCGCATGGCGCGCTCGGCGCCGAACAGCTGCACCTGGCCGATGCCGCGCAGGCGCTGCAACTCGGGCAGCACGTTGCGCGAGGCGTAGTCGGAGATGGCCGTGACGTCGGTGCCCGGATCGCTGGACGAGAGCATCACGAACATCAGGAAGTTGGAGTTCGACTTGTCCACCCGCACGCCCTGCTGCACCACGGCGGTGGGCAGGCGCGGGCTGGCGCGTGACAGGCGGTTTTGCACGTCCACCTGCGCCAGATCGGGGTTGGTGCCGGGGTCGTAGCTGAGCGTGATGGTGCCGCTGCCGTTGGCCTGCGCCACCGACTCCATGTAGGCCAGGCCGGGAGAGCCGTTCATCTCGCGCTCGATGACCGAGAGCACGGCGTCTTCCATGGTCTGGGCCGACGCGCCGGGGTAGGTGGCCGACAGTACGATGGTGGGCGGCGCCACCGGCGGGTACTGCGCGATCGGCAGCTGGGTGATGGACACACCGCCCAGCACCATGATGAACAGGGCGATGACCCACGCGAAGATGGGTCGGTCAATGAAAAACTTGGCCATGAGATGCGAGCCCGTTGATCAGCGTGACGCCGCCGCGGCGGAGGCCTGCGGGGCGGCTGCGGATGCTCCTGAAGCAGGAGCGTGCGGCGCTTGTGACGCGGGCGCTGCGGCCTGTTTGGCTTGCCATGGCACGGGTTTGACGACCTTGGCGCCCATCATCAGCTTCATCGCGCCTTCCACCATCACCTGCTCGCCGGCCTTCAGCCCGTCGGTGACGATCCATTGGTCGCCCTTGGCGCCCCGGATCTTGACCGGGCGCGGCGCGACCTTGCCATCCTCGGTCACCACCATCACGGTGTCGCCGCTGCTGCCGCGCGTGACGGCCTGCTGGGGCAGCAAGATGGCGTTGTCCACCTCGGCCTGCTGCAGGCGTGCGCGCACGTACATGCCCGGCAGCAGCAGGCCGCGCGGGTTGGGCACTTCGGCGCGCAGGCTGACCTGGCCCGTGGCCGGGTCCACGCTCAGGTCGGTGAACAGCAGGCGGCCGGCCTCGCCGTAGGCCTGGCCGTTTTCGAGCAGCACCTGCACGCGGGCGGCCTCGGCCTTGCCGGCGCGCTCCAGCTGGCCGGCCTGCAAGGCTTCGCGCAGTTGCAGCACCTGGGCGGCCGGCTGGGTGATGTTCAGGTACAGCGGGTTGATCTGCTGGATGGTGGTCAGCTGGGTGCCGTCCTGCGCGCTCACCAGCGCGCCCTCGGTCACCAGCGTGCGGCCGATGCGGCCCGTGAGCGGCGCCGTCACCGTGGCGTAGCCGCGGTTGATGCTGGCCGTGCGCACGGCCGCCTGCCCGGCGGCGACCTGCGCCTGCGCCGCTTTTTCGGCCGCCACGGCCGCGTCGTAGTCTTGCTGGCTCACCGCCCGCACGGCCACCAGCGGCTTGTAGCGCGTGGCCGTGGCGCTGGCCTGTGCCAGTTGCGCCTGCGCCTGCGCCAGTTGCGCCTGGGCGCTTTGCAGGGCGGCGTCATAGGGCGCCGCGTCGATCTGGTAGAGCGTCTGTCCGGCCTTGACGTCGCTGCCTTCGGTGAACGTGCGCTTGAGCAGGATGCCGGTGGCGCGAGCGCGCACCTGTGCCACGCGCGAGGCCTCCAGCCGGCCGGGCAACTCGGTGCTCAGCTGCACGGTGCCCGGCTGCACGGTGACCACCGCCACCTCCGGCGGCGGCGGCGCGCCGGCGCCCGCACCATTGGCCGCGCCGGCCGGGCTCTTGGCGTCACCGCACGCGGCCAAGCCGGCGGCCAGCGCAAGAAGGGCGGCTGCGCTGCACACGCGGCGGCGCAGCGGCAGGGTGCTGGGAGCTTGAAGGTCGGGCTTCATGGTGTTTTTCATGAGAAGGGCAGACAAACCCGCCATCCGGACAAGCCGGTGGCGGATACGAAACAAGGCGATGGATGGACGGGAGGTTCCATCGGCAGGAGCCGCAGATTATACATACATTCTTAAATGTATGTGATGTAGAATTGCAGCAATGGCTCCGCATTGTCGCGGAGGCATTGTTTTATTGCTCCCCCCGCCATGGCCCGCCGCACCAAGGAAGACGCCCTCGCCACCCGCACCGCGCTGCTGGACGCGGCCGAGCGCGTGTTCTTGCAGCGCGGGGTGTCGCGCACCTCACTGGCCGACATCGCCCAGGCCGCCGGCGTCACGCGCGGCGCGCTGTACTGGCACTTCAAGGACAAAGCGGCGCTCTTCGGCGCCATGATGGACCGCGTCGCGCTGCCTCTGGAGATCGACCTGAACAGCCAGGACGCGGTCGGTGAAGATGTTCTGTCTGCCTGGCGCGCGCGCTCGCGGCAGGCCCTGCACCGCATTGTGCGCGACGCGCAAACGCGGCGCGTGCTGCAGATCGCCATGCAAAAAGTCGAGCATACCGACGACTTGGCGCCGGCCATTGAGCGCCACATTCAGATGCACCGGCTGAACATGGACCATGAGCGTCAAGTGTTCGAGCACGCCGCCAGCGAGCTCGGCGTCACCCTGCCGGCGCCGGCCGAACAACTGGTGCAAGGCATTCATGCCATGGTGCACGGGTTGATCTACAGCTGGCTGCTGGACCGCAGTTTCGATCTGGAGGCCACCGGCGCCGCGTCGATCTCCGCCTTCCTGCGCGGCATCGGCCTCGAACCCGCCTCGCCCGACGGGCCTGGCCCGGTGTAATCGGCGATAATCGAGCGCTTGTCCCCAAGCGGCTGTAGCTCAGTGGATAGAGTATCGGCCTCCGAAGCCGAGGGTCGTGGGTTCGATCCCCGCCAGCCGCGCCACATCTCCCCATCACCAAGCCTTGGCCCGGCGTCAAGGCTTTGTTTTTTCTATAAATAATATAGCTGCCAGCGCTTGTTCATCAAGCGCTGGAGCCGGATTTGCCTTGAAAATGGGGCAAACGATCAGACCGGCAGCGCTACCTGCGGATTGCCGAACATGGGGTCGTCCTTTTGCGAGGACAGTGCCTTTTGCAGATCCTGTCCCAGCACCTTGGCCACGCCGGCGCCGTAGGCCGGGTCGGCCGCATGGCAGTTGCGGATGTGGCGCTGCTTGACGAACTCGGGCGCGTCGCCCATGGCGCGGCCGGTGTTGCCGAACAGCGCCTGCTTTTGCGCATCCGTCATCAGGCGGAACAAGTCGCCCGGCTGCTGGAAGTAGTTGCTGTCATCGTCGTGTGCGCTCCAGTGCGCCGCATCGCCGCTGATCTTCAGGGGCGGCTCGGCAAATTGGGGCTGCGCCTGCCACTGGCCGAAGCTGTTGGGCTCGTAGTGCGGCGCGGCGCCGTAGTTGGCATCGACGCGGCCCGTGCCGTCGCGGTGGTTGCTGTGAACCGGGCAGCGCGCGCGGTTCACCGGGATCTGCTGGTGGTTCACGCCCAGGCGGTAGCGCTGCGCGTCGGCGTAGTTGAAGAGGCGCGCCTGCAGCATGCGGTCGGGCGACACGCCAATGCCGGGCACCAGGTTGCTGGGCGAAAACGCGCTTTGCTCCACGTCGAGGAAGAAGTTTTCGGGGTTCTTGTTGAGCTCGAATTCGCCCACCTCGATGAGCGGGTAGTCCTTGTGCGGCCAGACCTTGGTCAGATCGAAGGGGTGGTAGGGCACGCGTTCGGCATCCGCCTCGGGCATGACCTGCACGGACATCGTCCACTTGGGGAAGTCGCCGCGCTCGATGGCATCAAACAGGTCGCGCTGGTGGCTCTCGCGGTCCTTGCCCACCAGGGCCTCGGCATCGGCATCCGTCAGGTTCTGGATGCCCTGCTGGGTGCGGAAGTGGAACTTGACCCAGAAGCGCTCGCCCGCTGCGTTCCAGAAGCTGTAGGTGTGCGAGCCGAAGCCGTGCATGTGGCGGTAGCTGGCGGGGATGCCGCGGTCGCTCATGACGATGGTGATCTGGTGCAGGGCTTCGGGCAGCAGCGTCCAGTAGTCCCAGTTGTTGGTGGCGCTGCGCATATTCGTGCGGGGGTCGCGCTTGACAGCCTTGTTCAGGTCGGGGAACTGGCGGGGATCACGGATGAAGAACACGGGGGTGTTGTTGCCCACCATGTCCNNGTGTAGAACTTGAGGGCAAAGCCGCGGATGTCGCGCTCGGCGTCGGCCGCGCCGCGCTCGCCGGCCACGGTGGTGAAGCGGGCGAACATCTCGGTCTGCTTGCCGACCTTCTCGAATATCCTGGCGCGGGTGTACCGCGTGATGTCCTTCGTCACGGTGAAGGTGCCAAAGGCGCCCGAACCCTTGGCGTGCATGCGCCGCTCGGGGATGACCTCGCGCACGAAGTTGGCCAGCTTTTCATTCAGCCATACGTCCTGCGCCAGCAGCGGGCCGCGGGGGCCGGCGGTGAGGCTGTCGCGGTTGCTGGGCACGGGGGCGCCGAAGTCGGTGGTCAGGTGGGTGACGGGGCACTTCTTGCTGCTGTCGGTCATGTCGATCTCGTGGGTTGGGGTGGCATGCGTGGGTGCTTTGCGCACCCGGTGCCGCCATCGTAGGCCAGGAGTCGAAATTCGCAAACTCAATCGCGTCTATTGGTGCGATAGATCAACGCGATGATTCGGCGATCCACGCCGCGGCCGGTCAGGGCGATGGCAGCTCGGACACTGGCCGCGGCGCGCCGATGGGTGTCGTGGCCTGGCCGCGTTGCACGGCCTTCATGTCTTCCGCGTTGGGCGCCAGGCCGGCCACCCAGTAGTCCATCACGCGGCGCACGATGGGCGCGGCGGCGAGGGCGCCGAAGCCCGCGTTCTCGACGATGGCGGCCACGGCGATGCGCGGCTTGTCGGCCGGGGCAAAGGCGATGTAGAGCGAGTGGTCGCGCTGGTACTCGGACAGCCGGGCCGCGTTGTAGCGGCTGTTCTGGCCGATCGTGACGGCTTGCGCGGTGCCGGTCTTGCCGCCCGACAGATAGGGCGCGCCCGCGAAGACGGCGCGCGAGGTGCCGCCTTGGGTGACGCCCACCATGGCACGCAGCACGGTGGCGACGTTCTCGTTCTTGTAGCCCATGGGCTCGCCGGCGGGCTCGGGCTCGGCCACGAAGGCGCCGGTCTTGGGGTCTTGATGGCCCTTGATCAGGTGCGGCTTGTGGTGCGTGCCGCCACCCGCCAGCGTGGCCGTGGCGTTGGCCAGCTGCAGCATGGTGAAGTTGTTGTAGCCCTGGCCGATGCCCAGCGAGATGGTCTCGCCCGCGTACCACTTTTGCTGCTCGGGGCGGCGGTAGGTGCGGCGCTTCCAGTCGGTGGAGGGCAGCACGCCGCGGGCCTCGCCCGGAATGTCGATGCCGGTGATCTGCCCGAAGCCCAGCGGCTTCATGAAGTCGTGGATCGCGTTGACGCCCAGGTCGTTGGCCAGCATGTAGTAGTACACGTTGCTGGAGTGCACGATGCTGCGGTACAGGTCCACCGACCCGAGCGCGTGGCCCGAGCGGAAGGTGTGGCCGCCGAAGGTCCAGGAGCCGCCGTCCATGATGGTGGTGGCGGGGGTGCGCTTGCCGCTTTCCAGCGCCGCCATGGCCATGAAGGGCTTGTAGGTGGAGCCCGGCGGATACGTGCCGCGCAGCGCACGGTTGAGCAGGGGCTTGTCGATCGACTGGTTCAGCTCGTCCCAGCTTTCCTGGTCGATGCCGTCGATGAACAGGTTGGGGTCGAACGTGGGCTTGCTCACCAGCGCCAGCACCTCGCCATTGCGCGGGTCGATGGCCACCAGCGCGCCGCGGCGTTCGCCGTACAGGTCTTCGACCATCTTTTGCAGGCGGATGTCGATGGACAGCTGGATCGAGTCGCCCGGCGTGGCCGGTTGGCTGGCCAGGCGCCGCACGGCATAGCCGCCGGCCGAGGTTTCCATCTGCTGCACACCCGTCGTGCCGTGCAGCACCTGCTCGTAGCTGGCCTCCACGCCCAGCTTGCCGATGTAGTCGGTGCCGCGGTAGTTGGCCGCGTCGTCCGAGTCCTCGATGCGCTCCTTGTCCCGCTGGTTGATGCGGCCGATGTAGCCGATCAGGTGCGCGCCCGTCTCGCCCAGCGGGTAGGTGCGAAACAGCCGCGCCTTGATCTCCACTCCCGGAAAGCGCCAGCGCTGCGCGGCAAAGCGCGCCACCTCCTCATCGCTCAGGCGCATGCGGATGGGCAGCGACTCGAAGCTCCTGGAGTCCTCGCGCAGGCGCTTGAAGCGCTTGCGGTCGCGCGCGCTGATCTCGACCACTTCGCTGATGGCGTCGATCGCCTCGTCCAGCGGCCGCGCCAGGCGCGAGGGCGTGATCTCCAGCGTGTAGGAGCGGTAGTTGGTGGCCAGCACGATGCCGTTGCGATCGAAAATCTCGCCCCGGTTGGGCACGATGGGCACCACGGCGGTGCGGTTGGTCTCGGCCTGGCGCGCGAGGTCGTCGTGGCGCTCCACCTGCAGCACGTACAGGCGCCAGCCCAGCAGCGCAAAAGCCAGCAGCATCACGCCCGCGAACGCCAGCAGGCGCAGGCGAAAGCGCGTCAGCTCGGCTTCAAGGTTGCGCAGCTCGGTCATGGCGATGGGTGAAGGCGGTTGCTACAAAAAAAGGAGCTGCTCGCGCACACAACACGAGCGCGGCAAGCATGAATTGTCCTTGCTTTTGCCAGCTGTCGCTTGGCGCGCCGCAACCGACGCAGCGAGCCCAAAGGCCAAAAGGCCGCGGAGCAGGCCAAGCCAGCTCATGCTGCGGCCGGACCTGCGCCGGCCACTGGCGTTGTCCCTCCTCCAAGTGAAGCGCCAGAGAGGAGGGAAGGCGCGCAGCGACGCAGGGAGGTGATCGTCATATCGGCCGATCCGCATCGGGGTCCGGCGCGCGCCGCTGCGGCGCCAGCAGCAGCACGCTCACGGGCAACCACAGCACGGCTTCAAGCGCCGGCGCCAGCAGCACCGACCAGCCCGGAAACACGCCGCCGCCAATCAGCCGCAGCACGATGGTGATGGCGTGCGCGGCGGCAAACAGGGGCAGCAGCTGAATGGCCTGGCCCGGTACCGAAAACCACAGGATGCGCCGGTGCAGCATGATGGCGAAGTAGATCAGCACGGCAAAGGCCAGCGCGTGCTGGCCCAGGCGCGCGGCCTGGTGCACGTCCAGCATGAGGCCGAACACGAAGGCGGCCACCATGCCCACGCGGCGCGGCTGGTGGATGCTCCAGAACACCAGCACCACGGCCAGAAAGTCGGGCATCCACGGCACCCGGCCCAGCGGCAGCAGATCCAGCATCAGCGCGGCCAGCAAGCTGCCCCAGATGAAGCCGGGGCTGGCGGGCAGCAGCAGCTGTTGGCCGCGCGGCATGATCATGGCGAACTCCTGCCGGGCGTGTTGCGGCCCGCCTTGGGGGGTGTCGCGGCGCGGCCGGCCTTGGAGGCGGCGGCGGCACGGCGTTCGGCGGGCGTCGTGGCGGGCGCGGCGGCCGCGGGGGCGGCCGGCGCGGGTGCCACGTCGGCCATGGGGGTGAGCACCATCACGTGCGTCACGCCCTGCAGCCGGGCCAGCGGCTGGCAGCGGATGCGGGCAAAGCTGGTGTCGCTTTGCCGGTCCACGCTGACCACGCGCGCCACCGGCAGGCCGGGCGGATACACGCCGTCGATGCCGCTGGTGGCCAGCAGGTCGCCCTCCTTGAAGTCCACCGTGGCGGGCATGTAGCGCAACTCCATCATGCCGTCGCGTGCGCCCGGATCGCCATAGGCCACGCCGCGCACGCCGGTGCGGGTGTTGACGACGGGGATGACCTGGTCGCGGTCGATCAGCAGCGTGACCTCGCTCACGAAGGGGTAGACCTGCGTGACCTGGCCCAGCACGCCCGACTCGTCCAGCACCGGCGAGCCGGGGGCGATGCCCTGCAACTGCCCCTTGTCGATGACGACGCGGCGGCTGAACGGGTCGGTCGCGTCATAGAGCACCTGCGCTGCCTGCGACGGCACGGCGGTGCGCTCGCGCAGCGCCAGCAGCTCGCGCAGGCGGGTGTTTTCCAGCAGCAGCTGCTCCACCTGTCCGGCGCGCTGCGACTGCGCGGCCAGCTGCACGCGCGCCGCCTCCTCGGTCTTGCGCGCGGTCTTCAGGTCGGTCAGGTAGCCGCTGGCCGTCTCGACCCACTGCACCGGTTGCAGCGCCAGCCACTGGGCGGGGTACAGCACCGTGGCAATCACGGCGCGCAGCGGCTGCACCAGATGAAAGCGCGCGTCGGCCACCATCAAAAACAGCGCCAGCGCCGACAGCAGCACCAGCTTGGACAGCGCCGACGGCCCCTGCTTGAAGAAGGGCGGCGGGGCGCGGTCAAGGGTGTCCAGCGGCATGGCGGGTCAGCGCGGCAATGGGGCGTCGGCGGTGCCGATCACCGGCGATCAGCGTCGCGCGCCGCAGGCTGCGCCCTTCGGGGGCACCCGCGGAGCGGGCTTGGCCCGGCCGCTGGGTGCGTCCCCCCTGTGGGGGGAAGGCGCGTCAGCGCCGCAGGGGGGAGCGTCATTCATTCGTGAAGATGTTGCCCAGGCGCTCCATGCGCTCCAGCGCCATGCCGCAGCCGCGCACCACGCAGGTCAGGGGCTCCTCGGCCACCAGCACGGGCAGGCCGGTTTCCTCGGCCAGCAGACGCTCCAGGTCGCGCAGCAGGGCGCCGCCGCCGGTCAGCATCATGCCGCGCTCGGCAATGTCGGCGCCGAGTTCGGGCGGGGTTTCCTCCAGCGCCTTTTTCACTTCCGAGACGATGGAGTTGAGCGGCTCGGTCAGCGCCTCCAGGATTTCGTTGCTGCTGATGGTGAAGCTGCGCGGCACGCCCTCGGACAGATTGCGGCCCTTGACCTCCATCTCCTTGACCTCGCTGCCCGGAAACGCGCTGCCGATCTGCTTCTTGATCGACTCGGCCGTCGGGTCGCCGATCAGCATGCCGTAGTTGCGGCGGATGTAGTTGATGATGGCGTCGTCGAACTTGTCGCCGCCCACGCGGGCCGAGCCCTTGTAGACCATGCCGCCCAGGCTGATCACGCCGACTTCGGTGGTGCCCCCGCCGATGTCCACCACCATCGAGCCGCTGGCCTCGCTGACCGGCAGGCCGGCGCCGATGGCCGCGGCCATGGGCTCCTCGATCAGATAGACCTCGCTGGCGCCCGCGCCCAGGGCGGACTCGCGGATGGCGCGGCGCTCGACCTGGGTGGAACCGCAAGGCACGCAGATGATGATGCGCGGGCTGGGCTTGAACAGGCCGCGCGGATGCACCATGCGGATGAACTGCTTGAGCATCTGCTCGGTGACGGTGAAGTCGGCGATCACGCCGTCCTTCATGGGGCGAATGGCCTCGATGTTGCCCGGCACCTTGCCCAGCATGGCCTTGGCCTCGCTGCCCACGGCCTGGATGGTCTTCTTGCCCTGGGGGCCGCCTTCGTGGCGGATCGAGACCACCGAGGGCTCGTTCAGCACGATGCCCTTGCCGCGCACGTAGATCAGGGTGTTGGCCGTGCCCAGGTCGATGGCCAGGTCGGTGGAGAAGTACCGACGGAAAGCTCCAAACATGAAATGTCCTTCTGGGCGCGTCGGCCGTCACGGGCCTGCGCCGCCCCAGTGCGATGGAATGGGTGCGGATGGGGGTGAAATCTGCGCAAATCCGGTCGTCAGCACATCCTTTGCAGACCGTTTTGGCAAAGGCGGGATAATAACCGATTGGCCCGACGAAATGCCCGGAAATTGGGCACGAAAGGCCCTTCGAATTTCCTGATTTGCTGCTTGTTACATGGCCTTGACCCTGACCGACATCGACCGCATCGCGCACCTGGCGCGGTTGGCGCTCCCGGACGCTGAACGCGCACCCATGCTGGCGCGTCTGAACGGCTTTTTCGGCCTGGTCGAAGCCATGCGCGCCGTGGACACCACCGGCGTCGAGCCCCTGGCGCACCCGCTGGCCGCCGTGCAGGACGTGCAACTGCGCCTGCGCGAGGACGTGGTCAGCGAGAGCGACCAGCGCCAGGCCAACCAGCAAAGCGCGCCCGCCGTCGAGGACGGCCTGTTCCTCGTGCCCCGGGTGATCGAATGATGGCCGCCGACCTGCATCACCAAAGCGTGGCCGGCCTGGCCGCCGCCCTGCGCGCGCGCCAGGTGTCGGCCGTCGAGCTGGCGCGGCACTTTCTGGGCCGCATCCAGCAGCACGCTGATCTTGGCGCCTTCCTGGCCGTGGACGAGGCCGTCACCCTGGCGCAGGCGCAGGCCGCCGATGCGCGCCTGGCTGCCGGCGACGCCCCGCTGCTGGCGGGCGTGCCGCTGGCGCACAAGGACATCTTCGTCACGCGCGACTGGCCCACCACGGCCGGCTCGCGCATGCTGGCGGGCTACCGCTCGCCGTTCGACGCCACCGTGGTGCAGCGCCTGGCCGAAGCCGGCATGGTGGGCCTGGGCAAGCTCAACTGCGACGAGTTCGCCATGGGATCGGCCAACGAGAACTCGGCCTTCGGTGCGGTCAAGAACCCCTGGAACCCGGCGCACGTGCCCGGGGGTTCGTCGGGCGGCAGCGCCGCCGCCGTGGCCGCCGGATTGACGCCGGCCGCCACCGGCACCGACACCGGCGGCTCCATCCGCCAGCCCGCCAGTTTTTGCGGCCTGACGGGCATCAAGCCCACCTATGGCCGCGCCTCGCGCTACGGCATGATCGCCTTCGCCTCCAGCCTGGACCAGGCTGGCCCCATGGCGCGCACGGCCGAGGACTGCGCCTTGCTGCTGTCCGCCCTGTGCGGGCCCGACCTGGACCGCGACTCCACCTCGCTCGACGTGCCCGCCGAGGACTTCACGCGCCTTTTGAATGATTCGCTGGCCGGCCTGCGCATCGGCGTGCCGCGCGAGTTCTTCGGCGAAGGCCTGGCCCCCGACGTGCGCGCGGCCGTGGATGCAGCTCTGGCCGAACTGGAAAAGCGGGGCGCGCGCCGCGTCGAGATTTCGCTGCCACGCACCGAACTGGCCATCCCGGTGTACTACATCATCGCCCCGGCCGAGGCCAGCTCCAACCTGGAGCGCTTCGACGGCGTCAAGTTCGGCCACCGCGCCCGCGACTACGCCGACCTGGAAGACATGTACAAGAAGACGCGCGCCGAAGGCTTCGGCGCCGAGGTCAAGCGCCGCATCATGACCGGCACCTACGTGCTCAGCCACGGCTACTACGACGCCTACTACCTGCAGGCGCAAAAGCTGCGCCGCATGATCGCCGACGACTTTCAGGCCGCGTTCAAGCAGTGCGACGTCATTGCCGGTCCGGTGGCCCCCACCGTCGCCTGGGCCCTGGGCGCCGAGCGCGACCCGCTGGCCGACTACCTGGCCGACGTCTACACCCTGCCCGCCAGCCTGGCCGGCCTGCCCGGCATGAGCGTGCCCGCCGGCTTTGGCGAGGGCGGACTGCCCGTGGGTTTGCAATTGATCGGCAACTACCTGCAAGAAGGGCGCCTGCTGAACGTGGCGCACCAATTGCAGCAGAGCACCGACTGGCACCAGCGCTTTCCCCAGGGCTTTTGAGATGAGTACCGCCAAGTTGATCCAGGGCTACGAGGTCGTCATCGGCTTCGAGACGCACACCCAGCTGCAAACCCAGAGCAAAATTTTCAGCCGCGCGCCCACGGCCTTTGGCGCCGCGCCCAACACCCAGGCCTGCGCGGTGGACCTGGCCCTGCCCGGCACCCTGCCCGTGATGAACCGCGAGGCGGTGCAGTGCGCTATCAAATTGGGACTGGCTCTCGGCTCCCACATTGCGCTGCGCAGCGTTTTTGCCCGCAAGAATTATTTTTATCCCGACCTGCCCAAGGGCTACCAGATCAGCCAGTTCGAGATCCCGGTCGTGCAGGGCGGCACGGTGTCCTTCTTCGTCGAGACCGGCAAAGGCGCCGACGCGGCGCGGGAGGAAAAAACCGTGCGCCTGGTGCGTGCCCACCTGGAGGAAGACGCCGGCAAGTCGCTGCACGAGGACTACCAGGGCATGAGCGGCATCGACCTGAACCGCGCCGGCACGCCGCTCTTGGAGATCGTGACCGAGCCGGACATGGGCAGCAGCGACGAGGCCGTCGCTTACGCCAAGGAGCTGCACAAGATCGTCACCTGGATCGGCATCTGCGACGGCAACATGCAGGAGGGCAGCTTTCGCTGCGACGCCAACGTCAGCGTGCGCAAACCCGGCCAGCCGCTGGGCACGCGCCGCGAGATCAAGAACTTGAACAGCTTCAAGTTCATGCAGCAGGCCATCGACTTCGAAATCCGCTGGCAGATCGAGCAATTGGAAGACGGCCACGCCATCCAGCAGGCCACCGTGCTGTTCAACCCCGACACCGGCGAGACGCGCGCCATGCGCAGCAAGGAAGACTCGGCCGACTACCGCTACTT
>JAFEEB010000054.1:0-52795 GCA_018241325.1 Pseudomonadota bacterium | reverse complement strand
ATGCCCGAATTGCCGCGCGCCATGGCCGAGCGCTTCGTGCAGCAGTACGGCTTGCCCGAATACGACGCCACCACGCTCACCCAGTCGCCCGCCATGGCCGCGTACTTCGAGGCGGTGGCGGCGAGCGGCCAGGCCAAGCTGGCCAGCAACTGGATCATGGGCGAAGTTTCCCGGCGCCTGAACGCCGACGAGATCGGCATCGAGGCCGCCAAGATGTCGGCCGCGCAGCTGGCGCAAATCATCGGCCGCATCCACGACGGCACCATCAGCAACGCCGCCGCGCGCCAGGTGTTCGATGCGCTGTGGTCGGGCGAGGGCCAGGCGGTGGACGCCGTGATCGAGGCCAAGGGCCTCAAGCAAATTCAGGATACCGGCGCGCTCGAGAAGATCGTCGATGAGGTGATCGCCGCCAACCCGGACAACGTGGCCCAGTTCAAGGCCGGCAAGGACAAGGCCTTCAACGCCCTGGTCGGCCAGGTGATGAAGGCCAGCAAGGGCAAGGCCAACCCTCAGCAGGCGAGCGAGCTGCTCAAGGCCCGGCTGGCCTGACGCGCCAGGCGCGTTGTTGGGCCATTGTCCGCCGCGCGCGGCGGCGAGGCCGCACCCTCAAGGGCGGCTGGCGCCGCGGGCGGGCGGCGGCGCGGACATGCCGGCCCACAGGGTTTTCAGGTGGGCCGCTTCGGCGTCGTAGCGCGCGTTGATTCGGTCCTGCTCCTCTTGCTGGCTGGCGATGGCGCGGCGCTGCTCCTGCTGGCCCTGTTCGTTGTCCTCGATCGCGCGGCGCACGCGGGCGGGGGCCTTGGCGGGGTTCTTGCGGTAGAACTCCATCTCTTCGTCCAGCACCTTGCGGTCGGCCTGGAGTTCGTCGATGCGTTTTTGCGCCGTGTCGATGACGCTTTGCGTTTGCGCCAGCGCCTTCTTGCGGTCGGCGTCATGGGCGGCCGCGTTGGGGTAGCGGTTGACCAAGCCCTGATCGCGCCGCAGGGCGTCGCGCGCGCGCTGGCGCTCCAGCACGGCCTCGCGCTCGCGCGCCTGCTGCGCCTCGCGCTCGGTGGCCGTGGGGCTGGGCGGAATGACCCGCACCGTGGTGCCGCTGCGGTTGAGCTCGCTCTGCGGCCGGTCGATGCAGGCGGCAATGGGGCGATCGGCCGTGATGCGCCGACCCTGGGCGTCCACGCAGCTGTAGATGCCCCCGCCCGGCGCGGCCGGTGCCTGGGCGTGCACGGCCGCCCCCGCCATCAGGAAAGGGGCGGCCGCGAGGGTGAGGCCAATCGTCCGGCGTGCGGTCATGGTGTGGATCATTCGACGCCGTAGCGCGCCCGGTAGGCGGCCACGGCATCGTAGTGCTGCAAAAAGGGCTCCGATGCCTTCAATAGTTGCAACAAATGTGCCAGTTTGGCAATGGCACAAACCTGCAAACCGAGCTGATCGCGGACGTAATTCACGGCGCTCCAGGCCACGTCCTGGCCGTTTTCGGTGGCCTTTTCCTGGCGGTCCAGCGCAATGGCGACGGCGTGCGGCACGGCGCCGGCGGCGCGAATGAGCGCAATCGACTCGCGCACGGCGGTGCCCGCCGAGATCACGTCGTCCACGATCAGCACCCGGCCGGCCAGCGGCGCGCCCACCAGCGTGCCGCCTTCGCCGTGGTCCTTGGCCTCCTTGCGGTTGTAGGCAAAGGGCTTGTTCACGCCCAGCCGCGCCAGCTCGGCCGCCACCACCGCGCCCAGCGGAATACCCTTGTAGGCGGGGCCGAAGATGACGTCGAACTCGATGCCGGAGGCCAGCAGCGCGCGTGCATAGAATTGCGCCAGGCGGCCCAGCTTGGCGCCGTCGTCAAACAGGCCGGCGTTGAAGAAGTACGGCGACATGCGCCCGGCCTTGGTCTTGAACTGGCCAAAGCGCAGCACGCCGCTGTCGATGGCGAATTGCACGAATTCAAGCGCCAGCTGGTCTTGCTGGCCCACCGTCCCTGTCGCGCTCATTGGAGATGTTTCCTTGTTCAAGCTCACCAGTCTCAACCTCAACGGCATCCGCTCCGCCGCGACCAAGGGGGTCGAAACCTGGCTGGAGGCGCACGCGCCGGATTGTATTTGCGTGCAGGAGATCAAGGCGCAGCAGGGCGACCTGGCCGGCCGCTTCGAGGTGCTGGCGGGCATGCAGGGGCACTTTCATCTGGCCGAGAAAAAGGGCTATTCGGGCGTGGGCGTGTACACGCGGCACACGCCCAGCGACGTGGTCACGGGTTTCGGCATGGCCGAGTTCGACGCCGAAGGCCGTTTTGTGGAGCTGCGCTTCGACACGCCGGCGCGCAAGTTCTCGGTCATCAGCTGCTACTTTCCCAGCGGCTCGTCCGGCCCCGAGCGGCAGGAGGCCAAGTTCCGCTTTCTGGACGGTTTTTTCCCGGTCTTGCAGCGCCTGAAAGCCGAGCGCGAGTTCATCCTGTGCGGCGACGTCAACATCGCCCACCAGCAGATCGACCTGAAGAACTGGAAGAGCAACCAGAAAAACAGCGGCTTTCTGCCCGAAGAGCGCGCCTGGATGACCCGCGTGCTGACCGAGGGCGGCCTGGTGGACGTGTACCGCCGCCTGCAGCCGGGCGCCACCGACGCCGCCTACACCTGGTGGAGCAACCGCGGCCAGGCCTATGCCAAGAACGTGGGCTGGCGGCTGGACTACCACCTGGCCACGCCGGCCATCGCCGAGACGGCGCGCCGCGAGGCGATCTACAAGGACCAGAAGTTCAGCGACCACGCGCCGATCACGATCGAGTACGACTGGAAGTTGTGACGCTTGGCCCAAGGTATGCGCATAATATGCGCATCATCTTTTCCTGGACGAACGCGTCATGCCCGCACCCGTCGCGGCCGCGCGCAAGCGGCCGGTCAACCTCACCCTCAGCGAAGCCCTGGTGACCCAGGCCAGGGCCTACACCGACAACCTCTCGGCCACCATGGAAACGCTGCTGGCCGACTACGTGGCCGCGCAGCAGGGCGCCCGGCGCGATCGCCAGCGTGCGGTGGACGCCTGCATGGCCGACTGGAACGCGGTGCATGCCAGCGTGGGCTCCTTTGCCGACGAGCACTCCACGCTTTGACGTGGCGCGCGCTGATGGCCCAGTTTGACGTCCATCGCAACCAGGGCGCCTTGCGCGACTCGATTCCCTTCGTCGTGCAGGTTCAGTCCGCGCAGTTCGACGCGTACCGTCGGCGCGTGGTCGTGCCGCTGGTGCGGGCGTCGGTGCTGCCGCCCAACACGCCCACCGTGGGCGCCTGCATGAACCCTCTGTTCGAAGTCGAGGGCGTGCCGGTCGTGCTGCACCCGCTGGACATGGTGTCCGTGGCGCTCGACCAGCTCGGTGAGGTGGTGGGCTCGCTCGAGCCTCACGGCCAACGCATCGCCGATGCGCTGGATGAGTTGCTGACGCGCTCCTGGGGTTGAGCCGGCCGGCCACCGACTCGATCAACTATCAATTCAATAGCTGCCTGCGCTTTCTCTGTGCGCGCCAGCCACACATTTCGTTCAAAAAGCCCGCGTCCACCACGGCCCGTCGAGTTGCTGCTGCAGCCAGGCGATGAAGCCCGTCACCTTGGCCGGCACCAGCTTGGGCGACGGGAACACGGCGTGCATCTCCTGCGCGGGCAGCGCGTGGTCTTGCAGCACGGGCACGATGTGGCCCTCGACCACCGACTCGCGCGCCACGTACCAGGGCAGCATGGCCAGGCCCATGCCGGCGCGGCAGGCGGCCAGGATGGTGGACAGGTTGTTGGTGCGCAGCGGGCCGCGCACCGGCACCGACTCGTCCGCGCCGCCCGGCGCGTGCAGCAGCCAGCGCGCGTCGCCCTGCACGCTGCTGTAGATCAGGCAGGCGTGGGCGGACAGGTCGGCCGGCGCGGCGGGTCGGCCGCGCGCCGCCAGGTAAGCCGGTGCGGCGGTGAGCACCCAGGGGTTGATGCCCAGGTGGCGCGCGCCCAGGCCCGAGTCGGCCAGGCGGCCGATGCGGATCGCCACGTCCACGCCGTGCTCCACCAGATCGACGTAGCGGTCGTCGAAGCCCAGGTCGATCTGCAGGCGGGGGTGCTCGGCCATGTAGCGCAGCACCAGCGGGGTCAGCACCCGGCGCCCGAAGGCCACGGACGAGTTGATGCGCAGCGTGCCGGTGGCGCCTTCCTGCACCAGGCCGGTCAGGTTCTCGGCGTCTTCCAGCGCGCGCAAGATGGCCTTGCAGCGCTCGTGATAGAGCGCGCCGGCCTCGGTGGGCGTCACGCCGCGGGTCGAGCGGTGCAGCAGCCGCGCGCCCAGGTGGCGCTCGGCCTCGGCCACGGCCTTGGTGGCCGTGGGCTGGGTGGTGCCCAACTCGAGCGCGGCCTTGCTGAAGCTGCCCGTCTCCACCACCCGCACGAACACCTGCATGACTTGAAAGCGATCCATGGCGTCTTCTCGTTGCTGGACTATTCCGAATGGGAATAAATCATATGCCCGCGCTGGCCTTCCCTTGCCCGCGCGAGGCCGGCACCATCGCGCCATACCCGAAAACCCAAGGAGACTCGATCATGGCGAAGATGAAAGCGGCGATGGCCGCCGTGCTGGTGATGGAAAAAGAAGGCGTGACCCAGGCCTTCGGCGTGCCCGGCGCCGCCATCAACCCACTGTATGCGCAACTGAAAGAACGCGGCACCATCGGCCACGTGCTGGCGCGCCACGTGGAGGGCGCCTCGCACATGGCCGAGGGCTACACCCGCGCCTGCGCCGGCAACATCGGCGTGTGCATCGGCACCTCGGGCCCGGCCGGCACCGACATGATCACCGGCCTGTACTCGGCCAGCGCCGACTCCATCCCCATCCTGTGCATCACCGGCCAGGCGCCGCGCGCGCGCCTGCACAAGGAAGACTTCCAGGCCGTGGACATCGCCAGCATCGCCAAGCCCGTGACCAAGATGGCGACCACGGTGCTGGAGCCGGCGCAGGTGCCGCGCGTGTTCCAGCAGGCCTTTCACCTGATGCGCTCGGGCCGTCCGGGCCCGGTGCTGATCGATCTGCCCTTCGACGTGCAGATGGCCGAGATCGAGTTCGACATCGACACGTACGAGCCCATGGCGGCCTACAAGCCCGCCGCCACGCGCAAGCAGGTCGAAAAGGCTCTCGCCATGTTCAACCAATCGGCCAAGCCCCTGATCGTGGCCGGCGGCGGCATCATCAATGCGGATGCGTCCGAGCTGCTGGTCGAGCTGGCCGAGCTGCTGGGCGTGCCCGTCATCCCCACGCTGATGGGCTGGGGCACCTTGCCCGACGACCACCCCCTGATGGCCGGCATGTGCGGCCTGCAGACCTCGCACCGCTACGGCAACGCCAACATGCTGGCCAGCGACTTCGTGCTGGGCATCGGCAACCGCTGGGCCAACCGCCACACCGGCAGCCCCGAGGTGTACTGCAAGGGCCGCACCTTCGTGCACGTGGACATCGAGCCCACGCAGATCGGCCGCGTGTTCACGCCCGACCTGGGCATCGTCTCCGACGCCAAGCTGGCGCTGGAGCTCTTCGTGCAAGTCGCCAAGGAGTGGAAGAAGGCCGGCCAGCTGCGCGACTTCTCGGCCTGGGCCCGCGAGTGCCAAGGCCGCAAGAAGGACATCCAGTACCTGCGCAAGACCAACTACGACAACGTGCCCATGAAGCCGCAGCGCGTGTACCAGTGCATGAACAACGCGTTCAGCAAGGACACCTGCTATGTCTCCACCATCGGTCTGTCGCAGATCGCCGGCGCGCAATTTCTGCACGTGTACAAGCCGCGCCACTGGATTAACGCCGGCCAGGCCGGCCCGCTGGGCTGGACGGTGCCCGCCGCGCTGGGCGTGTGCGTGGCCGACCCCAGCCGCAAGGTGGTGGCCCTGTCGGGCGACTACGACTTCCAGTTCATGCTGGAAGAGTTGGCCGTGGGCGCGCAGTTCAAGCTGCCCTACATCCACATCGTGGTCAACAACAGCTACCTGGGCCTGATCCGGCAAAGCCAGCGCGGCTTTACCATGGACTACTGCGTGCAGCTCGCGTTCGACAACGTCAACTCGCCCGAGGTCAACGGCTACGGCATCGACCACGTCAAGGTGGTCGAGGGCCTGGGCTGCAAGGCCATCCGCGTGCACTCGCCCGACGAGGTGGCGCCTGCCATCCAGCGTGCCGAAGCGCTGATGGCCGAGTTCAAGGTGCCGGTGGTGATCGAGATGATCCTCGAGCGGGTGACCAACATCTCCATGGGCACCGAGATCGACAATGTGACCGAGTTCGAGGAGCTGGCCGCAGGCAAGGGCGACGTGCCTACCGCCACCGCCGTTTCCATGCTCGACTGATATCGACCGATTCACACAAGGAGTTTCAAGACATGCCAAAACTGGCTGCCAACCTGACGATGCTCTACAACGAGGTGCCGTTCCTCGACCGCTTCGCCCTGGCCGCGCGCGACGGCTTCAAGGCGGTGGAGTTTTTGTTTCCCTATGCCTTCAAGGCCGAGGACCTGCGCAAGCGGCTGGACGCCAACGGCCTGCAGCTGGTGCTGCACAACCTGCCGGCCGGCGACTGGGACGGCGGCGAGCGCGGCATTGCCTGCCACCCCGACCGCACGGCCGAGTTCCGCGAGGGCGTGGCCACCGCCATCGGCTACGCCCGCACCCTGGGCGTGAGCCAGCTCAACTGCCTGGCGGGCAAGGCGCCCGCCGGCGTGCCCGACGCCGTGCTGCGCCAGACCCTGGTGGACAACCTGCGCTACGCCGCCGCCGAGCTGAAGAAGGCGGGCCTGAAGCTGCTGGTCGAGCCCATCAACACCTTCGACATTCCGGGCTTCTACCTGCATGGCAGCGCGCAGACCCTGTCCGTGCTCGACCAGGTCGGCTTTGACAACGCCCATCTGCAGTACGACATCTACCACATGCAGCGCATGGAAGGCGAGCTGGCCGCCACCATGCAGGCGCACCTGCCGCGCATTGCCCACATCCAGCTGGCCGACAACCCCGGCCGCAACGAACCGGGCACGGGCGAGATCAACTACGCCTTCCTGTTTGCATTCCTCGACCGCATCGGCTACACCGGCTGGATCGGCTGCGAATACAAGCCGGCCGCCGCCACCCAGGCGGGGCTGGGCTGGCGCCAGCAACTCATCAAGTAAATTGCGAACCCGCATTCGACACAAGGAAGACACGCAATGAGCACCGCATCCCTGAACATCGGTTTCATCGGCCTGGGCATCATGGGCACGCCCATGGCGGGCCACCTCATGAAGGGTGGGCACAAGCTGGCCGTCCACACGCACGGCAAGGTGCCCGACGAGGTCGCCGGCGCCGGCGCCAAGGTCTGCGCCAGCGGGCGCGAGGTGGCGCAGGCCTCGGACATCATCATCATCATGGTCCCCGACACCCCCGACGTGGGCAAGGTGCTGTTTGCCGAGGACGGCGTGGCCGCCGGCCTCGCCAAGGGCAAGCTGGTGATCGACATGTCCTCCATCTCGCCGGTGGAGACCAAGGAATACGCCGCCAAGATCGAAGCCCTGGGCTGCGACTACCTGGACGCGCCCGTCTCCGGCGGCGACGTGGGCGCCAGGAACGCCACCCTGTCCATCATGTGCGGCGGCCAGCCGGCGGTGTTCGAGCGCGCCAAGCCCGTGCTGGAGCTGATGGGCAAGAACATCACCCTGGTGGGCGGCACGGGCGACGGCCAGACCTGCAAGGTGGCCAACCAGATCGTGGTGGCGCTCACCATCAACGCCGTGGCCGAAGGCCTGCTGTTTGCCGCCCGCGCCGGCGCCGATCCGGCCAAGGTGCGCCAGGCGCTGCTGGGCGGGCTGGCCACCTCGCGCATCCTGGAGGTGCTGGGCGAGCGCATGATCAAGCGCACGGTCGAGCCGGGCTTTCGCATCGCCCTGCACCAGAAGGACTTGAACCTGGCGCTGACGGCTGCTCGTCAGCTGGGCTTGGCGCTGCCGGCCACGTCCAACGCGCAGCAGCTGTTCAGCGCCTGCGTGTCGCACGGCGGCGCGGCCTGGGACCACTCGGGCATGGTGCGCGCGCTGGAGAAGCTGTCCAACTTCGAAATCGGCCAGAAGCCGGGGTGATGGGGGAATAACAGCCCAACAGCCGGACGCAGAGGACGCAAAAGATTCGCAAAAGACGCAAAAGAACAGCCCAAATTAGTATTAAAAAGATAGCTCGTTGCGCTTGTCACATCAGGGCTGGAGTTGTTTTATCTAAATTCTTGGTATTTTTTGCGTCCTTTGCGATTTCTTTGCGTCCTCTGCGTCCGGTTTTAAGTGTATGAGCAACCTGTGGAGCCCTGCATGACGGCCAGCCTGAATCCGCGCGATTTGCTGCGGCGCATGTTCGATGCCGCCGTGGCCAGCGCCCAGCCGGCGCGGTGCATTCCGCCGCACCTGCCCACGCCCGCGCAGCTGGGCGGCGGGCGGCTCGTCGTCATCGGCGCGGGCAAGGCCTCGGCCGCGATGGCGCAGGTGGTCGAGCAAAACTGGCCCGGCCCGCTCACCGGCCTGGTCGTCACCCGCTACGGCTACGGCGCGCCCTGCCAGCGCATCGAGATCATCGAAGCCGCGCACCCCGTGCCCGACGCCGCTGGCCTGGCCGCGGCCCAGCGCATGCTGGCGTTCGTCCAAGGCCTCGCGCCGCAAGACCTGGTGCTGTGCCTGATCTCGGGCGGCGGCTCGGCCCTGCTGCCATTGCCGGGGCCGGGCCTCACGCTGGCGCACAAGCAGGACGTCAACCGCGCCCTGCTCAAGTCCGGCGCCACCATCAGCGAGATGAACTGCGTGCGCCGCCACCTGTCGGGCATCAAGGGCGGGCGCCTGGCGGCGGCTTGCCACCCGGCGCGCGTGCTGACGCTGCTCATCTCCGACGTGCCGGGCGACAACCCGATCGACATCGCCTCGGGCCCCACCGTGCCCGACCCCACCACCTGCGCCGACGCGCTGGCCGTCGTCAAGCGCTACGGCATCGAGCTGCCGGCACCCGTGCGCGCTTTGCTTGAAAGCGGGCAGGGCGAATCCATCAAGCCCGGCGACGCCCGCCTGGCCGGCCACGAGGTGCGCATCGTCGCCGCGCCGCAAATGGCGCTGGAGGCCGCCGCCCACGTCGCGCGCCAGGCCGGCGTCACGCCCTTCATCCTGGGTGATTCGCTCGAGGGCGAGGCGCGCGACGTCGGCAAGGTGCTGGCCGGCATGGCGCTGCAGGTGGCGCGCCACGGCCAGCCCGCGCCCGCGCCCTGCGTGCTGCTGTCGGGCGGCGAGACCACCGTCACCGTGCGCGGCCAGGGCCGCGGCGGGCGCAACGTGGAGTGCCTGCTGTCGTCGGCCATCACGCTCGACGGCCAGGCGCGCGTGCACGGCATCGCCTGCGACACCGACGGCGTGGACGGCGCCGAGGACATTGCCGGCGCGCTGATCGACCCCAGCACGCTGGCGCGCGCCTGGGCCAAGGGCATTGCGCCGAAAGACGCGCTGGACAACAACGACGGCCACGGCTTTTTCCAGGCGCTGGGCGACTCGGTCATCACCGGGCCGACGCGCACCAACGTCAACGATTTTCGGGCGCTGCTGATCGAAGCGGCCGCGCCCACAACCTGAGCCCAACCGCACCATGCGCCGCACCCGCAACGCCAAGATCGTCGCCACCCTGGGCCCCGCCAGCAGCGAGCCCGCCGTCATCGAGCAGCTGTTTCTGGCCGGCGTCGATGTGTTTCGCCTCAACTTCAGCCACGGCGCCGCCGACGACCACCGCGCCCGCGTGGCGGCGCTGCGCGCCATCGAGCAAAAGCATGGCCGCCCCATCGCCATCCTGGCCGACCTGCAAGGCCCCAAGCTGCGCGTGGGCACCTTCGAGGGCGGCCCCGTGCAGTTGCAGGACGGCCAGGCCTTTCGTCTGCAACTCGATGCCATCGCCGGCAGCGCGCAGGCCGTGCAACTGCCGCACCCCGAGATTTTTGCCGCCCTGGTGCCCGGCGCCGAACTGCTGCTGGACGACGGCAAGCTGCGCCTGAAGGTCGAGCGCTGCGACGCGCGCGGCGCCGACACCACGGTGATGGCGGGCGGCAAGCTGTCCGACCGCAAGGGCGTGAACGTGCCCGGCGTGGTGCTGCCCATCTCGGCGCTGACCGAAAAAGACCGGCGCGACCTGGCGGTGGCGCTGGAGCTGGAGGTGGACTGGGTGGCCCTCAGCTTCGTGCAGCGGCCCGAAGACGTGCACGAGGCGCGCGCGCTGGTCGGCCAGCGGGCCGGACTGGTCGCCAAGCTCGAAAAACCCGCCGCCATCGAGCGCCTGGACGAAGTCATCGAAGCTGCCGACGCCGTGATGGTGGCGCGCGGCGACCTGGGCGTGGAGATGCCCGCCGAGAGCGTGCCGCCGCTGCAAAAGCGCATCGTGCGCGCCTGCCGCAAGCGCGGCAAGCCCGTCATCGTCGCCACGCAAATGCTCGAGTCGATGATCGAAAGCCCGGTGCCCACGCGCGCCGAAGCCTCCGACGTGGCCACCGCCATCTACGACGGCGCCGACGCCGTGATGCTCTCGGCCGAGTCCGCCGCCGGCAAGCACCCCATCGAGGCGGTGCGCATCATGAACCGCATCATCGAGCGCGTGGAGGCCGACCCGCTGTACCGCCAGTTTCTCGAAGCCTCGCAAAGCGCCAACGTCCCCGGCCAGACCAGCGTGCCCGACGCGGTGTGCTGCGCCATGCGCCGCGCCGTGGCCCTGCTGCGCCCGGCCGCCATCGTGTGCGCCACGCATTCGGGCGCCACCAGCCTGCGCGTCGCGCGCGAGCGCGCGGAGGCGCCCATCCTCAGCCTCACTCCGCAACGCGCCGCCGCGCGCCGCCTGGTGCTGGCCTGGGGCGTGCATTCGCTGCACGTCAGCGAGGTCACCGAGTTCAACGAGGTGCGCATGCTGGCCGGCGACCTGGTGCGCCGCGAGGGCTTCGGCCAGCCGGGCGACCCCTACGTGGCCATTGCCGGCGTGCCCTTCGGTCAGAGTGGCACCACCAACCTGATGCACATCGGCATTGTGTGATGTTTGTGGGCCGCAGCGCTTGCCAATATTGCGCAAGCAGCTCTGTTTAATGTAGCAAACGGCGTGTGCTGCGGCGGGTCATCAACCGCCGCTGGCGGGCGGCGGCGCGCCCTTGTCGCTCCACAGCACGCCGCCCGTGGCCCAGTCCTGGCGGGCAATGTCGAAGAACAGCACGTCCACGCCATCGGGCGAGCCGCCCAGGGTGCGCACGGTGGCTTCGGTCAGGGCGGCGGCCAGGGCGCGCTTTTGCTCGGGCGTGCGGCCTTCGAACAGCTCGACGCGGATGGTGGGCATGGTGGGTGTTCTCCAAAAATTCAGTCTTTGAAACCGGGGTGCATGCGCTCCACGCGGCGCAGCAGGGCGGGCCACTCCGCATCGCCGTCCCATTCGCGGCCGTCGCCCACCCATTGCCGGTAGGTCAGGGCGGCCAGCTCGGGCGCGGCCTGCATCACGCGCCCGCCGGTGGCGGCCATGGCGCGCAGCTGCGCCTGCGCGGCGCGCTCCAGCATGTGCATCAGCATCCAGGCCTCGGCGACCGTGCGACCGACGACCAGCGGGCCGTGGTTTTCCAGCAGCAGGCCATCCAGGCTGCCCAGCGCGGCCACCAGGCGCTGTTGCTCGTCCGCGCCCAGCGCCAGCCCTTCGTAGGGGTGGCGGTCCAGCCTTTGGTGCAGGCGCATGGCCCATTGCGAGGTGGGCTGCAAGCCGTCCGGCAGCATGCTGAGGGCCACGCCCCAGGGCGTGTGCAGGTGGATCACGCACTCCACGTCGGGCCGCGCCGCATGCACCGCACCATGAATGGCAAAGCCGCTGGGGTTGACGTGCGCCGCCGAGCCATCCACCACCTGCCCGGCGACGTTGACCTTGACCAGGTTGGAGGCCGTGACCTCGTCGAAACCCAGGCCGAAGCGGTTGATCAGGTAATGCCCCCGCTCGCCCGGCACGCTGGCCGACAGGTGGGTGTAGATGGTGTCGTCCCAGCGATTGACGGCGGCCATGCGGTAGGCGGCGGCCAGGTCGGTGCGCACCTGGCTTTCGGTGCGGGGTGGGCGGGCGGACATGGTTTGATTATGGCGACCCACGCGGGCGCGAAGCGTGGACAATCAAGCGAATTGTTCCGCCTTGCGCCATGACGTCTCCAACCCCCCGCCTGCACTACCAAACCATCCCTGTCACCCCCTTCCAGCAAAACTGCTCCATCGTCTGGTGCGAGCAGACGAAGGAGGCCGCGGTGATCGACCCCGGCGGCGACCTGCCGCGCATCGAGGCGGCCGTGCAGGCGCTGGGGGTGGACTTGCGCCAGATCTGGCTCACGCACGCGCACATCGACCACGCCGGCGGCACGGCCGAGTTGGCGCGCCGCCGTGGCCTGCCCATCGTCGGCCCGCATCCGGGCGACCAGTTCTGGATCGACGGCCTGGCCGAGCAGGGCCGCATGTTCGGCTTTCCGGCGGCCGAGCCGTTCACGCCCACGCGCTGGCTGCACGACGGCGACACGGTGCAGGTGGGCCAGTGCGTGCTGGACGTGCGCCACTGCCCGGGCCACACGCCGGGTCACGTGGTGTTTCATTCGCCGCAGGCCGAGCGCGCCTTCGTGGGCGACGTGCTGTTTGCCGGCAGCATCGGGCGCACCGACTTTCCGGGCGGCAACCACGAGCAACTGATCGCCAGCATTCGCGAGCGGCTGTGGCCCATGGGCGACGAGACGGTGTTCATCCCCGGCCACGGGCCCGAAAGCACGTTTGGCGCCGAGCGCCGGCACAACCCCTTCGTGCGCGATCGCTGACCAGCGCGTGCGCCATGGCACGGCCCTGTGGCGCCAAAGCAGCAATGCAAGGTCGCATTGCACACTTCGAGCGGGCGCGCGCCGAAAGGTGAATGGATCACAAAACGCGCGTGACCCAGTCACTGCAATCCATGGCGCGACTTCCTAGACTGTCCCCATGCGCCAAGAGCCGTGCGCCAAGCGCCGATGGAGAACACCATGGAAGTCGTCGCAGCAGTCAGGGAGGAGACCCGCCAGCCCGTCAAGACCGAAAAGGCCGACAACCTGCAAGCCAGCTTCGTGCTGCGTTTGCTGGACGAGATCGACTACGGGCTGGTGCTGGTCACTGCACAGGGCGCGGTGTTGCACGCCAACCATCTTGCCCGCCACGAGTTGGCCATCGGCCGTCTGCTGTTCGCCAGCCCGGGCGGCGTCGTCACCGGCCGCAGCTCGGCACTGACCGAGCAGTTGATGGCGGCCATCCAGGGCGCCGTGCAGGGCCGCCGCCGCCTGCTGTACCTGACGCATGGCGAGCAGTGCCTGCCGCTGTCCGTCATCCCGCTGGCCCCCGCGCCCGGCGCCGCCGCCGGCAGCGTGCTGCTGGTGATGGCGCGCCAGCGCATCGGCGACAACCTGGCGTTGCAGATGTTCGCTCGCGAGCACTGCCTGACACCGACCGAGGAATCCGTGCTGCGCGCGCTGTGCGACGGCCGCGAAGTGGACGAGATCGCCGTGCAGCACGGCGTGGCCGAATCCACCGTGCGCACCCAGGTGCGTGCGCTGCGCGACAAGACCGGCGCCGGGGGCATCCGCCAGCTGGTGCAGTGCGTGCTCAGCCTGCCACCGGTGGTCGGCGCTTCGTGCGGCGAGGGCGGCGCCGCGCGGCGGCCGGCATCCGCGGGGTTTCAGTTTGTATGATGGGGCATGTCGCCCCCCGCGCCTGAAGGCTCGAACCCTGCCCCGGCCACCGGCTTGCCCCCCTTGGTCCACGCCTCGGCCCACGTCGAGGCGCTGGCGCAGCGCGGCGCCGAGCGCCGCTACCGGCGCGGCACGCTCATCATCCAGGAGGGCGAGCGCGGCGACACCCTGTACATCGTGCGTGCCGGCCGGCTGCGCGCCTTCGTGGCCGACGCCAATGGCAAGGAGCTGACGCTGGGCCTGTACGGCCCGGGCGAGTACGTGGGCGAGATGGCGCTCGACGGCGGCCCGCGCTCGGCCAGCGTGGAGGCCGCCGAGCCCACGGTCTGCGCCGTCGTCACGCGCGAGCAACTGCTGGCCCACATTGCCGAGCATCCCGACTTCGCGCTCGAGCTGATGGCGCGCCTGATCCGGCGTGCGCGGCTGGCCACCGACAACGCCCGCAGCGTGGCCTTGATCGACGTCTATGGCCGCCTCACGCGCTTGCTCGATCAACTGGCCGACCCGCCGGACGCGCAAGGCGGGCGCACCCTGCGCGAGCGCCTGACGCATCAGCAGATCGCCAGCCACCTGGCCTGCTCGCGCGAGATGGTCAGCCGCCTGCTGAAGGACCTGGAGGTCGGCGCCTACGTCGCCACGCGCGAGCGGCGCCTGGTGCTGCTCAAGCCGCTGCCGGCGCGGTGGTGAGGGCGCATTCATCCCTCCCTTGAGGGATGACAAAAATGGCGTCGCAAGGCAGGCGCGCCGCCATTCAACGCGGTTAGCATCCGGGCATGCCGCCGCCACTTCCGGTTTCGCCCGCACCCACGCCGCGCCCGTGGGCGCACGGCGCGTGAGCGATGGCCAGCCGTTTTTGCGCCCATTGCCATGCAGCCTGCGGCGCGGCCGACCGCTTTTGCGCCGCGTGCGGGCAGCCGCTGGCCGCCGCCGCCGCGCCACCGTCCGTCGACTGGGGTGAGGTCAAGGCGGCGACCATCCTGTTCGCCGACATCGTCGATTCCACCCGGCAGATTGCCGAGCTCAGTCCCGAGCAGGCGATGCAGCGGCTGCAGCCCGCCGTTGAGCGCATCGTGCGCATCGTCGAGCAGCACCACGGCACCGTGCTGCGCACCCTGGGCGACGGCATCATGGCCTTGTTCGGCGTGCCGCTGGCGCTGGAGCAGCACGCCGAGCAGGCCTGCCTGGCGGCGGCGCGCATGCAGCAGGCTTTCGACCCCGTGCAAGGAGGCGCCGGCCTGACGCTGCGCGTGGGGCTGCACACCGGCAAGGTGGCCTCGGACCCGACCGAGGCCGGCGACCGGCGCGGCGGCGGCGCGCACGGCGTGGCCATCCACCTGGCCAGCCGCGTGGCCGCGCAGGCCGCGCCCGGCCAGGTGCTGTTGACCGAGGAGACGCGCCACCTGCTGCGCCCGGGCCTGCTGGCGGCGCGGCCGATCGGCAGTTTCCCGCTGAAGGGCATCGCCCATCCCGTGGCGCTGTTCGCGCTGCGCCTGGACGTCGTCGGTGCCTCGGTGCCCGACCCGGCCGCGCGCGCCGGGCGCTTCATCGGCCGTGGTGACGAGATGGCGCAACTGGTGCACGCGCTGGGCCGCACGCGCGCCGGTCAGGGCCAGATCGTGTGCGTCAGCGGCGAGGCCGGCAGCGGCAAGACGCGCCTGTGCGCCGAATTCGCGCGCCGCTGCCAGGACATCGGTGCGCGCGTGGTCTGGGTCCAGGTCCACCCGCTCAGTCACGCCCTGCCGTTGCGGCCGGCGCGCGAAGTGGTGGCCACCCTGTGTCTGGACGCCTCGCCCGATCTGGCGGCGGGCGACTTGCGTCGGCGCATCGATGCGGCGCTGCAGCGTGCCGGCCACCCCGACGCCGCCGACGCGGCCCTCGTGCACGATCTGATGGGCGTGGCCGACGACGCGCAGCGGCACGGGCATCGGCTGGCGGGCCAGGACTCGCGTCAGTTGCAGCTGCTGGCCTTGTTGGCCGATCTGGTGCGCGCCGATGCCGAGACGCTGCGCCTGCTCGTGGTCGACGATCTGCATTGGCTCGACCTGGCGAGTTGGCCCATCCTGAACGTGCTGGCCGATGCGTTGGTCGCCACGCAAACCCTGCTGGTGGTCAACCATCGACGCAGCCTGCCGCCGCCGTGGTCGCATCTGCCTCACGCCGCCGTGCTGCCGCTGGGCGCGCTGGCGCCGCTGGCCATGTGCGCCATCGTGGCTGAGCGGCTGGCCGTGCCGCAACGGCCGGATGCCGTGGCGGTGATGCCCGGAGACGACCAGGAGGTCTGGATCGACCGCATTGCTGCGCGCAGCCAGGGCAACCCATTTTTTGCGCAGGAGTTGGTGCGCCACCTGCGCCGTACCGGCGTTGATCCCGCGCGCTGGGCGGCCGAATTGCCAGACAGCATCGAGGCCTTGGTCACCACCCGCATCGATGCGTTGCCGGCGGCCGACAAGCGCATCCTTCAGACGTGTGCCGTGATCGGCAAGCATGTCGATGCCGCGGTGCTCGCACGCGTGGCGCGTCTGCCGTTCGGCCGGCTGGCGCCCGCCCTGCGTCGGCTCCAGGCGGCCGAGCTCATTGCACCGGCCCAGGGTCTCCACGGTGCGCGTGCGCTGACGTTCGTGCACCCGGTGATCCAGGAGGCTGCGTACGGCGCGCAGTTGCGCGTGCGCGTGAAGGGGGTGCACGCGCGCGTGGCTGCCGTGATGGAGGACCGTTTCGCCCACGGCCCGCATGCCGGGGAGTTGGCCGCACTGACGGCGCACCATTGGGAACAGGCCGGCCGGCTCCTGCCGGCGGCGCGCCAGGCCGTGCGCGCCGCGCAATGGCTGCGCACCGGCGATGCAGGCGCGTCCATCGCGGCGTGGCGCAAGGTGCTGATGCTGCTGGAGCGCGAGGCGCACGGCGACGAGGCTCGGGCACTCAGTGCGCTGGCGGCCGGGCGGATCGTGTTTCTGGGCTGGCGCGTGGGGATCAGCGCGCAGGAAGTCACGCAACTTGTCGACCGTGCGCTCGCGCAGGCCAGCGGGGCTGACCCGCGCCTGCCTCAGTTGCTGCGCTTCGCGCATGCGCGCATGATGCAGTCCGGTGGCGGTTCGGCCGATGACTACGTGCTCGCCGTGCAAGACGTGCTCGCGATGCCCACCCCGCCGGGCGACGCGGGGCGTCGGGCCATGCTGCATGTGGTGCTGTGCCAGGCCTACAGCTGGGCGGGGTTGCTGCGCGAGGCGCTGGCCGCCAGCGACATCGCCTTGGCTGGCATCGCGCAGGTCAGTGCGTTCGACAGCGATTTCATCGGTTTCAACGTGGAGCAGTGGGCTGTCGGTCTGCGCATGCGGGTGTTGTGCCGCATGGGACGCCTGGCCCAGGCGCAGGCGTGTCGCGACCGGCTGGCGGTGTTGTCGCGCCATGAGCCTGACGTCGTGATGAAGGGGATTGACCGAAGCCTCGCTCTGGAGCTGGATTGTCTGCAAGGCCGCGCGCGGCAGGCCTGGGACCGGCTGCGCCAGCAGGGCCGCGCCGCGGGTCCGCAAAACGACTACCTGCGCGTCACGGACGCCTACTTTCTCTCGTTTCTGGAAATGGCTTGTCACCGTTACGCGGTTGCGTGCAGCCAGATTCAGGAGGGGCTGGCTTATTTGCGAGATCGGCGGGTCGCGATCGACTTCGAGGTTGAGTTGCGGGCGCTGTGGTCCGAGGCGCTGGCCGCGCGTGGAGCGTGGAGTTCCGCCGCGCAATCCGCCCAGCAGGTCATTGGTCTGTCGCGCCAGCGCGGCAACCGCGTGGTCGAATGCCGCGCGGCACTGGTGTGCGCGCGAGCCCAGGCGCATGGCGTGGCGATCGGGCAGCCCGGCGCCACACGGCACAGTGACTGGATTGCCTACGCGGGCGAGTTGCTGGACGTGACCGGAGCCGACCTGTGGCGTCCGATGTGGAACGCTTTGCGTGCGCGTGCCAAGGGGACCGCCGGCGTCTAGCGTTTCTCACGCATGCGCGCAGCGGCTTCCCTGGACTGCATGGGCAGCGAGATGACCAGGTAATCCACCTCCAGGTAATGCACGGGCCGCGCCCCGTGCGTGACGAGCACCCGGCTTTCCTGGACGGGCTTGCCTTGCATGTCGTGCGAGGTGAAGTACACGGGCAGTGGCTTGGAAGAAGCGAAGTTCTCCAGCAGCGCGTTGACGATGGCCTCACTGCCGTTTTCGCCGTTGCGATTGGACGGGTGGTCCGCCAGCCTTTCGATCAATCGGAGCCAGCGCTGGCGTACCGCGTTGTCGGCTGGCGACAGGTTGAGCGCTCGCATGCTTCGGTGCAGCGGCCGGCCTTTTTTGAAGATGCGAAATTCCTTCTGAATCTCCGCCATTTCCTCGATGCCCCCATACAGCCGCTCGTCGGCCACGTTGGGCTGCTGCGGTGCAAACCGCAGATTGAGCTGGTTGAGCAGGTCGGGAATCAGGATGTCCGCATATGACATGAAAAAGCCCATGTTGATCTCCTCACTCAAAAAATATGGGGATGTCAAATATCCCATGGTCGCCGGGGATGGCGCAAGCACGGACAGGGTAGGCGCGCTGCGCCGGGTTTTCCGGGTCGAATTCGCCTTGAGCCGGCGCAGATATTGCGCTGAAAGCTATTGATTAAATAGCGCTTGCGATGCCGCGGCGGCTGGCGGCCGCACCAGCAGGGTGTATTCGTGCAGGCCGTAGCCGCGCAGCAGGGTGACTTCGGCGCCGGGCTGGTGCTGCGCCAGGTGCGCCAGCCAGTGCTCGGGCGGCGGGCGGTACAGCTCGGGTGGGCTGGCCTGGCCCGGCGCGGGCGGGACGATGAAGTTGACCGCCCAGCCCAGGCGGCTGTGGCGCTGCAGGTCGGCCAGGGTGTGCGCCACCAGCGCCTCCCACGCGGGCAACGGGCAGTCCAGCTTGACGTTGAAGATGCCGCTGGCCAGGCTGTAGTCGGCCAGGCGGGTGGCGCCGGCGGCCACCTCGAAGGCGCAGTCGGCGCGATGGCGCCAGCGGCGGCGCGCGGCGGCCACCATGGCCTCGGACACGTCGGTGCCCCGATAGTCGATGCGGGCACGCCGGTGGCGCTGGCTGAGCAGGGCGCGCAGCGCGCCGTAGCCGCAGCCGACGTCGTTGAGCGTGCGCGGCTGGCTGAAGTCGCACAGCTTCAGAAGCTGCACGAAGCGCAGCGCCTGGTTGGGCCGGTTGGGCCAGTCCACGCCCAGCGGGGTGGCGCCAAAGCGCCGCAGCTTTTGCGTGTAGTAGTCGGCCACGGCGTCCAGCGGGCGCGCCGCCGCGCTGGCGTGCCCGCCGGGGGGCGCGGTCGCGGCAGACTTGTGTTCAGGCGCGTTCATCGGCTTCATCGGCACGGGTTGGAGGGAGTGAATAATGCGTCCAATGAAAGTCCACAACATTGGCGATTTGGCGATCGGCTCCCGGAACGACTGTGGCACAGGCGGTGCCGGCCTTGTCTGACAGCGGACCGGTTTCCGTCGCGGCGGCACCCGACGCGCCGCGCAGGCTGTCGTGGCTGGACACGCTCAAGGTCTATCTGGCCCCCGAAAGCCTGCGCATGCTGACGCTGGGCTTTGCCGCCGGGCTGCCGCTGCTGCTGGTGCTGGGCACGCTGAGCTTTCGCCTGCGCGAGGCGGGGGTGGACCGCGCCACCATCGGGCACCTGAGCTGGGTCGGGCTGGCCTATGGCTTCAAGTGGGTGTGGGCGCCGCTGGTGGACCGGCTGCCGATCCCGCTGCTCACGCGCGCGCTGGGGCGGCGCCGCTCGTGGCTGCTGCTGGCGCAGGCGGGCGTGGTGGCGGGCCTGCTCGGCATGGCGCAGGCCGACCCGCGCGCCAGCCTGGCGCCGCTGGTGTGGTGCGCGCTGGCGGTGGCCTTTGCCTCGGCCACGCAGGACATCGCGCTGGACGCCTACCGCATCGAGTCGGCGCCCGTGGACGAGCAACCCGCGCTGGCCGCCACCTACCAGACCGGCTACCGCCTGGCCATGATCTGGGCCGGCGCCGGCGTGCTGTGGCTGGCCGCGCGCGCGCAGGGCGCGGCCGACGGCTACGACCAGCGGGCCTGGCAGTGGGCGTACCGGGTGATGGCCGGCTCAATGGCCGTCGGCATGCTGACGGTGCTGCTCGCGCGCGAGCCGGTGCCGCGCCCGATCAAGCCGGCGAGCACGCTGGGCGAGTGGCTGCAAGGCGCGCTGCTCGAGCCCTTTGCCGACTTCTTCCGGCGCTACCGCTGGCAGGCGGCGCTGATCCTGGCGCTGATCGCCATCTACCGCATCAGCGACGTGGTGATGGGCATCATGGCCAACCCGTTCTACGTGGACATGGGCTACACCAAGGACGAGGTGGCCGCCGTCACCAAGGTCTATGGCGTGGTGATGACGCTGGCCGGCGCCTTCGTCGGCGGCGCGCTGGCGCTGCGCGTGGGCGTGATGCGCGTGCTGATGCTGGGCGCGGTGCTGAGCGCCGCGACCAACCTGGCGTTTTCATGGCTGGCCGGCGTGGGGCACAACCTGACGGCGCTGATCGTGGTGGTCTCGGCCGACAACCTGGCCTCGGGCATTGCCTCGGCGGCCTTCATCGGCTATTTGTCCAGCCTGACCAACGTCAGCTACTCGGCCACGCAGTACGCGCTGTTCAGCTCGATGATGCTGCTCTTGCCCAAGTTCGTGGCCGGGTTTACGGGCGACTACGTCAACGCCTTCGGCTACGCCAACTTCTTCGCCAGCACCGCGCTGCTGGGCCTGCCGGTGCTCGTGCTGGTGCTGTTCGCCATGCGGGCGCAGACCCGAAAAACTGAATGAAAACGTCAGGAGCGGGCATGGCAACAGCGCAAGCAGCTATCAATAACGTAGTGCTTGGTGGCGCTCGCCCGGCGGGGTCGGGTTTACCTATCTTTACCCCCGGTTCAAGCGCCGCATGCCTGCAGCCGCCACCATGGCCGATCACGATGGAAAGGATGGCATGAGCACCCCCCAGTTGCTGATGATCGAAGACGACGCCCGCCTGGCGGCGATGGTGGGCGAATACCTCACGCAGTCCGGCTACGGCGTGACACACGCGGGCGACGGCGAGTCGGGCCTGGCGCTGCTGCACGACGCGCCGGTCGATCTGGTCGTGCTCGACCTGATGCTGCCCGGCATCGACGGGCTGGAGGTGTGCCGGCGCATCCGCGCCCAGCCCGGCGATGGGGCACGCGTGCCGGTGCTGATGCTGACGGCCAAGGGCGACCCGATGGACCGCATCGTCGGCCTGGAGCTGGGCGCCGACGACTACCTGCCCAAGCCCTTCGAGCCGCGCGAGCTGCTGGCGCGCATCCGCGCCGTGCTGCGCCGTCGCCAGCCGGGCACGGCGCCCGAGCAGCAGCGCCTGCGCTTCGGCGCGCTGGAGATCGATCGCGACGCGCGCACCGTCACCGTGGGCGATGCGCCCTGCGAGCTGACCAGCTACCAGTTCGACCTGCTGGTCACCCTGGCCGAGCGCGCCGGGCGCGTGCTCACGCGCGAGCAGATCATGGAGGCCGTGCGCGGGCGCGAGCTGGAGGCCTTCGACCGCTCGATCGACGTGCACATCGGCCGCATCCGCGCCGCCATCGAGCAGGACGTGAAAGCCCCCAAGCGCATCGTCACCGTGCGGGGGGTGGGCTACGTGTTTGCCAAGCAGCAAGAATGACATGGAACACCCCCAGTCTCCACTCGCTGCGCGATGTTTCGCCTGGTGCTCGCCGCCAGAGGCGGCGGCCCTTCGGTCTGTCCAGACCTGCGCAGGCAGCTCTGGAGCCGCAGACCTCAGCCCCCTTGCAGGGGGCCGAGCCTGCGCACAAAAGGTCCGGTGGACCTTTTGTTGGCTGGCGAGGGGCCGGGCCACTGGCCCGGCGCGGCCTGCAAGGCTCGCCACTGGCCAGGGGGACCCCGGCCACGGCGATCGCGCGCATGGCCGCCTTCGCGGCCGCTTGGCGCGTCGGGTTCGCGGCGACGCGGCTCCTGCGGAGCGCCATGAGTGACAGCGATGCAGATCACCGGCACCTGACATCGTGCTGCCCGCTGCCGGATACAGACCATGTCCAATCCCATCGCCCGTAAGCTGTACGTGCGCATTTGGCTCGCGGTGGCCGGCAGCGTGCTGCTGCTGAGCCTGGTGCTGGCCTGGGCCTGGCACCAGGCCGAGCGCGAACGCGAGCGCGATCGGGATCGGCTGCGCCCGCTGCCGCGCGAGGTGGTGGTGCGCAACGACGCGGGCGAGCGCATCGGCACCGCCGTGGCGTTGCTGCGGCGCGGGCCGGGCCGCGGCACCGAGTTTGCGGTGACGCTGGACGATGGCGAAGTGCTGAGCTTGGAGCTGGCCCCCCTTCGTCCGCGCGCGGACGGTGAGCGGGGTGGTCCGCCGCGTTGGCGCCTGCTGGCGTGGTTTCGCCCGCCCTACGGCTTCATCTGGCTCGTGACCCTGGCCGGACTGGCGGTGATGGTGGGCGTGTTTCCCATCGCGCGGCGCCTGACGCAGCGGCTGGAGGCCTTGCAGCGCGGCGTGCAGCGCTGGGGCGAGGGTCGGCTGGGCGAGCGCGTGCCGGTGGCCGGCGCCGACGAGGTGGCTGACCTGGCGCGTCACTTCAACGCCGCTGCGGCGCGCATCGAGGAGCTGATGCAAAACCAGGCTGCGCTCTTGCAGTCGCAAAAATCGCTGCTGGCCAATGCCTCGCACGAGCTGCGATCGCCGCTGGCGCGCATTCGCATGGCGGTGGAACTGATGCCCCCACGCTCCGCGGCTGCGCCTGGAGCCGCAGCCCTCGGCTCCGAGGGGCGGGACGCCCAGGCCGAGGCGCGGGCCGAGATCCAGCGCAACATCACCGAGCTCGATCAGTTGATCGACGAGATACTGCTGGCCAGCCGGCTGGAGGCGCCGCAGAGCGAGCTGGGCACGATGGAGGTGCTGGACCTGGTCGGCCTGGTGGCCGAGGAGGCCGCGCGCGTCGATGCCGAACTGACGCTGGACCCCGGCCTGCCGCAGGTGCAGGTGCGCGGCGTGTCCAAGCTGCTGCGCCGGGCCGTGCGCAACCTGCTGGAGAACGCCGCGCGCCACGGCCGGCGCGCCGGCCAGCCGCTCGCCGTCGGGGTCGCCCTGTCGGTGCAGGGTGGGCAGGCCGTGCTGCAGGTCGATGACCGCGGGCCGGGTGTCCCCGTCGATCTGCGCGAGCGCATCTTCGAGCCCTTTTATCGCCTGCCCGGCGCCAGCGAGCGCGAAGGCGGCGTGGGCCTGGGCCTGGCGCTGGTGCGCTCGATTGCGCAGCGCCATGGCGGCAGCGTCGTGTGTGGCGAGCATCCGGGCGGCGGCGCCCGCTTTAGCTTGCGCCTGCCCCTGGTCGAGCACGATCGGGTCGTCTGAGCATTAATCCACACTGCGCGCCTCGGCGTGGTGCCACGGGTCGGGTGCGCGACACCGGGCTGGGTATAGTTACAGGGTATCGCTGTCACACGATCACGCCGTGCGGCAACGTCAGCCCGACGCAGGCGTTCGCAAGCACACACTTCCTCCACCAGCCGCCCTCCACGGGCGGCTTTTTTTGTCTGCACGCGGGCGGGTTTCGGCGGTCCGGGCGGGCGCGGAAGGCGCCTGTCACCCTCGGTCGGGCGGGTGGCTGAACAGCTCCAGGTACTGCTGGCGCATGCGTCGGCGGTCGAAGGCGGCGCGCGCGTGCTGCTGGCCGGCCGCGGCGACGCGCGCAGTGCCGGCCGGGTCCCGCAGGCGCTGCGCCAGCGTTTGCGCCAGCGCCTGGGCGTCCTCGTGCGGCACCAGAAAGCCGGTTTCGCCGTGCGTCAGCACTTCCTGCACGCCCTCCACGTCGCTGCCGATGCCGCAGCAGCCCGAGGCCATGCCCTCGATCAGGCCCAGGCCCAGGCCCTCGTAGTGGGTGGACAGCACGCACAGCTTCACGCGGCCCAGCAGCTCGGGCAGGTCGCTCACGTGGCCCAGAAAGCGCACCTGCTCCTGCACGCCCAGTTCGCTGGCCAGGCTTTCGGCGCGCGTGCGCCACCGCGAGTTGCCCTCGCCGGCCAGGTACACCACGGGGCGCAGGCCCTGCGCGGCCAGCAGGGCCGTGGCGCGGATCAGCGTGAAGTGGTCCTTCTGCCCGGCAAAGCGCGCCGGCATGACGATGGCATCCTCGCGCTCGTCCCAGGGGCGCCCCTGCGTCCAGCGCGCCAGCTCGATGCCGTTGAGCACCACCGTGCAGCGCTCGGCCGGATGGCCCAGGTTCACCAGCGCGTCGCGCACCGCCTGCGACACGGCGATGATGCGCTCGGTGCGCTGCGCCAGCCACAGCGACTGGCGCAGGCGCCAGAAGCCGTAGCGCTCGCGCGTGTTGTGCTCCACCTGGATCAGGCGCGGCACGCCGGCGCGCAGGCCCGCGTAGCGGCCCCACAAATGTTCGCTGAAGCCGTGCGCCACCAGCACGTCGGGCTGCCAGTCGCGGCAGATGCGCGCCAGCGCGCGGATGGTGACGGCGTGCGACCAGCGCGGCACCACCTCGACCAGCAGGCCGCTCTCGCGCAGGGTGCGCACGCGCGGCGCCGGATCGACCGAGGCGCGCCGGCGCAGCACCAGCAGGGTCTGCTGCCCGGACTGCTCGCCGCACAAGTCGATGGCCACCTGCGTGGCGCCCGAGAACCCGCCCGAGACGAAATGCAGCACGCGCAACGGGCGCGCGGCGGCGGACGGGGTTGGGGCGAGCGGGGTGGCGCTCATCGGACGACCCTCCGCGCGGCATGCTGCGCGCAGACGGACAGGTACAGCGAGATGCACAGCAGGTACATCATGTTGCCGTTGTTGTGGGCAAACATGACCTGGGTCATGCCGAAGCCCGCAAAGCCGAGCACGGTGATCAGCCCGCACAGCGCGGCGGCGTGGCGCGTGGGGGCGTCGGGGGGCGTCTGGGCCCCAGCCACGGGCCGCAGGCTGCGCCAGAACAGCAGGCCCGGCACCGCGTAGAACAGCAGCAGCCCCGCCACGCCCAGCAGGCCGCGCTTGGCGAACATGTCCAGCCATTCGTTGTGCGCGTGGTTGAACAGCACCGCCTGCGGCGGCATGTCGCCGCGCGCCACGGCCTCGCGCTGGCGTTGCTCGTAGCCGCCCTGGCCGACGCCGACCCAGGGGCGGGCCAGGCCGTCGGCCCAGGCCTGGCGCCAGAACGCCAGGCGCAGGCCGATGGAGGAGTCGTCCTGGCGCTGCTCTTGCCGCTGGTATTCGTCGGCCGCTTTTTCGGCGCGATGCTGCACGCCCGGCAGCAAGGCCAGCAGGGCGCAGACGGCCACCGTCGCCAGCAGCGCGCGCCACCCCCGGCGCGCGCGCGTCTCGTCATGCGCCGGATACCGCAGCCACAGGGCGACCAACAGCAGCAGCGGCAGCGTGATCCAGCCGCCGCGGCTGCCCGAGGCCACGCTGGCCAGCAGGCCGCACGCCGCGCCCAGCGCCCCGACGGCGCGCTCGCGCGGCACGCGCGTGTGCAGCGCCCAGACGCCGGCATGCAGGCCCAGCAGCAGCGCCAGGTTGCCGAACTGGATGGCGTTGGTAAAGCCCTGCGCCCGATCGAGATGCTGCACCTGCAACTGCCACAGCGCCATCAGCGCGGCGCCGATGGCGCCCAGCGCGCTGCCCCAGCGCAGGGCGCCGGCGCGCGGCGCTTGCGCCAGCAGGGCCGGCAGCAGCAGCAGGACGAGCAGGTATTTCAGGCAGCGGTCCAGGCCCAGGGTGCTGGTGACGAGCCGGCCGTTGGCATCGGTGATGTGCATGGACCAGACCAGGCCCATGACGAGCACCGTGCCGGCCCACAGCGCCATGGGCCGCGACCCGCGGATGCGCCCCGCCAGCAGGCCCGGCCAGCGCGCCAGACCCAGCAGCAGCAGCAGCACGGCGCCCGTTGCAAAGCCCGACGGCAGTGCCAGGGCCAGCGCCAGCAGGAAAAAAGCCGCAGCGTCTGTCCAGACCTCGGGGGAGGACAGCCTGCGCAAGCTCATCGGCGGGATCGCCCTGGGCGATCAGTGATGAACGTGCGCGTGCTCGTGCACCAGCGTCTGCTCGGGCGTGACGTGGTACTCGGTGCCGCAGTAGGGACACTTGGCCTGGCCGGCGGCGTTGAACTTGAGGAACACCCGCGGATGGGTGTTCCACAGCTTCATGTCGGCCTTGGGATTGGGGCAGAAGATCTCGCCGTCGGGCGTCAGGTCTTTGGACTGCAATTCGATCACGGGGGCGGGTTTCATGGCGGCGCTCCGGTGTCAGACTTTGGCCAGCCAGTGGGCGTACTTGGCGTTGCGGCCGTTCACGATGTCGAAGAAGGCGCTCTGGATCTTCTCGGTGATGGGGCCGCGCTGGCCGGCGCCGATCTGGATGCGGTCGTACTCGCGGATCGGTGTGACCTCGGCCGCCGTGCCCGAGAAGAACATCTCGTCGGCGATGTAGCACTCGTCGCGCGTGATGCGCTTTTGCACCACCTTCAGGCCCAGGTCTTCGCAGATGTGCAGCACGGTGTTGCGCGTGATGCCGTTGAGCGCGCCGGCCGACAGGTCGGGTGTGTACACCGTGCCGTCCTTGACGACGAACAGGTTCTCGCCCGAGCCTTCGCTGACGAAGCCGCTGGTGTCCAGCAGCACCGCCTCGTCGTAGCCCTCGTCCGTGGCCTCCATGTTGGCCAGGATCGAGTTGGTGTAGTTGCTCACCGTCTTGGCCTGCGTCATGGTGATGTTGACGTGGTGGCGCGCGTAGCTGCTGGTGCGCACGCGGATGCCTTTTTTCATGCCGTCCTCGCCCAGGTAGGCGCCCCAGGACCAGGCCGCCACCATCACGTGGATGCGGTTGCCCTTGGGCGAGACGCCCAGCTTTTCGGAGCCGATCCACACCAGCGGGCGCAGGTAGCAGCTCTTCAGGCCGTTGGCGCGCACCACCTCCTTTTGCGCGGCGTTCAGCTCGTCGGCGCTGAAGGGCACCTTCATGCGCAGGATCTTGCTGCTGTTGAGCAGGCGCTGGGTGTGGTCCTGCAGACGGAAGATGGCCGGGCCGGCGGTTGTTTCATAGGCCCGCACGCCCTCGAAGGCGCCGCAGCCGTAGTGCAGCGTGTGCGTCAGCACGTGGACCTTGGCCTCGCGCCAGTCCACCAGCTGGCCGTCCATCCAGATCTTGCCGTCGCGGTCGTCGAGCGTGGGTGCGGGAGAGCTCATGGGTTGCCTGAAAAGTGCGTTGGGGATCGGCCTTGCCCGACGGGGGTGACGGCCACGAAACCGCCATTTTAAGCGGCCGGACCGCGGGCAGCGGCGTCGTCCGCCGCGGGCGCCGGGCGCTCCAGCTGCCAGTGCGTGAGCCGTCCGCTCTTGAATTCCGCCGTCACCTGCGAGCCGCCCTCGTCGCGCCAGCGGTAGGTTTCGGGGTCGGCGCCGACCTCGCTCAGGCGCTCGCCCAGGGCGCGGGTCAGCGCCACCACCTTGAGCAGCGGCTGGCCGGCCTGGAGCTTGGCGTTGAGCATCACCGCGCTGCCCACATGGCCCACGGGCCGGTCGGCAGCGCGCTTCATCACCGTGACGATCTGGTTGTAGTACAGCAGCGCCCACAGCACCAGCGCGCTGGCCAGCAGGGCCAGACCGCGCCAGCCGCCCGCGCGCCAGGCACCGGCGCCCAGGGCCACGGCAAAAAGGATGGCAAGAATGCGTCGCCAGGTCATGCCGGTATTGTCGCCGGCTGCAGCGCACCGTCAGATAACTATAAAAAAGATAGCTGCTTGCGCTTGTTGCACAAGCGCAAGCAGCCAATCGGGTTTGTATTTTCGAGTGGAGCGGGCGTTACTTGGCCGCGGCCTTCGCGTCGGCGATCCACTGGTCGAACTGCTTTTGGTGCGCCTTGATCCAGCCGTCCACGTGGCGGGTGATGTCGGCCGGCTTGTTGGCGCCGTCGTGCATGGCCTTGTTCTGCGCGTTGATGTCGGCCACCGGCAGCTTCATCTCCGAGAACAGCTTCCTGGCGTCCGGGTGCTTGTCGACAAAGGCGCGGTTGGCCAGGATGCGCTGGGTATTGACCACGAAGCCGTAGTTCTGGCCATTGGGCAGCTGGGTGTCGGTGCCTTTTTGCTCGCCGGGCAGCGAGGAGAACGGCACCTGCAGCCACGTCACGTCCTTGCCCGGCACCAGCACGTTGCTGACCCAGTAGGGCGTCCACGTGTAATAGAAAATCGGCTTGCCCTGCTTGTAGCGCGCAATGGTGTCGGCGATCAGCGCCGAGTAGTTGCCCTGCACGTGCGTCACCGAGCCGCGCAGCTTGTAGGCGTCCAGCTGGTGCTCGATCACGGCCTCGCAGCCCCAGCCGGGGTTGCAGCCGGTCATGTCGGCCTTGCCGTCGCCGTCGGTGTCGAACAGCTGGGCGATCTTGGGGTCCTTCATCTGCTCGATGTTGGTGATCTTGTACTGGTCGGCGGTTTTCTTGTCGATCAGGTAGCCCTGCAGCGCGCCGGTGGAGTAGCTGTTGTCGCGCCACAGCTTGGCGTCGCCGCCGGAGTTCTTGTAGTAGTCGGCGTGCAGCGGGTCCCAGTGGTCGGCCATGAAGGTGGCGTCGCCGTTGGCAATGGCCAGGTGGGCGGCGGGGTAGTCCACCTCCTTGATCGGCTGGACGTCGTAGCCCAGCTTTTGCAGCGCCTTCATGACCAGCTCGGTCTGGAAGGTTTCCTCGGCAATGGTGCTCTTGAGCGGCTGCACGGTGACGCCCTGGCCGGGCAGGCTGTCGGCGGCCAGCGCGGGCGTGAGCGTGGTGGCCATGGCCAGGCCGCCGGCGGCCAGCAGGGCGCGCAGCGGGCGGATTGCATCAGGGGATTTCATCGGGGTTCTCCTTTCGGGAGGTTGAAAAAGCCAGTCGTTCAGGCGGCGCGCGAGAGGGCGGCGTGCGCGTTCGGCGCCGGTGCTGTCGGGGGTGCGCTCGGCGCCGTGGGCGTGCCGGGCGCGTGCGGGCCGGAGCCGTCGTGGCGGCGGTGCAGCAGGCGCCAGCCCAGGCCGACCGGGCCGCGCATGTACCAGCGCAGGTGCTGGTCGCGCCGCGGCTGGCCCAGCGCCTGCGTGACGCGGTCCAGCACGATGGCCAGGATCACGATGCCCAGGCCGCCCACGGCCGCCAGGCCCATGTCCAGCCGGCCGATGCCGCGCAGCACCATCAGGCCCAGGCCACCGACGGCGATCATCGAGGCGATCACCACCATCGACAGGCTCAGCATCAGCGTCTGGTTGACGCCGGCCATGATGGAGGGCATGGCCAGCGGCAATTGCACCCGTGTGAGCAACTGCCAGGGCGAGGCGCCGTAGGCCCGCGCGGCCTCCACCAGGTCCGGCCGCACCTGGCGGATGCCCAGGTTGGTGAGGCGCACCAGCGGCGGCAGCGCGAAGATGATGGTGACGATCACGCCCGGCACGTTGCCGATGCCGAACAGCATGACCACCGGCACCAGATAGACGAAGGCCGGCGTGGTCTGCATGGCGTCGAGCAGCGGGCGCACCCACTTTTGCGCGCGCTCGCTGCGTGCCAGCCAGATGCCCAGCGGCAGGCCGATGACGACGCAAAACAGCAGCGAGGTGAGCACCAGCGACAGCGTCACCATGGCCTCGGGCCAGATGCCCAGCGCGGCCACCACCAGCAGCGACACCAGCGCGGCCGCCCCCAGCACGCCGCCGGCCAGCTGCCAGGCCAGCAGCGCCAGCACCGCGATCATCACCAGGGCGGGCGGCCATTGCAGTGCGGCCTCCACGCCGCCCAGCAGCGCATCCACCGGCCCGCGCAGCGCGTGGAAGAAGGGCCGAAAGTGCAGCACCACCCAGTCCAGGCCGTGGTTGATCCAGTCCTGCACCGGCAGGCTGCCGTCCCACAGCTGGCTGATGCTGAAACCGCCGTCCGGCACGGCGGCCGCGGGGGCGTCGGGGCTGGCGGCCAGAAAGTCGCCGGAGGGCGCGGCGTCGCCGCCCAGCCAGGCGTCGCCGCCGTCCGGCGGTGGTGGCGTGTCGTAGGGGTTGGCGGCGTCGGCCGGGGTGCCGGCGCTGCCCCAGGGGTCGGGCGTCGCGGGCGTGGCGGTGTCGGGCGCGGCGGCGTTGGTCGCCGTGCTCCACGGGTCGGTAGCGGGGGTGTTGTCGTTCATGGGGGATCTCGGTGGACGGCTCAGGCGGCGGTCGCGGCAGCGGCGGACGCGGGTTCAGGCAGCGGGTTGCCGTGCGGGTCGGTGCTTGGGTCCAGAAACTTCAGCAGCGTGGTGCGGCTGATGGCGCCCAGAAAGCGCCCCTGCTCGTCGATCACCGGCAGCGGGCACGGGCATCCGACCATCAGGCCATAGAGCTGGCTGATCGGCGTGTCGGCCGTCACGGCGGCCACGCCCGGCACGAAGGCGTGCAGCAGGCCCAACGGGCCCTCGTGCCCTTGCAGCGCGGCACGCAGCGAGTCGGCCGAGACCACGCCCAGAAAGCGGTGCTCGGGGCTGACCACGTAGGCCCATTCGCGGTCGTGCTGCTGCAGGCGCTTGAGGGCCGGGCGGCAGCCGCGGGTGGCGCTTTCGGACACCTCCACCTGCGTCTTGCGCGCGATGTCGCCGGCCTTGAACACCGCCGCGGCATCGACGCCGCGCACGAAGTTGCGCACGTAGTCATCGGCCGGCGCGCGCAATATGGCCTCCGGCGTGCCGACCTGCACCACCTGGCCGTCCTTCATGATGGCGATGCGGTCGCCGATGCGCATGGCCTCGTCCAGGTCGTGCGAGATGAAGACGATGGTGCGGCGCTTGTCCTGCTGCAGGCGCAGCAGCTCGTCCTGCATGTCGGTGCGGATGATCGGGTCGAGCGCCGAGAAGGCCTCGTCCATCAACAGGATGGCGGGGTCGGCCGCCAGCGCGCGCGCCAGGCCCACGCGCTGCTGCATGCCGCCCGAGAGCTCGTCGGGGTAGGCGTGGGCCCACACCTCCAGCCCCACCTGCGCCAGCGCGGCCTGCGCCTGGGCCAGGCGCGTGGCCTTGTCCACGCCGGCCAGCTCCAGCCCGAAGGCCACGTTGTCCAGCACCGTCAGGTGCGGCAGCAGCGCAAACGACTGGAACACCATGCTGATGTCCTTGCGGCGAAAGGCGCGCAACTGCGCTTCGCCATAGTCGTTGATGTTCTCGCCCTCCACCAGGATGCGGCCGGCCGTGGGCTCGATCAGGCGGTTGAGCAGCCGCACCAGGGTGGACTTGCCCGAGCCGGACAAGCCCATGATCACGAAGATTTCGCCCGCCTCGATGGTGAAGCTGGCGTCGAACACGCCGATCGACTGGCCGGTCTGCTCGACGATTTCGGTTTTGGAGCGGCCCTCGCGCGCCAGCGCCAAGGCCTGCTGCGGGTTGTCCCCGAAGACTTTGAAGACGTTTTCGATGTGGATGGTCTTGGCCATGCATTTCCTCTGGTTGACGCCACGGCGCAAAACGTCCGGCCCGATGGGGCGGACGCCGCACGCGAAGGCGGGGCAATCGAGTTGAAAGGGGCCGGGCGCGGCGCGTGCGGCCGTCAAGCGACTCCAAGGCGGGCGATGTGGAGCGCGCGGTGGCTCCAGCAAGTCCTTGGCGCCTCCGGCTTGCCAAACAGGCGTCGGCAAGCCATCGAAGGCAGCGTTCGGGCGTCAGGCGCCTGAACGTTCGGCGGCAACCCCGGTCGGGGCCGCGCCGAATCACCGCATTATACGCTGTCTGATATGAAAATCAACACAAATCAGCCAAATCGGATATGAAGCGAGGCTGGGACCGCTGGCCCCGCGTCACCCATTCGCAGGCGCCGGCACGCCGTGCAGCAGCAGGGGCGGCTCGCCGCCTTCGCCCGCGCTTTCCAGCTGCACGCCAAAACCCCACAGGCGCGCGACGTGCTTGAGCACTTCCAGCGCGTCCTCGGCCAATGGGCGGCCCTGGTAGGGGGTGTGGCGCAGCGTGAGACAGCGGTCGCCGCGCAGGTTGACGTTCCAGACCTGGATGTTGGGCTCGCGCACGCCCAGGTCGTATTGCTGCGACAGCGTCTGGCGCAGGGCGCGGTAGCCGTCCTCGTCGTGGATGGCGCTCACCAGCAGTTCGCGTTCACGCGGGTCGTCGTGGATGGCGAACAGGCGCAGCTCGCGCATCAGCCGCGGGCTCAGGTACTGGCCGATGAAGCTCTCGTCCTTGAAGTTCTGCATGGCATGGTGCAGCGCGGGCAGCCAGGGCGTGTCCGCCAGGTCGGGAAACCAGCGGCGGTCTTCCTCGCTGGGGTTCTGGCAGATGCGCCGGATGTCGCGGTACATGGCAAAGCCCAGCGCGTAGGGGTTGACGCCGCTGTAGGCGGGGTGTCCGGCGGGCGGCTGATAAATCACGTTGGTGAGCGAGCCCAGCCATTCGATCATCACGCCGTCGGTCAGCCAGCCCTCGTCGTACATCGTGTTGAGCAGGGTGTGGTGCCAGAAGGTGGCCCAGCCCTCGTTCATCACCTGGGTCTGGCGCTGCGGATAGAAGTACTGGGCGATCTTGCGCACGATGCGCACCAGCTCGCGCTGCCAGGGCTCCAGCAGCGGCGCGTTTTTCTCGATGAAGTACAGGATGTTTTCCTCGGGCTCCTTCGGAAAGCGCTCGCTCTCGGGCGCCGCGCTGTCCTTGCCAGGACGCGCGGGCAGGGTGCTCCACAGCACGTTGACCTGCTGCTGCACGTAGGCCTCGCGCTGCTCGCGCTCCGTGCGCTCGCGCGCCAGGCTTTTCTTGGACGGGCGGTGGTAGCGATCCACCCCCAGGTTGGCCAGCGCGTGGCAGGAGTCGAGCCACTGCTCGACGGTGTCCAGCCCGTGGCGCTCCTCGCACTGGGCCACGAAGTCGCGCGCGTAAATGAGGTAGTCGATGATGCTGCCCGCGTCGGTCCACATGCCGAACAGGTAGTTGCCTTTGAAGAAGCTGTTGTGTCCGTAGGCGGCGTGGGCGATCACCAGCGCCTGCATGGCGGTGGAGTTTTCCTCCATCAGGTAGCTGATGCAGGGGTTGGCGTTGATGACCATCTCGTAGGCCAGGCCCATCTGGCCGCGCCGGTAGCGCCGCTCGATGGCCAGAAACTCCTTGCCGAAGCTCCAGTGGCGGTAGCCCACCGGCATGCCCGTGCTGGCGTAGGCGTCCATCATCTGCTCGGCCGAAATCACCTCCAGCTGGTTGGGGTAGGTGTCCAGGCCATAGCGCTCGGCGGTGGCGGCAATGACGGCGTGGTAGCGCTCGATCAGCTCGAAGCTCCAGTCGCTGGGGTCCGGCAGGGGGTGCGTGGGGTGCTTGCCAGCCGGCAGGGGGGCGCGCGGCACGCCGCGCGGGTGGCGCTCGCCGGGGGCGCCGGGCTTCCAGGGGTGGGCGCCCGCCCGGCGGGCCAGCACGGGGTAGCGCGAGGGGTTCATGCCGGCACCCCTTCCTTCTTGAACAGGTCTCGAAACACGGGGTAGATCTCGGCCGGCGTGGACACCATGCGCATGGCGAAGTGCGGAAACAGCGGCGGCAGCTGGCTGTAGGCGGCCCACAGGTCCTGCTCGTCGGGCGCCACCTGCACGTAGGCGAAGTGGCGCACCCGCGGCAGGATCTTGCCGGCCAGCAGCTTGTGGCACAGGCGGCTGTCGTTGCTGAAGTTCTCGCCGTCGCTGGCCTGGGCCACGTAGATGTTCCAGTCCTCCACCGGGTAGCGCGCGTGCATGATCTGATCGAGCAGCACCAGGGCGCTGCTGACCACGGTGCCGCCGCTCTCCTGGGAGTGGAAGAACGCATCCTCGTTCACCTCATCGGCCTGCGTGTGGTGGCGAATGAAGACCACGTCGATCTTCTCGTAGTGGCGCGTGAGAAACAGGTACAGCAGGATGAAAAAGCGCTTGGCCAGGTCCTTGCGCTGCTCGTCCATGGAGCCGGACACGTCCATCAGGCAAAACATCACGGCCTGGCTGCTGGGCATGGGCAGGCGCGTGCGGTTGCGAAAGCGCAGGTCGATGGGGTCGAGAAAGGCCACTTTGCGCAGGCGCGCCTGCAGGGCGTCGATGCGCGCTTGCAGCGCGGCCCGCGTGGTCTCGTCGGCGTCCTCTCCCTGCGTCAGCCGCTCGTCCAGCTCGGCCTGCAGGGCCGCCAGTTCGCGCTCGGGCTGCTTGGTCAGGGCGATGCGCCGGCCCAAGGCGCCGCGCATGGTGCGCAGCACGGCCAGGTTGTGCGGTGTGCCGTCGTGGCTGTAGCCGGCCCGGCGCGTGCGGAACAAAGGGGTTTCGCCCAGTTGGGTGCGCAGCAGGCGCGGCAGGGCCAGGTCCTCGAAAAAGAGCTGCATGAACTCTTCCTTGGACAGGGTGAAGCTGAAGTCGTCTTCTCCCTCCCCGCTGTCGCTGGCCTGCGAGCCGGCGCCGCCGCCGCCCTCGGGCCGGGCAATGCGGTCGCCCCGCACGTGCTCGACGTTGCCCGGGTGCACGGTGTCGCGGATGCCGCCCGCGCCGTGGCGAAACACCGGCTCGCGGATGTCCCGGCGCGGGATGGTGATGGTCTCGGCCTGGTCGATGTGGCGAATGTCGCGTCTGGACACGGCGCGGCGCACGGCTTCGGCGATCTGATCTTTGTAGCGGCGCAAAAAGCGCTCGCGGTTGCCCACCGACTTGTTCTTGCCGGCCAGGCGGCGGTCGATGATGTGCAAGGCCATGTCAGTCATCCATGGCGCAGCGCGCCACCCGCAGCCGATGAAACCGGACAGCCGAACGCAGAGGACGCGAAGGACTCGCAAAGGGCGCAAAAGAAAGCCATTGAAAAATTCCTTGATTCCTTTTGCGTTCTTTGCGAAATCTTTGCGTCCTCTGCGTTCGGCTGTCCGTATTTCATTTCATGACTCGAAGTGACGGGCGTGAGGCCCCTATGAACTTTTCCGCACGCGCAGGTACCACTCGCACAGCAGGCGCACCTGCTTGGACGTGTAGCCCTTGGCCTCCATGCGGGTGACGAAGTCCTCGTGCTTGCGCGCGTCTTCGGCGCTGGCCTTGGCGTTGAAGCTGATGACGGGCAGCAGCTCCTCGGTGTTGGAGAACATCTTCTTCTCGATCACCAGGCGCAGCTTCTCGTAGCTGGTCCAGCTCGGGTTCTTGCCNNCACGAAGTTGACGATCTCGTTGCGAAAGTCCTTGGGGTTGGCGATGCCCGCGGGCTTTTCGATCTTCTCCAGCTCGGCGTTGAGCGCGTTGCGGTCGAACACCTCGCCGGTATCGGTGTCGCGGAATTCGCTGTCCTGGATCCAGTAGTCGGCATAGGTCACGTAGCGGTCGAAGATGTTCTGGCCGTACTCGCTGTAGCTCTCCAGGTAGGCGGTCTGGATCTCCTTGCCGATGAACTCGGCGTAGCGCGGCGACAGGTATTCCTTGATGTAGCCGGTGTACTTGGTCTCCAGCTCGGCGGGGAACTGTTCGCGCTCGATCTGGCGCTCCAGCACGTACATCAGGTGCACGGGGTTGGCCGCCACCTCGGTGCTGTCGTAGTTGAAGACCTTGGACAGGATCTTGAAGGCGAAGCGCGTGGACACGCCGCTCATGCCCTCGTCCACGCCGGCGTAATCGCGGTACTCCTGGAAGCTCTTGGCGCGGGGGTCGGTGTCCTTCAGGCTCTCGCCGTCATACACCTGCATCTTGCTGTAGATGCTGGAGTTCTCGGGCTCCTTCAGGCGCGTGAGCACGGCGAACTGCGACATCATCTTGAGCGTGCCGGGCGCGCACACGGCGTGGGCCAGCGAGGATTCGCGGATCAGCTTCTCGTAGATCTTGACCTCTTCGCTGACGCGCAGGCAGTACGGCACCTTGACGATGTAGATGCGGTCCAGAAAGGCCTCGTTGTTGCGATTGTTGCGAAAGGCTTTCCATTCGCTCTCGTTGCTGTGCGCCAGCACGATGCCGTCGAATGGAATGGCGCCGAAGCCCTCCGTGCCCTTGTAGTTGCCTTCCTGCGTCGCAGTCAGCAGCGGGTGCAGCACCTTGATGGGGGCCTTGAACATCTCGACGAACTCCAGCAAGCCCTGGTTGGCCAGGCACAGGCCGCCCGAGTAGCTGTAGGCGTCGGTGTCGTCCTGGGCAAAATTTTCCAGCTTGCGGATGTCCACCTTGCCCACCAGGCTGGAGATGTCCTGGTTGTTCTCGTCGCCCGGCTCGGTCTTGGCGATCGCCACCTGCTTGAGGATGCTGGGGTAGCGCTTGACGACGCGAAACTGCCGGATGTCGCCGCCGTACTCGTCCAGCCGCTTGACGGCCCAGGGCGACAGCACGTGCTGCAGGCAGCGCCGCGGAATGCCGAATTGCTCCTCCAGCACCGGGCCGTCCTCGGCGGGGTCGAACAGGCCCAGCGGCGACTCGTTGACCGGCGAGCCCTTGAGCGCGTAGAACGGCACCTTCTGCACCAGGTATTTCAGGCGCTCGGCGATCGAGCTCTTGCCCCCGCCCACCGGGCCCAGCAGGTACAGGATCTGCTTGCGCTCTTCCAGCCCCTGGGCCGCATGGCGGAAAAAGCTCACCACCTGGTCGATGGCGTCCTCCATGCCGTAGAACTCGGCAAACGCCGGGTAGCGGCGAATGACCTTGTTGGCGAACAGGCGCGACAGGCGCGGGTCGTTGCGCGTGTCCACCATCTCGGGCTCGCCGATGGCCGCCAGCATGCGCTGGGCCGCGCTGGCGTAGGCCATGGGGTCGCCCTGGCACAGCGCGAGGTACTCGTCGATCGACAGTTCCTCTTCGCGCAGCCGCGCGTGGCGCGCGGCGGAGTTGCTGATGACATCCATATCAACTCTCCCGTTGCGGCCGGCTCGCACGTGAGTCGGGCCGCGAAGTTGCGGTGCCCGGGCTGCCGCACGTGGCTGATGCAGCGTCAGGCTTGCGCTTTGGACAGCATACGTCGGATGGGCGCGCGCTGCTGGCGTCACCCCGTCGATGTCATGGCTTCGGAGCGCCGCAGCCGCACGCGCCATCGCCGCGCTGGCCCGCGTTCGATGTCGAATCGCGCCCTGGGTTCAATCCAATCCGCGCACCAGCGCGATGGCCTCGTCCACGCGCTCGACCGCGTGAATCGTGAGGCCCTCCAGCGCGCGGTCGGCCTTGCGCGGCGCGTTGGCCTTGGGCACCACGGCCACCGAAAAGCCCAGCTTGGCGGCTTCGCGCAGGCGCTCCTGCCCGCGCGGGGCGGGGCGCACTTCGCCGGCCAGGCCCACTTCGCCAAAGGCGATGAAGCCCTTGGGCAGCGGCTTGCCGCGCAGGCTGCTGGTGATGGCCAGCAGCACGGCCAAATCAGCGGCGGGCTCGCTGATGCGCACGCCGCCCACGGCGTTGACGAACACGTCCTGATCGCCCGTGGCCACGCCGCCGTGGCGGTGCAGCACGGCCAGCAGCATGGCCAGGCGGTCGCGCTCCAGGCCCACCGACAGGCGGCGCGGACTGATGCCGCCCGAGTCCACCAGCGCCTGAATCTCCACCAGCATCGGCCGCGTGCCCTCCAGCGTGACGAGCACGCAGCTGCCGGGCACCGGCTCGGCGTGCTGACTGAGGAAAATCGCGCTGGGGTTGCTCACGCCCTTCAGGCCCTGCTCGGTCATGGCGAACACGCCGATTTCGTTGACGGCGCCAAAGCGGTTCTTGATGGCGCGAATCAGGCGGAAGGACGAATGCGTGTCGCCCTCGAAGTACAGCACCGTGTCCACCATGTGCTCCAGCACGCGCGGGCCGGCCAGCTGCCCGTCCTTGGTCACGTGGCCCACCAGCACCAGCGCGCCGCCGCCGGCCTTGGCCCAGCGCGTCAGGTGCGCCGCGCATTCGCGCACCTGCGCCACGCTGCCGGGGGCGCTGGTGAGCTGGTCGCTGTACACCGTCTGGATCGAGTCGATCACGGCCACGGCGGGCTGCTGGGCGTCCAGCGTCGCCAGGATTTTTTCGAGCTGGATCTCGGCCAGCACCGCGACCCGCGAGCCGGTGATGCCCAGCCGCTTGGCCCGCAGCGCCACCTGCGCGCCCGATTCTTCGCCCGTGGTGTACAACATCCCCCCACGCTCCGCCGCTGCGCGTGCTGCGCTGCCCCCCGAGGGGGCGCTCGCGCCTTGGGGCGGCCCGGCGGCGCTCAGGTCCGCCCTCTGCATGCTGTCCAGCGCCTGCAGCAGCAAGGTGGACTTGCCGATGCCCGGATCGCCGCCGATCAGCGTCACGCCGCCGGCCACGATGCCGCCGCCCAGCACGCGGTCCAGTTCGGTCTGGCCGGTGGGCGTGCGCGCCACGTCCACCGCCTCGATGGCGGCCAGGGTTTGCACCTCGGCGCTGGGTGCCAGCGCGGAAAAGCGCGCGCCCAGGCGGTTCTTGCCCGCGCCCGCGGCCGGCTCGGCCAGGGCTTCGGTCAGCGAATTCCAGGCCCCGCAGGCCGGGCACTTGCCCAGCCAGCGTGGGCTGCTGGCGCCGCATTCGTTGCACACGTAAATGGATTTGGGAGCAGCCATGGGGCCATCGTAGCCGCCCGGTGGACTCCGCCGATGCGCGGGAGCGGGGGAAAATGCCGATTCTTCGACCCATGAACGCCCCCGCACCCCAAGCCCCCATCGGCGTGTTCGACAGCGGCATCGGCGGCCTGAGCGTGCTGCGCGCGCTGCAGGCCGAGCTGCCGCACGAGCGCTTCGTCTATCTGGCCGACACCGGCCACGCGCCCTATGGCGAGCGCGGCGATGCCTTCGTCATCGCGCGCTCGCACGCGATCGCCGCCTGGCTGCGTCGCGCGCAGGGCATCAAGGCCCTGGTGGTGGCCTGCAACACCGCCACGGCGGCGGCGGTGCATGCGCTGCGCCAGCGGCACCCCGCGCTGATCGTGGTGGGCGTGGAGCCCGCGCTCAAGCCCGCGGTGGCCGTCACGCGCACCGGCCGCATCGGCGTGATGGCCACGCGCGGCACGCTGGCCAGCGCCAAGTTCGCGCAGCTGCTCCAGTCCCTGCAAGGGCAGGCGGCCTTCGCGCTGCAAGCCTGCGACGGCCTGGCCGACGCCATCGAGCAGGCGGCCGCGCCGGGCCCGGGCGCGGAGGACAAGCAGAATGCTCTGAAAATTGAAGCGCTTTGCGCCCGCTACACAAGCGCCATGGGCCCATTTGGCACGCAAACCGGGGCGCTGGACACGCTGGTGCTGGGCTGCACGCACTACGTGTTCGCGCAAGAGGTGCTGCGGCGCCTGGTGGGCCCGGACGTGCAACTGGTGGAGACCGGCGCCCCCGTGGCGCGCCACACGCGCCGCCGGCTGGCGCAGGCCGGCCTGCTGGCGCCGGACGACGCGCCGGGCGCGCTGCGCCTGTTCAGCACAGGCGATCCGGCCCGCCTGCACGCCGCCGCCGTGCGCTGGTTGCAGGCAGGGGTGGACGCGGCCGAAGCGGTGGCGCTGCCGACCGGCGACAGCCCGGGCTGCGTCAGTCCCAGCCTTGGGCCAGGCCCCGCGTGATCTCGGCCGCCGGCGCGCTCAGGCAGCCGCTGGCGTTCTGGCCGCTCCACCAATGGGTGAAGTCCAGGCGGCCCTGCTTTTCGGCCTGCGTGCGCAGATACGCCATGGCGGCGGTGGCCAGCGGAAAGGCCGAGGGCGCGCGGCTCATCGGCCCCAGCTCGCGCATCACGCGGTTGACGATGCCGCGCGCGGGCCGGCCGGTGACCAGGTTGGTGATGACGGTGTGGCGCGCGGCGGGGCTTTGCAACGCGGCGCGGTGGGCGGGCGTGGTCAGCGCCTCGTCGGCGCACAGATAGGCGGTGCCCACCTGCACGCCCTGCGCGCCCAGTGCCCGCGCGGCGCGCACGCCGGCCGCATCGGCGATGCCGCCCGCAGCGATGACCGGCACGCGCACGGCGGCCACCACCTGCGGCAGCAGGGCAAAGGTGCCCATCTGCTCGCTCAGATCGTCACTCCCGCAATCGCCCCCACGCTCCCCCGCTTCGCGTCGTGCGCTGCCCCCCGAGGGGGCCGTTTTTGCCTCGGGACGGCCCGTCGGCAAAAAATGCCCACGATGCCCTCCCGCCTCGAGCCCTTGGGCGATGATGGCGTCGGCGCCGTGCTCCTCAAGCCATAGCGCCTCGCGCACGGTGGTGGCCGACGACAGCACGAAAGCCCCCCAGGACTTGACGCGCGCCAGCAGCGCCGGCGCCGGCAGGCCGTAGTGAAAGCTGACCACCGGCGGCTTGCACTCGGCCATCAGCTCGGCCGCCTCGGCGCTGAAGGGCGCGCGCCCCGGGCCGGTGGGCACGGCGTCGGTGTCCAGGCCCAGTTCGTCGAAATAGGGTTTGAGCGCTGCGCGCCACGCGGCTTCGCGCGCGGCGTCGGGCACTGGCGGCGTGTGGCAAAACCAGTTGACGTTGTAGGGCTGGCCGCTGGCGGCCATCACGGCCAGTTCGCGCCGCAGCGCATCGGGCGCCAGCATGGCGCAGGGCAGCGCACCCAGGGCGCCGGCGCCGCTGACGGCCAGCGTCATGGCGCTGGCCTGCGCACCGGCCATGGGGGCTTGCAACAAAGGCCAGCGCAGGCCCAGGCGATCTTCGAGCGGGGATGAGGACATACCCTGATTGTGAGTCGCTTGCGTTTTCGTCAGAAATTTAATATATTAAATAAATGCCGCGCGCCGCCCCCTTCGCCCATCGCAACCTGCCCCTGCTGCTGCTGAAGGCGCGCGAGGCGCTGATGCAGCACCGCCGGCCCGCCCTGCGCGCCCACGGTCTGTCGGACCAGCAGTGGCGCGTGCTGCGCGTGCTGCGCGAGCACGCCGACGAGGGGCTGGAGACGGGCCAACTGGCCGAGCGCGCCTACATCCTGGGCCCCAGCCTGACGGGCATGCTGGCGCGCATGGAGCGCGACGGCCTGGTCACGCGCCAGCGCAGCGCCGAGGACGCGCGGCGCAGCCTGGTGCGGGCGACCCGCGAAGGGCTGCTGCTGGCCGATGGCCTGTCGGGCTCGATCGAGGCGCAGTACGAGGACCTGGCGGCGCATCTGGGCCAGGCGCGCCTGAGCCAGCTCTACGCGCTGCTGGACGAATTGATCGCGCTGCCACCGCATGCGGGAGCCGACGTGGCCGAAGAAGAAGGGGAGAGCGTGCGATGACTTTGGGCGCACCCTGGCTGCCGCGCGGCACCGTGTACGGCACGCTGCTGAACTTTCGGTGCGAATGGGACCTGTGGGCGCCGAAGATGGCCGAGGCGCCCTACCAGGCCGCGCCCAAGGCGCCGGTGCTGTACGTCAAGACGGCCAATACCTTTGCGCCGCACGGCGCGGCGGTGCCGGTGGCGGGCGAGGTGGAGCTCGGCGCCACGCTGGGGCTGGTGATCGGCGGTTTTGAGTCAAATGAGGCCGTTGAGGGCGTCAGTCAAGCGCAGTCCGCTATCAATCATGAAGTCGATGCCCTGGCCCGCGTGACCGGTTGCGTGCTGATCGACGACCTGAGCCTGCCGCACGCCAGCTACTACCGCCCGGCCATCCGCTGGCGCAACCGCGACGGCTTTCTGGTGTGCGCCCCGGCCGTGACGCCGGCGCATGAGGTGGACTTGAAGACTCTGACGATCGAGGCGCGCGTGAACGGCGTGCGGGTGCAGACGGTGGATTTGTCCACCTTGGTGCGCGACGCGGCGACTTTGTTGGCCGACGTCGGCGCCTTCATGACCTTGCAGCCGGGCGACGTGCTGTTGCTGGGGACCGACTGCTTGCCCGATGGCACGCGGCCGCATGCGAAAGCGGGCGACCACGTCGAGATCAGCGCGCCGGGGCTCACTGCGCTGGTTCACACCCTTGCGCGGGAGGCCGCATGAAACATGCGCGCATCGCCTGGGCCGGCGCCATTCACGAGGCCATCGAGCGTGGCGGCCAGCTTGAACTGTTGACGCCGGCGTTCAAGGGCCGGCGGCTGAATTTCGACGAAGTGGTCTGGCTGCCCCCGCTGGCCCCCGTGCCGCGCGCGCGCACCGTGCTGGCGCTGGGCCTGAACTACGCCGACCACGCGAAGGAACTCGCCTTCAAGCCGCCCGAAGAGCCGCTGGCCTTCGCCAAGGGCGCCGCCTCGCTGATCGGCCATCGCGCCTACACCGTGCGGCCCGACGGCGTGCAGAACATGCACTACGAGTGCGAGCTGGCCGTGGTGATCGGCCGCGAAGCGAAGAACGTGAAGAAGGGCGACGCCTGCGACTTCATCCGCGGCTACAGCGTGGCCAACGACTACGCCATCCGCGACTATCTGGAGAACTGGTATCGGCCGAACCTGCGCGTGAAAAACCGCGACACCTGCACGCCCATCGGCCCCTGGCTGGTGGATGCAGCGGACGTGCCCGACCCGATGAATCTGCGCTTGACCACGCACGTGGACGGCCGGCTGACGCAGCAGGGCAGCACGGCCGACATGGTGTTCGACGTGGCCACGCTGATCGAATACTTCAGCAGCTTCATGACGCTCTACCCCGGCGACGTGATCCTGACCGGCACGCCGGACGGCGTGGTCGATTGCCCGGTGGGCAGCCACGTGGTCTGCGCCATCGAGGGCATTGGCGCGCTGGAGAACACCATCGTGGGGCCCGCGAAATGATGCGCCGCTGGCCCCTCACCCCAACCCTCTCCCCAACGGGGCGAGGGAGCAAGACATTCACTCTCGGTCCAACGGGGCGAGGGCTCGGCTCCCTCTCCCTCTGGGAGCGGGCGGGGGTGAGGGCCGACGACGCATCCGTCACTCCCTCAGCCAAGCACATCCATCAAGCGAATCCAGAATGAAAATCGACCACCTCATCAACGGCAAGCCCGTTGCCGGCAGCGACTATTTCGAAACCATCAACCCCGCCACGCAAGGCGTGCTGGCCGAAGTCGCCTCGGGCGGCGAGGCCGAGGTCAACGCGGCGGTGGCGGCGGCCAAGGCAGCCTTTCCCCAATGGGCCGGCCTGCCCGCCACCGAGCGCGCCAAAAGGATCCGCGCCCTGGGCGAGCTGATCGCCCGGCACGTGCCCGAACTGGCCCGCACGGAGACCGACGACACCGGCCAGACCATCAGCCAGACCGGCAAGCAGCTGGTGCCGCGCGCGGCCGACAACTTCGACTACTTCGCCGAAATGTGCGTGCGCGTGGACGGCCACACCTACCCCACGCCCACGCACCTGAACTACACGCTGTTCCACCCCGTCGGCGTGTGCGCGCTCATCAGCCCGTGGAACGTGCCCTTCATGACCGCGACGTGGAAGGTCGCGCCGTGTCTCGCCTTCGGCAACACGGCGGTGCTGAAGATGAGCGAGCTCTCGCCCCTGACGGCCGCGCGCCTGGGCGAGCTGGCGCTGGAGGCGGGCATTCCGGCCGGCGTGCTGAACATCGTGCACGGATTTGGCAAGGAGGCGGGCGAGCCGCTGTGCGCCCACCCCGACGTGCGCGCCATCAGCTTCACCGGCTCCACCGCCACCGGCAACCGCATCGTCCGGGCCGCGGGCCTCAAGAAATTCAGCATGGAGCTGGGCGGCAAGAGCCCCTTCGTGATCTTCGACGACGCCGACCTGGAGCGCGCGCTCGACGCCGCCGTGTTCATGATCTTCAGCAACAACGGCGAGCGCTGCACCGCGGGCAGCCGCATCCTGGTGCAGCAGAGCATCTATGCCGACTTCGCGGCGAGGTTCACCGAGCGCGCGAAGAAGATCGGGGTGGGTGACCCGCAGGATGAAAAAACCATCGTCGGCCCCATGATCTCTCCGGCCCACCTGGCCAAGGTGCGCCACTACATCGAACTGGGGCCCAAGGAAGGCGCGCAGATGCTGTGCGGCGGCATCGACCGGCCGAGCTATGCGGCCGAGTTGCCCGCCCACGTGCAGCACGGCAACTTCGTCTGGCCGACGGTGTTTGCCGACGTCGACAACCGCATGCAGATCGCGCAAGAAGAAATCTTCGGCCCCGTCGCCTGCCTGATTCCGTTCAAGGACGAAGCGCACGCCATCGCGCTGGCCAACGACATCGATTACGGCCTGTCCAGCTACGTATGGAGCGAGAACATCGGCCGCGCCCACCGCGTGGCCGCCGCCATCGAGGCCGGCATGTGCTTCGTCAACAGCCAGAACGTGCGCGACCTGCGCCAGCCTTTCGGCGGCACCAAGGCCAGCGGCACCGGGCGCGAGGGCGGCACCTGGAGCTACGAGGTTTTTCTGGAGCCCAAGAACGTCGCGGTGTCGATGGGTTCGCATCACATTCCGCATTGGGGAGCTTGAAATCATGCACCGTCGTCATCTCATCCAGGCCGCCGCCGCTGCCGCCGTCTTTCCGCTGGCCGTGCGCGCCCAGTCCTGGCCGACCAAGCCGCTGCGCTGGGTGGTGCCCTTTCCGCCCGGCGGCACCACCGACTACGTCACGCGCCTGGTCGCGGCCGAGCTCGGCAAGTCGCTGGGGCAGACGGTGGTGGTCGAAAACCGGCCCGGCGCCGGCACCGTGATCGGCGTGGACAACGTGGCCAAGTCGGCGCCCGACGGATACAGTTTCGTCACCGTCGCCAACAGCTTTTGCGTCAACCAGACGCTCATCAAGAAGCTGCCCTACGATGGCGCGCGCGACCTGCGCCCGGTGGCGCTGATGGGCCTGTCCGAGCACGTGTTGGCCACGCACCCCGGCAGCGGGCTGACGACGGTGGCGGACATCGCCGCGCAGGTCAAGGCGGGCCAGCCGCTCAGCTACGCCTCGTTCGGCAATGGCACCTCGGCGCACCTGGCCGGCGAGATGCTCAAGGCCGCCTTGAATGCGCCGAACATCGTGCACGTGCCCTACAAGGGTCAGGCCCCCGCGCTGGCCGATCTGCTGGGCGGGCAGGTGTCGATGATGTTCGGCAACTGGCCCGAGTTTCGCAGCCACGTGGCATCCGGCAAGTTGGTGGCCGTGGGCATGGCCACGGCGCAGCGCTCGCAATATGCGCCCGACATCCCCACGCTGGCCGAGCAGGGCGCCAAGGTCGAGTCCAATTCCTGGAACGGCATGCTTGCGCCCGTGGGCGTGCCCGACGAAATCGTGCAGCGCGTGAATGCGGCGGTGAACCAGGCGCTGCGCGCCCCCGCGGTGGCCGAGGCGCTGCACAAGGGCGGCATTGCCGACAAGTCCGGCACGCCGGCGCAGTTTGGCGAGTTCATCGCCAGCGAGATCGCGCGCTACGCGCAGGTGATCCGGCAGGCCGGCATCACGCAGGCCAGTTGATTCGTTCACGCACTCGAGGAGACGCACGCCATGGGAACCCTCGCCCTTGCCGCCAAGATCACCCACGTGCCCAGCATGTACCTGAGCGAGCTGCCCGGCGAGCGCCACGGCACGCGCCAGGACGCGATCGATGGCCATGCCGAAATCGGCCGGCGCTGCCGCGCGCTGGGCGTGGACACCCTCGTCGTGTTCGACACGCACTGGCTGGTCAACGCCGGCTACCACCTCAATTGCGCGCCGCACTGGGCCGGCACCTACACCAGCAACGAGCTGCCGCACTTCATCAGCAACATGGCCTACGGCTTTGCCGGCAACCCCGATCTGGGGCGCCTGCTGGCCCAGGCTTGCAACGCGCAGGGCGTGCAGACGCTGGCGCACGACGCCACCACGCTGCAGCCCGAATACGGCACGTTGGTGCCGATGCGCTACATGAACGCGGACCAGCACTTCAAGGTGGTGTCGGTGTCGGCGCTGTGCACCAGCCACTACCTGAATGACAGCGCGCGCCTGGGCTGGGCCATGCGCGAGGCGGTTGAAAAGCACTATGACGGCACGGTGGCCTTCATGGCCAGCGGCTCGCTGTCGCACCGCTTTGCGCAAAACGGCTTGGCGCCCGAATACGCCTTCAAGATCTGGAGCCCGTTTCTGGGCCGCCTGGATCACCAGGTGGTCGAGATGTGGAAAAACGGCGAGTGGGCGGACTTTTGCGCCATGCTGCCCGAGTACGCCAGCAAGGGCCATGGCGAGGGCTTCATGCACGACACGGCGATGCTGCTGGGCGCCCTGGGCTGGTCGGCGTACGACGGCAAGGCCGAGGTCATCACGCCCTACTTTGCCGCCTCGGGCACGGGGCAGATCAGCGCGGTGTTTCCCGTCACCCCGCAAGACGGCGCGGCCGTGCCGCCGCCCGAGGCCTCGCGCGCCACGGGCTTCAAGTCGGTCGCCAGGCTGTGAGGACGCCATGCCCCATCTGGTGATTCTGTATTCGGGCAACCTCGACGCCATCGTGGACATGCCCGCCCTGTGCCGCGAGGCCGCCGACGCCATGCTGGCGGTGCGCGACGAGGCGGGGGCGCAGGTCTTCCCGACCGGCGGCACGCGCGTGCTGGCCTATCCGGCGCCGCACTTCGCGCTGGCCGACGGCGGCGCGGCGGGGCGCGCGGCTGGCAGCGGCAAGACCGGCATCCGCAGCAGTGATCCGGGCGAGTACGGTTTCATGTACGCCAACCTGCGCATGGCGCGCGGGCGCAGCGGCGCCGTGCAGCAGGCCGCGGGGCAGGCCGTGACCGGCGCGTTGCGCGCGCGGCTCGATCCGCTGATGGCCACGCGGCATATTGGCTTGACGGTGCAGGTGGATGAGGGCGCCGAAGTGTTTGATGCCAAGCACAGCACGCTGCATCCCTTGTTCAAGAAGCCGCCGTCATGACGGATGCGCCGCGGCCCCTCACCTTGCAGCCCGGTGCTGGCGGCGAGACGCCGCCGCCCTTCAGACCGTCCAGTTCCGCGCAGGCGGAACTGGAGCCGCGGCCTTCAGCCCCAGAGGGGCGAGGGAGCAAAACCTTTGCGCGCTCAACGCGGCGAGGCGTTTTCACTCCCTCTCCCGCTGGCGGGAGAGGGTTGGGGTGAGGGCAACGGCGCACCACCTTGCACCGCAGATTGAAGAAAAAAACATGCTGACCGAAAACCAAATCCAAACCCTCGCCGCCGAACTGCACGCCAGCGAAAAGTCGCGCCAGCAAGTCGAGCACTTCTCCAAGCGCTTCGCCGGCATGACGGTGGAGGACGGCTACCGCATCAGCCGCGCCTGGGTGGCGCTGCAATTGAGCGAAGGGCGCCAGGTCATCGGCCACAAGATCGGCCTCACCTCGCGCGCCATGCAGATCAGCAGCCAGATCGACGAGCCCGACTACGGCACCCTGCTCGACTCGATGCTCTACACCTGCACGCCGGGCCAGGTGTTGCCGATTCCGACCGATCGCTTCATCGCCCCGCGCGTCGAGGTGGAGCTGGCCTTCGTGCTCAAGTCCGATCTGAAAGGCCCAGATATCGGCGTGGAGCATGTGCTGGCTGCTACCGAATACGTAACACCGGCGATCGAGATCATCGACGCGCGCATCGAGCAGTTCGACCGCCACACGCGGGTGATGCGCAAGGTGCAGGACACCATCAGCGACAACGCAGCCAACGCCGGCATCGTCATCGGCGCGGGCCGGACGGATGCGCGCGCCATCGACCGCGCCTGGGTCGGGGCCATCCTGCGCCAGAACGGCGCCGTCGAAGAAACGGGTCTCGCCGCCGGTGTGCAGGGCGACCCGGCCATCGGCGTCGCGTGGCTGGCGGGCAAGCTGGCGCCGTGGGGCGAGCATTTGAAGGCCGGCCAGATCGTGCTGGCCGGCTCCTTCACGCGGCCGGTGGCGGCCAAGGCCGGCGATGCGTTCGAGGCCGACTACGGGCCGCTGGGCAAGCTGGCGTTTGCCTTTGTCTAGAAAACCGGACGCAGAGGACGCAAAAAAGTCGCAAAGGACGCAAAAAAGGCAATGATCAAATTGCTTTTAAAAACATAGCTGTTAGCGCTTGTTGCACAAGGATTTCAAAGGTATTTCATTGAATTTCTGAATTCTTTTGCGTCCTTTGCGTAACCTTTGCGTCCTCTGCGTCCGGCTGTTTGTCTTCCTGATCCACCAAGGCCCAACCATGCAAACCCCACCGAACCCCTTCAAGCAAGCGCTGCTTGAGAAGCGCCCGCAAATCGGCTACTGGCTCAACCTGCCCAACACCACCGTGGGCGAGATCGCCGCCGGCGCGGGCTTCGACTGGCTGCTGATCGATGGCGAGCACACCTCGCACAGCCTGCAAAGCATCCTCTACCAGTTGCAGGCCATTGCCGCGTATCCGTCCGCGCATGCCATCGCGCGCCTGCCCATGGGCCACGGGCACGTGGGCGAGATGCTGATCAAGCAGTACCTGGACCTGGGCGTGCAAACCCTGCTGGTGCCCATGGTGGACACGGCCGAGCAGGCGGCGGCCATCGTGCGCGCCGCGCGCTATCCCAATGGGGACGGCAGCGGCGGCATCCGCGGCATGGCGGGCGGGCGCGCCGCGCGCTGGGGGCGCCATCCGCGCTACGTGCACGAGGCCAACGACCGCCTGTGCGTGTTGGTGCAGGCCGAAACGCGCACCGCCATCGACAACCTGGAGGCCATTGCCGACGTGGAGGGGGTGGACGGCGTGTTCATCGGCCCGGCCGACTTGTCGGCCTCCATGGGCCACCGCGGCAACCCCGGCCACCCCGAGATGGTCGCGCTGTTCGAGCAGGCCACCCGCCGCATCGTCGCCACCGGCAAGGCCGCCGGCACGCTGGCGGTGGACGAGGCCATGGCGCGCCGCTACCTGGACTGGGGCGCCACCTTCGTCGCCGTGGGCCTGGACACCGTCACCCTGGCGCGCGAGACCACGCGCCTGGCCAAGCTCTTCAAAGGACAAGCATGACCACGACCACCGCCACCGCCATCCCCACCCGCGAGCTGCGCGGCCGCGTGCACGCCGATGAATGGGCCGCACGCGTGCAGCTGGCCGCCTGCTACCGCGTGTTCGCCCAGCTGGGCTGGACCGAGATGATCTACAACCACATCACGCTGCGTCTGCCGGACAGCGTGAGCGGCAGCGAGAAGCAATTTCTCATCAACCCCTTCGGCCTGCACTACAGCGAGGTGACGGCCAGCAACCTGGTCAAAGTCAATCTGGCGGGCGACATCCTGGACGACTCGCCGCACCCCATCAACCCGGCCGGCTACGTGCTGCACAGCTGCATCCACGATGGCGTGGAGGGCGCGCACTGCGTGATGCACACGCACACCACGGCGGGGGTGGCGGTGGCCTCGCTGGCCTCGGGCCTGTCGCAGAGCAACTTTTACAGTGCGCAACTGCACGGCATGGTGGCCTATCACGACTTCGAGGGCATCACCGTTCGGCCCGAGGAAGGCCCGCGCGTGGTGGCCAGCATCGGTGGGCAGCGCGCCGTGATCTTGCGCAACCACGGGCTGCTGAGCTGGGGCGAGAGCTTGCCGCTGGCCTTCGTCGTTCTGTGGACCTTGCAGCGCGCCTGCGAGATTCAGTGCGCCACGCAGAGCATGGGTGCGCCCCTGCCGGTGCCCGAAAGCGTGGCGGCGCAATGCACGCGCGATTCGTTTCAATTCGACCCGCGCCGTGGCGCGGGGCAGGACGTTTTCGATGCGCTGGTGCGGCAGCTCGATCGCGCCGACCAAAGCTACAAAAATTAGAGCTGTTTGCGCTTGCTGGGAGCGCGCTGGAGCACGATATGTTTCAAAAAATCTGCGTTTACGGAGCCGGTGCCATTGGCGGCTGGATCGGCGCGCGGCTGGCCGCGCAGGGCGCGCAAGTCAGCTGCGTGGCGCGCGGTGCCACGCTGGCGGCGCTGCGCGAGGGCGGCCTGCGCCTGATCGAGGCCGATGCGAACGGCCAGTCGGTCGAGCGCGCCTTTGCCGTGCAAGCCAGCGCCGAGCCGGCCGAACTCGGCACGCAGGACCTGGTCATCGTGGCCGTCAAGGCGCCGGCCATGGCCGAGGTGGCGCGCCACATCGGTCCGCTGCTGGGGCCGCACACGGTGGTGCTGACGGCCATGAACGGCGTGCCCTGGTGGTTTTTGCAGGGCTTTGGCGGGGCGCTGGCGGGCACGCCGCTGCAGTCGGTCGATGCGGGTGGCGTGATTGCGCGCGCCATCGCGCCGCAGCACGTCATCGGCTGCGTGGTGCATGCCAGTTGCTCGCTGGACGCGCCAGGCGTGGTGCGCCGGCGCCAGGGCAACGGCCTGATCGTGGGCGAGCCCAAGGGGGGCGAATCGCCGCGCTTGAGGGCGCTGGGCGAGTTGCTGCGCGCGGCGGGGTTTGATGTCACCGTCTCGCCGCAGATTCAGCGCGACGTCTGGTACAAGCTGTGGGGCAACATGACGATCAACCCCATCAGCGCCTTCACCGGTGCCACGGCCGACCGCATTCTTGACGACGAGCTGGCGCGCGGCTTTGTGAGCCAAGTGATGCTGGAGGCGCGCGAGATCGGCGCGCGCATCGGCGTGCCGATCGCCGAGACGCCCGAGGACCGCCATGCCGTCACGCGCAAGCTGGGCGCCTTCACGCCCTCCATGCGCCAGGACGTGGAGGCGGGGCGCGCGGTGGAGATCGACGCGCTGGTGACTTCGGTGCGCGAGCTGGGGCAGCTCACCGGCGTGGCCACGCCGTTCACGGATGCCTTGCTGGGCCTGGCCAGGCTGCACGCGCGCCAGCTCGGCCTGTATTGAGCGTGCCCGCGGCGCCCGCATGGCGCGGCGCGCGTTTACCATGCGCGCATTGCCACGCATGCCCACACCCACTTCATCGCCATGACCGAACCGACCCCGCCCGACACGGACGGCGACCTTGCCTTCGACGAAGCCACGATCGCCACGCTGGAGGCGCTCGAAGATGCGCTGGACGCCCTGCGCGCGCACGACGAGCTGATCCCCGAGTGGGAGTTCTGCGAAGGCTTCATGACCGCGATGCTGTGCACGCGCCGCCCGCCGCCGCAGGACGAATGGCTGCCCGCGCTGCTGGGGGGCACGCCGGTCGATGCCAACGACAGCGCCCCCTTTGCCAGCGCCGGCGAGCGCACGCGCTTTTTGATGCACTGGCTGGCGCGCGAGGCGCAGCTGCGCGCCGCGCTCGACGCCGACGTCGAGGACTTGAACGATGCGCGCGCGCTGCAGCCGGCCACGGCCGACTGGCGCGGCATGCTCAACACGCTGCCGCCCGAAGAGCGTTCGGCGTCCGCAGGCGCCGGGGCTGCGCCCGCCTATGCGCGGGTGTGGGCGCTGGGCTTTCTGGCCGCCACCGAAGTCTGGGCCGACGACTGGGCGCCGCCGCGCGACAAGGAGATCGCCGCCGACCTGGCCGACGCGCTCGACTGCATCGTGGCGCTGACGCAGGACGACACCGCGTCGCCCGCGTTCAACCTGTTCGACGAGCAGGCCGCGCCCAGCGTCAGCGAGGCGCGCATGGAAGCGCTGGGCGAGGCGATCTGGGCGGTGTATGACCTGTTCGACATCGCCCGCAGCCTGGGCCCGCGCATCGCGCCCGTGCACAGCGACAAGATTGGCCGCAACGACCCCTGCCCCTGCGGCAGTGGCAAGAAGTACAAGAAGTGCTGCGGCGCGTGAACGTGCTCCCTCGCCCCTGTGGGGGGAGGGCTGGGGTGAGGGGCCGGCGGCGCTTGCCTATCGCCGCGCGTTCAGATGCGCCGCCCGCCCTCACCCCAACCCTCTCCCAGAGGGAGAGGGAGCAAGACCGGAGCCTGCCGATCACCCTCGCCCCTCTGGGGAGAGGGAGGGGTGAGGGGCAGCGGCGCTTCGTCATCGCCGCGCGTCCGGATGCGCCGCCGGCCCTCACCCCCACCCGCTCCCAGAGGGAGATGGAGAGGGAGCAAAAGCCCAGCCAGCCGATCGCCCTCGCCCCCACCCTCTCCCAGAGGGAGAGGGGGAAAGACAGGGGCTGGCCTTGGTCCTGAACTACGTCTGGCTCGCTTTTTTCCTCAGCGCTTTCATCGCCGCGCTGGTGCAGACGCTGGCGGGCGACCTGGGCGCGTTCCCGCGCCAGATGGAAGCGCTGTTCGGCGCCGCCAAGACGGGCTTCGAGATTTCGCTGGGCCTGACGGGCATGATGGCCCTGTGGCTGGGCTTCATGAAGATCGGCGAACGCGCCGGCATGATCGACCACTTCGCCCGCGCGGTGCAGCCGGTGATGCGGCAGATCTTTCCCGGCGTGCCCGCCGGCCACGCAGCGCACGGCGCGATGACCATGAACATCAGCGCCAACCTGCTGGGCCTGGACAACGCCGCCACGCCCCTGGGCCTCAAGGCCATGCAGGAGCTTCAGTCGCTCAACGATCGGCCCGACACCGCCACCAACGCGCAGATCATGTTCCTGGTGCTCAACACCGCGGGTCTCACGCTGATTCCCACCTCGGTCATCGCCATTCGCCAGACCATCGCCGTGCAGCAGGGCGTGGCCGGCTTCAACGCCGCCGACATTTTTTTGCCCACGCTGCTGGTCACGGCCATCACGCTGGTCGTGGCGCTGCTGGCCGTGGCGTGGGTGCAGCGCATCGATTTGCTGCGCGCGAGCCTGCTCGGGCCGCTGGCCGGCTTTGCCGCCATCACGGGCGCGCTGGTGTGGTGGCTCGCGCGATTGCCGTCCGAGCAGGCCGCGCAGTGGATGGGCGTGATCGGCGCCGGCGCCATCCTCACCATCGTGGCGCTCTTCATGACCGCCGGCCTCGTCAAGCGGGTGGACGTGTATTCGGCCTTCGTCGATGGCGCCAAGGAAGGCTTTGGCGTCGCGGTGCACATCATTCCGTATCTGGTCGCCATGCTGGCGGCCATTGCCGTGTTTCGCGCCGCGGGCCTCTTGGACTGGCTGATGGGCGGCATCGCCTGGGCCGTGGCCGCGCTGGGCTGGCCCACCGACTTTTTGCCCGCCGTGCCGGTGGGGCTGATGAAGGTGCTGTCGGGCTCGGGCGCGCGCGGGCTGATGGTGGATGTGATGCAGACCTACGGCGTGGCCTCGTTCCCCGGCCAGCTGGCCGCCATCATCCAGGGCTCGACCGAAACCACCTTCTACGTGCTGGCGGTGTACTTCGGCAGCGTGGGCGTCAAGCAAACGCGCCACGCGCTGCCCTGCGCGCTGCTGGCCGATGCGGTGGGGCTGGTGGTGGCGGTGGCGGTGGGCTACGCGTTTTTTCGCTGAAGAATCAAATTGATAGCTGCCAGCGCTTGCCCATCAAGCGCTACAGGCTGATTTGCGGCTCTTCTTGCGAATGTTAGTG
>JAFEEB010000053.1 GCA_018241325.1 Pseudomonadota bacterium | reverse complement strand
CGATTTCGTAGAATGGTTTCATGCTCATCTTGACGTTGGCGATGTCTACGCCCGTACCGTCCGACTTCACTCCGACCTTCACGTTGTAGTCCACCACGCGCTTGACCGCGACGAGTGCTTTCATCTGGAATCTCCTGTTGAATTGCGAAAGTCTGGCGCCCACGCTGCACCGGCGGGCGGGCGGCGGGGATCACCAAATATTCTAGTGGAGCCCTTGCGTGCCATCGTGTCACCCATGAAAAAGAACCATCGTGCTCTCTATTCAAGCGGTACGCTGCCACGGGCCGGGGGCGGGGCCGGCGTGGCGGGCGTGGCGGGCGTTGCCGCGTGCACCACCCGCTGCGGAAACGGAATGTCGATGCCGTGCGCGCGCAGCGCCTTGAGGATGGCGAGGTTGACTTCCGAGCGCAGTCCGAGCGCACCCGCCTCCGGCTCGTTCATCCAGTAGCCGACGGTGAACTCCAGCGCATCGGCCGCAAACGCCGTCAACCCCACGAAGGGCGCGGGCTCGCGCAGCACCCGCTTGCTGGACAGCGCGGCCTGGCGCAGCAGCGTCTGCACCAGCTCCACGTCGCAGCCGTACTCGACCCCCACGACGGTGGATTGCCACACGCGCCGGTCGGCCAGCGACAGGTTTTCCACCCGCTGCGTCACCATCATCTCGTTGGGCACGATGGACTCGCGCCCCGAGCCGCTGCGGATCACGGTGTAACGCGCGCGGATGTCGGTGATCTGCCCGTCGAAGCCGTCCACCCGCACCATGTCGCCGATGCGCAGCGCGCGCTCGGCCAGCACCACGAAGCCCGACACGTAATTGGCCGCGAGCTTTTGCAGGCCCAGGCCGATGCCCACGCCGATGGCACCGCCCAGCACCGACAGCGTGGTCAGGTCGATGCCCACCGCCGACAGGGCCAGCAGCACCGCCAGAAAGACCAGGCCCGCGCGCACCGCGTTGGCGATCATCTTGCGCAACGACAGCTCGGCACCGCCGGCCGAGCGCAGCAACCGCGACTCGAGCATCGACGACAGCCACAGTGCCAGCAGCAGGGCGACGGCGACGTTCACGGTGCCTTCGATCAGGCTGCGCAGGCTGAGCGAGGAGGCGCCCACCCGCCAGCGGATGTCGCTGGCTTCCTCCAGCAGCACCGGCAGCAGGCCAATCGTCCACAACACCCACACGCCCCAGACCAGCCAGGAAATCGTGCGCTCGAGCACCCGAACGGCCCGCACCCCCGGCAGCGCCGCCTGCAATACCTTGACGCCAAAACGAATCATCGCCAGCGCCGTCAGCATGGGCAGGGCCACGCGCATGAGCGGCGCGTGATCCTGCCAGTGCAGCCACAGAAAGCGTCCCAGGGCCGTCAGGCACAGCCACAGCAGCGGAAACAAGGCGCCGTCCAACCCGCGCCGGCCCAGCCAGATGCCGGGCCTGCGCTCACCCCCGCGCGCCCACGCGCGCCGCAGGCCCGCCGACAGACCCCAGGCGATCAGGCCGCAGACGGCGATACCGACAAATTCGCCCAGCACCACCGGCCGGGTGATGGACGCCCACCAGGCGCCCCAGTCGTCGATGCGCAGGCTGCGCTGTGCCGCCAGGCCGCTGGCCACCCAGTCCGTCAGCGCGTTGCCCTGCGCCACGCCGGCTCCCGCTTGTCGATGAAGGCCTGCACGCCCTCTTGCGCCACGTCAACCATCATGTTGCAAGCCATGCTCTGATTGGCCAACTGGTAAGCCGCCTCGATGCCCAGTTCGCGCTGCTTGTAGAACAGCTCTTTGCCGATGGCGATCGCCTCGCGCGGCTTGGCCAGGATGGCCTCCACCATGTCATCGAGTGCCGCATCCAGCTGATCGGGCACCACCACGCGGTTGACCAGCCCGCGCGCGTGCGCTTCGGCGGCGGTGATGAAGCCGCCCGTCAGCAGCATCTCCATGGCCTGCTTGGGCTGCATGTTGCGCACCAGGGGCACGCTGGGCGTGCCGCAAAACAGGCCCACGTCGATGCCGTTGACGCCAAAGCGCACGCCTTCGGCGGCCACCGCCAGGTCGCACTGCGCCACCAGCTGGCAGCCGGCCGCAGCGGCCACGCCCTGCACCCGCGCGATCACGGGAATGGGCAGCCTGATCAGCGACAGCATCATCTGGCTGCACCGGCCAAACAGCTGCTGGTAGTAGTCCAGCCGCGGGTTGGCCTTCATCTGCTTCAAGTCATGGCCGGCGCAAAAGGCCTTGCCCTCGGCGGCAATCACCAGCACGCGGGCCTTGTCGTCGGCGGCAATGGCGTCGATGCGGCCTTGCAGTGCGCCCAGCACCGCCTCGCTGAGCACGTTGAAGGCCTTGGGCTGGTTGAGCGTGAGCACGTGCACGCCGCGGACGTCGGCGCTGTGCAGCACGCCGGCATCGGGTGCGTGGATGGATTCGGTCATGTGAGGGCTCCTTGCGAGTGACCCGAGCATGGGCGCCACCGGATGGTTGCGTCCGCCGCCGGGTCGGTGGGAAGCCCGATTTTGCAGCGACGCTCAGTCATCGGCCGGACCGGAATCCGAAGGCCCACCCCCGTAGGGATCATCGCCCGTCTGCTCGATCCACGGGATGTTGTCGTCGATCCACTGGGCGCGCCGATACAGCCAGTCGCGCAGAAAGTCCACCTCGCCCGCATACGAGCCCGTCACCACGGAGTTGGGCCACACGTACTGCTCCAGGATGGGCCACCGCACGAAATTGCGGCGCTGCGCCTCATCCAAGGCGCCCGCCGCCGCCCGCACATAGCCCAGCAGATGGGGAACCTGCGCGCCCAGCACCGCCCAGCGCTGGCGCACCATCTCGGCAAACGCCGGCTGCCTCAGCAAGGCCCGCAGGTACCAAGCCCAGCGCATGTCGCGCACATACCAGCCCTCGGGGTAGCGGCTGCTCTCGTAGTCCACATTGCCGTAGGCCAGGTCGAAGTCCCAGACCGGGCCGAAGGCCAATGGGCCGCCGCGAAAACGATACAGATACGTGCTCGAATAAAACGCATCCGTGTTGCTGGCCAACTCGTTGACCAGGTAGAGATTGGCCAGCGAAGCCAGGTCCATCTCGGTCGAGACCCGGGCCCAGGTCTCGGGTGATGCAAGGTTGCCGAAATCCGTTTCCAGGTCGTCAAGCCAGCCTCGGACCCGACGAACCTGGGCTGCGTTGCTGTCCGAATCGAACGAAAAACCGATGCCCGATGTCGTCACGAAATTGAAGTCTTCGTCGGTTCGCCAGTTGATCTCGATCAGGAATGGATCGTCGAAGCTCGAAGTGTTCGTCACCTCGTTGAAATAGGTCTTGCCCTGCTTCTCGATGAGATCCCTGACTTCGTAGTCCTTGTTGGTGATCTGGTAGAGGCCAAGGTAGTCGCCGTTGAGCGTCAACTCGACGAACCGATCCTGCGGCGTATAGGCCAGGCCCATGAGGCGCGCCGTGCAAAACGCGAGCGCATTGCGCAGCATGCTCTTGTCCGAATAGTTGGCCAGCAACACCCACTTCTTGTTCGCGGACATGCCCAGAACGCTGACCTTGTCGTCAAACTTCAGCAAATAGGGCTGCTTGGGCATCTCCCACGTGGTGTTGCCGCGGCCGCGGATCTTCATCGGGACGTCGCTGATCGAAGGCGTCTGCGCCGGCTCCGACACCCGAAAGCTCGCCGAAACGTAGTTCTCCTTGTCCACGACCGGGCGGTGCTCGTCCGTCTCGATCCGGATCTGCGCCACCGCGGGCAGCGGACAGGTTTCCAGGAACTCCGCCGGCGGCGCAGCCACTTCGGGCGCCGGCTGCAACTCGGGTGGATCGGAACCCCCGCCGCCGCCGCAAGCAGCCAGAACGCTCACGGCCAACAGGCCGGACAAGACGGTCTTGATGCTGGATTGATACTTCATGGGCCTTTCGAAGTCAAACTGCTGTTTTCAAGAATGGGCGACGGTGCGGCTGCGCCGCAACAACCTGCTCGATACCCCACCCGATGGACACGGACGATATTACGTGCGTGGCCGGCGGCGCTGGATTGACATTCATCAAGCCACCCGGCGATACAGCGCCACCTTCAGCGCCCTGCGCTCATCCACATCCCTGAACACGACCGGGTTTGGCACCCGCTCGACGAACGTGAGCCCCGGCGCCTGCTCGTGCACATGGTGGTGCAAAAAATCCATGTCCAGCTCGGGCGCGTTCAGGCACAGCAGGGCGTGGCCGGCGGGGGCCAGCAGCTCGGGCAGGCGGCGCATCAGGCGGGGGTAGTCCTTGGCGGCGACGAAGCTGCCCTTCTGGTGGCTGGGCGGGTCGGCAATGATCAAGTCCCATGGGCCGTGGCGGGCGATCTTGCCCCATGACGTGAAGATGTCGTGCGGCCAGAATTGGGCGCGGCCGGCCAGGGCGTTGAGCGCGTGGTTGTGCTGGCCGGTGGCCAGCGCGCCGCGCGCCATGTCGATGTTGACGACCTGGGCCGCCCCGCCCTGCAGCGCAGCCACCGAGAAGGCGCAGGTATAGGCAAACAGGTTGAGCACGCGCGGGCCGTGGCCGTGTTGTGCGGCAAAGGCCGCGGCCCATTGGCGCACCCAGTGGCGGCCTGCGGCCATGTCGAGGAACAGGCCGTGGTTTTGGCTGCGCAGCACGTGCACCTGGTAGCGCGCGCCGGCCTCCGTCACGACGTGCGGATCGGGAACGCGGCCAGCCATCACGTGGGTGTCGGCGCGGCCGGCGCTGCGCTGCGCCTCGCCGCGTTGCTGGAAGACCCAGTTTAAGGGCTGGCCGGGCGCCAGTTGCGCCCAGCGCGCCTGCAGCGCGGCGCCGATGGCGGCCAGTTCCGCTTCGGCGGCCGGAGCAAAACAGGTGAGGACGAAAACGGGCGGGAAAGCGTCCAGCGTCCACGATTCGCACCCCGGATGGAGGCCGCCGCGGCCGTGGAAGATGCGCCGCGCATCCGCGGGCGGCGGCATGGCAGCGATGGCGTCGAGCAGGGCTTGCATGGTGCTGGATTGCTGGATTTTCAAAAGGCCTTTCGGCTCGAAAGCCTTGCAGAGATTGCGCAAAATGCTATGGTCTTTCTAGTAAATCAGGATCGCTTGGGCAGCGATCGTCGCGAATGAGTGCCCGCTACCAACCTGGCCACGGGCCCTGTTGCACACCGGATCGACAAGGCGCATAGTGCGCTCCTTGCGCGCGCCGGCTGCAACCCGAACGACCGGCCAAGGTCGCGGGGCGGCGCGCCAGGCTTCGTCCACGAGGACATCAAGGAGAGCGTGATGAACCAGGAACAGCAAGCGCCCGAGACGCGCGGCGTGACCGTCGAGTTGCTGAAGGCGCTCGATTTGGGCCCCGAGATCGAGGGCATGACCGGGCGCCAGTTGCGCATGCGCAAGGTGACGATCGCGCCCGGCGGCGTGTTCGGCCCGGTGCACAGCCACGTGGACCGGCCGGGCACGGTCTTCATCCTGCAAGGCACCATCACCGACCACCGCAACGGCATCGCCACCGACTACGGCCCGGGCCTGGGCTGGCCCGAGGACCACGCCACCGTGCACTGGCTGGAAAACCGCGGCGCGGTGGCGGCGGTGGAAATTTCGGTGGATATCGTGCGGACCGAGTAGCGCCGCGGAACAACAAGGCCCGGGCTGTTGCCAGCCCGGGCCTTGCTGCTCCAGCACAGCGCGCCGTGCCTACTTTTTCTGCGGCGGCACGTCGGTGCAGCTGCCGTGGGCGATCTCGGCGGCCATGCCGATGCTTTCGCCCAACGTGGGGTGCGGGTGGATGGTCTGGCCGATGTCCACCGCGTCGGCGCCCATTTCGATGGCCAAGGCCACCTCGCCGATCATGTCGCCCGCGTGCGTGCCGACGATGCCGCCGCCCAGGATGCGGCCGTGGCCGTGCGCCTCGGGGCTGTCGTCGAACAAGAGCTTGGTGTAGCCCTCGTCGCGGCCGTTGGCGATGGCGCGGCCCGAGGCCGTCCAGGGGAACAGGCCCTTCTTGACCTTGATGCCCTGCGCCTTGGCCTGGTCTTCGGTCAGGCCGACCCAGGCGACCTCGGGGTCGGTGTAGGCCACGCTGGGGATCACGCGGGCGTTGAAGGCGGACTTGGCCAGCTTTTCATCGCCCTTGAGTTCGCCGGCAATCACCTCGGCCGCCACGTGACCTTCGTGCACCGCCTTGTGCGCCAGCATGGGCTGGCCGACGATGTCGCCGATGGCGAAGATGTGCGGCACGTTGGTGCGCATCTGGATGTCCACGTCGATGAAGCCCCGGTCGGTGACCGCCACGCCGGCCTTGTCGGCGCCGATTTTCTTGCCGTTGGGGCTGCGGCCGACGGCCTGCAAGACCAGGTCGTAGGTCTGCGGCGCCGGGGCGCCCTCGCCTTCGAAGCTGACCTCGATGCCCTTGGCCGTGGCCTTGGCGCCCACGGTCTTGGTCTTGAGCATGATGTTATCGAAGCGCGGCGCATTCAGCTTTTGCCACACCTTGACCAGGTCGCGGTCGGCGCCCTGCATCAGGCCGTCGAGCATTTCGACCACGTCCAGGCGCGCACCCAGCGTGCTGTACACCGTGCCCATCTCCAGGCCGATGATGCCGCCGCCCAGGATCAGCATCTTCTTGGGTACGCCGCTCAGCGCCAGCGCGCCGGTGCTGTCGACCACGCGCTCATCCTTGGGCATGAAGGGCAGGCTCACGGCCTGGCTGCCGGCGGCGATGATGGCGCGCTTGAATTGCACCACCTTCTTGGCGCCGGTCTTGTCCTGGCCCGTGCCGGAAGTCTCTTCGACCTCGATGTGGTTGGCGCCGACGAACGTGCCGACACCGCGCACCGTGGTGACCTTGCGCATCTTGGCCATGGCGCCCAGGCCACCGGTGAGTTTGCCGATGACTTTTTCCTTGTGGCCGCGCAGCTTGTCGATGTCCACCTTCGGCTTGCCGCCGTAGTCGATGCCCAGCGCCGCCAGGTGGCCGACCTCGTCCATGACGGCGGCCACGTGCAGCAGCGCCTTGCTGGGAATGCAACCCACGTTCAGGCACACGCCGCCCAGGGTGGCGTAGCGCTCGACGATGACCACCTTCAGGCCCAGGTCGGCGGCGCGGAAGGCCGCCGAATAGCCGCCGGGGCCGCCGCCCAGGACCACGACGTCGCAGTCGAGGTCGGCGTTGCCGCCAAAGCTGGCTGGCGTTGGTGCGGGCTGTTCACCCCCTCTCCCGCTTGCGGGAGAGGGTTGGGGTGAGGGAGCAGCGCTGGCTTTGGGCGCCGCCCCACCCTCACCCGCCGGGGCGGGAGAGGGGGCAGAAGCGGAGGCCTCCAGCGTCAGCACCACCGAACCTTCGTTGACTGTGTCGCCCAGCTTCACGGCCAGCGCCTTGACAACGCCGGCATGGCTGGAGGGAATCTCCATGCTGGCCTTGTCGGACTCGACGGTGATCAGGCTTTGCTCGACCTTGACGGTGTCGCCCGGCTTGACCAGCACTTCGATGACGGCGACGTCCTTGAAGTCGCCGATGTCGGGCACCTTGACTTGCACTTCGCTCATATCAAGCCCTCCGGTTTACAGCAGCACCCGGCGGAAGTCCGCCAGCACTTGGCCCAGATAGGCGTTGAAGCGCGCGGCCGCTGCGCCGTCGATGACACGGTGGTCGTACGACAGCGACAGCGGCAGCATCAGGCGCGGCACGAAGGCCTTGCCGTCCCACACCGGCTTCAGCGCGCTCTTGGACAGGCCCAGGATGGCCACCTCGGGCGCGTTGATGATGGGGGTGAAGTGCGTGCCGCCAATGCCGCCCAGCGAGCTGATGGACATGCAGCCGCCGGCCATGTCGGCCGGGCCCATCTTGCCGTCGCGCGCCTTCTTGGCCAGCGCGCCCATTTCCTCGCTGATCTGCAAGATGCCCTTCTTGTCGGCATCGCGCAGCACGGGCACCACCAGCCCGTTGGGCGTGTCCGCGGCAAAGCCGACGTGGTAGTACTGCTTGAAGACCAGGTTGTCGCCGTCCAGGCTGGCGTTGAACTCGGGAAACTTCTTCAGCGCCGCCACCACCGCCTTGATGACGAAGGCCAGCATGGTCACCTTGACCTCGCTCTTGGCCTTGGCGCTTTCGGCGTTGGTTTGCACGCGGAAGGCTTCCAGCTCGGTGATGTCGGCCTCGTCGTTGTTGGTGACGTGCGGAATCATCACCCAGTTGCGCGCCAGGTTGGCGCCGCTGATCTTCTTGATGCGCGACAGCGGCCGGGTGTCGATCGGGCCGAACTTGGCGAAGTCCACCTTGGGCCAGGCCAGCAGATCGAGCCCCACGCCCGAGCCCGCCGGGCGATTGGCCGCCTGGGCCTGCGTTTGCACGGCGCCGGCCATGACCGACCGCGTGAAGGCTTGCACGTCCTCCTGGGTGATGCGGCCCTTGCCGCCGCTGCCCTTGACCTCGGCCAGCGGCACGCCCAGTTCGCGCGCGAACTTGCGCACGCTGGGGCTGGCGTGGGGCAACTGACCTGTGGGAGCGGCCGTGGGGTTGTGGGCGGCCTCGCTCGCTCTCCCGCTTGCGGGAGCGGGTTGGACTGAGGGCTGCGGCGCTGGCGCCGAAGGCGACGGCGCGGGGGCGGAAACCGGTGCGGCCGCGCTGGCGGCGCCCTCGATCACGGCCACCAGGTCGCCCTGGTTGACCTTGTCGCCGACCTTGATCTTCAGCTCCTTCAAGACGCCGGCTGCGGGCGAAGGAATTTCCATCGACGCCTTGTCGGACTCGACCGTGAACAGCGACTGCTCGGGAGCGATCGCATCGCCCGGCTTGACCAGCAGCTCGATCACCGCCACGTCCTTGAAGTCGCCGATGTCGGGCACGCGCACGTCGATGCGGCCTGCGGGCGCGGCGGGCGCAGCGGGCGCCGATGCTTCGGATTTCGTAGCTGCTTGCGCTTGCACAGCGGGCGCTGGAGCCGGTTTTTGTTCAGACTGTGCAGCGTCCGCGCTGTCCAGCACCGCGATCACGCTGCCCATGCTGACCTTGTCGCCCAGCGTCACCTTGAGCTCCTTGACGACGCCGGCGTGGCTGGAGGGAATCTCCATGCTCGCCTTGTCCGACTCGACGGTGATCAGCGACTGCTCGACCTTGACGGTGTCGCCCACCTTCACCAGCAGCTCGATCACGCCGACCTCGGCGAAATCCCCGATGTCCGGGACCTGGATGTTGACCAATGCCATGTCTTGTCTCCGGGTTGTGCTGCTTCAGGCGTGCAGGGGGTTGATCTTGTCGGCGCGGATGGCGTACTTCTTGATCGCCTCGGCCACCTTCTTCACGGGCAGCTTGCCGTCGTCGGCCAGCGCCCGCAGGGCGGCCAGCACGATGTAGTGGCGGTTGATCTCGAAGTGCTCGCGCAAGCGGGTGCGAAAGTCGCTGCGGCCAAAGCCGTCGGCGCCCAGCACGCTGTAGCTGCGGCCGGCCGGGACATACGCGCGGATTTGCTCGGCGTAGTTCTTGATGTAGTCGGTGGACGCCACGACGGGGCCGGCGTGCGGCTGCAATTGGCGCGTGACGAAGGGCACGCGCTGCGGCTCGGTGGGATGCAGCAGGTTCCAGCGCGCCACGTCCTGGCCTTCGCGCGCCAGCTCGTTGAAGCTGGGGCAGCTCCACACGTCGGCTTGCACGCCCCAGTCGGTGGCCAGCAGCTTTTGCGCCTCCAGCGATTCGCGCAGGATGGAGCCGGAGCCCAGCAGTTGCACGCGTTGGTCACCGGCGGCGCCGGCCTTGCACAGGTACATGCCCTGCAGGATCTGCTCTTCGGTGCCCGCGGTGAGGCCGGGCATGGGGTAATTCTCGTTCAGCAGGGTGACGTAGTAGAAGACGTCCTCCTGCTTCTCGACCATGCGGCGCAGGCCGTGGTGCAAGATGATGCCCACCTCGTGCGCAAAGGCCGGGTCGTAGCTGACGCAGTTGGGAATGGTGCTGGCCAGCACCAGGCTGTGGCCGTCCTCGTGCTGCAAACCTTCGCCGTTGAGCGTGGTGCGCCCCGACGTGCCCCCCAGCAGAAAACCGCGCGCGCCCATGTCGCCGGCGGCCCAGGCCAGGTCGCCGAAGCGCTGAAAGCCGAACATGGAGTAGTACACGTAGAACGGCATCATGATGCGGTTGTTCGTGCTGTAGCTGGTGGCCGCCGCGATCCAGCTGGCCATGCCGCCGGCCTCGTTGATGCCTTCTTGCAGGATCTGGCCGTTTTCCTGCTCCTTGTAGTACATCACCTGCTCGCGGTCGACGGGGGTGTACTGCTGGCCCTTGGGGTTGTAGATGCCGATCTGGCGGAACAAGCCCTCCATGCCGAAGGTGCGCGACTCGTCCACCACGATGGGCACCACGCGCGGGCCGAAGGCCTTGTCGCGCAGCAGTTGCGTCAGAAAGCGCACGAAGGCCTGCGTGGTGCTGATCTCGCGGCCCTCGGCCGTGGGTTCCAGCACAGCCTTGAAGGTGTCCAGCGACGGGATGGTGAAGCTCTCGTCGGCCTTCTGCCGGCGTGTGGGCAGGTAGCCGCCCAGCGCCTTGCGCCGCTCGTGCAGGTACTTCATCTCCGGCGTGTCGTCGGCCGGCTTGTAGTAGGGCAGCTTTTCCAGCTCGCTGTCGGGGATCGGGATGTTGAAGCGGTCGCGGATGTACTTGATGTCCTCGTCGTCCAGCTTCTTGGTCTGGTGCACGGTGTTCTTGGCCTCGCCGGCCTTGCCCATGCCATAGCCCTTGACGGTTTTGACCAGCAGCACGGTGGGCTGGCCCTGGTGCTCGTTGGCGGCGTGAAAGGCGGCGTACACCTTCTCCGGGTCGTGGCCGCCGCGGCGCAGCTCCCACAGCTCGTCGTCGGTCATGTGCTTGACCATCTCGGCCGTCTCGGGGTACTTGCCGAAGAAGTGCTTGCGCAGGTAGGCGCCGTCCATGGCGCGGTAGGTCTGGTAGTCGCCGTCCAGCGTCTCCATCATCAGCTGGCGCAGCTTGCCGGACTTGTCGCGGGCAAACAGCGGGTCCCATCCCTTGCCCCACAGCAGCTTGATGACGTGCCAGCCGGCACCGCGGAAGTCGCCCTCCAGCTCCTGGATGATCTTGCCGTTGCCGCGCACCGGGCCATCCAGGCGCTGCAGGTTGCAGTTGATGACGAAGATCAGGTTATCCAGGTTCTCGCGCGCGGCCAGGCTGATGGCGCCCTTGCTCTCGGGCTCGTCCATTTCGCCGTCGCCCAGAAACACCCACACCTTGCGCTGGGTGGTGTCGGCGATGCCGCGCGCCTGCAGGTACTTGAGAAAGCGCGCCTGGTAGATCGCCATCAGCGGGCCCAGGCCCATGCTGACGGTGGGAAACTGCCAGAAGCCGGGCATCAGGTGCGGGTGCGGGTAGCTGGACAGGCCCTTGCCGTGCACCTCCTGGCGGAAGTTCTCAAGCTGGTCTTCGGTGATGCGGCCCTCCAGATAGGCGCGGGCGTAGATGCCGGGCGCGCTGTGGCCCTGGAAGTACACGCAGTCGCCGCCGTGGTCCTTGCCCTCGGCGTGCCAGAAGTGGTTGAAGCCGGCGCCCCACATGCTGGCCAGCGATGCAAACGAGCCGATGTGCCCGCCCAGGTCGCCCCCGTCGGCCGGGTGCAGGCGGTTGGCGCGCACCACCATGGCCATGGCGTTCCAGCGCATGAAGGCGCGCAGGCGTTTTTCGATGGCGATGTTGCCGGGGCAGCGCGCTTCCTGCTCGGGCTCGATGGTGTTGACGTAGCCGGTGTTGGCCGAGAACGGCAGGTCGATGCTGCTTTGGCGGGCCTGCTCGAGCAGTTGCTCCAGCAGGTAGTGCGCTCGCTCGGGGCCCTCCCGGTCGATCACGGCGGACAGTGCGTCCAGCCACTCCTTGGTTTCTTGTGCGTCGAGTTCGAGGGAAGGGGCAATGGCTGCCTTGGCATCAACGGACATCGCTTTGTCTCCTGTGGGAAGGGTTGAAAGTCATTGTGTACGAAAACGCGCGGATCATCGCATGTCGGGTTTTATTTTTCAAGTGTTGATGTTAATTTTTATATTAAGAAATAAAAGAACCAGCCATTCAACACCCGAAGGCGGCCCGCCTGCACCGCGTCAACGGGACCGTGCCCTACACTTTCGGGATGCAGTCCTTCCGTCGCGCCGCACCCATCCGCCCCCTGGCCGACTCCGTCGGCCGCTGGCGCGAGCGCTGGCCGCTGCTGCGCGCCGACGGCTGGTTGCATGTGGCGCCCTTGCTGGCGGTGTTGCTGTTCGTGGTGGTCATCCTCGCGGCCTTCAGCTATTTGCGTCTGGAGGAGGTGCGCCGCGAGCAGGAAGCGCTCAAGCGCGACGTCGAATACGCCCAGCAGCGCCTGCGCCTGCGCCTGCTGGAGCGCCAGGAGCAACTGATGCGGCTGGCGCGCGACATTTCCAACCGCGAGGTGGTGGCCGCGCAATTCCCCAGCCGGGCCGAGGCCCTGGTGGCCCAGTATCCCGAGCTGCTGTCCATTGGCTGGGTGGATGTGCGCCGCCATGTGCTGGCCATCGAAACGCGCCCCAGCGTTCAACCGGAGCCGCGCTGGATGGAGGGCGGGCAATTGCGCGCCGACGAGGCCGAGAATGGCTTCGGCCTGGCGCGCGACCTGCGACAGCCGGTGTACGTGTTGCCCCCGGTGAGCAAAAACACCGAGCCCACGCTGGAGCTGCACGTTCCCATCACGCCGCGCGGGCAGTTCACCGGCGAGCTGCTGGTGGAATACAGCGTGGACGGCCTGCTGCGCTACGGCGTGCCCAGCGAGGTGCTGGCCAAGTACGCCGTCGCCCTGCTGGACGCGCAGGGCCAGCTGCTCAGCGGCCAGAGCATCCCGGAGCGCGCCGGCCTGTCCGAGCGCCTGCCCTGGGCCGGCAAGGTCAATCAGTTCGAGATTCCGGTCTCGCCCGTGGGCAACAGCCTGGTGTTGCGCGCGCAAGCCTGGCGCACCTCGCAAGGCCTGATCGGCAGCGGCATCTTCTGGCTGGTGATGGTGCTGTCGGCCATGACGGTGTGGATGCTGGTGGCCAACTGGCGCCAGTCGCTGCGCCGCCAGCAGGCCCAGCACGCGCTGCAGGCCGAGACCGGTTTTCGCCGCGCCATGGAAAACTCCATGCTCACCGGCATGCGCGCGCTCGACCTGCAAGGGCGCATCACCTATGTCAACCCGGCGTTCTGCAAGATGACCGGCTGGCGCGAGGAAGACCTGCTGGGCCAGACCGAGCCCTTTGCCTATTGGCCCAACGAAGACCGCGACCAGCTGGCGGCCCGCCTGACCGAGGAGCTGGGCGGCGTCGCCGACCCCTCGGGCTTTCAGATGCGGGTCAAGCGCAAGGACGGCACGGTGTTCGACGCACGCCTGTACGTCTCGCCCCTGGTGGACGCCACGGGCAAGCAAACCGGCTGGATGGCCTCGATGACCGACATCACCGAGCCCAACCGCGTGCGCCGCCAGCTGTCGGCCTCCTACGAACGCTTCACCACCGTGCTGGAGGCGCTGGATGCGTCGGTGTCGGTGGCGCCGCTGGGCAGCAAGGAGCTGCTGTTCGCCAACAAGCTGTATCGCCAGTGGTTCGGCACCACCACCGAGGGGCACCTCAAGCTGGTGCTGCGCGGCGGCACGGCCGACTCCATGACGTCCGACGAAAGCCTGGATGCGGTGGACTCGTTTGTCGGACTGCCGATGGACAGCCTGGCCACCACCCCGCCGGCCGAGCACGCCGAGATCTACCTGGAAGCCCTGGACAAGTGGCTGGAAGTGCGCTCGCGCTACCTCAACTGGGTGGACGGGCGCCTGGCGCAAATGGTGATCGCCACCGACATCACCACGCGGCGCCAGGCCGATGAGCAGGCCGCCGCGCAGGCCGAGCGCGCGCAAGCCGCCAGCCGCCTGATCACCATGGGCGAGATGGCCTCCAGCGTGGCGCACGAGCTCAACCAGCCGCTGACGGCCATCAACAACTACTGCAACGGCATGATCACGCGCATCAAGGGCGGGCAGATCAGCCAGGACGACTTGCTGGGTGCGCTGAACAAGACGGCGCGCCAGGCGCAGCGCGCGGGCCAGGTGGTGCAGCACATTCGCAGCTTCGTCAAGCGCAGCGAGCCGCGCCGCCAGGTTTCGAGCGTCGGCACCATCATCGACCAGGTGATCGAGCTGGCCGAGATCGACCTGCGCCGCCGCCAGGTGCGCCTGATGCACCAGGTGGCCGCATCGCTGCCGCCGCTGTTTGTCGATCCGATCCTGATCGAGCAGGTGCTGATGAACCTGATCAAGAACGGCGCGGATGCCATCGACGGCGCCGAGCGGCCGCCGGCCGAGCGCGTGGTGGAATTGCGCGTGGGCATGCGCGACATCGAGGGCGTGGCGGCGGTGCAGTTCAGCGTCACCGACGCGGGCCCGGGCCTGTCGCCCGAAGCCATCGATCGTCTCTATGAAGCGTTCTTCTCCACCAAGAGCGAAGGCATGGGGATCGGCCTGAATTTGTGCCGCTCCATCGTCGAGTCGCACCAAGGGCGAATCAACGCGGAGAACCTCTACAATGCCGGTCAAGTCACGGGTTGCCGCTTCACTTTCTGGATTCCGGTGAGTCCCATCCAGCAACCCCCGCCCCCCGATGACGCGGGCAGCAAGATCAAGGCCATCGCATGAACCTCATCCCCAAACGCGGAACCGTCTACGTCGTCGATGACGATGAGGCCGTGCGCGACTCCGTGCAGTGGCTGCTCGAAGGCCAGGACTTTCGCGTGCGCTGCTTCGAGTCGGCCGAATCGTTCTTGTCGCGCTACGACCCGCGCGAAGTCGGCTGCGTGCTGGTGGACATCCGCATGAGCGGCATGAGCGGCCTGGATCTGCAAGACCGGCTGGCCGAACGCGGCTCGCCGCTGCCGCTGGCCTTCGTCACCGGCCACGGCGACGTCCCCATGGCGGTGGACACCATGAAGAAGGGCGCGATGGACTTCATCCAGAAGCCCTTCAACGAAGAAAGCCTGGTGCCGCTGGTCGAGCGCATGCTGGAGCAGGCGCGCGCCGCCTTCGCCGAGCACCAGCAGGCCGCCAGCCGTGACGCACTGCTGTCCAAGCTGACCGGCCGCGAAGCCCAGGTGCTCGAGCGCATCGTCGCCGGCCGCCTGAACAAGCAGATCGCCGACGACTTGGGCATCAGCATCAAGACGGTGGAGGCGCACCGCGCCAACATCATGGAAAAGCTCGGCGCCAACACCGTGGCCGACCTGCTGAAGATCGCGCTCGGCCAGGTCACGGCCAAGGCTTGATACTCTCATTTTTGTAGCTGCTTGCGCTGGATACAAGGGCGCTACCGGCTTATTCTTTGCTCAATCCATGCCCGCGCAGCTCATCGACGGCAACGCCCTGGCCCATCAGATTCGCCAGCAGGTGCAAGGGCGCACCGCCGCCCTCAAGGCGCGTGGCGTGCAGCCCGCCCTGCACATCCTGCTGGTGGGCGAGGACCCCGCCAGTCAGGTCTACACGCGCCACAAGGTGGCCGACAGCACCGAGACCGGCCTGGCCGCCACGCTGGAGCGGCACCCGGCCGACCTGCCCGAAGCCGCCCTGCTGGCGCGCATTGCCGCGCTCAACGCCGACCCCGCCGTGCACGGCATCCTGGTGCAATTGCCGCTGCCCGCGCACATGAACGCGCACAAGGTCATCGAGGCCATCGCACCCGCCAAGGACGTGGACGGCTTTCACGTGCAAAGCGCCGGCGCGCTGATGACCGGCCTGCCCGGCTTTTGGCCCTGCACGCCGCATGGCTGCCTGAAGATGCTCGACGCCATCGGCTACGACTTGCGTGGCAAGCACGCCGTGGTCATCGGCCGCTCCAACATCGTGGGCAAGCCCATGGCGCTGATGCTGCTGCAGCGCGACGCCACGGTCACCATCTGCCACTCGCGCACCGCCCACCTCAAGGCGCAAACCCTGCAGGCCGACGTGATCGTCGCGGCGGTGGGCAAACGCAACGTGCTGACCGCCGACATGGTCAAGCCCGGCGCGGCGGTGATCGACGTGGGCATGAACCGCAACGATGCCGGCAAGCTGTGCGGCGACGTGGACTTTGACGGCGTGCGCCAGGTCGCCGGCTGGATCACCCCCGTGCCCGGCGGCGTCGGCCCCATGACGCGCGCCATGCTGCTGGTCAACACCCTCGAGGCCGCTGAACGGGCCTGAGTGGGGCGGGGCGCCCCATTTTTGAACGCAGAGGGCGCAAAGGACTCGCAGAGGGCGCAGAAGAAGTCCAAGAAAAATTCTTCTTTGGTGTTTTCTTTGCAAGCTCCGGATTTGGCAACCGCGGATCGACGGATCCCGGAGTTCATGCCGAATCAGGCTCTTCTCGCGAATGTT
>JAFEEB010000052.1 GCA_018241325.1 Pseudomonadota bacterium | reverse complement strand
GCAATATTTGCGGGGAAACCTCAGCATCTGACCCCAATAAAAATCTGGCCCCAATAAAAATCAGAGGTCGGTGCGCAGGCGCCACAGCTCGGGGAAGAGCACCACGTCGAGCATCTTGCGCAGGTAGCCCACGCCGCTGGTGCCGCCGGTGCCGCGTTTGAAGCCGATGATGCGCTCCACCGTGGTGACGTGCTTGAAGCGCCAGACGCGGAAGGCGTCTTCGAGGTCGGTGAGTTTTTCGCCGAGCTGGTAGAGATCCCAGTATTTTTCGGGATCGCGGTACACGGCGAGCCAAGCGGCTTCGACGGCGTCGCTGGCTTCATAGGGCTGCGTGAAGTCGCGCTGCAGGTGGCTGGCGGGCACGGGCAGGCCGCGACGGGCCATCAGTTGCAGGGCCTCGTCGTAGAGCGAGGGCGCGTCGTAGTAGGCCTGCACCAGCGCCAGGCGCTCGGGCCTGTGCGCGTGCACCTTGAGCATGGCGGCGTTCTTGTTGCCCAGCGAGAATTCGATGCAGCGGTATTGAAAGCTCTGAAAGCCGCTGGAGGGCCCCAGGTAGGGGCGGATGGCGCTGTACTCGGGCGGGGTCATGGTGGCCAGCACGTCCCAGGCGTTGACGAGCTGCTCGAAGATGCGGCTGGCGCGCGCGAGCTTCTTGAAGGCGGGCGGCAGGTGGTCGGCGCGGATGTCGGCGATGGCGGCGCCGATCTCGGTCAGCATCAGCTTCATCCACAACTCGCTGGTCTGGTGCTGGATGATGAACAGCATCTCGTCGTGCGCGGGCGAGAGCGGGTGCTGGGCCGAGAGGATCTGGTCGATGTGCAAGTAGTCGCCATAGCTCATGCTGCTGGAGTAGTCGAGCTGGGCGTGCTCGTCGCGGACGATGGAGGCGGTGTCTTTTTGCGTCATGGAGGTCTCCTGAAATGGTTTGGGTGGGCCGCCTTGCGGGCAACCATTGTGACTGAATTACTATTGATTTAATAGCTGCTCGCGCTTTTTGGTTGCGCGCAAGACGCCTGTTTGATTCATTTCTTCAAATGGGCAAAGCGCGCAGCACGGCACGCACCGGGGACGCATCGGCGGTGCTTAGCTTGAGGGGCAGCGCGATCAACTCGTAGTCGCCCTCGGGCACGGCGTCGAGCACCAGGTTCTCCAGCACGCGCAGGCCGCGGCGGCGGATCACCTGGTGGCTGGCCAGCCGCTTGCTGTCGGCCGGGTCGATGCTGGCGGTGTCGATGCCGATCAGTTGCACGCCGGCATCCGCCAGGCGCTCCACGGTCTCGGGGGCGAAGGCGGCCAGCTGTGGATCCCAGCGCTCGATGGGCGCGTGGGCATAGGTGCGCACCAGAACGCGCGGCGGCAGCGCTTGCGCTGCATGCGCGACATGCTCCCAAAGAATGAGCGGATGCACGCCGATGGCATGGATCACGCGGCAGCGGCCAAGGAAGGGCTCCAGGCTGACGGCGCCGATTGCCGCGCCCTGCGGGTCGTAGTGCAGGGGCGCGTCGGCGTGCGCGCCCACGTGCGGCGACAACGTGATGGCGCTCACGTTGACGGGGCAGCCCGGGCCGATTTGCGCCGACCAGCGCTGCTGATACGGCGTGTCGCCCGGGAAGACGGGACTGCCCTCCTGGACGGGTGGCGAGATGTCCCAGAGCTTGGGTTGGTGGGCAGGCATGGTGCGAACCTTAGCGCGCTGGCGGCCGGTGTGGTGTCGGTTATTCACAACGACTCATGCGGGGAATCCAGCGGCGCACACGGCCTTCCGTCCGCCCGCAACAACATCGTCACGGGGTCGGATGAAACGCACAAATTGATATAGAACAAACATTTGTACTCCTTCCGATAGTCCTCGTGCGTTTTTCACAGTCTTCAAGTCGAGACGATGGCGAACAGATCTCTTTTGAGCGCGATGTCCGCTCTAATCAAACTTCCGTTTTACGTACACCCCGTGACCGGGGATACCCACCAGGAGGAAAGAGAACCATGCGCACCGACATGTTCCAGCAGGTGCTGGAAGAACTGAAAGGCTCGTCCGCGGACGTCGAAGCCTCGGCCCTGATTTCGACCGACGGTCTGATGATCGCCTCGGCGCTGCCGCAAGGCATGGATGAAGACCGGGTGGGCGCCATGTCCGCCGCGCTGCTGTCGCTGGGCGACCGGGCGGCGCGCGAACTGGCGCGTGGCACGCTCGAGCGCGTGCTGCTGCAGGGCGAGCGCGGCTACGTGATCATGAGCTCATCGGGCACCGAGGCCGTGCTCACCGTGCTGGCCAAGCAAAACGCCAAGCTGGGCTTGCTGTTCCTGGACATCCGGCGCGCGGCCGAAGCGCTGTCCAAGCTGATCTGAGGAGGGCGTCCCCATGGCATTCCCCCCGATGCAGCCGGCCGCCGATGCGGCGCGGACGCACCAGATCACGTATCACGACGGCTCGACCCGCACCGTGCAGGTGAGCGAGCGCGAAATCGCCTATCCCGAAGGGCGCCTGATCATCTCGCGCACCGATTTGAACGGCATCCTGACCCACGCCAACGAAGCCTTCGTCGAACTCTCGGGCTACCCGCGTGACGAGCTGATCGGCCAGCCGCACGCCATCCTGCGCCACCCCGACATGCCCAAGGCCGCATTCAAGGATTTGTGGGACACCATGCAGGCCGGCAAGAAGTGGCACGGCTACGTCAAGAACCTGCGCAAGGACGGCTCGCACTATTGGGTCTACGCCACCGCCGTGCCCAACGTGCGCGGCGGCAAGGTGGTGGGCTATACCTCGGTGCGCCGCAAGCCTTCGCGCAACAAGATCGACGAACTGTCGGCCGTGTACAAGCAGTGGCTGGCCGCCGAGGGGAGCGCGGCATGACCTTGAACCTGCTGATCGCCCCCGACTTCGCGCCCGAGCGTTTTGCCGGCTGGCACTTGCTCAATACGCTGCTGCAAAGAAAGTCCGGCCTCGCCCTGCACCTGCTCACCCCGACATCGGCGGCCGAGCAGGCCCAGCTCGTCGCCGACGGCAAGGTGGACGCGGTGTACGCCAATCCCTTCGATGCCGCGGCGATGGTGCGCGATGCGGGCTTCAAGGCCATTGCCCGGCCACTCGGCAAGTCGGATGAGATGGTTGTCGCCACGGGCGCCAACGCGGCGCCGAATGCGATCGAAGACCTGCAACCCGGCTGCAAGATCGCGCTCACCGACAACAAGGACGTCAAGCTGATCGGCCTGCGCCTGCTGGAGCCGGCCGACCTGACCGAGGCCGACGTGCAGTGGCACATGGTGGACACCTACCAGGCTGCCGCGCGCATGGCGATCAAGGGCGAGGTCGATGCCAGCTTCTTCCTGGCCGAGGCCTACCACTCGCTGTCCAAGCTCACCAAGTCGCAGCTCAAGCCGCTGATCGAGAGCAAGCTGGCCGACATCACGCACGTGCTGCTGACCAGCCCGAAGTTCGGCGAGCCGGACATGGCGCGCATTCGCGACGCGCTGGTCGCGCTCAAGGGCACGGCCGACGGTCAACCGGTGCTGGACGAGCTGGGCATTTCGGGGGGCTTCGAGGCCATGACGGAGGAAGACGCCGAGTTCATGATCGACCTTATGGACACCTTGCTCGACTGACCGGCCATGGCACAGGACACCCGGCTGGCCCGGGCGCTGTTTCGACAAGCGGGCCGGCGCGTATTGCGCACACCGGCCGACCGGGTGGTGCACCACAGCCGCGTGCGGGCCGCATGCGCGCTCGACGGCTCGGAGCCCGTGCAGGGCGCGCTGGCCGACATGCTGAGCGCCTGCACGCCCGATCCTGCGCTCGGCGCCGAGTTGCGCGACCGTGAGGTCTCGGTGCGGCTGGCGCCCTTCGTGTTGAACGCCTTTGTGGCGCAGGTGCGTGCAGCACGGCGGCTGGACCGTGTCACGCCGCTGGCCACGCGCTGGTGTGTGTTGGCCGTGCCGTCGCTGGACGTGCCGCCGCGCGCGCTCTTGTGCGGCGTGGACGATTCGCGGGCCATCGCCGCCCATGCCGTGGGTCCGCTGCTGGCCGGCGACGATGTGGTCGAACGCGCCTTTCTCGCGCACTGCGTTGGTGCGGGCGATACGCTGGCCTTCATGCTGGCGCGGCGCGCCATGCTGCGCAGCGGGCGTGAGTTGTCCGGGCCATGGCAAGAAGCGATGGCGCATTTGCAAGGGGCGCATCCATGAATGCCGTATTGCTGGCGGGCCTGACCGACACCGAGGCGGCTGCCGTCGAAATCATGATCGGCATGACCTGGCGCGACCAGCCGTGCGTCACGCTCGCGCGCGGCCTGGCGTTGGGCGTGCCCGAGCAGGGCGTGCAAGCTCGGGCTTGTCATTGCTGTGTCGTTGATCTGTTCGGCGTGGGAATGCGCCGGCACTCGCCGGACCATGAAAGGCGGCTGCTGGATTTCCTTCAGGGGCGCTCCGCGGTGTTGCTGGTCTGGGGTCACGGCGGTGGCTGGCTCGAATCCGAGTTGCCGCTGCAAGCGGGGCAGGTCGTCACCTTTCTGACTGTGCCCTACACCAGCGCCGGTTTGCGCGAGGCCTTGCAGCGTGTCATGACGGCGCGCCGCGCGAGCCAGAGCACGGCCGCAAGGCGTGACGACCTGGATCGAAGGTCCGACGACGTGCCGGCTGCCGCCGGATCGGCACGCTCCAGCGGGCCCGCGATCACCCGCGACACGCCGGTCGTTCCTGCATGGCGGCGCGCACTGAAACTGGCGGACCGCTTGCAGGCCGATCGCGGCGCATTCGTTGAAAAAGCAGCCGCAACCCATGTCGCGGCATCGGCGCGGCCGACGGCGCCGCCGCCCGCCAATGGCTCGCCGGGCGCGCAGCGATCCGATGACATGGGCAAGGCCAAGCTGCTGCGAGAGCGCGCGCCTTTGGCGCACGGCCCGGGCGTGCCGGTGGCACCGACGAACGTCCGCCTTCCCATGCAGGCCGCCGGATTGAAAGCGGGCGCTTTCGAGCTCTTGCTGGACGCCATCCCGCCGTTGCGCCAGGTGGCGTTCATGCGGTTTGTCGCCCAAGCGCTCCAAGGCGAAGACGCCAAGTTGCTGAGCATCGACTCATTGGCGCTCGTGATGGATCCCCGCGGGGGGTGGCTGGCTGCGGGACTGCCTCTTTCTGCGCTGCTGAAAATGCTGCACACCCCCCGGCTGCTGGAGAGCCTCAAGATGCAGCCCCTGCCGGTCGAGCGCATCGAAGAGACGGTGCGCGAGCATCTTGGAGGTCGATTTCGCCGCGCCCAAAAGCCGCTGGACGTCATCACATGGGAGCTGACCAGCGCAGCGCTGAAAGACGTCAAGCTGGAAGCCCGGGGCGATCTCACACTGCAGTTGCGACGCTTTCCCAACTTCACACTGCTGCAGCAGGTGGGCCCATTGGACGTGCAACTGGCCGCCATCTGCGCGCGCATGCCGCAGTCGATTCACGACCTGATGCGCGCCTTACCCAGGCGTGAGCAGGACATCCTGCGCTTTGCGGCGTTGTGCGTTTCCTCGGGCCTGGCGGTCGTGATCCCGGCGGCATCGAGCGTCCGCGTGCCGTCACCGCCGCGCGCTGGCGCCGACGCTGGCGTGCGCCAAGGGTTCTTCAAGTCGCTCCTGGACAAGCTTTTTTGATCTGCCGACATCATGGCCAATATCTACAAACTCGTCTTCGCCGGGCCCGTCGGGGCGGGCAAGACCACGGCGATCCAGACCCTGTCCGACATCGAGGTCGTGCGCACCGAAGCCAGCGCCTCGGATGCCGTAAAAAACCTCAAGCCCACCACCACCGTCGCCATGGACTATGGCCTGATGAAGCTCGCCAGCGGTGACCAGGTGCGCCTGTACGGCACGCCGGGGCAAAAGCGCTTCGACTTCATGTGGGAGATCCTCACCGAGAACGCGCTTGGCCTGGTGCTGATGATCAAGGGCAATGCCGCCGATCCCGTGGCCGATCTGCGCGCCTACGTGAGCGAGTTTCGGGACTTCATCGACCGCACGTCGCTGGTGGTGGGCATCACCCACACCGACAGCGGCGCGTGGCAGACGCGTCAGATCGTCTCGCGCGAAATGGTCGAGCTGGGCCTGCCGCCGACCGCCATGGACACCGACGCCCGCAGTCGAAACCACATGGCAATCCTGGTGAAGGCGCTGATCTATGGGATCGACCCCTTCAACGGCGCGCGCGGCCCGGCATGAATCGATGAGCGCCTCGGCGTCGATTGACGATCCCTTCCTCATGCTGACGCCGGCCGGCGCGCTGCGCGCGTATGCCGATCGCACGCCGGACGACGTGGGCGCCGCGCTGCAGACGCTCATGCCACGGGGTGCGGCCCTGCGCCGCAGCCAATGGCTTGCGCAGGCACCTGCGCATCGCACGATCCTGGCACGAGCCCAGTACGCGGGCTGGATACACGAGGTGCAGCGCGAGCTGCGCGCGCCCGACGTGCGACTCGACAGCTACCTGCCGCACGCCATAGCCGGCTTGTCGGGCACGCGAACCGCGGCCCTGGCCTCGGATGACGGTTTCTGCTTGGCGCGCGTGGGTTATTCGCAAGACGAGGCTGAAACGCTCTGTGTGGCAGCGGCCGATTTTTTTGACTTCGCCGCGCGCCAGCGGCAGCGTGGCTGGACGGGAACCGGCCGGGCGGTATCGTTTTTCGACGGCGTCGACATGCTGCTGCCGACCACCAGCTTCCTGCTGTTCTGGGTGGACGGCGTGGGGTACTGGCTGATCATCGGCGGCGAGCCGCTGATCAACAACACCGCCTTCGTCGAACTGATCTGGGGCATTCGCGTGGCGGGCACCAAGTTTGCTTGAGCCTGCTGGCGCGCGCCCTGGTGCGGTGCGGCTCAAGGACGATCGGGGGCGTCGATGCCATGCCGCCGCCGCGCGCGCAGGCAGGCGTCCGATCCGGCCTCGAACTCGTGGCAGGGCGATGGGCGCCAGCGGTAGATGGCGCAGGCCACCTGCTCGCCGATGCGGCCCGTGAGCGCGGCGCAGCGCGGCGGCGAATGGTCGGTGCCGCGCAGGCGGCAGGTGCTGGCGGTGAGGGGCTCGGCCAGGCCGCGCGGCACGCTGCCGCCTTCGGCTTCGCTCTCCGTGATCGAGAAATCGACGCGGAAGCTGGCGCAGCAGGCACCACAGGTCTGGCAGTCGAGGGCAGGCAGGGGATGGGTCACGGCTCAATCGCGCAGGTGCACGGCCACGAAGCGCCGGAAGATGGCCAGGGCCGGCGCCTCGGTGCGCGCCGCCAGGGTGACGAAGCCGAAGTGGGCGCCATCGTCGAGGGCCGGGTTGATGGGCAGCTCCACCACGCTGCCGGCGGGTGTGACGGTGCGCGCCACGGCAAGCGTGCCCACGAACACGGCGTCGCTGCCCTGCACGGCGTGCAGCAAGGCGGGGATGTCGTCGCAGCGCAGGGTGACGGCGGTGTGCGGGTCGGCGGCGGGGCCGTAGCGGGCAATCAGGTTCCGGCCCGCCGTGGCGCTCAGCGGGGTGCTGGCCAGCGGATAACGCAGCACCTGGGCAAAGCCGACCGGCGTGCCCGACGCCAGCAGCGGGTGGCCGGCGCGGCACAGAAAGCCGGCGCGCAGACGCCCCAGGTCTTCGATGTGCAGGTCCGCCGCCGAGGTCACGCGGCGCAGGTCGACCACCAGCGCGTCGAATTCGCGATCGCGCAGACGCTTGACCTGAAACTCGGTGCCGCTGGGCTCGATGCTGACCTCCACGCCCGGGTGCCTGCGCGCCATGTGGAGCAGGAAGGGCGCCATCAACAGCGCCGCCGGGCCCGAGCCCAGCCCGATGCGCAGGGCGCCGAGGTGTCCGTCGTGCAGAAAGCCGGCGCTGCGTTTCAACTCGGCCGCTTCCAGTACGATGCGACGCGCCCGGGCGATGACGGTCTTGCCAAAGGGCGTCAACTCGTTGCGCTTGCCCACGCGGTCGATCAGGCGCGTGCCCAGCTCGCTTTCGAGCGACTGGATGCTGCGGCTCAGCGCGGACTGGGTGATGTGCTGGGCATCGGCCGCCCGGCTGAACGAGCCCGTGTCATCCAGTGCCAGCAGGTGCTCGAGATGACGCAGGTTCATGGCTTGTCCATCATGAGTTGAAAGAATTATAAAGATGAGAACCATGCATTGGACGAATTGAAAATCCCTCCCTAGCATTGCAGCCGCTGCCAACGACGCAGCCGACGATCGTCAGGAGACAAGTTCATGGCCCCCACACAGTCAGGCGCCGCGGCGCTGGCGCCTTCCCCATCCCTGGCGCGTGACGCGGCAACGCCGCGCAAGCAACGCGTCCCACCTCGCATCGTGGCCGCCGCCGTGGCCGGCAACGCGATGGAGTTCTACGACTTCACCACCTACGCGTTTTTTGCCGTTTACATCGGCAAGACGTTTTTCCCGGCCTCCACGCCCTTCATGAGCCTGCTGCTGTCGGTGGCGGTGTTTGGCGTGGGCTTCGTCACGCGCCCGCTGGGCGGCTTGCTGATTGGCGCGTTTGCCGACCGGGCCGGCCGCAAGCCCGCGATGATTTTGACCATTGCCCTGATCACGGTGGGCACGCTGGGCCTGGCGGCCACCCCGTCGTACGCGCAGATCGGCGTGGCCGCTCCCATCATCGTGGTGTTTTGCCGCCTGCTGCAGGGGCTGGCGCTGGGCGGCGAAGTCGGGCCTTCGACGGCGTACCTGATCGAAGTCGCGCCGCCCGGCAAGCGGGGTCTGTATGGCAGTTGGCAGCTTGCCAGCCAGGGCGTCGCCGGCTTGTGCGCGGGCATCGTCGGCGTGTTGCTGACCTTGTCGCTGTCGGCCGATCAGATGCTGGCCTGGGGCTGGCGCATGCCGTTTTTGCTGGGGCTGGTGCTGATCCCGATCGCGATCTACCTGCGCCGGCACATGCCCGAAACGCTCGAGCACGCCGCGCCCCACGCGGGCACCGTGGCCGACCGGCCCAGGCTGGGTCACTACAAGCGCGTGATCGTGCTCGCGCTGATGTTGATCATGGGCAGCACGATCTCGACTTATGTCTCGACCTACATGACGACTTACGCGGTGTCCACGCTGAAGCTGCCCGCCGTCGTTGCCATGATGGCCACGGTCGTCTTCGGGCTGACGACCTGGCTGGGGTCTTTGCTGGGCGGCTGGCTGTCCGACCACTACGGGCGCAAGCCGGTCATGCTGTGGTCGCGCGTGGCGCTGATGGTGCTGACCTATCCCGTGTTCATGATGCTGATCAACAACCCGAGTTTCGGCCTGCTGGCGCTGGCAACGACGGTGTTGGCGGGCCTGACGGCGATCGGCGGCGCGCCCAGCGTCGTGGCGATTCCGGAGCTGTTTCCCGCCTCGATCCGGGCGCTGGGCATGTCGATTGCCTACGCCGTCGGCGTGGCCGTGTTTGGGGGCAGCACACAGGTCATCGTGACCTGGTTGATCCAGGCGACCGGCAACCCGGCCGCGCCGGCACTGTACGTGGTGGCAACCAGCGTGGTCACGCTGATCGCCATTGTTCTGTTGCCCGAGACCGGGCGCGACGCCACGCTGCACCACTGACGCACCGGGCGCTGCGGGTCGCACGGAGTTGCGATCCGCTGCATGAATCCGCGATTTCTTTCGTTTCACCATGGAGCAAGTCATGAGCACCGATCAGGTCATGGAGGCCATCCGCGCCAATGCCGACGAATTCATCCAGTTGCGGCGCGACATTCACCACAACCCCGAGCTGTCGTTCAAGGAGCACCGCACCAGCGACCTGGTGGCCGAGCGCCTGCAATCATGGGGCTACCAGGTCGAGCGCGGCCTGGGTGGCACGGGCCTGGTGGGCCAGCTCAAGCGCGGCAGCGGCAAGCGCACGCTGGGCCTGCGCGCCGACATGGACGCGCTGCCCATCAAGGAAAGCACGGGCCTGAAGTACGCCAGCAAGAACGCCGGCGTGATGCACGCCTGCGGGCACGACGGCCACACCGCCATGCTGCTGGCGGCGGCCAAGGCGCTGGCCGAGCCCGGCCAGTTCTCGGGCACGTTGAACCTGATCTTTCAGCCAGCCGAGGAATACGGCACCAGCGACAGCGGCGCCGTGCGCATGATGGACGACGGCCTGTTCGACAAGTACCCCTGCGACGCCATCTTTGCCATCCACAACATGCCCGGCTGGCCACAGGGGCACCTGGTGTTTCACGAAGGCGCCATGATGGCCTCGTCCGACAAGGTGTACATCGACATCAAGGGGCACGGCGGTCACGGTGCCATGCCGCACCTGGCGGTCGATCCGGTGGTGGCCGCCGCCAGCGTGGTGATGGCCTTGCAAACGGTGGTCTCGCGCAACATCGATCCGCAGCAGACCGCCGTGGTCAGCGTGGGCGTGTTTCAAGCCGGGCACGCCAACAACGTCATTCCCGACAGCGCACACCTGGAGCTGAGCGTGCGCGCGCTCGACAACGGCGTGCGTCAGCAGCTGCAAAAGCGCATCACCGAAATCGTGCAGGCGCAGGCGCAAAGCTTTGGCGTGACCGCCGAGATCGACTACCGGCGCGGCTACGCGGTGCTGGTCAACAGCAAGGAAGAAACCGACTTTGCGCGCCAGGTCGGCGTGGAACTGGTGGGCGGCGAAAAAGTCACCCTGCAGGGCCCGGCCGTCACCGGCAGCGAGGACTTCGCCTACATGCTGGAAAAGCGTCCCGGCTGCTATCTGCTGGTGGGCAATGGCGACGGCGACAAGGTGGGCGCGTGCATGGTGCACAACCCCGGCTACGACTTCAACGACGAGAACGTGGCGGTGGGCGGCGCCTACTGGATGCTGCTGGCCAAGCGCTATCTGGTTTGAGCTTCGCGCGGGGCCGGCCGGCGCTCAGGCGACGCCGAGCCAAGCCGCGTGGGCCTTCAGCGCCGCTTCGTCGTAGGCCACGAAGCCGGGCAGGCGGGTCGCCTCGAGCAGCGCCGCGGCGCTCGTGTTGTGCTCGAGCCCCTGAAAAAAGGTGGCCACCCGCTCCAGCGATCCGGCAGGCGCCTTGTCGCTGACGATCAATTGCTTGATGGGAATCGCGCGGCTGGAGGCCACCACGCGCCCGCCCTTGGCCTGCCAGGCCTTCAACACCGCGTTCGACGCGCTCACCCCGGCGGCCATCAGGCCGTTTTCCACAGAGAACGGAACGGCGTCCTGATAGCGCACGTAGGTCGGCTTGACTTCGGATGACAGCTTGGCGTCGCGCAGCGTGGCGCGCATCATCACCGAGGTGATGGAGTCCTCGTCCGGCGCCACGATCGGCTTGCCGCGCAGGTCTTCGAGCGACTTGACCTGCGAGTTCGGCAACACGAAGAAGCCGGCCTTGTAGTCGGTGAACCCCTTGGCGACCGCCGCCAGCCGATAGCCGCTGTGCACCAGGGCTCGGATCGCGTGGTGGGCCGGGTGGACCATGGCCAGCGCGAACTGGCGATTGGCCAGTCCGGCCTGCAGCTCTTCGTAGCTGGCAATCGCCACGGCGCGCACGGGTTGCTTCAGGATGCGTCCGAGTTCGTCCGCCACTGGCTTCTAGCGGTCCTGCGCCTCCACCCGGTTGAAGCGGTAGCTGACCCCTTCGTTGATGGCGAAAAGCAGTTCGCTGCCTTGGGCGAAGACCCGCGGAACATGGGCCGCAGCAACGGTGGCGGCGAGTGCCGTGACGACGCTGCGGCGTGATGGCGCGTGCCGCGAAAAAGGCATGGTGGTCATGGTGGATTGGTCTGGCATGGGTGGGCTCGAGACCGTGGTGCGCACGGTGGCGTCATGCTAGTCCGGGTTTCGTTGGGTGAACGGGGTTGTGCAAGAAGAAAGTTAACAACTGTGTCAAATTGTGCAATTGGCGGGATAAGTTGTGGCTCAAGCGGGTCGGAATCGATCGCCCGCTTGGGCCTTCCGCGCGCGCGGTGAGTGGGCCAGGGCGCCCGGCGTGGTCAGAAAAAGATGGGCGGATTCAACAACGAAGTGCAA
>JAFEEB010000051.1:29573-51021 GCA_018241325.1 Pseudomonadota bacterium | reverse complement strand
GCCCATGACTGCCCCCACGCTCCCCGCTGCGCGTGGCTCGCTGCCCCCTGAGGGGGCGCTCGCACCTTGGGCCGGCCCGGCGGTGCTCATGGCGCTTTCTCCCCGCGCGTGGCCAGGCGCTGCACCAGCCCCAGGATGCCGCGTGGCGCAAAGCAGATGACGAGCACGATGAACAGGCCCATCCACAGCTGCCAGTGCTTGCCGGTGTCGAAGCCGCCGATGGCCGGCAAGTCCTTGAACACGTCGAGCATGATCTCGAACGCAAACGCGCCGACGATGGCACCGGCGAAGTTGCCCATGCCGCCCAGGATCACCATCATGATGACGTGCGCGCTCTGGTGAAAGCCCATCAGCTCGGGGTTGACGAAACCGCTTTGCGCGCCCCACAGGTAGCCCGCCAGCCCGGCCAGCGCGCCGGCCAGCGTGAAGGCCGTCAGCTTGTAGCTGAAGCTGCCGTAGCCCACGGCGCGCATGCGGTGCTCGTTGACGCGGATGCCCGCCAGCGCGCGGCCGAAGGGGCTCCACAGCAGGCGGCGCAGGAAGGCGAACACCCCCAGCAGGCAGGCCAGCGTGAAGTAGTAGAAGACCTGCTTGTTCTCCAGATCGAACAAGCCGGCGTCGGGCCGGAAGTTGATGTAGATGCCGTCCGAGCCGCCCAGCACCTTGTTGTCGAAGAAAGCGTAGTGCACCATCTGCGCGAAGGCCAGCGTCACCATGATGAAGTAGATGCCGCGTGTGCGCACCACGAAGAACCCGATCCCCAGCGCCGCCGCGCCGGCCGCCAGCACGGCGGCGGGCAGCGTCCACCACAGGCTGACGGGCTCGCCCTGCGGCGTGAGAAAGGCCAGCGCGTAGCCGGCGATGCCGAAGTAGGCCGCGTGCCCCAGCGACACCAGGCCGGTCACGCCCTGCAGCAGGTCCAGGCTCATGGCGAAGATCGCCAGGATCATCATGCGCACGACCATCTGCTGGTAGAACTCGCTGCCCACGACGGGAAACAGCGCCAGCGCGACGAAGGCCACGGCCAGCAGGCCCTTCATGGCGCGGGGCAGGGCTTCGAGGTGGGGGGTTGGCGCCGTCATGACTTGAACAGGCCCTCCGGTTTCCACAACAGCACCACCGCCATCAGCATGTACACGAGCATGCTGGAGACCTGCGGCAGCAGCACCTTGCCGAAGGTGTCCACCAGGCCCACCAGCAAGGCGGCGATGAGCGCGCCGCGCACCGAGCCGATGCCGCCGATGACCACCACCACGAAGCACATGATCAGCACCGACGAGCCCATGTTGGGATAGACGCTGGAGACCGGCGCGGCGATCATGCCCGCCACCGTGGCCAGCGCCACGCCGATGGCGAACACCACGGCGTGAATAAGCTTGATGTTGACGCCCAGCGACTCGGTCATGTCGCGGTTGAAGGCGCCGGCGCGAATTTTCATGCCCAGGCGCGTCTTGCCGATCAGCAGGTACAGCGCCACGGCCAGGCCCACGCACAGCGCCATCATGAACAGGCGATAGACGGGGTAGGACAAGGTGTCGGTCAGCGGCAGCGAGCCGGCCAGCAGCGGCGGAATCGGCACGCCGTGCACGTCGTCGCCCCACAAGAGCGAGCGCGACTCCTCGAAGATGTAGATGAGCCCGAAGGTCATCAGCACCTGGTCGAGGTGGTCGCGCTGGTAGAAGGCGCGAAACAGCACGCGCTCGAGCACCAGGCCGAACACCACCGACAGCAGCGTGCCCACCACGATGGCGGCGGCAAAACTGCCCAGCTGCGCCGACAGTGCGTACGCCAGGTAAGCGCCCAGCATGTAGAAGCTGCCGTGCGCCAGGTTGACCACGCCCATGATGCCGAAGATCAGCGTCAGGCCGGCCGCCAGCATGAACAGCAGCAGTCCGTACTGCACACTGTTGAGCAGCTGGATCAGAAAGTTGGCGAAGTCCACGGGGTGATGGGTCGAAGAAGGAGTGCAAGCGGCGTTCGGGGCAGTCGCGGGTTGCGAATGTCAAAGAGTCGAAAGGCCGCGAAGCAGGCCATGCCAGCGGACGCCGGGGCCGGGCTTGGCCCGGCCACTGGCGTCGTCCCCCTTTTCAAGGGGGAAGGCACGTCAGCGCCGCAGGGGGTTACGTCAACTTGCAGCCGGCGCCCGAGTCGGCCAGCGCCTTGGCCGCCACGCCGACGACCACGTTGTCGCCTTTTTCGACCTTGCGCAGATAGATGTCCTGCACCGGGTTGTGCGCCTTGCTCATGGTCCATTTGCCGCGCGGGCTGTCGATCACGGCCGACTCGATGGCCTTGTAGAGCGCCGGCTTGCTGGCCAAGTCGCCCTTGACGGCGCTGGCGCCGGCCACCAGCAACTGGCCCGAGTCGTAGCCCTGCACGGCGTACACGTCGGGCTGCATCTTGAACTGCTGCGCGTAGGCGCTGCGGAACTGCTTGTTGCGCGGCGTGTCCAGCGAGTCGGCGTAGTGCAGGGTGCTCATCACGCCCTCGGCCGCGGCGCCGGCGGCCTCCAGCGTGCCTTCGGTCAAAAAGCCCGAGCCCCACAGCGGAATCTTGTCGTGCAGGCCCGCGGCGGCGTAGTCCTTCATGAACTTGGCGGCGCCGCCGCCGGCAAAGAAGCACGCCACCGCATCGGGCTTGAGCGCGGCGATCTCGGTCAGCAGCGCCTGGAACTCGACGTTGGGGAAGGGCACGGCGAGCTCCTTGACGATGGTGCCGCCGGCCTTGGTGTAGCTTTCCTTGAACCCTTCGAACGCGTCGTCGCCGGCGGCGTACTTCCAGGTGATCCAGACGGCCTTTTTCAGGTTGCGCTCCATCATGGGCTTGCCCAGCGCCAGCGTGGGCTGGCTGTTGGTGAAGCTGGCGCGGAACACGTTGGGCGCGCACAGCGCGCGCGTGACGGGCAGCACGCCCGCGTTGGGGATGATGTTGAGCACGCCCGATTCGCGCGCCACCTTGTGAATGCCCATCTGCACGCCCGAGTGCACGGTGCCGATCAGCACGTCCACCTTGTCGCGCTGCACCAGCTTGCTGGCGTTCTCGACGCCCTTGGACGGCTCGGACTCGTCATCGACCTTGAACCACTCGATCTCGCGCCCGCCCAGCTTGCCGCCTTTTTCGGCAATGGCCATGCGCACGCCGTTTTCAATGGCCACGCCCAACTGGGCGTAGGTGCCGGTGTAGGGCAGCATGAAGCCCACGCGCACCTTGCCCGACTGCGCGCGCACGATCTGCGGCAGCAGCAGGCTGGCGGTGCCAGCGCCCACCAGGGCGGCGCTGCGCGAAAGCACCAGGCGGCGGCTGGGGCTGCGAGCAATGGGTGTCGATGGCATTGAAGTGTCTCCTGGAATGATTGGGGTCAAACAATGTGGCATTTTGGTTCAATGGCGAGAATTTGTGCCCCTTGGCTTTCCCGCAATTTCGCAGGAGATGCCGTCAGGCCGGTTGCGCGATATGAATTAAAATGCCTGTTGATACGCAGTATAGTGCGCATCCAATCGCAAGCGGCTAGGGTTTTCCCACGCCCATGCGCATCTGGGCCTGGTTTGTGGCCGCGCCGGCTCGCCCGCTGCGGGTTTTCAGGGGGTGGGCTACAGCGCAAACAGCGCGGCCAGCTGCCTGCGGTCGCGCCGGTCTTTCCAGTGCCAGACTTCGCGGCCTTCCAGGCCCAGCGGACCCCACACCGCGATGGCGTGCTCGTGGCCGGCCCCCACCACGTGCAGGCGCGCGGCGGCCAGCGGGGCCTTGCGGAAGGCGCCGCCGTTCAGTGCGGTGCGCAGGTTGGCCTCCAGCACGGGGCCGGCCTCGATCGGCGCGCCGGGGGGCACGACGAAGATCTGGCGGTGGCTGTCGCTTTGCAGCCGCTCGTTGAGTTGCACGGCGCCGCCCTCGGTGGTTTGCAGGCCCGCCTGCGACAGCCAGGCCGGCGCGGCGGCGTGGTATGCCAGCAGGGGCGCGTCGCATTGCAAGCTGGCGCCGCTGGCCAGCAGCACGCTGCCTTCGTCGATGCCGACGCAGCGGTCCTGCAGCACGGTGACGTCGAGGGCCTTCAGGCGCCCCAGCAGGCGCCGCTGCAGGGCGGCGGGGTGATCGGCCAGCAGCGGTGCGTCACCGGCCACCAGGGTGACGCGGCTGCCGTGCGGGGCGGCCAGCGCGTGCGCGGCGGCCAGGGCCAGCTCCACGCCGGGCAAGTGCTCGGCCATCACGACCACGTGCAGGGGCCGCTGCTGCGCCAGCGCTTGCAGTTGCGGCCACAGTTGCACAAAGCCTTGCAGTGGCTGGGTGAACAGCGCGTTGCGGCGCGCGCCGGGCATCAGCGTTTCGATTTCATCGCGCTCGGCCGCCGGCTCGACGTCGATGGACAGTACGTCGTAGGGCAGGGCGTCGCCGGTGGACAGCTGCACGCGCCGCGCGGCCGGGTCCAGCGCCAGCACGTGGGCCGGGACGAAGTGCGCGCCGCTGGCTTCGACCAGCGCGTCCAGCGGCACGCGGATGTCGTCCAGCGTGTAGTGGCCGGTCACGTAGCCGGGCACCATCGCCGCGTCGATGTAATAGGGATGGGGCGCCACCAGGGTCGCGCTCATGTCGCCGCCGGCCTGCCGCGCCAGGCCGCGCAGCACCTGCAGGTGCGCGCGGCCGGCGCCCAGCAGCACCAGGTGTTTGCGGGGTGGATTCATGGCCCGAGTTTATCGACTGCGTGTCAAGCCACTGCGAACGGCGCCGGGCGTTGCAAACCGTTGCAGGCCGGGTGGGTGGGTCTGTCGGTCAACCGACCAGCGCCTGGGCGAACTCGCGCGCCTTGAAGGTCTGCAAGTCTTCCAGCTTTTCGCCCACGCCGATGAAGTACACCGGCAGCGGCCCCGCGCTGCCGGCGCGGGTGCGCTCCTCGCTCCAGCGGGCGATGGCGCACAGCACGCCGCCCTTGGCCGTGCCGTCCAGCTTGGTCACGATCAGGCCCGTCAGCCCCAGCACCTCGTCGAAGGCGCGCACCTGGGCCAGGGCGTTCTGACCCGTGTTGCCGTCGATCACCAGCAGCACCTCGTGCGGGGCGGTCACGTCGGCCTTGGTCACCACGCGGCGGATCTTGGCCAGCTCTTCCATCAGGTGCTTTTGCGTGGGCAGGCGCCCGGCGGTGTCCACCAGCACCACGTCCATGCCGCGCGCGCGGCCGGCGCCCACGGCGTCGAAGCTGACGGCCGAGGGGTCGGCGCCCTCCTGGCTGATGATCTCCACGCGGTTGCGGTCGGCCCACACGGCCAGCTGCTCGCGCGCCGCGGCGCGAAAGGTGTCGGCCGCAGCCAGCAGCACGCTGGCGCCGGCGTCGGCCAGGTGCTTGGTCAGCTTGCCGATGCTGGTGGTCTTGCCCGCGCCGTTGACGCCAGCCACCATGATCACCGTGGGGTGGTACTCGCCCACCACCAGCGTTTTTTCGAGGGGGGCGAGCAGCTCGGCGATCGCGTCTTGCAGCAACGCCTTGACCTGGGCCGGTTCGGTGGCCCTGGCCTCCTTCACGCGGCGCTTGAGGTCGGCCAGCAAAAACGCGGTGGCCGGCACGCCGGTGTCGGCCAGCAGCAGGGCGGTTTCCAGCTCTTCATACAGCGCATCGTCGATCTGCGCGCCGGTGAACACCGTGGTGATGCTGCTGCCGGTCTTCTTCAGGCCGCTTTTCAGGCGGTCGAGCCAGCCGCCGCGCGAGGGGGAGGCGATGGGTTCGGGTGCCGTCTCGGGGTGAAACTGGGGTTCTGGGCGCTCAGGTAAAGCGCGGCCAGCTATCAATTCAGGAATAACCTCGGGCGCTGCCGGCATCGCCGCTGCCGGTGCCTCGACCCTGCCGGCGGGTGGCGGCGCGGCCGGCACCCCGGGATCGGCCGGTGGGGCCGGATCGGCGTCGGGGAGGGTTGGCAGCGCCGGGTCGGCGGCCTTCTTGCGGCGGAAAAAACTGAACATTGCCCCGGATTTTAAGGACACGCTCAGCAACGCCGGACGATGCGAGTCCGCGCAGGACGCCAGCGCCGGCGCAAGAGAATGCCCCATTTCCCGTGTGGTTATTTGGCAACCCCGATTCATTGCGGTGTTGATTTCAGTTGCTTGGATCTGGGCAAATTCTTACATTTGCGAGCTACAGCAACGTGAAGGAGTGCGCATGGCGGGGAGCAAATTCAGTTTCATGGGCTTGACGCGGGCGTTGGGCTTGGCCGTGGCGCTGGGCGTCGCGTCGACCGGCGCATGGGCGCAGCCAGCCTTTGGCGACAAGTCCAGCTGGACGCCGGCCGAGCGGAAGATGGACTCGGCGCTGGTCGGGCTCACGCGCGCCGACAAGGCGGGCCAGCTCAAGTCGGGGCGTCTGAAGGACTTGCCCGCCGCCGCCCAGGACTTCGCCCGGGACAACGTCGCGCCGGACGACACCATGATCGTGGTCATCAAGGCCGACGTGACGCCGGACCTCACGGCCTTCATCAAGGCGCAGGGCGGTACCGACGTGTCGGAATACCCCACGTATCGCACCATCACCGCGCGCGTGCCGGTGTCGGCCATCACCGACATCGCCAACCGGGCCGACGTGCAGACGGTTGGCCCGCGCGAACTGGCCACCACCAACCGGTACGAACTCAGCCCAAAGGAGCTGAAGGCGTACCAGGAGCGCCTAAAAAGCCTGGCCCCCGGTGCCGTGACCAATGTCGGTAGCGCGACCTGGCAGGGCGTGACCGCGCACAAGGCCAATGTGGCGCACGCCGGCGGCCAGACCGGCACGGGGGCAAAGGTGTGCGTGCTGTCGGACGGCGTCGATTCCCGGGCGGCACGCCAAGCCACGGGCGATCTGCCTGCCAGCCTCACCGTTTTGCCGAGCCAGGCAGGCTCGGGCGACGAAGGCACGGCCATGCTCGAGATCGTGTACGACATGGCGCCCGGCGCGTCGCTCTACTTCGCCACCGGTTTCGGCGGCGTGGCGTCGATGGCCACCAACATCCAGAGCCTGGCCGCAGCGCCCTACAACTGCAACATCATCGTCGATGACGTCACGTATTTCAACGAGGGGGCGTTTCAGGACGGGCCGATCGCGCAGGCGGTCAACACCGTCACGGCGAGCGGCGTGCTGTATTTTTCCTCGGCGGCCAATTCGGGCCATCTGACGCGCAGCGAGTCCGGAACCTACGAAGGCGACTTCGTGGCCAGCCCCAACGCCATTCCGGCGGTGATTCAAAATTTTTATGGTGCGGGGGTGCCGATTCAACTGCACGCGTTCGGCGCCGCCAACTACACCACGCTCACGGCGGTGCCCTCAGGCACTCGCCGCGTTTCGCTGAAATGGAGCGACGCCCTCGGCGCGTCCGCGAATGACTACGACCTGATCGTCACGAACGCGGCCGGGACGTCGATCATCGGGTCCAGCGCCAGTGTCCAGAGCGGAACGCAAGACCCCTTCGAGTTTGCTTCCGGCTCGTTCCCGGTCGGCTCACGGCTGTACGTGGTCAAGTACTCCGGCGTGGCGCGCGCCATCCGGCTGGACACGAACCGCGGCCGGCTGCCCCCGGCCATTGCGACCGCAGGCAGCACCTACGGCCACAACGCCGCGGCCAGCGCGGTGACGGTGGCGGCGGTCAATGTCGCCACGGCCGGCGGCGGCGCGTTCACGGGGGGTGCGGCCAACCCGGTGACCACCTACAGCTCGGACGGTCCGCGCAAGATGTTCTACCAACCCAACGGCACGGCCATCACGCCCGGCAATTTCCTGTTCGGCACCAATGGCGGCACCACCCTGAACAAGGTGGACATGGCGGCGGCTGACTGCGGCACGACCACGACCCCGGGGTTCATCCCGTTCTGCGGCACTTCGGCGGCAGCGCCCACGGCGGCCGCCATCGCGGCGCTGATCAAGGGCAACAATCCGGCGCTGACCCGGGCGCAAATCCTGGCGGCCATGAACGCCACGGCGCTCGACATTGAAGCCGCAGGTTGGGACCGCGACTCGGGCGTGGGCATCGTCATGGTGCCTTCGTTCGCCACGAACTACACCATTGGCGGCACGGTGAGTGGCCTGGGCGCGGGTCTCTCGGTCGGGCTGCTCGACAACGGTGGCGACGCGATCACGCGCAACGCCAATGGCAGCTTCACGTTCCCGACGGCGCTGGCCAGTGGCGCCGCCTACAGCGTGACCGTGGGCACGCAGCCGGCGGGCCAGACCTGCACGGTCACCAACGGCTCGGGCACGGTGGGGGCGGCCAACGTCACCAATGTGGCGGTGAACTGCGTGAACATTGCGCCGTCTACCTACACCATCGGTGGCACGGTGAGTGGCTTGGGCGCGGGCAAATCGGTCGGGCTGCTCGACAACGGTGGCGACGGCATCACGCGCAACGCCAATGGCGGCTTCACGTTCCCGACGGCGCTGGCCAGTGGCGCCGCCTACAGCGTGACCGTGGGCACGCAGCCGGCAGGCCAGACTTGTTCGGTCACCAACGGCTCGGGCACGGTGGGGGCGGCCAACGTCACCAATGTGGCGGTGAACTGCGTGAACATTGCGCCGTCTACCTACACCATCGGTGGCACGGTGAGTGGCCTGGGTGCAGGCAAATCGGTCGGGCTGCTCAACAACGGTGGCGACGGCATCACGCGCAACGCCAATGGCAGTTTCACGTTCCCGACGGCGCTGGCGAGCGGCGCCGCCTACAGCGTGACCGTGGGCACGCAGCCGGTGGGCCAGACCTGCACGGTCACCAACGGCTCGGGCACGGTGGGGGCGGCCAACGTCACCAATGTGGCGGTCTCCTGCGTCGTGACGGCAATCACGGGACCCACCAGCACCGGAACCGGCACGGCCACGGCCACGCTCGTCGGTGGCGGGCCGGCCTGCGGCTTCGTGACGGGCGGCAGCGGCTTCGTGGCCGATCCGGCGGCACCGCCCGCGGGCGTCAGCTTCCCGCACGGCTTCTTCCAGTTCACGGCCGCCAGCTGCCCGGCCGCCAGTGGTGGGGTGACCATCACCGTGACCTATCCCACTGCCATCCCGGCCGGGGCGCAGTACTACAAGTACGGCAAGGAGGCCGGCAATGCGACCGACCACTACTACACCATCCCGGCGACGGTGAGCGGCAACCAGGTGACGTTCACGATCGTCGATGGCGGACTGGGTGACAACGACCTGGCGGCCAACGGCACGATCGTCGACCCAGGGGCCATCGGCGTACCGGCCGCAGGCGGCCCGCCGGTGGTTCAACCGGTCCCGACGCTGTCGCAGTACGCTTTGTTGGCGCTCGTTCTGGGCCTGTTCCTGGTGGCTGCGCGCCAGCTTCAGGCTCAGCGCCGACGCTGAAGGTCCATCGGCTCGAACGGGCTGGCGCGCTGGGCCGGCCCGTCGGGGCCGGGGTCACGCGGCGTTCAGGTCAACGCAGACCCGCGCCGCGCACCACGAGCGGCGCGGCGCCCCGCGCTGCGACACGCCCCACCACCGCCGCCTGACCAAACCCCTGCCGCTGGAAGGTGGCCAGCACCGCATCCACCGCATCCGGCGCGCAAGCCACCAGCAGGCCGCCGCTGGTCTGCGGGTCGGTGAGCAGGGCGCGCTCGGTATCGGCGAAGCCTTCGGGCAGCGCGACTTCGTCGCCATAGGCCGCCCAGTTGCGCCCGCTGGCGCCGGTGACGATGCCGCGCGCGGCCAGCTCGTGCACGCCGGGCAGCAGGGGCACGGCGGGCCAGTCGATCTGCACGGTGACGCCGGCGCCGCGCGCCAGCTCCAGCGCGTGGCCGGCCAGGGCGAAGCCGGTGACGTCGGTGATGGCGTGCACGCCGGGCAGCTGCGCCAGATCGGGGCCGGCGGTGTTCAGGCGCGTGGTGCTGGCGATCATCTGCGCGTAGCCCTCGGCGTTCAGCTCGCCCTTTTTCAGCGCGGCTGAATAGACGCCCACGCCGACGGGCTTGCCCAGCACCAGCACGTCACCCACTTGCGCGGCGCTGTTTTTCTTCACGCGCTCGGGGTGCACCAGGCCCATGGCGACCAGGCCGTAGATGGGCTCGACCGAGTCGATGGTGTGGCCGCCCGCGATCGGGATGCCCGCCTGGCGGCACACGTGGGCGCCGCCTTCCAGAATCTTGCCGATGGTGCCCACCGACAGCACGTTGATGGGCATGCCCACCAGCGCCAGCGCCATGATGGGCGTGCCGCCCATGGCGTACACGTCCGACAGCGCATTGGCGGCGGCGATGCGGCCGAAGTCGAACGGGTCATCGACGATGGGCATGAAGAAGTCCGTCGTCGCCACCAGCGCCTGCTGGTCGTTCAGGCGGTAGACGGCGGCGTCGTCGGCGGTCTCGATGCCCACCAGCAGCTCGGGCGGGATGGGCATGGCCGTGGTGCCGCGCAGGATGCTGGAGAGCACGCCCGGCGCGATCTTGCAGCCGCAGCCGCCGCCGTGCGAGAGGCTGGTCAGCCGGGGTTCGGCGGGTACGGACGGGGCGAGCGGGGCGGGGGTCGAGGTCATGGCGCGGCGGCGGGGGTGGCGTTGATGGAGCAGTGGTTGCTATTGATAAAGTAGCTGCTTGCGCTTGTTGGACGTGCGCTGCAGGCACTTTTTATCAGAATCCTTCATTATGCGCCGCCGCGTGGCGGACATCGGGCACACTGGGCGGCCCGGAACATTTGCCGGCCCAACCGACTCATGCATGCCATGCCTTTCCTGACGAACACGCGCGCCGCGGGCGCCGCCCTGGCTTGCGCGCTGGCGCTGGTGCTGCCGCCGGCCCATGCCGCCGCCGACGCGGCGGCGGTGCAGCAATTCACCCTGGACAACGGCCTGACGCTGATCGTCAAGCCCGACCGGCGCGCGCCCACCGCCGTGCAGATGCTGTGGGTGCGCGTGGGCTCGCTGGACGAGGAAAACGGCACCACCGGCGTGGCCCACATGCAGGAGCACCTGATGTTCAAGGGCACCGACACGCTGGCGCCGGGCGAGTTCTCGCGCCGCGTGGCGCAGCTGGGCGGGCGCGAGAACGCCTTCACCACGCGCGACTACACCGGCTACTACCAGCAGGTGCCGGTGGGGCGGCTGGCCGACGTGATGGCGCTGGAGGCCGATCGCTTTGCCCACAACCGCTACAGCGACGCCGAATTTGCCAAGGAGCTGGAGGTGGTCAAGGAAGAGCGCCGCATGCGCACCGACGACAACCCCCGCGCACGCCTGATGGAGCAGCAGATGGCGGTCACCTTCACCGCCTCGCCCTATCGCCGCCCGGTGGTGGGCTGGATGGGCGATTTGATGTCGCTCACGGCCGACGATGCGCGCGCCTTTTATCGGCGCTGGTACGTGCCCGCCAACGCCGCCGTGGTGGTGGTGGGCGACGTGGACCCGGCCGCCGTGCTGGCGCTGGCGCAAAAGACCTACGGCGCCATCGCCGCGCGGCCGGTGCCCGTGCGCAAGCCGCAGCCCGAGCCGCCGCAGCCCGGCGAGCGGCGCGTGCAGGTCAAGGCCGTGGCCGAGCAGGCCGTGGTGTCGCTGGCCTTCAAGGTGCCGCGCCTGGACGGCCTGGCGGCCACGCCCGCCAACGACGACGCGCTGGCCCTGACGATGCTGGCCGCCGTGCTGGACGGCTACAGCGGCGCGCGGCTGGACCGCGCGCTCACGCAAGGGCCCGACCGCGTGGCCGATTCGGCCGGCGCCGGCAACGGGCTGATCGGCCGCGGCCCGCAGCTGTTTACCCTGAGCGGCGTGCCAGCGCAGGGCAAGAGCGCCGCGCAACTGGAGGCCGCCCTGCGCGCCCAGGTGGCGCGTGTGGCGCGCGAGGGCGTGAGCGAGGCTGAATTGCACCGCGTCAAGACCCAGTGGGTGGCCAGCGAGGTGTACAAGCGCGACTCGGTCATGGGCCAGGCACAGGAGCTGGGCAGCATGTGGGTGCAGGGCCTGCCGCCCGACGCCAGCGAGCGCCTGATCGAGCGGCTGCGCCAGATCACGCCGGCGCAGGTGCAGGCGGTGGCCGGCAAGTATTTTGGCGACGAGCAACTGACCGTGGGCACGCTGGTGCCGCAGCCGGGTGCGGTCAAGCGCGGTGGCGACGTGGCGCCGTCCGACGCGATTCGTTGAGGCACGGGCATGATGACTATCAAATCAATAGCTGCTCGCGCCCTGTTGGCAAGCGCGGTGGCCCTGTTTGTTTTTGGATCGGGCACGGCGCGCGCCGCTATCCCCATCCAGCACTGGACGCAGGCCAGTGGCGCGCAGGTGTGGTTTGTGGAAAGCCCCAGCATTCCCATGCTGGACGTGCAGATCGACTTCGATGCCGGCAGCCGGCGCGACCCCACCGCGCAGGCCGGCCTGGCCGACGTGACCGCGCTGATGGCCGGCAAGGGCGTGGCTGCCTCCGGCAGCCTGCCGGCGCTGGACGAAAACCAGCTGGGCGAGGCTTGGGCCGACCTGGGCGCCGACTTTGGCGCCAGCGCGGGCATGGACCGCATGGGCTTTGGCCTGCGCACGCTGACCGACCCGGCGCTGCTGCCGCAGGCCGTGGCCCTGGCCGCGCGCCAGCTGGGCCAGCCGGCCTGGCCCGACGCCGTGTGGCAGCGCGAGCGCCAGCGCCTGTCGGCCGCCATCGCCGAGTCGCGCACCCGCCCCGGCACGGTGGCGGCGCTGGCCTTTGCCAAGGCGGTGTATGGCAATCACCCCTATGGCTACGAGACCACGCCCGAGTCGCTGGCGCACATCGACATCGCCGACATGAAGGCCTTCTACGCGCAGCACATCCAGCCCTGCCGCGCCCGGGTCAGCCTGGTGGGCGCCGTTACCCGCGCGCAGGCCGACGCGCTGGTCGCGCAACTGCTGGGCCGCCTGCCGCAGACGGGCACCTGCGCCGCGCTGCCGGCGGTGCCCGAGGTGGCGCCCCTCGCGGCCGCGCGCGAGAACCGCATCCCCATGCAGGCCGCGCAGGCGCAGGTGCTGATCGGGCAGCCCGGCTACAAGCGCGACGACCCGGCGTTTTTTGCCCTGCTGGTGGGCAACCACATCCTGGGCGGTGGCGGTTTCACCTCGCGCCTGATGGGCGTGTTGCGCGAGCAGCGCGGCCTGACCTATGGCGTGAGCAGCAGCTTCGATCCCGGCCGGCACGCCGGCGCCTTCACCATCGGCCTGCAAACCCGCCCCGACCAAGCCAATGAGGCCGTGCGCCTGGCGCGCCAGGTGCTGGCCGGCTTCGTGGCCGACGGCCCGACCGCCGCCGAGCTGCAAGCCGCCCAGGACAACCTGATCGGCGGCTTTGCGCTGCGCCTGGACAGCAACCGCAAGCTGCTGGGCAACGTCGCCAACATCGCCTGGAACGGCCTGCCGCTGGACTATCTGGAGCACTGGAACGAGCATGTGGCCGCCGTCACCGCGGCCGACATCAAGACGGCGTTTGCGCGCGTGCTCCAGCCCGACCGCATGGTCACCGTCATCGTCGGCGCGACGCCCTGAGCGCGCGCCGCAGGCCGCGGCACGGTGCGCCCGACGGTTTCCGTCGAGCGGCGGTTTTCGGTTGAATCCTTGACGTGATCGGGGTTGTGCGAAGGCCAGACAGGAGTATGATTTTGATAATCATTCTCATTCATTCGAGCCATGACCTTGACGCAAACCCTGATCGCCGGCCTGGTCGGCACGGCCGTGGCCACCTCGGCGCTGGCCGCCGAATACCCCATCGGCAAGCCCAAGGACATGAACGGCCTCGAAGTGGCCGCCGTCTACCTGCAACCCATCGAGATGGACCCGCCGGGCATGATGCGCGCGGCCAAGGACTCGGACATCCATCTGGAGGCCGACATCCACGCCACGGCCGACAACAAGAACGGCCTGCCCGAAGGCGCCTGGGCGCCGTACCTGGTCATCAAGTACACGCTGCAAAAGCAGGGCGAAGGCAAGCCCGTGCAGGGCGATCTGATGCCGATGGTGGCCAACGACGGACCGCACTACGGTGACAACGTCAAGCTGCAAGGCCCTGGCAAGTACAAGCTGACGCTCAGCATCGCCGCGCCGGGCCAGCACTTCGGCCGCCACGTGGACAAGGAAACCGGCGTGGCGCCGTGGTTCAAGTCCTTCGAGGTGCAATACGAGTTCGTCTATGCCGGAACGGGCAAGAAGGGCGGATATTGACATGCGCTCCGCATGGCGTTGGCTGGCCGTGCTGGCCGCATGCCTGATGCCCATGGCAGCGGCCCGCGCGGAGCTGCCCACGCACACGCTGACCTTCACCGCGGATGGCAGGTTCGACCCGCCGCGGCTGGAAGTGGCGCCGGGTCGCTTCAAGATCGTGCTGGTCAACCAGAGCACGCAGGCGGTCGAGTTCGAGAGCCTGCCGCTGCGTGCCGAGAAGGTGCTGGCGCCGGGCGTGACCTCGTTTGTCGTGCTGTCGCTGTCGCGACCGGGCGAGTACCCGTTTTTTGACGACTTCCACCCGCAAGCCAAGGGCGTGCTGGTCGTCAAATCCAAGTAGGCGCGGGTTCATCATGGGTGAAATCGCCTTCATCGTCTGGCGCGAGAGCGTCGAAGCGCTGCTCGTGGTCGGCATTCTCTACGCCTGGCTGCGCACCGAGCCCGCGGGCCGGCGTGGTCTGCCTTGGCTGTGGGCGGGGGTGGGCTGCGGCCTGCTCTTGGCCGGCGCGCTGGCGCTGGCGCTGCTGGGCCTGGCGAGCTGGCTGCCGGGCGACGGGCCCGAGTGGTTTCAGGCCGTGATGGCGCTGGCCGCCAGCGCGCTGGTGGTGCAGATGGTGGTGTGGATGCGCCGGCATGGCCGCGGCCTCAAGCACGAGTTGCAGGCCGGTGCCGCGCAGCAGGTGGACAGCGGCCACTGGTGGGGCCTGCTGGTGCTGGTGATGGTGGCGGTGGCGCGCGAGGGCAGCGAGACCGTGGTGTTTTTGTACGGCAGCGTGCTGTCCTCGCAGCAGCACGGCGGCGTGGGCGCGGCGGTGGGGGCCGGGCTGGGCGGTTTCGTGGCGGCGCTGGCCACCTTCTGGCTGCTGCAGCTGGGCGGCAAGGCCATCACCTGGCGGCGCTTCTTCCAGCTGACCGAAATCCTGCTGCTGCTCTTGGCCGGCGGCCTGCTGGTGGGCGCGTGCGACCGGCTGATCGCCCTGGGCGCGCTGCCCACGCTGATGGACCCGGTGTGGGACAGCAGTGCCTGGCTGGACACCGGCGCCGGCCTGGGCAAGCTGCTGGCCGACTTTGCCGGCTACCGCGCCACGCCGGCGCTGTCGCAGTTGCTGATCTGGCTGGCCTACTGGGTCATCGTCATGTGGCTGCTGCGCCGCGCGGGGCGCACGCCGGCGCCGCGGGCCGTGGCGGGCGGGCACCACGTGGCGGGCTGAGGCGCCGCGCAATTCTCCGAAAGCATCACCGTGGCAGTCATCGTTCATCCGGTTCCTCCCCTCGTGCGACCGGCCACCTGGCGCGGCCGGGTGGCGCGCGCAGGCGACTTCCTGCGCGATCACCAGCGCGCCATCCGGCGCCTGCAGTGGGTCATCGTCGGGGTCTACGTCGCGCTGCTGCTCATCCCGGCGGCGCTGCCGCTGCCGGACCGCACGGCCAGCGTCTTCAACAACCTCACCATCGTCGCGCAGTTCGCCTTCTGGGGCCTGTGGTGGCCCTTCGTGCTGGTGTCGATCCCCTTGTTCGGGCGCGCCTGGTGCGGCCTGTTCTGTCCCGAGGGCGCGCTCACCGAATGGGCCAGCCGGCACGGGCGCGGCGGCGCCATTCCGCGCTGGATGCGCTGGGGCGGCTGGCCGGTGGTGGCCTTCAGCCTGACGACCGTGTATGGCCAGCTCGTCAGCGTCTATCAATACCCCTGGGCGGCCGCCGCCGTGCTGGGCGGCTCCACGCTGGCGGCCATGGCCGTCGGCTGGCTGTACGGGCGCAACAAGCGCGTGTGGTGCAAGTACCTGTGCCCGGTCAACGGCGTGTTCAATCTGCTGGCGCGGCTGGCGCCCTGGCATTTCGCGGTCGATGCCCAAGCCTGGCGCACCGCGCCGCGGCGCACCGAGACCATCAACTGCGCGCCGCTGCTGCCGCTGCGCACCATGGAGGGCGCCGCCGAATGCCACATGTGCGGGCGCTGCAGCGACTACCGCGGCGCCATCGCGCTCGAGGCGCGCTCGCCCGAGGCCGAGATCGTCGGCGTGGCCCCCGGCAACGGCTGGGAGACGGCACTGATCGTGTTCGGCCTGATGGGCCTGGCGGTGGGCGCCTTCCTGTGGAGCGCCAGCCCCTGGTTCGTCACCCTCAAGCAGGCCATCGCCACCACGCTGGTGGACCACGACATCTACTGGCCGCTGGCGCAGAACGCTCCCTGGTTCGTGCTGACGCACTACCCGGACGTCAACGACAGCTTCAGCTGGCTGGATGGCGCCGTGATCCTGCTGTTCATCGCCGGCGCCACCGTGGCGGTGGGCGGCGCCGTGTTTGCCGGCCTGTGGGCGGCCGACCGCGTGCTGCCGCGCACGCACGGCCTGCGCAACAGCGCCACCGGCCAGGCGCTGGGCGGGCGGCTGGCGGGCGTGCACAAGCTGGCCCAGGGCCTGATCCCGACCGCGGGCATCGGCGTGTTTTTGGGGCTGACCGCCACCACGCTCACGCTGCTGCAGCACGAGGGGATGTACACCGGCTGGGCCAACGCCGTGCGCTTTGCCCTGCTGGGCCTGGCGCTGGCGTGGAGCCTGCGCTTCGAGTGGCGCCTGACGGGCCTGCGCAGCGCCGCGCCGCTGCGCAGGCTGTCGGCCGTGGGCCTGATTGCGCTGGGCCTGGTGCCGTTTTGCTGGGCCTGGGAATTGTTTTTTGTCCGCTGGTAGCCGCGCGTTCGTGGCTTCTTTCATTCTGGACCGAGCGAGAAAGCCGATCGCATGAAATCTTCGCTGCTGTGGGCCTTGGCCTTGGTCTCCTTCGCGAGTGCCGCCCGGGCCGACGAGTCCAGTCTTTCGCTGTACGGCGTGATTGACGCCGGCCTGATCCATCAGCGCGTCACCGGTCCGCAGGGCGTGCGCACGTCGCACACGGGCATGGTCTCGACCGGCCTGAGCGACACGCTGTTCGGCGTGCGCGGGCACGAAGATCTGGGCGGTGGACTGGCCGCCAAATTCCAGTTCGAGTCCATGTTCAACCTGGCCCGCGGCGACACCTCGGACGCCGATCACTTCTTCAACAACGCGGCGTGGGTGGGCCTGTCCAGCGAGAACCTGGGCGAGATCCGGCTGGGCCGCCAGCACACCGCCGCGCAGCAGTTCGCCAGCCAGCTGGAGGCCGCGTCCTGGATCAATATGGGCATGGGCTCCACCTTTCGCGCGTCCGACAACTATCAGGTCAAGAACGCCATCGGTTACCTGTCGCCCGCCTGGGGCGGCGTCAGCCTGGGCCTGACCTACAGCTTCGATGCGGTGGGCGATCAGATCAAGGGCCAAAGCTCGCCCGCCGTCAGCGCCGCGCTGCAGTACAGCCAGGGGCCCCTGCTGCTGGTGGCCACCTGGGATCGCACCCGCCTGACGCGGGCCCTGCGCCCCGGCGCGTCCAACCCGCAGGCGGTGCAGCTGGGGGCGTCGTATGACTTCGAGCTGGCCAAGCTGTCGGTGGCGTGGAGTCGGCAAAGCCATGGCTACGCCGGGCTCAATGGCGGCGACCCCGACGGTCTGGGCCTGGGCCTGGGGGCTGCCGAGTTCGCCCGCGGCGGGCGCCTGGACGCCTGGCTGCTGGGTGCGAGCGTGCCCGTGGGCGCGCGAGGCAAGGTGCTGGCGCAATGGTCGCAGGTCTTCCCCGATTGGAACTGGGGCGACGGCAGCCGGGCCCGCGACGGACAGGTGGCCACCCTGGGCTATGTGCACAGCCTCTCGCCGCGCACCAGTCTCTACGCCATGGTCGGCGTGGCGACGCGATACTCCCTGCAGGATCAGGTGGTCCAGGGGCAGGGCACCACGCGGCGTGTCAAGGTGGGTGTGAACCACGCGTTCTGACCCGAGGCAAGGCGACAATCGCCCGATGCCCAAGTCCCACTCCCATCGGCCTGCGGGCCCGCCGCGCCAGGTGCGCATCATCGGCGGCCAATGGCGCCGCACGCTCTTGCCGGTGGCGGATCGGCCCGGCCTGCGCCCCACGCCCGACCGCGTGCGCGAGACCCTGTTCAACTGGCTGGGCCAGGACTTGCACGGCTGGCGCTGCATCGACGCCTTTGCCGGCACCGGCGCGCTGGGGCTGGAGGCGGCCTCGCGCGGCGCGGCCGAGGTGCTGCTGGTCGAGCAAGATGCCGCCCTGGCGCGGCAGTTGCAGGACATCAAGGCACGTTTGCAGGCCGATGCCGTGCGGGTGCAGCGCGGCGATGGCGTGTCGGCGTTGGCGGCGTGCCCCGCCGGTGGCATCGATCTGGCGCTGCTCGACCCGCCGTTCGACGCCCCGGCCTTGTTCGCGCCGGCGCTGGCCGCCGCCGCACGCGCGGTGCGCCCGGATGGTTTTGTTTACCTGGAGGCGCCCACGGCCTGGGACGCCGCCGCGCTGGCCGACCTGGGCCTGGCCCCGCACCGCCACCTGAAGGCGGGCGCCGTGCATGCCCACCTGCTTGTGCCGCAGCGCGCGGCTTGCGCATAATCGGCCCCGACTTCAGCACCTGGCAGCACGCCACCCGACGGAGACCCCATCCATGAGCCGACACGTCATCGCCGTCTACCCCGGCACGTTCGACCCCATCACGCTGGGGCATGAGGACATCATCCGCCGCGCCCGCGAATTGTTCGACGAGGTCATCGTCGCGGTGGCCGTGGCCCATCACAAGAAGACGCTGTTTTCGCTCGACGAGCGCCTGGCCATGGTGCAGGAGTCGGTCGCCAAGTGGTCGGACGTGCGCGCCGAGTCCTTCGACGGCCTGCTCAGCCACTACGTGCGCGCCAAGGGCGGCAAGGCCATGGTGCGCGGCCTGCGCGCGGTGTCGGATTTCGACTACGAGTTTCAGTTGGCGGGCATGAACAGCAAGCTGGCGCCCGAGGTCGAGAGCGTGTTTCTCACCCCCAGCGGGCGCTACCAGTTCGTCAGCAGCACCCTGGTGCGCGAGATCGCCCTGCTGGGCGGCGACGTGGCGCAGTTCACCTCGCCGCACGTGTGGCAGCGGCTGATGGAGCGCAAGCAGGCGGGCACAAAGCCCTGACCCGCGCCGCGCCCATCCGGCCCGCGCGCGGCGGGTGTGCAGGTCGGGCCGATAAAATCGACCCATCCGTCTGCGCCCGCGCAGACCGCCCCGAAAAGGTTCTGCCGCATGAGCGAGTTTTCCATCACCCGCCGCCGCCCCGAGTCGGGCAGCAAGATTGTCTCGCCCGAAGGCACGCGGGCGGTGCTGGACGGCATCAAGCCCAGCGCGCTCACCGACCTGCCCGACGTGGGCCGCAAGCCCGACTGGCTGCGCGTGCGCCTGCCCACCGGCGCCAAGTTCCAGGAAGTGATGGACATCGTGCGCTCGCACAAGCTGGCCACCGTGTGCGCTGAATCCAAGTGCCCCAACATCGCCGAGTGCTGGGGCCGCGGCACCGCCACGCTGATGCTGATGGGCTCGGTGTGCACGCGCGCCTGCAAGTTCTGCTCGGTCAACACCGGCAACCCGCATGGCTGGCTGGACGCGGATGAGCCCGCCAACGTGGCCGATGCGGTGGCCCTGATGGGCCTGCGCTACGTGGTGCTCACGTCGGTCGATCGCGACGACTTGCCCGACCTGGGCGCGGGCCACTACGCGGCCTGCATTTCGGCCATCCACGGCCGCATGCCCGACACGGCGGTGGAGGCTCTGACGCCCGACTTCCAGGGGCGGCACGCGCTGGTGGCGCAGGTGCTGGATGCGGGCCTGGCTACCTACGCGCAGAACCTGGAGACCGTCAAGCGCCTGACGCACCCGGTGCGCGACGCGCGCGCCGGCTACGAGATCACGCTCGACGTGCTGAAGTTCGCCAAGGGCTACGCGCCGCAGACGGTGTCCAAGACCAGCCTGATGCTGGGTCTGGGCGAGACCGACGGCGAGATCGACCAGGCGCTGGACGACATGCGCGCGGCCGACGTGGACGTGGTGACCATGGGCCAGTACATGCGCCCCACCAAGAACCATCTGCCGGTGCAGCGCTTCGTCACGCCCGACGAGTTTGGGCGTTACCGCGAAATGGCGCTGGCCAAGGGCTTTCTCGAGGTCGTCTCGGGCCCGCTGGTGCGCTCGAGCTACCGCGCCGAGCGCGTGCTGGAGCACAACAACGTGGGGCTGGACGAAGCGCTCAGCGGTATTCGCGAATCGGCCGCGGCGGCGCTGCGTTGCTGAAACGACCCACCCCCAAGCTCCACACGCTTCGCGTTGTTACGCTTCCCCCCTTGAAGGGGCACCGCCAGTGGCCGGGAGACCCCGGCCACGGCGGTCGCTGGCACGGCCTGCTCCGCGGCCTTCGGAGCCGATGTGATTGAAGCGCCCGGCAAATCCATTCAGGGATTTTTGCGCTGGTTGAAGCTGTGCACGGGCGCTCCCGGCTTGGCACCCGGCCCGTACACCGCCTGCGCGCGCTCCACGCCGGCGCTGTGGTCCCAGGGCAGGGCCTCGGCCAGCAGGGCGCGCAGGCCCGCATCGTCCAGCGCCGCCACTTCCACCTCGGCGTCGGCCAGGTTGTCCGAACCCAGCAGGTGCTGCACCACCTCGGTGCCATCCAGGGGGCTGAGCACCAGCATCACGTTGCCGTAGGAGGCTTCGAGCAGGGCGGCCTGCCAGTGGCGGCCTTGGGGGTCATCAAAACTGCGCATGATTTTGTAGGTCGGGTTGAGGAACGATAACCCGACGGGCGGCTGCACGATGGGTGTCGGGTGATGGGCATGACCGCCGAGTTACGCTGCGCCAACCCGACCTGCGGCGCTTTCAGCCCTTTTTACTGTTCCACGAACGCCCGCTCGACCACGAAATCGCCCGGCGAGGTGGTGTTGCCCTCCTCGAAGCCGCGCGCCTCCAGCACGGCCTTGATGGATTTCAGCATCTCGGGGCTGCCGCACAGCATCACCCGGTCCAGGCGCGGTTCGAGCTCGGGCAGGCCCAAATCGCGCGCCATGCGCCCGCTTTCGATCAGCTCGGGGATGCGGCCCTGGGTGGCGAAGGACTCGCGCGTGACGGTGGGGTAGTAGTGCAGTTGCTGGCGCACCAGCTCACCCAGAAATTCGTGCCGGGGCAGATCCTGCGTGAGGTACTCGCGGTAGGCCAGCTCGCCCACCAGCCGGCAGCCGTGCACCAGCACGACCTGCTCGAAGCGCTCGTAGGTCTGCGGGTCGCGGATGATGCTCATGAAGGGCGCCAGACCGGTGCCGGTGGCCAGCAGGTACAGGCGCTTGCCGGGCAACAGGTAGTCGATCAGCAGGGTGCCCGTGGGCTTGTGGCCGACGATCACCTTGTCGCCCGGCTGGATGTGCTGCAGGCGGCTGGTGAGCGGCCCGTCGGGCACCTTGATGCTGAGGAACTC
>JAFEEB010000051.1:0-29538 GCA_018241325.1 Pseudomonadota bacterium | reverse complement strand
CGTTCACCTTCAGGCCGATCATGGTGAAGTGGCCGTTGGAAAAGCGCAGGCTGGGGCTGCGCGTGGTGGTGAAGGAAAACAGGCGGTCGGTCCAGTGATGGACCGAGAGGACTTGTTCTTCGTTGAAGGCGGCCATGAAGACGGCGGTGGGCGCGCAGGCGCCGCGAATTGCTGCGATGCAGCACATTTTGCCCGAGATACGGGCGCGCTGAACCTCAATGCCTTGCTTCGATGGGATTGCCGTACATGGGTTGGGTGCCGAACTGCGTGCTGATGGCGTGCGCCACGCCGCAGGCCAGCATGACGGGCACCGTCAGCTGGAACTGGTTGGTCATCTCCAGCACCATCACGATGGCCATCAGTGGCGCGTGGGTGACGGCGCTGAGCATGGCCGACATGCCGATGACCGCCAGCGTGAGCGGGTTGCCCACCCAGTCCGCCGGCAGCCACAGCCCAGCCAGGTGGGCCAGCGAAAAGCCTGTCGTTGCCCCGACGAACAGCGTGGGCGTGAACATGCCGCCGACCGCGCCCGAGCCGGTGTTGAACAGCGTGGCGGCGAACTTGGCGGCCAGGATGACCAGCACCCAGGGCCACAGGATCTGGCCGTTGAGCAGGTGCGAGATGGTGCTGAAGCCGTTGCCCCACACCTCGGGCACGAAGGCCGACAGGCTGCCGGCCAGCAGGCCGCCCAGCCCCAGGCGCAAGGGCAGGGCGTCGATGCGCTTGAAGGCGGCGCGCAGGCCATCGACCCACGCCAGCATCAGCCAGCCCAGGCCGCCGCAGACCAGGCCCACGATCAATGCCATGCCCAGGTTGCTGGACGCCAGCTGCACGGCCGGCATGGCGTACAGCGGCGCGGGGTCGATCAGCGTGTGGTTGACGATGCCGGCGGTGGCCGCGGCCATCAGCACCGGCGCCACCATGGGGGCCGACAAAAAACCCAGCGCCAGCTCCAGCACGAACACCAGGCCGGCCACCGGCGCGTGATACACCGAGCCGATGCCGCAGGCGATGCCGCAGATCAGGATCACCTTGCGCTGCTCGGCCGACAGCGCCACCGCGCGCGCCAGGCGCGAGGCCAGCCAGGCCGAGAGCTGGATCATCGGCCCCTCGCGCCCGATGGAAGCGCCGCTGCCCACCGACAGCAGCGCCGACACGCTGCGCACCCACGTGCTGCGGTCGTTCAGGTCCACCGCGCCGGCGCGCGCGGCCGCCAGGTAGTCGGTGAAGCGTCCGCCCTCGGTGTCGCGTGCGGCCCAGCGATTGCCGTGGCTGAGAACCAGGCCGGCCAGCACGCCGCCCACCGTGCCGATCAGCGCGCGCTGCCAGGGCGGCAGCAGGCGCGCGGCCTCCACCAGGCTGCCCGTGTGGCCGGTGCTGAGCCATTCGACGCCGGCGATGAGGGCGCGAAAACCGGTGGTGACGGCCACCGCCAGCAGGCCCGTGAGCACCGCGTACAGCCACAGCACGGGGGTGGATGCGGCGCGGTCGGGAGTGCTCATGCGCAGGGGCGATGGCTGCTCGGTGCGGGGTCTATCGGCCGGTGGCCTCTTGGTGGTAGCGCGTCACGCGCTCGACCTCGTTCTTGCTGCCCAGGATCACGCTCACGCGCTCGTGCAACTGCCGGGGCTGCACGTCCAGGATGCGCTGGTGGCCGTTGGTGGCGGCGCCGCCCGCCTGCTCGATCAGCCAGCTCATGGGGTTGGCCTCGTACATCAGGCGCAGCTTGCCCGGCTTGGCCGGCTCGCGGGCGTCCCACGGGTACATGAAGACGCCGCCGCGCATCAGGATGCGGTGCACGTCGGCCACCATGCTGGCGATCCAGCGCATGTTGAAGTTCTTGCCGCGCGGGCCGTCGGCGCCGGCCAGGCACTCGTCGATGTAGCGACGCACCGGCGGCGCCCAGTGGCGCATGTTGCTCATGTTGATCGCGAACTCCTGCGTGTCGGCGGGAATGCGCAGGCCCTCTTGCGTGAGCACGAAGCTGCCCTGCTCGCGGTCAAGCGTGAACATGTCCACGCCATCGCCCACCGTCAGCACCAGCGTGGTCTGCGGGCCGTACACGCAGTAGCCCGCCGCGACCTGGTGGCAGCCGGCCTGCAGGAAGTCGGCTTCTTCCACGCCGCGGTCGTCCTCGGGCATCTTCAGCACGCTGAAGATGGTGCCGATGCTGACGTTGACGTCGATGTTGCTGGAGCCGTCCAGCGGGTCGAACAGCAGCAGGTATTCGCCCTTGGGGTAGCGGTTGGGCACGACGTGGATGGCCTCCATCTCCTCGCTGGCCATCGCGGCCAGGTGGCCGCCCCATTCGTTGGCCTCGATCAGCACCTCGTTGGCGATGATGTCCAGCTTTTTCTGCACCTCGCCCTGCACGTTTTCGCTGCCGGCTGAGCCCAGCACGCCGCCCAGGGCGCCCTTGTTGACGGCGTGGCTGATGCTCTTGCAGGCGCGCGCCACCACCTCCAGCAGAAGGCGCAGCTGGGCGGGGATGTGACCGTCCACGCGCTGCTTTTCGACCAGGTGGCGGGTGAGGGAAACCTTGGGGTTCATGGGGTCAATCCTGGGTTCAGGTTTGTAAGTTGCGCGGCGCGAGAGACCGAAAGAGACCAAGAGCCGCGGAGCAGGCTGTGCCAGCGATCGCCGTGGCCGGGGTCTCCCCGGTCACTGGCGATGCCCCTTGAGGGGGATGCCGCAACATCGCGCAGCGAGTGGAGCAAGGGGGGAGCGTCATTCTGCAAGCGCGCGCGTGACAACCTCGCGCACGTCGTTGGACAGCGAGGGCTGGGCCGCCACGCGGGCAATGGCGGCGCGCGCCGCGCTGCGGTAGGGCTCGGCCAGGCGCGCCCAGGCATCCAGCGCGCGCGCCAGGCGGGCGGCCACTTGCGGGTTGAGCGGGTCCAGCTCCAGCACGCGCTCGGCCCAGAAGGCGTAGCCCATTCCATCGGCGCGGTGAAAGCCGGCCGGGTTGGCGTTGCACAGGCCAAACAGCAGGCTGCGCGCGCGGTTGGGGTTTTTCAGCGTGAAGTCGGGGTGCTGCATCAGCGCGCGCACGGCAGGCAAGGCGCTGCCGGCATGGTCGGGCGCGCGCGCCTGCAGGGCAAACCACTTGTCCAGCGCCAGCGCCTCGTCCTTGAAAAGGGCGTGATAGCGTGCCAGCGCGGGCTCGGCCAGCGCGTGGCCGCTGTAGAGCAGGGCGTCCAGCGCGTGCAGGCGATCGGTCATGTTGCCGGCGTCCTTGAAGCGCTGGTAGGTCTTGCCGGGCCATACGGCGTCGCCCGAACGGCGCGCGGCCAGGCACAGCATGTGCAGCGCCAGGCCGGCCAGCGCGCGCCGCCCGGCGGCCACGGGCTCGGGGGCGTAGGCGCCGGTGTCGTGGTTTTGCTCCCAGGCCCACTGCCAGTCGGCTTGCAGGGCACTGGCCAGCTGCTCTTCCATGGCGTCGCACACGGCGTGGATGCGCTGGGGATCGACGACATCCACCTGCTCGGCGATGTAGTCTTCCTCGGGCAAGGTGAGGGCCAGTTCCTTGAAGGCGGCGTCCAGCTGGGGCTCGCGCAGCACGGCGCGGCAGGCGTCGATGAAGGCGGAGCTGAGCGGCTCGGCGGGAATGGCGGCAGCGCTGTCCTCGATCAGCGCCAGCGCCACGTTCAGGCCCAGCTGCTGGCCGGCGTCCCAGCGGTTAAAGGGGTCGCTGTCGTGGGCCAGGCGGTGCATCAGCTGCCCATCGTCCAGATCGGCTTGCAGCTTGACCGGCGCAGAGAAGCCGCGCAGCAGCGAGGGCACGGGCTCGCTCGTCACGCCGGTGAATACCAGGGTCGTCTCGGCCTCGGTCAGCACGCAGATGTCGCCGTGCAGGAGTTGGCCGTGTTGCAGCACCAGCGGCACATCGCGCCCATCGGCGCCCACCAGACCCAGGCGCACCGGGATCACCATGGGCAGCTTGCTCGGTTGGCCGGGCGTGGGCGGGCAGCTTTGCGCCAGGTGCAGGGTGTAGGTCTGCGCGCCGGCGTCCCACTGGCCGCGGGCCTTGAGCTGGGGCGTGCCGGCCTGGCCGTACCACCGCTTGAATTGCGCCAGGTGCTGCGCCAGCGCGCTGCCGGCGTTGGCGTCGGCCATGGCCTGGATGAAGTCGTCGCAGGTGACGGCATGGCCGTCGTGGCGCTGGAAGTACAGATCCAGCCCCTTGCGAAAACCTTCGCGGCCCAGCAGCGTCTCGACCATGCGCACCACCTCGGCGCCTTTTTCGTAGATGGTGGTGGTGTAGAAGTTGGTCACCTCCAGGTATTCGTCGGGGCGCACCGGGTGGGCCATGGGGCCGGCGTCCTCGGCGAACTGCACGGTGCGCAGCACGTTCACGTCGCCGATGCGCTTGACGGCGCGCGCGCTGGCGGTGCCGGCCATGTCCATGCTGAAGCTCTGGTCGCGAAACACCGTCAGGCCTTCCTTGAGCGACAACTGGAACCAGTCGCGGCAGGTGACGCGGTCGCCCGTCCAGTTGTGGAAGTACTCGTGGCCGATCACGCCCTCGATGCCGTCGTAGTCCGCGTCGGTGGCCGTCGATGGCTTGGCCAGCACGTACTTGCTGTTGAAGATGTTCAGGCCCTTGTTCTCCATGGCGCCGAAGTTGAAGTCGCTGGTGGCCACCACCATGAAGCGCTCCAGGTCGAGCTTGAGGCCGAAGCGCCACTCGTCCCACAGCACCGAGTGCACCAGCGAGTTCATGGCGTGCTCGGTCTGGTCCAGATCGCCCGGGCGCACGTACACCTGCAAGAGGTGCTTGCTGCCGCTGCGGGTGGTGATGCGCTGTTCGCGCGCGACCAGGTTGCCGGCCACCACGGCAAACAGGTAGCAGGGCTTGCGGTGCGGGTCGTGCCAGGTGGCCCAGTGGCGCCCGCCCTCCAGATCGCCCGAATCGATGAGGTTGCCGTTGGACAGCAGCACCGGATAGGCTTTTTTGTCGGCGCGCAGGGTCACGGTGTACGTGGCCATCACGTCCGGGCGGTCGAGAAAGTAGGTGATGCGCCGAAAGCCCTCGGATTCGCACTGCGTGAAGAACGAGCCCCCGCTCATGAACAGGCCCATCAGGCGGGTGTTCTTTTGCGGGTTGCAGGTGCAAAACAGCTCCAGCTCGAAGGGCTCGGGGCCCTCGGGCAGGTTTTCCAGCACCAGCGATTCGCCCTCCATGCGGAAGGTGCAGCCGGCGCCGTTCAGCAGCACGCGCGAGAGGTTCAGCTCGTCGCCGTCGAGCGTGAGCGGCTGCGCCGGCACGTCGGGGTTGCGGCGCACCACGAGCTTGCTGAGCACGCGGGTCTTGGTGGGGTCCAGGTCCAGAGTCAGATCGACGGTGTCGATCCAGTAGGCCGGTGCAGCGTAGTCCAGGCGCCGGGTGACGGCGGTTTGTCCTTCACGCATGTTCATTCCTTTCACTTCAATATCGATAGCTGCCCGCGCCGGATTGGCGCGCGCCGCAGCCCGAAAAGCTCAAAAATCCGGTTCAAACGCCCTGCTTGAGCGAGGCCTCGATGAACGCGTCCAGATCGCCGTCCAGCACCTTCTGGGTGTTGCTGATTTCGACGCCGGTGCGCAGGTCCTTGATGCGGCTGTTGTCCAGCACGTAGCTGCGGATCTGGTGGCCCCAGCCGACGTCGGTCTTGCTGTCCTCCAGCTTTTGCTGCTCTTCCATGCGCTTGCGCATCTCGTGGTCGTACAGGCGCGAGCGCAGGCGCCGCCAGGCGACGTCGCGGTTGCTGTGCTGGCTGCGGCTGTCCTGGCATTGCACCACGATGCCGGTGGGCATGTGCGTCAGGCGCACGGCCGAGTCGGTCTTGTTGATGTGCTGCCCGCCCGCGCCGCTGGCGCGGTAGGTGTCGGTGCGCACGTCGGCGGGATTGATCTCGATTTCGATCGAGTCGTCGATCTCGGGATAGACGAACACGCTGGCAAAGCTGGTGTGGCGCCCGCCCGAGGAGTCGAACGGGCTCTTGCGCACCAGGCGGTGCACGCCGGTTTCGGTGCGCAGCAGGCCGTAGGCGTATTCGCCCTCGATCTTGATGGTCGCGCCCTTGATGCCGGCGCTGTCGCCCGGGGTTTCGTCTTCGATGGTGGTGGCGAAGTCCTTGCGCTCGGCGTACTTCAGGTACTGGCGCAGCAGCATGGCGGCCCAGTCGCAGGCCTCGGTGCCGCCGGCGCCGGCCTGGATGTCGAGAAAGCAGTTGAGCGGGTCGGCCGGCTGGTTGAACATGCGGCGAAACTCGAGTTCTTCCACGGTTTTTTGCAGGCGATCGGCGTCCTGCTCGATGGCCTGCAGCGCGCCGTCGTCGCCCTCGTCGCGGCTCAGTTCATACAGCTCGGCGCCGTCGGCCAGCTCGCGCGTCAGGTCATCCAGCACCACGACGACGCCGTCGAGCTGCTTCTTTTCCTTGCCCAGCTCCTGGGCCTTCTTGGGGTCGTTCCAGACCGCCGGGTCTTCCAGCGCGGCGTTTACCGTGCGCAGGCGTTCGGCTTTGTTGTCGTAGTCAAAGATACCCCCGGAGCTCGGCGGTGCGCGAGCGGAGGTCTTCGATCTGGGTGCCGATCTGGTTGAGGTGTTCTGCGTCCATGGTGTCTTGATATTCCGGGTAAAGGCGTGACACCGTGCGTGTCATGCCGAACCTTGCATTTTCCCATGCGCGCGCTGGGGTTGTCGCAACCGCTCGTGTCGATCAGCCTGGCGCCAGAAACGCTTCGACCTCGCGCGCCAGCAAATCCGGCTGGTCGTGGTGCAGCATGTGGCCGCAGTCGGGCAGGGTGGTGCGCCGGCACTGGGGCACGGACTGCAGGCGCTGGTGAAATTCGTCCAGCGTGAAGCGGCGCTGCCACCACCGGCCCAGGCTGTCGTCGCTGGCCTCCACCACCAGGGTGGGGGCGGTGATGGCAGCGTACAGCGCCAGCATCTCGTCCACGCGAAACAGCTGGGCGCTGGTGATGCGGTGGGCTGCTTCGCCGCGGATGTGCCAGCGCGTGGCGCCGTCCGGCTCCACGCGCGGCTCGGCCCATTGCCGGGCCAGCCAGTCGGCCTTGGCCTGGGGCAGGCGGTGGTTGGTCTTCATCAGGCGGGCGGCGACGCCGGCCGCGTCGGCGTAGGTTTTCAGGGCCTGCTCGCCACGTTGCAGGGCCTTGATCTCGTCCATCCATTTGGCGAAGCGGGCGGGCGCCTGCTCGGGCCGGGTGGCGGGCATGCCAAAGCCCTCCAGGTTGATCAGCCGGCGAATGCGGCCGGGGCGCGCGCCCGCGTACATCATGGCCACGTTGCCGCCCATGCTGTGGCCGACCAGGTCCACCGGCGTGTCGGCGCCGGCGAAGTGGTCCAGCAAACCGTCCAGGTCGCCCAGGTAGTCGGCAAACGCGTAGTGGTCGCAGGCCGGGCCGGTGGACTGGCCAAAGCCGCGCCAGTCGGGGGCGATGATCAGGCGGTCGTCGAAGAAGCCGTGGGACAGCGCATCGACCATGAATTGATACGAGGCGGCCACGTCCATCCAGCCGTGCACCAGCACCAGCGGCGGGCGCGGGCCCGGTTTGCCCCACAGGCGCACGTGATAGCGGTACAGTCGAATCGGAACAAAAACGCTGCGCGATGGGCGAAGGACGGTGTAGGTGGACATTGACGCAAATCTTAGAGGAGACAAGGCATGAGTGACGGTCAAGTCGGCGACCACTACGCGGCCATGCAGGCCGGCTTTTACTGGCAGGTGCCGCGCCACTTCAACATGGCGCAGGCCTGCTGCGGGCGCTGGGCGCAGCAGCCCGATGCGGCCGAGCGGGTGGCAGTGATCGAGCACAGCGTGGGCGCCAAACCCACCACCTATTCGTTTGCCCAGTTGCAGGCGCAGGCCAATCGCCTGTCCCATGCGCTGGCCGGCTTGGGCGTGCGCTGTGGTGACCGCGTGGCCATCGTCATGCCGCAGCGTTTCGAGACGGCCGTGGCCTACATCGCGGTGCTGCAACTGGGCGCGATCGCCATGCCACTGTCGCAGCTGTTCGGCCCCGAGGCGCTGGAATACCGCCTGCAGGACGCCGCCGCGTCGGCGGCGATCTGCGACGAGGCTTCGCTGGACAGCCTGCTCACCGCCCGCACCACCTGCCTGGCGCTGCAAACCGTGATCGGCCTGGGTGCCGGTGCCGAGCGCGCCGACCATGAATGGCACGCGCTGCTGGCCAAGGCCAGGGAGCGCTTCGACGCCGAAGACACCCTGGCCGACGATCCCGCCGTGCTGATCTACACCAGCGGCACCACCGGGCCGCCCAAGGGCGCGCTGATCCCGCACCGCGCGCTGATCGGCAACCTGCCGGGCTTCGTGTGCAGCCACAACTGGTTCGGCTTTGACCCGGCCGCGCCGGGCCGCCCCAGCCACGCCGTCTTCTGGAGTCCCGCCGACTGGGCCTGGACCGGCGGGCTGATGGACGCGCTGCTGCCGTCGCTGTACTTCGGTCGCCCCATCGTGGCCTACAACGGCCGCTTCGACCCGCGCGAGGCGTTGGAGATCCTCTCGCGCCACCGCGTCACGCACAGCTTTCTGTTTCCCACCGCGCTCAAGGCCATGATGAAGGCCGTGCCGCACCCGCGCCCGCGCTACGCGCTGCATCTGCAAGGGCTGATGAGCGCCGGCGAGGCGGTGGGCGACGCGGTGTTTGCCTATTGCCGCAAGGAGCTGGGCGTGGTGGTCAACGAGATGTTCGGCCAAACCGAGGTGAACTACATCGTCGGCAATTGCGCCATGAATAGGGCCCCCACGCTCCGCACTGGCGTGTCTGCGCTGCCCCCCAAGGGGGCCCAACCCGCCTTGGGGCGGCCCGGCGGCGGGTTGATGCCCATCGACCGCGCGCCCGCCGCAGCGCCGGGCCGCCCCAAGCAAGGCGCGGCCCCCTCGGGGGGCAGCGAAGCACACGCAGTGGCGAGCGTGGGGGCCGCCGCAGCGCCGGGCCGCCCCAAGCAAGGCGCGGCCCCCTCGGGGGGCAGCGAAGCACACGCAGTGGCGAGCGTGGGGGCCAGTTTTGTTGGTTGGCCCGCCAAACCAGGCAGCATGGGCCGTGGCTACCCGGGGCACCTGGTGACGGTCATCGACGAGCAGGGCGACGAAGTGCCGGTGGGCGAGCCGGGCGAGGTGGCCATCCGCCGCACCGACATCCACGGCCATCACGACCCGATCTTCTTTCTGGGCTACTGGAACAACGAGGCCGCCACGCGCGCCAAGTTCAGCGGCGACTGGTGGCGCACCGGCGACGTGGCGCTGCGCGACGCGGACGGCTACCTGTGGTATCAGGGCCGGGCGGACGACGTGTTCAAGGCCGCGGGCTACCGCATCGGCCCGGGCGAGATCGAGAACTGCCTGGTCAAGCACCCCGCGGTGCTCAACTGCGCGGTGGTGCCCAAGCCCGACGCAGCGCGCGGCGCGCTGGTCAAGGCCTATGTCGTGCTCAGTCCTGATTTTGTAGCTGCTCGCGCCCGTCAGACGGGCGCAGCGGCCCAGTTTGATCTTGAACTGATCGCGACGCTGCAAGAACACGTCAAAGGCAAGCTGGCGCCCTACGAGTACCCCAAGGAGATCGAGTTCATCGACCAGTTGCCGATGACCACCACCGGCAAGGTGCAGCGGCGCGTGCTGCGCGTGCAGGAGGAGGAGCGCGCGCGCGCGGCGGGGCAGTTGTAGGCGAGGGGCCTAAACTCGCGCCCATGATGAACACGATTGCATTGGGCACAAGCGAGTTGCGCGTCACCCCCATCGGCCTGGGCACCATGACCTTCGGCGAGCAGGTCAGCGAGCATGACGCGCACGCCATCCTGGACCGCGCCGTCGAGCGCGGCGTCAACCTGATCGACACGGCCGAGATGTATTCGGTGCCCCCGCGCGCCGAGACCTATGGCCGCACCGAATCGATCATCGGCACCTGGCTGGCCGCGCGTCCCGGCATGCGCCAGCGCGTCGTGCTGGCCAGCAAGGTGGCGGGGCCCTCGCGCGACGCACCCTGGATTCGCGCCGGTGCCGGCATGACGGCGGCCGACATCGAGGCCTCGTGCAACGCCTCGCTGCGCCGCTTGCAGACCGACGTGATCGACCTCTACCAGATCCACTGGCCCGAGCGCCAGGTGCCCGCGTTCGGCCGCCTGTACTACGACCCCGCGCAAGAGCATTCGCAAACGCCCATCCTCGAGCAATTGCAGACGCTGGGGCGGCTGGTGCAGGCCGGCAAGGTGCGGCACATTGGCCTGTCCAACGAGACGCCCTATGGCGTGCACGAGTTCGTGCGCCTGGCCGAGCAGGCCGGCCTGCCGCGCGTGGTCAGCGTGCAAAACGCGTATTGCCTCATCAATCGATCGGTGGACAACGCGCTGGACGAAAGCTGTCATCGTCTGAACGTGGGCCTGCTGGCCTTTTCGCCGCTGGGTGCGGGCCTGCTCACGGGCAAGTACGACGCCAGCGGCTTCACCGGGCCCGACGCGCCCGTGGGCCGCATGAGCCTGTACGAGCGCCAGCGCAAGATGCGCTGGGGCCGGCCCGCCGCGCTGGCCGCCGCGCGCCGCTACAACCAGCTGGCGCGCGAGCATGGCCTCACGCCCACGCAACTGGCGCTGGCGTTTTGCTATCGCTCCTGGCGCGTGGCCAGCACGCTGATCGGCGTGACGAGCCTGGCGCACCTGGAGGAAAATTTGGACGCTTGGAGCGTGCAACTGGCGCCCGAGTTGCTGGCGGCGGTGGATGCGATCCGGCTCCAGGCGCGCGACCCGGCGCAGTGAGGCCATGAGCAAATCCAAGCCGGCCCACGTCAGCGAAACCCCCGCCACCGCCTTCTTGCGCCAGCACGGCGTGGCTTTCACCGAACACCCGTATGACTACGTGGAGCACGGCGGCGCCACGCACAGCGCCGAGGTGCTGGGCCTGGACCCGTTCAGCGTGGTCAAGACCCTGGTCATGCAGGACCAGGACGCCAAGCCTCTGATCGTGCTGATGCACGGCAACCGCAAGGTCAGCACCAAGAACCTGGCACGGCAGATCGGCGCCAAATCGGTCGAACCCTGCGCGCCCGAGGTGGCCAGCCGCCACAGCGGCTACCAGGTGGGCGGCACCTCGCCCTTCGGCACGCGCCGCGCCATGCCGGTGTTCATCGAGAAAAGCATTCTCGAGCTGCCGCGCATCGCGCTCAACGGAGGGCGGCGCGGCTACCTGATCGGCATCGACCCGCAGGCGTGCGTCCGCTTGCTGCACGCCAAGCCCGTCGATTGCGCGATCGATTTGTAACATTGACGCGGCCGGCGACGATGGCAAAATGCGGCCGTCGCGCTTGCCGATGAAGCGCAGTCAGCTACAAAACGAGGAGTAACACGCTTGAACCCCTTGGGCGCCGCCCTGGCCACGTTGGCCGCCTACCTGATCGGCTCGCTCAGCTTTGCCGTCATCGTCAGCCGCGCCATGGGCCTGGCCGATCCGCGCAGCTACGGCAGCGGCAACCCGGGCGCCACCAACGTGCTGCGCTCGGGCTCCAAGGCGGCGGCCATGGTCACCCTGCTGCTGGATGCCGCCAAGGGCTGGCTGCCGGTGATGCTCGTCAAGTGGTTCGGCCCCGCATACGGCCTGGGCGAGGGCACGCAGGCGCTGGTCGGCCTGGCGGCTTTTCTGGGACACCTGTGGCCGGTGTTGTTCCGCTTTCAGGGCGGCAAGGGTGTGGCCACCGCCGCCGGCGTCCTGCTGGCCTTCGAGCCTTGGCTGGGCGTCGCGGCCCTCGCGTCGTGGCTGATCATCGCCGTCTTCTTTCGCTACTCGTCGCTGGCCTCGCTGGTGGCGGCGGTGTTTGCCCCGGCGTATTACGTGCTGGGTGACGGCGTGGCGTGGGCCGCCAGCGGATTCAAGACCCTGGCCATGGCCGCCATGGGGCTGCTGCTGATCTACCGTCACCGCGAGAACATCCGCCGGCTGCTGGCCGGCACCGAATCCAGACTGGGAGCGAAAAAATCATGAGCAGCATGGCCCCGATCACCCGCTTGTGCGTCGGCCATCGCTTGAGCGAGGCCTCGGTCTTCAACGGCATCGTGCACCTGGGCGGCATGGTGCCCGAAAGCGGCGCCACCGACATCAAGGGCCAGACCGCCGACGTGCTGGCGCAGGTGGACGCCCACCTGGCCGCCTGCGGCAGCGACAAGAGCCGCATCCTGCGCGTGCAAATCTACCTGGCCAACATCGCCGACATTGCCGCCATGAACAGCGTGTGGGACGCCTGGGTGGCCCCCGGCCACGCGCCCCCCCGCGCCACCGTGCAGGCCGCGCTGGCCGACCCGGCCTGGAAGATCGAGATCGTCGTCACAGCGGCCCAGCGCTGACGGTTTTCACTCCCTCGCCCCTCTGGGGAGAGGGTTGGGGTGAGGGGCCGCGGCCTCGTCAATCCCTGAAGTTGTCAAACGACAGCGGCAGCTCCGTCATCTCTTTCTTCAGCAGCGCCATCACCGCCTGCAAATCGTCGCGCTTGGCGCCGGTCACGCGCACCGCCTCGCCCTGAATGGCGGCCTGCACCTTGAGCTTGCTTTCCTTCACCAGCTTCTGGATCTTCTTGCTGTCCTCGCTGGCGATGCCGCTCTTGACCTTGACGACCTGCTTGACCTTGTCGCCGCCGATCTTCTGCACGCTGCCCTTGTCCAGAAAGCGCACGTCCACACCGCGCTTGGTCAGCTTGCCGCGCAGGATGTCCTCCACCTGCTGGAGCTGAAACTCGGCATCGCCCAGCAGGGTGATTTCCTTGTCCTTCAGCTCGATCGCCGCGCTGGTGCCCTTGAAGTCGAAGCGCGTGCCGATTTCCTTGGCGGCGTTGTCCACCGCGTTGCGCACTTCCACCATGTCGGGGTCGCAAACCGTGTCGAATGAGGGCATGGGTCAACTCCTGTCTTGCCTTGTGTAAAACAGCGCGCGCTCACCGCCCCTTGGCATTGCGGTCGAACTTGCGCCAATACTGAAACTCGTCCTCGTGGACCTCGAAGTCCAGCTCCTGTACGCGCGCCTGCAAGCGCTCCTGCACGTCGGCCACGGCGCGGTTGTAGACCAGCGGACCGATTTCATCCAGAAAATATCCGAGCAGCGCACCGGCCGACACGTTGCCCATGCGCTCATCCATGTTCTCGGCGAAGTAGCGCATGATGGATTCGATCGCTTGCTGGCGATCCTCCTTGGCAAGCTCAATGGGCATGGCGGCAGCGGCTTTGATGTGAGGGGCGATGCGACAATTGTCCCATGTTCGCCGAGCGCAACGTCTCCCTGCAGGCCCTCAACAGCTTCGGCATCGCCGCGCGCGCAGCCCGGCTGGCGCGGGTGCGCCATGAGGCGGACGTGCGCGCCGTGCTGGCCGATGCCGATCTGGCCGTGCAGGACAAGTTCGTGCTGGGCGGCGGCAGCAACATCGTGCTGACGGGCGACGTCAAGGGCCTGGTGCTGAAGGTGGAGGTGCGCGGCCGCCGCGTGGTGCAGCAAACCGAGCGCCACACGATCGTCGAGGCCGGCGCGGGCGAGAACTGGCACGACTTTGTGACCTGGACGCTCGACGAAGGTTTGCCCGGCCTGGAAAACCTGGCCCTGATCCCCGGCACCGTGGGCGCCAGCCCGGTGCAGAACATCGGCGCCTATGGGCTGGAGTTGCAGGACCGCTTTCACGGACTGGACGCGATCGACTTGCACACCGGCGAGCTGTTCACGCTGGATGCGGCGCAGTGCGGCTTTGGCTATCGCGACTCGGTGTTCAAGCACGCGGCGGCACACGACGGCGACTTCGGCCTGGCCGGCCGCGCGCTGATTTTGCGCGTGCGCTTTGCCTTGCCCAAGGCCTGGCAGCCGGTGCTGGGCTATCTGGACATCGAGCGCCGGATGCAGGAGGAGGGCGTGAGCCGCCCCAGCGCGCGCCAGATGTACGACTGGATCGTGGCCATCCGCCAGGCCAAGCTGCCTGATCCGGCGGTGATCGGCAACGCCGGCAGCTTTTTCAAGAACCCCACCGTCACACCCGAGCAGTGCCAGGACATCATCGGCCGCGACCCGCACGTGGTGCACTACCCCATGCCCGACGGCAGCGTCAAGCTGGCGGCGGGCTGGCTGATCGATGCCTGCGGCTGGAAGGGCAAGCGCGTGGGCAACGCGGCGGTGTACGACAGGCAGGCGCTGGTGCTGGTCAACGGCGGTGGCGCCGAGCACCCGGCCACCGGCGGCGAGGTGATGACCCTGGCGCGCGCCATCCAGACCAGCGTGTACGAGCGCTTCGGCATCCGGCTGGAGCCGGAGCCAGTGGTGGTGTAGGGCGCGCGAGATCCGACGCTGTGCGGCCGGTGCCGTTCGGGTGGCGGGTTCGGTGGCGCTCCTGCGCCATGCGGCGGGCGGCACGTCGAATTCGCGCTTGGGGGCGGCCCGGCGCACAAACCGGACAAATCCTTCGCGCTCATGGCCCGTCGTTGGCCGTGCCGAGGCGTCTTGAGCATACTTTCTGGACGATTGGGCATTGCTTTGAGCGCCGCGCTGGACGGATACTGAACGCCCCCATCCAGACCGCAGAGGAGATGCATCATGACAGGAAAAACCGTCGCGCAACGGGTCCAGGAGGCCAAGAGCCGCATCGACAACCTCACGCCCGACCAGGTGGCCGCCGAGCTGGCCGGCGGCGGCGTGACGCTGGTTGACGTGCGCGATGCCCCGGAACTTGCCGGTGGCGCCATTGCAGGCGCGGTTCATGTCTCACGCGGCATGCTCGAGTTCCACGCCGATCCCGCCAGCCCTTACTACAAGCCCGAGCTTCGGCCCGACGCCCGGGTCATCCTGTACTGCGCATCCGGGGGCCGATCGGCGCTGGCGGTTCAGTCGCTGCACGAGCTGGGCTATGTCAACGTCGCGCACCTCGACGGTGGCTTCAAGGCGTGGCAAGCTGCCGGCCAGCCGGTCAGCAAGCCGTGACCGTGTGCGGCCACGCGGCGATCGATGCCCTCTGGCGTGATCCCCCAAGGAGCACGAAATGAGCTGGCCCGAGCGCTTCAATCGATCCGGCTTCAGCTGCTGGATCAATGCCGAGCGGTCGCGTGTTTCGGCTGTGCGTCGGCGTCGTGTTTCTGGGAATCGGCTTGATTGATCGCGAATCCCCATGGGGCGTCGCTGCGCCGGCCCAAGCGCCTGGAGCATTTTTCCGCTGAGTGCCGGCATTTTCAATGTCTGCTGGATCAGCCTGTGGCTTGGCGGGCCGTTCAACAGCGCACGGATTCGGCGGCTGCAACAAGAGCGGTCGTGATGCGTGCCACACCCGACGGTCAAGCCGATTCGATCGCGCTGCGCGGGCGGTCGGCGGCCTGCTTCGTGCGTCCGGCCGCTTGTCCGGGGAGAACCTCGATTCAGGAGAAATGCAATGACCCAGTATTTGATTGAACGCGAGATGCCTGGCGCCGCCGGCATGTCCAGGCAGGCCCTGTGTGATGCCTCCAGGCACTCCAATGCGGTGCTCGCCGGGATGGGACCGGAGATTCAATGGCTCCACAGCCACGTCGCGGGCGACAAGATCTATTGTGTCTATAACGCCTCGAACGAGCAGCGCATTCGCGAGCATGCCCAGAAGTCCGGGTTCCCGGCCAACCGGATCACACCCGTCAGCGCGGTCATCGGCCCATCCACGGCCAGCGGGTAGAGCAGCATCACTGCGATCGGTCGGCGCCGCGTTTTCATTGCGGCGACGCTGGTGCGCGCCGCGCGCCAGTGGTGCCGGTCACCAGCAGGCCCAGCACGATCAGCACGATGCCGATGCGCTCCGCCGTGCTGGGGCGCTCGTGCAGCAGCGCCCAGGCCATCAAGACCGCGCCGATCGGCACGCCCAGGCTGGACAGGCTGGCCACGGTGGTGGGCAGGCGCTCGATGACGAAGGACCACAGCGTCCACGCCAGGCTGGTGGCCAGCACGGCGGAGTACAGCAGCCCGTACACCATCTCGCCCGACCACACGATGGGCGGCGAGGGGATCAGCCACGCGGCCGGAATGAGCAGCAGCGTGCCGAGCAGCATCTGCCAGGCGGTGAACGCCAGGGGCGAGGGATGGTGCAACTCGAACATGCGCTTGGACAAGACCGTGCCCAGCCCCCAGCAGGCGCCGCTGGTGACGGCCAGCAGCGTGCTTTGCCAACTGCCCAGTCCGGCCCAGGGCTCGATGATGGACACCAGCCCGGCCACGGCCAGCACGATGCCCAGCCACTGGCGCGCGCCGGGGCGCTCGTGCAGCAGCCACCAGGCCAGCAGTACCGACCAGAACGGCATGGTGTAGGCCAGCACCGACACGCGCCCCGCGCCGCCACTGGCCAGCGCCCATTGCGCCAGGCTTTGAAACCCCGTGGTCTGGCTCAGCCCCACCGCCAACGTCAGGCCCAGCGGCGGCGGCGCCAGCGACTGGCGGCGCAACACCATCACGCCAAACAGCAGCGCGCTGGCCAAGCCAAATCGCAGCGCGACAAAGTCGAACGGGCCGACGTAGGGCGTGACCTGCTTCATCACGACCCAGCCGTAGGCCCAGATCGCGATCACGAGGGTCATGGCCCCTGCGGCGATGCGGGTTGATGTGGCGGGGGGTGGCATGGCGCTGAATCAGCGGCGCTGCGCGTCGCGGTAAGCGGTCATGCGCTGGCGCAGGCCGGGGCGGGCGGCCGATTGCACCAGGCGCGCCAGGTCATCGCTGTCGCCCGCCGGCCCGCGCGGGTGGCGGCCGGCCGAGATGGCGGCACGGATGTCGCGCTGGGTCGCGGCGTCGAGCCGGCTGACGCGTGCGCGCAGGGCCTGGCGCTCGACTTCGACGCGGGATGCCTCGATGCGACGCGTGGCCAGGCCGCTGCTGCAGGCTGCGTCGGCGTCGAAGCTGCGCCCGCCTTCAACCCATTCGGCCGCTTGCGGGGCGCCCACCAGGTTGGCCAAGCGCGCGGTGCCCAGCACCAGCCCGAAGCTGGCGCCCGGAAAGGCGAACTGGGCGTCGTCCACGATCCAGCGTTCGCTGCAGGCGGCAAACAGATCCGCCCCCGCGCCCATGGTGCGTCCGTGGGCCAGCGCCAGCGTGGCAAAGGGTGCGGTGTGCACGGCCTGCAGCAGCAGCTCCACACGGGTGAAGCGTGCCAGCAGGCTGTCGTCGGTTTCGCCATCCAGGTCGGAGAGGTCGAAGCCGGTGCAGAAATGGCGGCCGGCGCCCGACAGCACCAGAAGGCGCAGGGATGCATCCTGAACGGCCATTTCAACCGCCTCGGTGAGCGCTCTCACCAACGCAGCCGACAGCGCATTGCCCCGGTCGGGCCGGTTCAGCTCCAGGTGCAGCACGCCGGCGTCGCACCGGCTGATCAGGTCGGCGCCGCTCATGCCGACGACCTGGCCCACAGATTGGGCGCAAGGGCGTTGGAGTAACCCGAGACGAAATTTTTGACTTCGCCGCTGTCGGGCACGAAGACATGGCGTGCCACGCGGCCGATGTTGCCGCCATAGAGATGGATGCTGATGGAAACCTGATCGGCCAACGCATTGCGCACCACGTGGATGTCGCCGCGCGTGGGCGAGACGATGTCCAGCTCGCCGGGCCGCAGCGTGAGCTCGGAGCCGTCCGGTGTCAGTCGTCCGTCGGTGCCACGCTCATAGCGCTGAGCGCACTCGCTGCCGCGCAGCATGCCGATGATGCCCCACACCGTGTGGTCGTGCACCGGCGTTTTCTGGCCCGGCCCCCAGACGAAGCTGACGAGCGAGAAGCGATCCAGCGGATCGCCGTACAGCAGGTGTTGCTGGTAGTGCTGCGGGTGCGCGGCCGCCATGGCGGTGGGGAGCCAGTCGTCGTGCGCGAGCAGCTCTTTCATCAGGGGCGTGGCGCCGTCGACCAGGCGATCTTCGTCGCCGGCATGGGCCTGGGCCAGCCGAGTCATGGCAGCCACGAACGCGAGCAGGCGGCTTTCGGGGTTCATGGGCGCTCCTGTTTGGCGGCTTGCTCGGCTCGAATTTCGGCGGTGTGCTCGCCCAGCGCGGGTGGCGGGCGGCGAATGGGAAAGCCCTGGCCGTTCAGGCGCACGGGCGAGGCAAAGGTGTGGGTTTGCTGGCCATTGGGCAAGGTGAGCGGCTGCACCCAGCCCATGTGGGCGGCTTGCGGGTCGGCCAGCGCCGCAGCGTAGTCGTTGATGCGGGCGTGCGGCACGCCGGCGGCGTTGAAGGCATCGATCCAGTGGGCCACGGGTTGACGGTGGAACACGGCCTCCAGCAGCTCCCTGAGCGCGTCTTGGTGCTGCGCGCGGTCCGTGGGGGTCAAAAACCGCGCGTCTTCGGCCAGCTTGGGCAGGCCCACCACGTCCAGCACGCTCAGCCACAGCTTGTGGTTGCCGGCGGCAATGGCGAAGTAGCCATCTTGCGCCTGAAAAGCCTGGTAGGGCGCGTTGCGCGGGTGCGCCGAGCCCCGCTTGATGGGGCTCTTGCCGGTGCCGAAATACTCGCTGGTCTGCAATGCCGCAATGCCCAGCGTGCAGCCGAACATCGGGATGTCGATGTGGGCGCCGCGCCCGCCTGCGCGCACCTGCACCAGCATGGCGGCGATCGTGAAGGCGGCGTACAGGCCCGAGGCAAAATCCACCAGCGGCACGCCGCACTTGACGGGCGCGCCGCCCGGCTCGCCCGTCACGCTCATCACGCCCGATGCGGCCTGAATCGTCAGATCGAAACCGCCTTCGGTCGAGCGCGGGCCCGTTTGCCCGTAGGCCGAGATCGAGCAGTACAGCAACTGGGGCTTCTCGGCCGACATGGCGTCCCAGCCCAGGCCGAGCCGGTCCATCACCCCGGGGCGGTTGTTCTCGACCACCACGTCCGCTCCGAGGATGAGCTGGCGTGCCAGCGCGGCGTCGGCCGTGTCCTTCAGGTTGAGCACCGCCGAGCGCTTGTTGCGGTTGAGCGAGGCGAAGTTCTCACTGTAGCCATCGTTCAGCGGCGGCCAGTGGCGCAGGCCGTCGCCGGCGGGCGGCTCGATCTTGACCACCTCGGCACCCATGTCGGCGAGCAGCATGGTGGAGAACGGGCCCGAGGCGGTCGAGCAGAACTCGACCACGCGCACGCCGGCCAGCGGCAGCAGGGGGGTGTTGGAATCGGTCATGCGGGGGCGGTGCTCGTCGGGGTGCCATGGTGCAGCCGGCGCATGCGCCAGAACAGAAAGCCGGCAATGCTCAAGTTCAGCAAATTCCAGCCAATACCGTTCAAGAAGGCGGCGCGATAACTGCCGGTGACGTCGAAGATCCAGCCGCTCATCCAGCCGCCCAGGGCCATGCCCAGCATGGTGGCCATGATGACGGCGCCCACGCGCGCGCCGACTTCGCGCGGGGCGAAGTGCTCGCGCACGATGATGGCGTAGGCCGGCACGATGCCGCCCTGGAACAGCCCAAACAGCGCTGACACCACGTACAGCGAGGCCATGCCGTCAAACGGCAAGAACATCAGCAGCGCCAGCCCCTGCAGCACCGAGCCCAGCAACAGCGTGCGAATGCCGCCGATGTGGTCGCAGATCCAGCCCGACACCAGGCGGCTGGCGATGCCGCTGGCCAGCATCAGCGACAGCATTTGCGCGCCGCGCGCGGCGCCGTAGCCCAGGTCGGTGCAATAGGCGACGATGTGCACCTGCGGCATGGCCATGGCCACGCAGCAGGCCACGCCAGCCACGCACAGCAGCCATTGGGCGTGCGCGGGCCGCAGGCCGAAGGGGCGCTCGCCCGCCACGGCGTGACCGGTGGCGCTGGGCGCGGCGGGCTGCACCGCCGGCGGGCGCTGGCGCATGCGCAGCGCCAGCAGCGCCATGCCCACGCCGCAGATCAGGCCCAGTGCCAGGTAGGTGGGGCGCCAGCCGTGGTGCTCGATGCCCCATTGCGCCAGCGGCGGCCACAGCGCGCCGGCAATGTAGTTGCCGCTGGCGCAAATGGCCACGGCAATGCCGCGCCGCTTGTTCCACCACAGCGTGGTGTCGGCCATCAGCGGCGCAAAGGTGGCCGAGCCGCCCAAAAATCCCAGCAGCGCATTGGCCAGCGCAAACGATGTGATGGAGCCCGCCGTGGCGGCCCACAGATAGCCCGCCAGCACCGCGATGGCGCCCATCACCAGCACGCGCGCAATGCCGTGGCGATCAGCCAGCCGCCCGGCAAAGATGCCGCCCAGGCCCAGCCCCACCATCATCAACGTGTAGGGCATGGATGCCGCGGCGCGGCTGATGCCGAACTCGGTCTGCACGGCGGGCAGCACCACCGACACCACGTACATGCCGCTGTTGCCCAGCGTGACCAGGCCCAGCGTGGTCAGCAGGCGCCAGGCGGCGGTGGGCGAGTCGATCAGGCTGGGGTCGGCGGGGGTGGTGGGCATGGGGAAGGCAGTCAGGCGTAGTGGCAGATGTAGTGGTAGGCGTCGGCCACGCGGATGTCGAAGGACGAGTGGGCCGGGACGGCAAAGCGCTCGCCGGGGCCGGACTTCTGCCAGCTGTCGCTGCCGGCCAGCTTGTATTCGCAGTCGCCGGCCACGCATTCCATCACCTCGGCGGCGCCGGTGCTGAAGGTGAGTTGCGCGGACAGCACCACGCCGACGCTCTTGCGGGTGCCGTCGGCCAGCGTGAAGCTGTGCGAGACGCACTTGCCGCCGAAGTACACGTTGGCTTTGGGGTCGAGGGTGACGTTGGCGAGGGTGGGAGTGCTCATGATGGGACCGGTGGTGCGATGAACGAAAGCGCTGATGTTAGCGGCGCGGCGACAATGCATGCATGCCTGCGCCGCGCACCCGCTTTGTCCTGATCGAAACCAGCCACGCCGGCAACGTGGGCGCCGTGGCGCGCGCCATGAAGGTGATGGGCTTCGACGACCTGGTGCTGGTGCGCCCGCGCTGGCCCGACGTGCTCACGCGTGCCGAGGCGCGCGAGCGCGCCAGCGGCGCCGCCGACGTGCTGGCCCGCGCCCGCAGCGTGGCCACGCTGGACGAGGCGCTGGCGGGCATGACCCACCTGTGCGCTACCGTGATGACGCCGCGCGACTTCGGCCCGCCCACGCGCCGCCCGCGGGCGCACTTTGACTTGCTATTGAATCGAGAGCTGCCTGCGCTTGATGGGCGTGCGCTGCGGGATGATTTGATGGTTGATGTGTGGGGCGCTGCTGCGGCCCCTCGCCCCTCCCTCTCCCCAGAGGGGCGAGGGCGATCGGCCATGCTGGATTTACCCCCTCGCCCTCTGGGAGAGGGCTGGGGTGAGGGCTCGGCGCTTGATCCGAGGCATGACGATGATCCGTCCCATCAGGCGCGAGGTGGGCCAGGCGTGGCGCTGCTGTTCGGCAGCGAACGCTACGGCATGGCCAACGAGGACGTGTACCGCTGCCACGTGGCGCTGAGCATTCCCACCAACCCGGCCTACGGTTCGCTCAACATCGCAGCCGCCGTGCAGTTGATCGCCTACGACTGGCGCCAGGCGCTCAATGCGCACGGCGGCGGCTGGGGTGTGCAGCTGCCCGCCGGCGTGCCCGAGCATGCGCCCGCCGACGCGGCGCAACTGGCCGCCATGCTGGCGCACTGGCAACAGGCGCTGGCGGCGGTGGGTTTTCTCGACCCCGCGGCGCCCAGAAAGCTGATGCCGCGCCTGCAGCAGATCTTCAACCGCGCGCAGCCCAGCCTGGAGGAAATTCACATCCTGCGCGGCATGGCGCGCGCCATGCAGGACGCGGCGGGCGCAAAAAAACACTAGACTTTGCGCCCACCATGTTTGCCCGCATCCGCTCTTACGCCCAGGCCATTCTCGAGCGCGACCCCGCCGCGCGCAGCGTGTGGGACGTGGTGTTTTCCTACCCCGGCTTTCACGCCCTGGTGCTGCACCGCCTGGCGCACGCGCTGTGGGTGCGCCGCTGGCACTGGCTGGCGCGCTGGATCTCGCACTGGGGCCGGTTTCTGACCGGCATCGAGATCCACCCCGGCGCCACCATCGGCGAGCGCGTGTTCATCGACCACGGCATGGGCGTGGTGATTGGCGAAACCGCCGAGATCGGCGACGACTGCACCATCTACCAGGGCGTCACCCTGGGCGGCACCGCGCTCATCAAGGGCAGCAAGCGCCATCCCACCCTGGGCAAGGGCGTGGTCGTGGGCGCTTCCAGCCAGGTGCTGGGCGGCTTCACGGTGGGTGATGGCGCCAAGATCGGCTCGTCGGCCGTGGTCACCAAGCCGGTGCCGGCCGGCGCCACGGCGGTGGGCAACCCGGCGCGCATCATCCTGGCCGACGACGCCGCCCAGCGCGAGGCGGCCGCGGCGCGCTTGGGTTTTTCAGCCTATGGCGTGACCGAGAACGACGACCCGGTCAGCCAGGCGCTGCGCGGCCTGATCGACGGCACCGCCGGGCACGAGCACCAGATCGCCCAGCTGTGGCAGGCGGTTGAAAAGCTGGCTTGCCGCATCGACCCCGGCTGCGTGCCCGAGGACGCCGCCAAGGGCGAGCACTTCGCCGCCGACAAGCTCAATCAGCTGGTGGGCAAATAGGGCCGTGGCCTGCGGCGCTCAGCGCCGGCCCTGGTTCTTGCCCACCTCGTTGCCGATCAACGCACCGGCGGCGGCGCCGCCAATGGTGCCCACCGGGCCACCGAACAGCACATGCCCCACCGCGCCACCGGCCACGGCGCCCACGCCGGTGCCGATCTGCGCATTGGTCGGTCGGCTGGCGCAGCCGGCGCTGGCCAGCGCGGCCACCACGGCGGCGACGAGCACCAGGCGGCGCGGGTGAATGGAGAAGGCAGCTTTGCTTGTGGTCATGGATGGATTCCTCTGAATGCCGTGATGCTGGCCGGCGCCGGTCGATGGCGTGTGACAAGTCCCTGTGATTTGCAACCGAAATCGCGCCGATGCGCGCTTGAAGACGGCGGTGCACCGGGCCTGCGACGCCCTGCGCGCGCCGTCGACGGGCCGGGACGCAAACGTCTGGTGACGAATGGGCTGTGTGCTTTATGCCACAGGAGAACGCACCGCGCCGAAAGCGAACGGGCGGCCCGGCATCGCGGGTCGGCCCGGCGATGGACTTCCTGTATCCATCCGCCGGGTGATTTGCCCTGGCGTTTGCGCACGCCGTGCCCACCCTGAATGTGCACGGTGCCGGCGATCGTGCTGCTGTGGGTGTTACCGGAGATCGCCGCCCGGCTGCCGGCCAAGGTGATGGGTCAGAGCATCTTTTTGAGGTGCATGGGCAGTAAGTGCAGGTTCACGAACGTCAACTCGTACATCGCCGAAAGACTCGAGGCCTGCTCGTCACTCAAGTCGGCTGCGCAGATGATGAAGTGGTGGCGATCGACGCCGATGCGTTTGCGCAGACGCAGGTATTTCTCGATGTCGCGTCGAAATTCACCGCTCTTGCACTCGATACAGATGGGGTCCTGGCCAAAGGGCATCACCACGACGTCCAACTCGTGGACGTCTTCATTGGGGAATTTCACCTTGGCACCGCGCGCGCACGCGAACTGGCCAAGTCTCGCCGCTTCAAGTGCATCCAGCGCTTGCAGCAGCACGTACCATTCCAGCCACGCGCCTTCAAAGAACTTGCGTACCGCAGGGGCCGTTTGCAAGGTCAGACGGACGATCTTTTCCGGCTTTTGATAGTAGTAGCGCGAAAAAAAAGTGTGACCATAGAGTTCGCGACACAGTTGCGTGATCGCTTTGGCATCTTTCTGGGACAAACGGCCCAGTTCGAGATAAATGCTGGAATGTCCTTTGCGGTAAGCGTACGAGACACGATCAATCAACTCACCGAACAGCCCAAGTTGGTCGCCCAGCATACGAGCAGCGTCGTCGAAGTATCCCGCGGTGTCCACGAGTTGATGGTCGAACTCAATGCCGATCTTGCGAGCGGCAAACCAGTCCCCAAGGGGCTTGTGCTGTTCGGCTGTTGAGAAATTACCCGTACTGGCCGATTCCACCGTGGTGACGGATTCGGAATCGCTCGGGCTTTGTCCCTCGGCCACATCATCTTCTGCTGCGCGAAGTGCTTTGAGTTCGCGCAGGGCTGCCGCGTAACGCTCGACCAGTTTCTCGACAAAAAACACGGTGCTGTAGACCGTGCTGGGGTGACCGCAGCGCCCACAGGCTTGTTTGTGGTCGGACGGGATCGTTGGCACTTCGGACACATACCCGCATCCGTTGCATCGGTAGACTGGCATTCAATACTCTTTCAATGGCACGCACTTCCGGCGACAGGCACGGAGGCGGTGTGAATTTGCTAAGGGTGGGGCGGCCGTGGTGGTGCTGGCCGCTGTGCGCTCTTGGGCCGAAACGCCTTGCACACGGCCTCGTGGGTTTCCAGATACGGGCCGCCAATCAGATCGATGCAGTAGGGCACGGCGGCGAAGATGCCGTGCACGCGCTGCTTGCCGTCGGCATCTCTCAGGCCTTCCAGCGTTTCGGCAATGGCCTTGGGCTGGCCGGGCAGGTTGATGATGAGGCTGCGCCCGCGAATCACCGCCACCTGGCGGCTCAGGATGGCGGTGGGCACGAAGGCCAGGCTGATCTGGCGCATCTGCTCGCCAAAGCCGGGCATGACCTTGTCGGCCACGGCCAGGGTGGCCTCGGGCGTGAGGTCGCGCGGCGCGGGGCCGGTGCCGCCGGTGGTCAGCACCAGCGCGCAGCCGGCATCGACCAGCTCGATCAGGGTGCGGCTGATGTGCGCCTGCTCGTCGGGGATCAGGCGCGGCTCGAAGTGGATGGGGTTTTTCAGCGCCCGCCCAAGCCAGTCTTGCAGCGCGGGCAGGCCCTGGTCTTCGTACACGCCGGAGGACGCGCGGTCGCTGATGGAGACGATGCCGATGGTGATGGGGTCGAAGTCAGCGGGCAGCATGCAGTTTGCAGTCGTCAATTGGCCGGCTCGGCGTCGATGTCCTGCGCGTCCAGGGCGGCGCGAATCCACTGGAAGAGTTCGCGATAGGCCTTGGCGTGGCGCGGCGCCTGGCCGGCGGGCTCGGCCGCGGGGGCGTCCTTGCGCGCCTGGCGCACCAGGGCGCGCAGCTGCTGCAGGTCGGTGGCGGGAAATTGCTGGGCCCAGTCGGTCAGCGCCGCGTCATCGGCAATCAGCCGCTCACGCCAGGTTTCGCTGGTGTGCAGGCGCAGTGCCTCGGCGGCGGGGCCCTGGCGCTGGGCGTCGATCGCCGTGCGGATGGCGGCGATCTGCGCTTCGTCCAGCTGGCGCATCAGCTTGCCGACATACTGGGCTTGCCGGCGGCGGCCTTCGAAGTCCTTGATGCGCGCCAGCTCGGCCAGCGCGTCCAGCAGGCGGGTGGGCAGATCGAGCGGCTCGCGCAGGTCGGCGCGCAGGCCCAGCAGTTGCTGGCCCAGCTCTTGCAGCTCGGCGCTTTGGGCCTTCAGGTCGGTCTTGCTGGGGCCCTCGCCATGCAACTCGCGCTTGAGTTGCTCGTCCAGTTCGCTGCCCTCGGCAACGAACTGGCCGCGCACGAAGTAGCCTTTGGTGAATTTTCGAGCCATGAGTCAATCGGGGAAATGTCGCTCGGTATCATAGCCATCACCATGCAAGACACTTCCAGGCCCCAGGCGGGCTTTTCTTATTCGCGCGATTTTTTCGAAGGGCTGGTCGATACCGCCATCGCCCACGCCCGCACGCTGGGCGCCACCGATGCAGGGGCCGAGGCTTCCGAGGGCTGCGGCCTGTCGGTGGGCGTGCGCAACGGCGCGCTGGAGACGGTGGAGCAAAGCCGCGACAAGTCGCTGGGCGTGACGGTGTACGTGGGCCAGCGGCGCGGCAACGCCAGCACGTCCGATTTTTCGGCCGCCGCCATTCAGAGCACGGTGCAGGCGGCCTATGACATCGCGCGCTTCACCGCCGAAGACCCCGCGGCCGGCCTGCCCGACGTGCAGGACGTGGCCAGCGAGGCGCGCGAGCTCGATTTGTTTCACCCCTGGCCCATCAGCAGCGAAGAGGCCGCCGCGCTGGCCCTGCGCTGCGAGCGCGCGGCACTGGGGGTGAGCCGACGCATCACCAACAGCGAAGGCGCGGGCGTGTCGGCGCAGCAAAGCCACTTTTTCTCGGCCCACACGCACGGCTTTCGCGGCGGCTACGCCAGCTCGCGCCACAGCCTGTCGGTGGCGCCCATTGCCAGCCTGCCGGGCAAGGGCGCCGACATGCAGCGCGACTACTGGTACAGCTCGATGCGCGACGCGCGCGAGCTGGCCGCGCCCGAGGCGGTGGGCCGCTACGCCGCCGAGCGGGCGCTCAGCCGGCTGGGGCATCGGCGGCTGTCCACGCGCCAGTGCCCGGTGCTGTTCGAGTCGCCCCTGGCCGCGGGCCTGCTGGGCCACTTCGTGCAGGGCGTGAGCGGCGGCGCGCTGTACCGGCGCACCACGTTTTTGCTGGACTCGCTGGGCAAGCCGGTGTTTCCCAAGCACATCGACATCGACGAAGACCCCTTCGTGCGCGGCGGCAAGGGCTCTTCACCCTTTGACGACGAGGGCGTGCGCGTGCAGGCGCGCAAGCTGGTCGATGCCGGGCGCGTGCAGGGCTATTTTTTGGGCACCTATTCGGCGCGCAAGCTGGGCATGAAGACGACGGGCAACGCCGGCGGCTCGCACAACCTCACCCTGCGCTCGCGCCAGACCGACGCGGGCGACGACCTGGATGCCATGCTGCGCAAGCTGGGCACGGGCCTGTTCGTCACCGAGTTGATGGGGCAGGGCGTGAACTACGTCACCGGCGACTATTCGCGCGGGGCGAGCGGCTTTTGGGTCGAGAAGGGGCGCATCGCCTACCCGGTGCAGGAGATCACCATCGCCGGCAATCTGCGCGAGATGTTCCAGGGCATCGAGGCGGTGGGCGCCGATACCTACAACTATGGCGCCAAGACCATCGGCTCGGTGCTGGTCAACCGGATGACCGTCGCCGGGAGCTGAGCCTCAGGGCCGGCCGTCGGCATCATGGCCGCGGCGTTGTGGCGGCGGCCCGCGATGGGGCTCGCGCTCGACATGCGCGGGCGCGCGGCCCTGGGGTGGCATGAAGGGCTGGGGGCGCGTGTATTCACGCGCGGGCGGCGGCGCCATTCGCTCGGGGCGCTGCGCCGGCCCCTGAAACTGCGGGTGCTGCGCGGGCGCCTGAAACTGCGGACGGGGCGGCTCCTGAAACTGCGGACGCGGCGGCGGACGGTTGTGCGCTTCGGGGCGCGGCGCCGGGTTGACCGGGGGCTGCGGCGCTGCGTTCCAGGGCGGGGTGCGCTCGTGCGGCGGCTGGCGGTCCGGGCCGCGCCAGGCTTCGGGGTTGCGCTGCGGGGGCAGCGGCGCGCGCGGCATCGCCGCAGGGGGTCTGAAGTCGGGGCGCACGCCGGGCGCCATGGGCTGCGGCGGGTTGTGCCATTCGGCCGGTGGCTTCGGTCGGGGGCTTGGCGGGAGCATGGGGCGCGGGGGCGCGAGGCCGACGGCCGGCGGCGGCAAGCCCTGGGGTGGCCGCGCGCCGGGCGGTGCAAAGCCCGGACGTGGCGGCGGCGCGATCGGGCGCGCGCCTTGCATCCAGCCGGGCGGCAGGTGGTTGCCGTCGGCATAGCGGGGCGGGCGGCCGTGCGCGCCCGGCACAAACCCCAGCGGGCCCTGCGGGGCCACGCTGACGGCGCCGGGGCGGTGCTGGAAGAAATAGCCCTCGCCCGGCGGGTGCGGCGGCGCGCGCCAGCGGGCCCAGTCGTTGATGCGCTCGCGATAGCGCGGGCTGCTCGGGTAGGGCGGTTGCCAGTGCTCCCACGGAGCCAGCGGAAACCACGCCGCGCCGGGCCCGCCGGCGCCGGCCGTCAGGCTCCAGCCCGGCCCCCCGCCGACAAACTGGACCAGCGCCGGCGCATAGACCGGGCGGCGCACGCGCGGCCCGGGCACCCAGGCCCAGCGCGGGCCGATTTGCGCCCAGCGGCCGTAGTGGAAGGGCGCAAAACCCCAGGGCGCGGCGTCGATCCAGGTCCAGCCCCAAGGCGCCACCCAGGCCCAGCGGCCATCGCGGTAGGGCGCCCAGTCCAGCGCCGTCACCGCGGGGTACCAGACTGGGCCGTAGGTGGCGTCCTGCGCCCATTGGCCGTAGCGGTCCAGCGCCTGGTAGCCGGGCATGTCCGGCGGCAGGTAGGCGGCCGACGCGGACTGCTGCAGCAAACCGTCGCGTGCGGCCACCCACTGGTCGAAGGCGTCGCGCGGCGGCGCGGCGGTGCTGGCCAGCACGCTCAGGTCGCGCGCGGCGAAGACGATTTGCTGGCCCGAGTTGACCGCCATGGCTTGGCCGGCAGCGCCGTACACCGTCACGGCCCCGGCGCGCACGGTGACGCGCGTGCTGTCGCTGCTCGCGTCCGTGTCCACGCGAAACGCTCCGGGCTGCGTGGCCACCAGGGCCAGCTGCGGGGTGTCCAGCTCGACCCGCTGGTCGGCCGGCACGTCGCGCACCCGCAAGGAGGCGCTGCCCTGCGTGAGGGCCCATTGCGTGTGGCTGTCGTCCAGCGCCGTGGCCTCCAGCGCGGCCGGGCCCTGCACGCGCAGGCTCAGCCAGCCGCCGTCCAGCTCCAGGCGGGCGCCCGCGTCCAGCTGCAAGCGTGTGCCCGTGGTGACGGGCCAATTGAGCGCGGCGGGTGCCCAGTGGCCGGCGTCTTGCACGCGCACGGCGCCTTCGAGCGCGCTGATGTAGGCCACCCGCGCGGGGGGATCGGTCTGGGCATGGGCCATGGCGCCAGCGCCCAGGAGCAAGGCCAGCGCAAGGCCGCGCGACAGGATGGAAGTCAGCGTCATGGCAAGCGGGTTGCGGGGAAAGGGTTTGGACCCCGCAGCTGCTGACTCAACGTTTCAACACCGGCTTTGGTTTGCCTGCACGGGCCTTGGAGCGGGCAAAGTTGCGCCGCGGTGTGCTACGAAATGCAAGCAAGCGCGCCGGCCGCCCGCTTCCGCGCCCGTGCCTATCGTGCCAGCGCGGCCTTGACGGCGGCGCTGACCAGGCCCATGTCGGCCTTGCCGGCCAGGCGGGTCTTGACGGCGCCCATCACCTTGCCCATGTCGCCCGGGCCGGCCGCGCCCAGCTCGGCCACGATGGCGGCCACGGCGGCGTTGATCTCGGCTTCGGACAGGCGCGCTGGCAGGTAGGCTTGCAACACCGTGATCTCGGTGCTTTCCTTGTCGGCCAGGTCTTGCCGGGCGGCCTGGGTGAAAGCGGCCACGCTGTCCTTGCGCTGCTTGATCAGCTTGTCCACGATGGCGATCACGGCGGCGTCATCCAGCGTGACGCGTTCGTCCACTTCTTTTTGCTTCATCGCCGCCTGCAGCAGGCGGATGGTGCCCAGGCGCTCGGTGTCGCGCGCGCGCATGGCGGCTTTCATGTCTTCGGTGATCTGGTCTTTCAGGCTCATGATGAAAACTCCTTGCAGAAACGAAAAAGGCCCGCCAAGCGTCCCTGGCGAGCCCCTGCATGGCGCAACCAGCGCGCCGGCTGCGATCAGTACAGCTTCTTGGGCAGCTGCATGCTGCGCACGCGCTTGTAGTGGCGCTTGACGGCGGCGGCCTTC
>JAFEEB010000050.1:83622-107400 GCA_018241325.1 Pseudomonadota bacterium | reverse complement strand
CGCGAGTTCGAGCCCTTCGACCGCAGCCTGGACGTGCAGGTCTCGCGCCTGCGCAAGCTGATCGAGCAGGACCCGGCCAGCCCGCGCTACATCCAGACCGTGTGGGGCGTGGGCTACGTGTTCGTGCCCGACGGCAACGCCTGATCGCCGCCGTCTTCGACATCTTGAGCGCGCCATGACCACGGCCGTGCCGGACGAGCCGAGCCTGGACGCCAGTCGGCCGGTCCTGCTCGACGCCACCGACTCCCTGAACGCGCCGCTGGAGGGCGGGCCCAGCGCGCCGCGCGTGAGCATCAGCCTGTTTTGGCGCACCTTCCTGCTGCTCAGCGTGCTGTTGGTCAGCAGCACCTTCGGCTGGTACCAGCTGTTTCGCACGCTGGAGTACGAGCCCCGCGTGATCGCCAACGCACGGCAGATCGCCTCGCTGGTCAACCTCTCGCGCGCGGCGCTGATCCACTCGGATGCGATCGCCCGCGTGTCGCTGATCAAGACCATGGCCGACCAGGAAAAGGTGCGCATCCTGCCGCGCGAGCCGGGCGACAAATTTACCGCCTTCGCGCAAAACGAGCTGGAGCGCCACATCAGCCGCGAGCTGGTGGCGCGACTGGGCGCGGGCACCGTCGTGGCCGGCAGCGTCAACGGCGAGACCGGCCTGTGGGTGGGCTTTTCGATCGAGGGCGACTCGTACTGGCTGCTGATGGACCGATCGCGCGTGGGCGCCTTGCTGGGCGGGCCCACCTGGGTGCTGTGGCTGGCCACGCTGGGGGCGCTGTCGGTGATCGGGGCGGCGGTGCTGGCGCGCCTGATCAATCGGCCGCTCAAGCAGTTGTCGATCGCCGCCGCCCATGTGCGCGAAGGCAACTACCAACAATCCCGGCTGGACGAGAACGCGCTGTCCACCGAAGTGCGCGAGGTCAACATCGGCTTCAACCGCATGGCCGACCAGCTCTCGCAGATCGAGCAGGACCGCGCCGAGATGCTGGCCGGCATCTCGCACGACTTGCGCACCCCGTTGGCGCGCCTGCGGCTGGAGACCGAGATGAGCGTGCCCGACGCCGAGGCGCGCGAGCACATGGCCGCCGACATCACGCAGGTGGACGCCATCATCGGCAAGTTCCTGGACTACGCCCGGCCCGACACCGCCGCGCTGGAGAAGCTGCCGCTGGCCGAGCTGGTGCAAGCCTGGGTGCAGCCCTTCGCCGTGCACGAGGACATGCGTGTGGAGGTCAACATCAACCCCCGCTATCGCGTGATCGGCGACGAGATCGAGCTCTCGCGCGTGCTCTCCAACCTGCTCGAAAACGCCCGCCGCTACGGCCGCTCGCCCGAGGACGGCATCACGCGCGTGCGCATCGCCGCCACCGCGCACGACGGCTGGGTCATGCTGCGCGTGCGCGACCAGGGCCCCGGCGTGCCGCCCGAGCAGTTGCCGCTGCTCACGCGCCCGTTTTTCCGCGGCGACACGGCACGCACCTCGGCCACCGGCGCCGGGCTGGGCCTGTCCATCGTCGCCAAGATGATCGAGAACATGGGCGGCAGCATGCAGTTGGCCAACAACCCCAGCGGCGGGCTGATGGTGCTGATCCACCTGCGGCGCGCCGAGGGCGGCGAGAGCACGTCACCCGGCTCCGTTCCGTCCAGCGGCGTCTAGGCAGACCGGCATCCCTGGCTGCGTCGTGCCGAGGGGTGAAATGGCCGCACAGGCCCCGCGCGCCCGCCGCATGCGGGCCGCCAGCTATCGGACCAGGAGTACCACGGCACGCGCCTCGATCGCCGCGCCCTGCCCCACCGGCCCCAGGCGCTCGGCCGTCTTGGCCTTGACGTTGACCTGGCCCGGCTCGATGCCGAGCAGCGCGGCGATGCGCGCCACCATCGCCGCGCGGTGCGGCGCCAGGCGCGGCGCCTGCGCCACCACCGTGGCGTCCACATTGCCCACGCGCCAGCCGCTGGCCTGCACGCGGGCCAATGCCTCGGCCAGCAGCGCGGCCGAGTCGGCACCCTTGAAGGCAGCGTCGCTGTCCGGAAAGTGCGTGCCGATGTCGCCCAGGCCGGCCGCGCCCAGCAGCGCGTCGGTGATGGCGTGCAGCAGCACGTCGGCGTCCGAATGCCCCAGCAGGCCGTGCGTGTGGACGATGGGCACGCCGCCGATCACCAGCGGGCGGCCGGGCACCAGGGCGTGCACGTCCCAGCCTTCGCCGATGCGAAACGGCGGTGCCTTCGGTGCGGGGCTTGGGCTCATGCGCTGCGGCTCCTCAAGACGGCTTCGGCCAAGGCAAAGTCTTCCGGATACGTGACCTTGAAGTTCTGCGCGCTGCCGCGCACCAGCAGCGGCCGCTGGCCCGCCGCTTCGACGGCGCTGGCCTCGTCGGTGATGCCGGCAAAGCCTTGCGCGGCATGCGCCACCAGCGCTGCGTGCAGCGCGCCCACGCGGAACATCTGCGGTGTTTGCGCCAGCCACTTGTCGGCACGCTCCAGCGTCGCCACCGCGCGAGTGCCCGTCGCACTCTTGAGCGTATCGGCCAGCGGCAGCGCCAGCAGGCCGCCGACGGCGTCGGGCAGGCAGGCGTCGATCAGCGCGTCGATCAGCGCCGGCGTGACGAGGCAGCGCGCGGCATCGTGCACCAGCACCCAGTCGTCGGCGCCGGCGCCCTGATCGCGCAGCGCGGCCAGGCCGTTGAAAACGCTCTGGGCGCGCGTGGCGCCACCGCACGCAGCGATCGAATACGCCGCATCGGGCGCTTGCAGGGTGTCGTCACCGGGCGCCACCACCACCAGCACGCGGGCGATGCGCGCAACCGCCAAAAACGCCGCCAGCGTGTGGCGCACCATCGGCACGCCGGCCACCGGCTGATACTGCTTGGGCACCACCCCACCGGCGCGCGCGCCGCTGCCGGCGCAGGGCAGCAGGGCGAAGCAGCGGGGCGTGTCAGTGGGCATGGAGAACTATTATATTGATAGCTGCTTGCGCTTGCCCGATGGGCGCCAGCGGCTTGTTTTGCTTGAAACCACGACTCACGCCCGATTCAGCAAGGCCCACAGCCGTGCCGGGCTGAGCGGCATCTGCAGGCGCGGCGCGAGGTCGGCGCGCCCGTTGCGTGCCAGCGCATCGGCCACCGCGTTGACCACGCAGGGCGTGGCGCCGATGGTGCCCAGCTCGCCCACGCCCTTCACGCCCATGGCGTTGTTGGTGCAGGGCGTCGATTGATCCATCTCGGTCTTGAAGTGCGCGGCGATGTCGCCCGCGTGCGGCGCCGCGTAATCCATCAGGCTGCCGGTGAGCAGCTGGCCGGACGATTCGTCGTACACCACGCGCTCCAGCAGCGCCTGGCCGATGCCCTGCACCGCCCCGCCGTCGAGCTGCCCACGCACGATCAGCGGGTTGACCACGCGGCCCACGTCGTTGACGCTGGCGTAGGCCACCAGCTGCACCACGCCGGTTTGCGGGTCCAGCTCGACCTCGCAGATGTGCGCGCCGTTGGGCCAGGTCGGCCCGGCCACGGTGTGCGTGTGGTCCACCTCGATATGGCCACCCGGCTGGCGCCCGGCCAGCTCGAACAGGTCGATCGCGTGGTCGGTGCCCGCCACGGCAAAGCGGCCGGCGGCATAGCGGATGTCCTCGGGCGCGGCTTCCAGCTCACGTGCGGCCAGTTGCTTGGCCTCTTCAACGGTGCGCTGCGCCCCCGCATGCATGGCCGATCCGCCGGTGAACAGCGAGCGCGAGCCCGCGCTGCCAAAGCCGTTGCCGCGGTCGGTGTCGCCCAGCACCACGCGCACGCGCTCGATCGGCACGTCGAACGCATCGACCACCAGCTGCGCCAGCGAGGTGGCAATGCCTTGGCCCATCTGGTTGACGGCGGAATAGACCTCGATGAAACCGTCGGCCTCGAGCGGCGACGGGCCGCCCCTAGCCGCGAGCGCCCCCTCGGGGGGCAGCGCAGACGCGTCAGCGCGGAGCGTGGGGGCCTTGACCTCCACGGTGACGCGCTCTTCAAACGCGTTGCCGCCCGTCCATTCAAGGAAGGTGGCGATGCCCAGCCCGCGCCATAGCCCGCGCGCCTTCGCCTCGGCCGCACGCGCCGAAAAACCATCCCAGTCGGCCAACGGCAGGGCCTGGTCCAGCACGTGCTCGAAGCGGCCCACGTCGTAGGTCTGGCCCATCGGGTTGGTGTAGGGCATCTGCTCGGGCTGGATGAAGTTGCGCCGGCGCAGGGCCACACGGTCGATGCCGGTCTGGCGCGCCGCTTCGTCCATCAGCCGTTCGATGTTGAAGATGGCCTCGGGCCGGCCGGCGCCGCGATACGCCCCGGTGGGCGCCTGGTGCGTCAGCACAGCCTGAAAGTGAAAGTCGATCACCGGCACGTGATAGACGCTGGTCTGCACCCAGGGGCCGATCAAGAGTTGAATCACCACCCCGGTGGGTAGTGCATACGCACCCACGTTGGCTTGCGAATGCGCGCGCAGCGCCAGGATGCGGCCGTCAGCCGCCAGCGCCAACTCAAGATGGGCCTGCAAGTCGCGCCCGTGCGTGGTGCTCAAAAATTCTTCGCTGCGCTCGCCGGCCCAGCGCACGGGGCGCCCGGTGGCGCGCGCGGCCCAGGCCACGGCCAGGTCTTCGGGGTAGGCGCCGGTCTTCATGCCGAAGCCGCCGCCCACGTCGCCCACGCGCACGCGCACCGCCTCGGGCACCAGGCCCAGCGTGGCGGCCACAGCCGCGCGCACGCCCGTGGGCATTTGCGAGGACAGGTGCATGTCCAGCCGGCCGCTGCCGGCGTCCCACGCCGCGCGCACGCTGCGCGGCTCCAGCGTCAGCGCGGCCACGCGCTGGTGTGTCAAGTCCAGCTTCACCACGTGCGCCGCCTGCGCAAAGGCGGCCTGCGCCGCCGCGGAATCGCCGTGGCGCGCCTCGCAGGCGATGTTGTCGGGTGCAGCGGGCGTGACCACGGCCTCGGCGCGCAAGGCTGCCGCCAGGGACGTGACCGCCGGTGCATCCGCGTAGTCCACCCACACCGCCTCCGCGGCGTCGCGTGCCTGCTGCAAGCTGTCGGCCACCACCAGCACCACGGCCTCGCCGACGAAACGCGCCGCATCGACAGCCAGCACGGGGCGCGCCGGCGTGGCGCAGTCGCTGCCGTCGGCGCGCTTGAAGGGCGCGCCCGTGGCCATGGGCGGCACGCCGGCGGCCTGCAAATCGGCGCCGCTGAACACGCCACGCACGCCCGGCAGGGCGCGGGCCGCGTCGGCATCGACGCTGACGATGGCCGCATGCGCATGGGGCGAGCGCACGAACACGGCCCAGCCATCACCCGGCTGGCCCAGGTCGTCGGTGTAGCGCCCCTGGCCTTGCAGCAGCGCGTCGTCCTCCAGACGGCGCACGGCCTGGCCGCTGCCAAAGCGTGCGGCGATGGGGGTGGATGCATCGGTCATGGTGGGCCTGCGGGCGGGACGGTGAAGCCGGGACTATAGGGCGGCCCGTCGCCGGGCGCAGCGCATGCCGTCTGGATGACTATTCATTTAATAGCTGTCAGCGCTTGACCATCAAGCGCTGGGGGCCGATTTGGCTTGAAGATGCACGCGCCGGGGCGGATCACTAAAATCAAGCCCATCACCCCCGTCCCAGCCGGCCGGGGGTTTTGTCGTTTTTGTTTTTTTCACGTTCGATGCAACTGCCCAAGCTCATTCCCGGCAAGCGCCACGCCCTGCCCCGCCCGCCCGGCTCCAGCGATGCACTGTGGCTGGCCCAACTGGCGCGGCAGCAGCGCGCGGCCGGTCATCTCACGGCCATCGTCACCGCCGACGCCGCCGACGCGCGCCGCCTGCTGGACGAATTGACGTTTTTCGCCCCCGAGTTGCGCGTCACGCTGTTTCCGGACTGGGAGACCCTGCCCTACGACAGCTTTTCGCCGCACCAGGACCTGATCAGCGAGCGCCTGGCCACGCTGTGGGCCATCCGCCAGCGCCAGGCCGACGTGGTGCTGGTGCCGGCCACCACGGCGCTGGTCCGGCTGGCGCCGCCCTCCTTTCTGGCGGCCTACACCTTCGACTTCAAGCAGGGGCAAAAACTGGACGAGGCGGCGCTCAAGAGCCAGCTCACACTGGCCGGCTACCAGCACGTCACGCAGGTGGTCAGCCCCGGCGAATACGCGGTGCGCGGCGGGCTGATCGACCTGTTTCCGATGGGTTCGCCGCAACCCTTTCGGGTGGACCTGTTCGACGACGAGATCGACTCGATCCGCGCCTTCGATCCCGACAGCCAGCGCAGCCTGTACCCCGTGCCGGCGGTGCGCCTGCTGCCGGGGCGCGAGTTTCCGATGGATGAAGCCGCGCAGGCGCGCTTTCGCCACCGCTGGCGCGAGCTGCTGGAGGGCGACCCCACCCGCAGCCGCCTCTACAAGGACATGGGCAATGGCGTGGCCTCGGCGGGCATCGAGTACTACCTGCCGCTGTTCTTCGAGCACACGGCCAGCGTGTTCGACTACCTGGGCGAGCAAGCCACACTGGTGCTGCACGGCGATCTGGAGGCGAGCTTTCAGCAGTTCACGCAGGACACGCGCGAGCGCCACCGCCTGGCCCAGGGCGACCCCGAGCGGCCGGTGCTGCCGCCCGAGTCGCTGTTCCTGTCGGCCGAGGACTTCTACCTTGCCGCCAAGCCGCTGGCGCAGCTGGCGCTGCGACCCGGCATCGACGACGTCAATGAAAGCGCCTTTGCGCAAAAGCTGACCGATCTGACCGTGCAGCGCGGCGCCGACGACCCGCTGGCGCGCCTGCAAGCGCACATCCGCGCCACGGCGCAGCGCGTGCTGGTGCTGGCTGAAAGCGCCGGCCGCCGCGAAAGCCTGCTGGACTTTCTGCGCGCCAGCGGCCTGAATCCGCCCGCGTTCGATTCGCTGGCCGAGTTCGAGGCCAGCGACGAGAAAACCGGCATCGCCACCGCTGCGCTCGCGCAAGGCTTTGCGTGGCTGGAAGGCGGCATCGACTTCGTCACCGAGACCGAGCTGTTCGCCGCGGGCACGACCACGCGCCGCCGGCGCCGGCAAGAGCAGGAAAGCGACGTCGAGGCGCTGATCAAGGACCTGTCGGAGCTGAAGGTCGGCGACCCCGTCGTGCACGCCCAGCACGGCATCGGGCGCTACCGCGGCCTGGTCAACCTGGACGTGGGCACCGCCAACCCCGACGACAGCGCCGCGCCGCAAGAATTTTTGCACCTCGAATACGCGGGCCACGCTGCGCTCTACGTGCCGGTGTCGCAGCTGCACCTGATCGGCCGCTACACCGGCGTGTCGGCCGACGAGGCGCCGCTGCACAAGCTGGGCAGCGGCCAGTGGGAAAAGGCCAAGCGCAAGGCGGCAAGCCAAGTGCGCGACGCCGCCGCCGAGCTGCTCAACATCTACGCCCGGCGCGCCGCGCGCGAGGGGCACGCCTTTCGCTACTCGCCGCACGACTACGAGCAGTTTGCCGCCGACTTCGGCTTTGAAGAAACCGCCGACCAGAGCGCGGCGATTCACGCCGTGATCCAGGACATGATCTCGCCCCAGCCCATGGACCGCCTGGTGTGCGGCGACGTGGGCTTTGGCAAGACCGAGGTGGCCCTGCGCGCGGCCTTTGTCGCCGTGACCGGCGGCAAGCAAGTCGCCCTGCTGGCGCCCACCACGCTGCTGGCCGAGCAGCACTACCAGACGCTGCAAGACCGCTTTGCGCGCTGGCCCGTCAAGGTGGCGCAGATGAGCCGCTTCGCCTCGGGCAAGGAAACCACCGCGGCGCTCAAGGGCCTGCAGGATGGCAGCGTGGACATCGTGGTGGGTACGCACAAGCTGCTGAGTGAAAAGACGAAGTTCAAGAACCTGGGCTTGCTCATCATCGACGAGGAGCACCGCTTCGGCGTGCGCCACAAGGAGCAGATGAAGGCCCTGCGCGCCGAGGTGGACGTGTTGACGCTGACGGCCACCCCGATCCCGCGCACCATGGGCATGGCCCTCGAAGGCCTGCGGGATCTCTCCGTGATCGCCACCGCACCGCAGCGGCGCCTGGCGATCAAGACCTTCGTGCGCAGCGAGAGCCAGGGCACCATCCGCGAGGCCGTGCTGCGCGAATTGAAGCGCGGCGGACAAGTCTATTTTTTGCACAACGAGGTCGAGACCATCGAGAACCGGCGCGAGGCGCTGCAAAAAATCCTGCCCGAGGCGCGCATCGCCATCGCCCACGGCCAGATGCCCGAGCGGCAGCTGGAGCACGTGATGCGCGACTTTGTGGCGCAGCGCTTCAACGTGCTGCTGTGCTCGACCATCATCGAGACCGGCATCGACGTGCCCACCGCCAACACCATCGTCATCGCGCGCGCCGACAAGTTCGGCCTGGCGCAGCTGCACCAGCTGCGCGGGCGCGTGGGCCGCAGCCATCACCAGGCCTATGCCTACCTGATGGTGCCCGACGTGCAGAGCCTGACCAAGCAGGCCGGCCAGCGCCTCGAAGCCATTCAGCAAATGGAAGAGCTGGGCTCGGGCTTTTACCTGGCCATGCACGACCTGGAAATCCGCGGCGCCGGCGAGGTGCTGGGCGAAAACCAGAGCGGCAACATGATGGAGATCGGCTTTCAGCTCTACAACGAGATGCTGACCGAGGCCGTGCGCTCGCTCAAGGCCGGGCGCGAACCCGACCTGCTGGCCCCCATGCAGGCCGCCACCGACATCAACCTGCACGCCCCCGCCCTGCTGCCCAATGACTATTGCGGCGATGTGCACCTGCGCCTGTCCTTCTACAAAAAACTGGCGACAGCCCGCACCAACGATCAGATCGACACCTTGGTGGAAGAAATCGTCGACCGCTTCGGCAAGCTGCCGTCGCAAACGCAAACCCTGATCGACGTGCACCGCCTGCGCGTGGCCAGCACGCCCTACGGCGTGACCAAGGTGGACGCGGCGCCCGGCGCCATCAGCATCCACTTCAAGCCCAACCCGCCGATCGACCCCATGGCCATCATCCATCTGATCCAGAAAAACCGCGCCATCAAGCTGGCCGGCAACGACAAGCTGCGCATCGAGCGCGCCCTGCCCGATCCCATGGCGCGCGCGCAACTGGTGCGCGACGTGCTGCGCAGCCTGGGGCAGCCGGTGCGCGCGGCCGAGGCGGCGCCCGCCTGAATACCCCTTGAATTTGTCAGGGCTTGGGCGCACACTGCTGCGCTTGTTGTCGGCCGTTGTCCAGGGAGATTGTTGAATCCGCTTCAGGAGAACCCGCATGCCCTCGCCCGCCCCATCCCGCCACATTGCCCGGCTGGCCGCCGCGCTGGCGCTTGGCCTCGGCCTCGGTCTCGGCGCCACGGCGTCAGCGCAAACCGCCGACGCCACCACGGTGGCGCGTGGTGCCTATCTGGTGCACGGCATGGGCTGCGCCGACTGCCACACGCCGCTCAAGATGGGGCCCAAGGGGCCCGAGCCCGACCTGTCACGCGGCCTGTCGGGCCACCCGCAGGGCATGCTGCTACAGCCGCCCACCCTCCCCGCCGGCAGCCCCTGGATGTGGGGCGGCGCGGTCACCAACACCGCCTTCTGGGGCCCCTGGGGTGTCAGCTACGCCGCCAACCTGACGCCCGACGCCACCGGCTTGAAAGACTGGACGGCCGAGCAATTCGTGCAGGCCATGCGCACCGGCAAGCACGCCGGCAGCGGCCGTCCGCTGATGCCGCCCATGCCCTGGCCGGCCTTTGGCCAGTTGAACGACGCCGACCTGCACGCCATGTTCAGCTACCTGATGGCGCAGCCTGCGGTGCAAAACCGCGTTCCGGACTACCAGCCGCCGGCGCCGGTTGCCCGCCACTGAGGGCGCCGACCTCCGGCCCCTCGCTCACTGCCAGCCCCGATCCGGCGCGGGGCGACACTGGCATTTCGCTCCAACGCACGGCCCCGCGCCACCCACCCATGTCCCCAGGTGTCCCATGACCTCTACCCGTCCCCACAAGTTCGCGCACGTCGTCTATCGCACACGCCGCTTCGAAGAAATGCTGGCCTGGTACCAGGCCGTTTTCGGCGCCCATGTGCAACATCAGGACCCGGCGCTGGCTTTCCTGACCTATGACGACGAGCATCATCGATTCGCCTTCGTGAACCTGGGTGTTATCGACCCGCAACACACCGAGACCGACAAGCAGGGGCTCATCGGGGTGGATCACGTGGCCTACACCTATGCATCGCTCGACCGATTGCTCGATCAGTACGAACAGTTGAAGGCCAAGGCCATCCACCCCTATTGGTGCGTTCACCACGGCATCACCGTGTCGATGTACTACGCCGACCCCGACGGCAATCAGATGGAGTTCCAGGTCGAGTGCTTCGACAGCAACGACAAGGCCAACGCCTTCATGGCGGGGCCCGGCTTCGCGCAAAATCCCATTGGCGTGGAGTTCAACCCCGATGCGCTGCTGGCACGCCGCCAGGCGGGCCCGCTCGACGGCTTTTTGCGGCGCGAACAACATCAGCCGGTTTCGCCGATCCGCGGCGCCGTCAGCAACGCGGCGTAGCACAATGCGGGGCATGTTCGAAGCCCCTGCCATCACCGCCGCCGACAAACCCGCGCTCTATCGCGAACTGGCCAGCCAGGTGCAGGGCCTGCTGCACGGCGAGCGCAACCTGATCGCCAACGCGGCCAACTTCAGCGCGCTGGTGTTCAACACCCTGCCCGACATCAGCTGGTGCGGCTTTTACTTTGCCGAAGGCGATGGCCTGGTGGTCGGCCCCTTCCAGGGCAAGCCGGCCTGCGTGCGCATCGCGCGCGGGCGCGGCGTGTGCGGCGCGGCGGCGCTGTCGCGGCAAACGCAGCTGGTGCCCGACGTGGCGGCCTTTCCCGACCACATTTATTGCGACGGCGCCGCCCAGTCCGAAGTGGTCGTGCCGCTGGTCCGGGCCGACGGCAGCCTGCTGGGCGTGTGGGACGTGGACAGCCATCGCCTGGCCCGCTTTGACGAGGACGATGCGCACGGCATGGAGATGCTTTGCACGGCATTCATGAAGGCGCTCGGATGAGCACCCGCGTCGGGCCGTCAACGCACTGCATGATTTTTGACTGCGCCCCGATGCTCCTGCGCCCATTCGCCGCCATCGCCGTGACCCTGCTCACGCTGGGCGCGGCTGCCGCGCGCGCCGACGCGTTGGACGACGCCGGCGCCCAGCACTTCGCCGACCAGGTGGTGCGCGCCCACGACGCGGGCGGGCGCGCCTTTGCCGTCGTGGACAAGCCCAGCGCCACCCTTTGGGTGTTTGACCGCCAGGGCCGCGCGCTGGGCCGCAGCCCGGTGCTGGTGGGCCAGGCCCCGGGCGACGTGGCGCCCCCCGACATCGGCACACGGCCCCTCGCGCGCGTCAAGCCGTCCGAAAAGATCACCGCCGCCGGCCGCTACGTCACCGAGGCGGGCCGCAACGCCCAGGGCGAAGACATCGTCTGGCTGGACTACGACGCCGCCCTGTCGATGCACCGCGTGCGCAACGTGCCGGGCGAGCACCGCCCCGAGCGCCTGCGCACCCCGGGCGCGGCCGACAAGCGCATCTCGTTTGGCTGCATCAACGTGCCCGAGCGCTTTTACGACCGCACCATCGACCCCCTGTTCAGCCGCAGCCGCGGCGTGGTCTATGTGCTGCCCGAAACACGCGCCCTCGGCCAGGTGTTCGACTTCGTGCGCGGCCCCGATCGGTAGAATCAACATAAAAACCGCCGCCAGCGCCCGCCTGGACTGCGTGAGCCGCTTCCAAATTCATAGTCAATGAGCCCATCCCACACCCCCGGCCCCGCCCGCGAGCTCAGCCCCGGCCTGGTGCTGCGCGACGTGGACCCACCGCTGCGCCTGGGCGACTTCAAGCTGATCGCCTTCGACATGGACTCGACGCTGATCAACATCGAGTGCATCGACGAAATGGCCGCCGCCGCGGGCCGCAAGGCCGAGGTGGCCGCCATCACCGAGGCCGCCATGCGCGGCAAGATCAGCGACTTCAAGGACAGCCTGCGCCGGCGCCTGGCGCTTTTGGCCGGCGTGCCCGAACAGGCGCTGGAGCAGGTCTGGCGCGAGCGCCTGCGCCTGAATCCGGGCGCGGCCGAGCTGGTGCAGGCCTGCCGGCGCGCGGGCCTGAAGGTGCTGCTGGTGAGCGGGGGCTTCACGTTTTTTGCCGAGCGCGTGCGTCGGCAGCTGGGGCTGGACTTTGCGCGCAGCAACCAGCTCGAGATCCAGCACGGCCAGCTGACGGGCCGCGTGGTGCCGCAAAGCTGGGGCGACATCGTCGACGGCGCCATGAAGCGCCAGACCGTGCTGGACTGCTGCAGCCTGCTCGGTTGCGAGCCCGCCCAGGCCATTGCCGTGGGCGACGGCGCCAACGACCTGGCAATGATGGGCGCCGTGGGCCTGTCGGTGGCCTACCACGCCAAGCCGAAGGTGCGCACGCAGGCCATGGTGTCGATCGAATCGGGCGGGCTCGATCGCCTGCTGGAAGTCGTGCACGCCTGACGGAGCGCACCCAAAATTTTCACGGCGCCCAGGCGGCGTGAAAGCCGAAGGGAATCACCTGCGGCGCGTGCAGCAGGGCCAGGCACTGCATGCTGGCGGCGTCGATCACGCCGATGACGGTGCTGGCGTCGTCGTCGGCCAAGGTGGGCACCAGCAGCACGCCGTCGTCCTCGGCCAGCGCGCCGGGCCGCGGCACGAACAGTGGCTCGAGCTGAACGGCGCGCTCGCGCTGCCATGCGCGGCGCTCGCCGGTCTGCAAGTCCAGCCGCAGCGTGCGGTCGAAAAAGCGGCTGTCCGCGCCAGCATCCAGTCCGGCCCCCCAAGCGACGCCGGCGCGCGCATGGCCCCAGCGCGCCGGGTGCACCTGCGGCAGCTCGAAGGCCGCGCCAAAGGGCTCGACCCGCGCCTGGCTGCGACCGGGCTCCAGCCGGTAGCGCGTCAGTTGCGGCAGGCCGCGCAGCGCCTGGCCCTGGCGCAGCGGCGCCAGGCGCAAGTCGTCGAACACGCGGGCGTCGTCATAGGTGGCCAGCTCGGCCACCAGGGTCTCGCCGTCCTCCCAAGCCTGCACGGCGTGAAAGCACATCATGGGCGGCGCGTCCCAGCTGTGCACGGCGCCATCGGCCAGCGCAATGGCATGCAGGCGCGAGCCCGACGCCGGCTCCCAGCGAAAGTTGCGGATGTAGGCCTTGGCGCTGAAGCGAAACGACAGCGGCTGCGCGCGCATGGCCGTCTCCCAGACGATGGCGTGGCGCGCCGTCATGGCAAATGCATGCGTGTAGCCGGCCTTGGGCATGCGCAGGCGGGCCAGCACCTCGCGCCGGCTGGTGCCGGGCCGCAGCCGAAACAGCTTGACCTCGCACCTGGGCCCCAGCTGCGTGCCCACGTTCCAGTAGTTGCCCGCATCGTCGGTAAAGCCGTGCGCGGCCATCAGGTGGATGTGCGCGTCGTCCGACAGCGGCAGCGGCCCGGTGGTGGCCAGCGTGTCGGGATCAAAGCCCATGAGCGTCGGCGCCTCGGTGACGGCAATCCACTGCGCGCCCACGCGCGACATCACCACCGCCGGGTTGTCGGTCACCGGCGCGCCGGCGAGGCGTGTCCACAGCGAGGCGGGGCTGGGCGTGTCGAACTCGGCCGTGGCGGGGGCGCCGCGGGCCATGGCCTGAAGGTAGGACTGGCTGCGCACGAAGCGGCTGCGGTACTGCACGCCGCCGGGCTCGATCTGCAGGCGGTGCAGCATGGCCAGGCCGTCGAACCAGTGCTCGAAGTGCCCGTGCGGCAAGTCCCACAGCGCCGGGCCGTTGAGCAGCAGGCGCCCGCGCAGCCAGTCGGGCAAGCGGCCCTCCACGCGCACCGGGGCGGCGTCGATTTCGCGCGCACCGGAATAAAACCCGCGGCGGCGCCCGGCGGTGGCGGCATCGGCACGGGTGGCTGCCAGGGGTTTCGGTTCGGTGGACATGGGGTGAACCTCCTGCGGGCCGGTGGTGCGGGCTGACGTTCAGGCGTCCTCGGGCGCCAGTTGCTCCGCCCATTCGTACAAGGCTTCGAGCACGCCCTGGCCGCGCTCGTCCTCGGTGGTCTCGGCCAGGGCGTCGATGCGATCGAACAGCGCAGCGATGGTCAGCGCGCCGCCCGCGCCCGCCAGCAGGCGCGCGCTGCGGTGCGCCTGCCACTGCGCCTGCTCCGCCTCGCTCAACGTCTGCGGGAAGTTGCGCGCCCGGTAGCGCAGCAGCAGCTCGGCCAGGCGCTCGTCGTCGAAACCGGTGCGCGCCAGCGCCAGCTCGCGCGCATCGAGGGCGCGCAACTGGGTCAGCCGCCGGCGATCGGCATCGCCCAGAAAACCGCCGTACAAGTCCTCGTCCACGTCCACCGCGGCCGCGCCGCCGGGGCGCGCATAGACCTGGGCCCACAACGCGCTCAGGTCGGGCAAGGCGCGCAGCCGCTCCAGGTGCGTCTGCGCCACGCCGAAGTCGATGCCCCAGCGCGCGGCCTGCTCGGGCCGCAGGGTCTTCACGTTGCCGATGACGATGGGTGACTTGTTCAGGTGCACGCCCTTGATCGCCAGGCGCGCCACGCCTTCGGGCAGATCGGCCGCGGCGCTGAACAGGCGCGCGCGCACGGCGTCCGGCTTCAGGTCAGCCAGCTCGACGGGATCGAACGCCAGGTCCCAGGCCAGCAGCTCGTTCTTGTTGGTGGGGTGCATGGCCAGGGGCGCCATCACGGCGATGCAGCCGCGCGCCGCGCCGAAGCGCCCGCTGACATGCAAAAACGGCCGCGCCGCGCGCAGCGTGGTGGGCAGGTCCAACTCCTGCGCCACGCGGTCCTTCTTGCGCAAGGCCAGGCAAAAATCAAACAGCTTGGGGTTGGTCCGACGAATCAAGCGCGCCAGCGCGATGGTGGCGCGCACGTCCGACAGCGCGTCGTGCGCGGCCGCGTGCGCAAGGCCGTTGGCCGCCGTCAAACGCTCGAGCTTGAACGTGGTGCTCCCGTCGTCCGCGGTCGGCCACTGAATGCCCTCGGGCCGCAGCGCGTGGGCGCAGCGCGCCACGTCCAGCAGGTCCCAGCGGGCGCAGCCATCGCGCCACTCGCGCGCATAGGGGTCGATCAGGTTGCGCCACAGCAAAAAGCGCGTCACCTCATCGTCGAAGCGGATCGAGTTGTAGCCCACGCCGATGGTGCCCGGCTGCCCCAGGGCGGCGTTGACCTGGTCGGCAAACTCGTGCTCCGGCAGACCCTTGGCGGCGCATTCCTGCGGCGTGATGCCGGTAATCAGGCAAGCCTCGGGCTCGGGCACGCGATCCAGCGGCGGCTGGCAGTACAGCATCAACGGCGCGCCGACCTCGTTCAGCTCGGCGTCGGTGCGAACGGCCGCAAACTGGGCCGGCCAGTCGCGCCGCGGATTGACGCCGAAGGTTTCGTAGTCGTGCCAGAGGAAGGTGAATGCGCTCATGGCTTGCAGCATAGCGGGCCTGCCGGATGCCGCCACGCATTTGCACTGCTGCCATGCAACGCGCGGCCTTGACGTTCACAGATTTGTAGAGATGGCTACAACGTTGCATCCATCGCGACGAAATTTTATGCTGCCGCGATGACTGCTGTCCCGGATTCCTGGCTGGCCCTGATCGTCAGCCTGCCGTCCACCCGTGCGACGACCCGCATGCGGCTGTGGCGCGCCGCCAAGGCGCTGGGTTGTGCCGCCTTGCGCGACGGCGCCTATCTGCTGCCGGCATGGGTGGAGCAAGCCGCTCGGCTGCAAGTCCTGGCCGATGAGGTGGTGCGGGACGGTGGGCAGGCTTGGCTTTTGCCGGTGCGGGCCCGGGACATGGCCGAACAGGCCCGGTACCAGTCGCTGTTCGACCGGACCGGCGCCTTTGCCCAATGGCTGGCCGAACAGGCGCAGGCGCGCCAGAAGCTGCCCACGCTGAACGCGACCGAGCGGCAGCGCCTGCAGCGGCGCCATGCGCGGGCTTATGAGGCCATTCGCGGGATCGATTTTTTCCCGGGCGCGAGCTCGATCCGCGCCGAAGCCCAATGGCGGGATTTTGCCAACGCCATCGAGGCCCTGCAGTCGCCCGGAGAGCCGCTGGCGATGGACGGCCGCATTGCCCGGCGCGACCGCATGCACTACCAAGGGCGGCTGTGGGCCACGCGCCGCCACCTGTGGGTGGACCGCGTGGCCAGCGCCTGGCTGATCCAGCGCTTCATCGACCCACATGCACGCTTCCTGTGGCTGCGCGCCCCTGCCGATTGCCCGGCCGATGCGCTGGGCTTCGACTTCAACGGAGCGAGCTTCTCCCATGTCGGCGAGCGGGTGACGTTCGAGGTGTTGCTGGCGAGCTTTGGCCTGGATGGCGATCGCGGCCTGTCGCGCCTGGGCACCCTGGTCCACGCGCTGGACGTGGGCGGCCCGCCGCCCCCCGAGGCAGCCGGCTTCGAGGCCGTGCTGGCCGGCGCGCGCAGGCGCTGGCCGAACGACGACGCGCTGCTGGCCGACATCGGCGGGGTGCTCGATTCACTGCACGCCCATTTCACCGATGGCGGCCACGCCAAGACTCCATCATGACCGACACCGCCACCGCACGCTACGCGCTGTGGCAACTCACGCGCTACATGCTGGCCCTGGGCGCCTGGGGCTTTGGCGGCCCGGTGGCCCTGGCGGGCTACATGTACCGCGACCTGGTGGAACGGCGCCAGTGGATCGCCGACGCCGACTACAAGGAGGGCCTGGCCCTGGCCCAGTTGATGCCGGGGCCGCTGGCCGCGCAGTTGGCGATGTACCTGGGCTTCGTCCACTACCGCTTCATCGGCGCCACCGTGGTTGGCCTGGCCTTCGTGCTGCCTTCCTTCCTCATGGTGCTCGCGCTGGGGGTCGTCTACCAGGCGTTCGGCGGCCTCGGGTGGATGCAATCGGTGTTCTACGGCGTGGGCGCCGCGGTGATCGGCATCATCGCCCTGAGTGCCTGCAAGCTGACCAGCAAGAGCATCGGCCAAGACCGCCTGCTGTGGCCGATCTTTCTGGCCAGCGCCACCATGACCGCGATCACCCAGTCGGAAGCGGTCTGGCTGTTTCTCGGGGCCGGGGTGCTGGTGTGGTTCTGGCGCGCGCCACCGGCGTGGCTCAAGCCCGGTCGGCTTCATGGCGTGGCCGCGCCCGTGCTTGGCCTGTTCGTGGCCGGTGCCATCGACTGGGCCCGGCTCAAGCAGATCGGCCTGTACTTCGCCTATGCGGGCAGCTTCGTTTTCGGCAGCGGCCTGGCGATCGTGCCCTTTCTGTACGGCGGCGTCGTCAAGGAATACGGCTGGCTGACCGAGCGGCAGTTCGTGGACGCGGTGGCCGTGGCCATGATCACGCCGGGGCCGGTGGTGATCACCACGGGCTTCATCGGCTACCTCGTCGCGGGTTTTTCAGGGGCGGTGGTGGCGGCGCTGGCCACCTTCGTGCCCTGCTACCTGTTCACCGTCATCCCGGCGCCCTACTTCAGGAAGTACGGCAAGCGCCCCGACGTGATTGCCTTCGTGGCGGGCGTGACGGCCGCCGCGATCGGCTCCATCGCCGGCGCGGTGATCGTGATCGGGCAGCGCTCCATCACCGACTGGATCACGGCGGCGCTGGCCGTGGCGACGGCCGCCATCCTGTGGCGCTTCAAGAAGATTCCCGAGCCGGCGCTGGTGGCGGTGGCCGCCGTGATCGGCCTGATCGTGCACCCGCTGGTCGCACACGCCTGACGGCAACCACCCCACATGCCAAGAATCACCCCCAGGCGTTCCAATGCACGCATCCCCTCTGCCGCCGCGAGATTCACCCCGGCCGGTGAATAAGCTGTTCGCCGCACGCGCGCTGCGCGATTTCGGCGACAGCTTCGTGGCGATCCTGCTGCCAGCCTACCTGCTTGCCCTGGGCTTCACGCCGCTTGAGGTGGGGGTGCTCGCCACCGCATCGCTGCTCGGTTCGGCGTGCATGACCATCGCCGCCGGCCTGCTCGCCGCCCGTTACGGCTACCGCCGGCTCCTGCTGGCCGCGGCCGGCTTGATGGTTGCGACCGGCATCGCGTTCGCCAGCTCGCGCAACTACGCCGTGCTGCTGGTCATCGCGTTTGCCGGCACGATCAACCCGTCCGCCGGGAACGTCAGCGTGTTCGTGCCACTGGAGCACGCCGCGCTCGCACGCGAGGCCGGCGACGCCGACCGCACGCGCATGTTCGCGCACTACAGCCTCGCGGGCACACTGGCCGCCGCAGTCGGCTCACTGGCCGCGGGCCTGCCGGAAATGCTGGCGCCGCTCGGGCTTGACCGGCTGACGGCGATACAGGGCATGTTCGTGTTCTACGGTTTGCTCGGCCTTGCAGGGCGCATCCTCTATACGCGCATCCCGCAGCACCCCCTCGCGCCAGGCGCCCACCCGTCGGCAACGCTTGGACCCTCACGCAAGATCGTTTTCAAGCTGGCCGCGTTGTTCAGCCTGGATGCGTTCGCAGGCGGCTTCGTCGTGCAGTCGCTGCTCGTCCTTTGGCTGTTCCAGCGCTTCCATCTCTCGCTCGCCGAAGCCGGCATGTTTTTCTTCTGGGCGGGTTTGCTGGCCGCCCTGTCCTACCCGGTGGCGGCGCGATTGTCGCGGCGCATCGGGCTGGTCAACACGATGGTGTTCACGCACATCCCTTCGAGCGTCGCGCTGATGCTGGCGGCCCTTGCGCCGTCGCTCGAAATGGCATTGATCTGCCTGCTGGTGCGCGCAGCCTTGTCCCAGATGGACGTACCGGCCCGCTCGTCTTACGTGATGGCGGTGGTGACCGAAGCCGAGCGGCCGGCCGCGGCAAGCTTCACGTCCGTGCCGCGCAGCCTCGCCTCGGCCCTCAGCCCGTCATTGGCCGGTGCGCTGTTCGCCGCTTCGGCATTTGCGTGGCCGCTGTTGATCTGCGGCACATTGAAGATCACCTACGATCTTCTGCTGCTGGCACAGTTCCGGCACGTCAGACCACCTGAAGAAGATTGACCCTCCTGGAAAGGGCGCGTGCGATCAATCCCGAAATCATGAACGTCTGCGCCACACTCCTCGTCTCGACGGCTTTGTTGGGTTCCTTGCTGGCTGCGCGCAACAAGGTGGAGACTGGCGCCGGCAGCCTGCCTCTCAAAGCGGCTGCCGACATGCCAAGTCCAAATTGGTCGCCAGCGCCTGGTCATCAAGCGCATGAAGCTATTGCTTTCATAGCTTTGCGACTTCGTGAAAAAAGCGTGAAAAGCCGGCAAATCGCTTTACCGGCGTTTTTCAAGCGCGCCCCTTTCAATTCGCCGCCACGTCCTCTTCCGGCTCGGAGCCCTTGGTCAAGCACGCCCGCGGCGTGATGCCGGTGGCGAGGCAGGCGTCGGGCTCGGGCGCGCGACCCTGCGGCGGCTGGCTGGCCGTAGGAGGCTGGCAGTAAAGCAAGAAAGGCGCGCCGACCTCGTTCAGCTCGGCATCGGTGCGCACGGCGGCAAACTGCGGCGGGCAGTCACGCCGCGGCTTGGCGCCGAAGGTCTCGTAGTCGTGCCAGAGGAAGGTGGGTGCGGTCATGGCAGCAGGCACAGCGCGGGGCTGTGGCCCGGGCCTCAGGGCCGGTTGCCCAACGCGGCCACCAGCGCATCGGCCACCGCACGCAAACGGGGCGTTCCGCGCCACTCGCGATGCACCACCAGCCAGCACGGCAGCGGATCGATCGGCACCTCCTCCAGCACCGGCACCATGTCGGGCATCCGTGCCGCCACCTGACGCAGGCCCACCCCCACGCCCAGGCCGGCGCACACGGCCTGCCATGCCAGGGCCGAATGGTCGGTGCGGATGGCAAAGAGCGCGCGCGTCACCGCCAGGCCCGCGCTCGCAAAGCCGCGGCGCATCTGCTCGCCCTGATCGGGCCCGACCCAGTGGTGGGTTCGAAAGTTGGCCAGCGACAACGGTCCGTGACGCGCCAGGTAGTCGCGATGCGCATACACGCCCGAGCGGCAGGTCGGCCAGGCGGCGCGCGATCAGGCCCGGCTCGCGCGGGCGGAACATGCGCAGCGCAATATCGGCCTCGCGCTCCAGCAAGTTCGCCACGCCATCGCCCGGGGCCAGCTCGATCTGGATTTCGGGGTGCTCCTGCCGCAGCCCGCGCAGCGCCGGCAGCAGCAGATGCTGGCTGACGATCTCACTGGCGGTGATGCGCACGGTGCCTGCCAGCGTCCGGGCCTGCTGCTCGATGGCCGCTGCCATGCGATCGACCTGCTGGCGCATGCGCTGGGCCGGCTTCAGCAGGGCGCGGCCGGCCGGCGTGGGTGCCAGACCCCGCGGTGAGCGCTCAAAGAGCGCCTGTCCCAGCGCTTGCTCCAGCTGCGCCAGGCGCCGGCTCAAGGTGGGCTGGCTGTCGCCCAGCATCGCCGCCGCACGGCTCAGGGACCCGGCCTGCGCCGCAGCCAGAAAGGATTGCAACAGTCGCCAATCCAGCGTGGCCAACTTGTCATTGAGGTCGGTATTCATGGTGCGGGATTCATTTTTGCATGGCTGTCATTCGAGTTCCGGCCTTCACGCAACACGCGATTGCGTCGATGATGGCGCCATGAGCGACTCAAGCCAACGCCCCGGCCCGGCGGGCCGCCACCTGATCGTCGGCGCCGGTGTCATCGGCCGCGCCACGGCGCAGGCTCTGCGCGCTGGAGGCCACGACGTGCGGCTGACCAGCCGGACGCCGTCCCGCCAGGGTTCTGCCGACGCAGCGCACCCCAGCCTTGACGCGCTGGACGCTGCCGCCCTTCGCGACGCGACCCGAGGCGTCAGCCACCTGTACCTGACGCTGGGGCTGCCCTACCGCGCCGCCGTGTGGGAGCGCGACTGGCCCCGCATCATGCAAAACGCCATCGATGCCGCCCTGGCCCACGGCGCGCGCCTGGTCTGGTTCGACAACGTGTACGCCTACGGGCCGCTGCCGCTGCAGGTGCCGATGCGCGAGGACCACCCGATCGATCCGCCATCGCGCAAGGGCAAGGTGCGCGCCCGGCTGCTCGACATGCTGCGCCAGGCCGGCGACACCCATGGCCTGCACTGGCTGGTGGGCCGCAGTGCCGACTTCTACGGGCCTGACGTGCGCCTGTCCGTCATCTATAGCGCCGCCATCGAACGACAGCTGCAAGGGCGCGCCGCCTGGTGGTTGGGCGACCCGGACGCGCCCCACAGCTTCACCTACACGCTGGATGCGGGCCGCGCCTTGGCGCTGCTGGCGCTGGCGCCCGACACCGGCCAGCAAAGCTGGCATCTGCCCACGGCCAGCCCGGCGCCGACACCGCGCCAGTTGCTGATGGACAGTGCCCGCCTGCTGGGCGCACCGACCACCGTGCACCGCATGCCACCGGTCCTGACCACCTTGCTTTCTCCCGTCGTTCCCATGCTGGGCGAGGTCGGCGAGATGCTGTATCAGAACCAGCAGGCCTATGTGTTCGACAGCAGCAAGTTCATGGCGCGCTTTCCGGACTTTCGCATCACGCCGTATGCGCAGGGAATGGCCGCGATGGCCGAGTCCTTTCGCGCAAGCGCCAAGGCGTGAAAAAGCCCGCTTGCACGGAGATGCAAGCGGGCGTGGCATGCAAGGCGCGCGAGCAGCGCGCCCGCCGCGGGATCAGTCCGCCGCCACTTCCTCTTCCGGCTCGGCCGGCTCGGCCTTGGCGCGGTCCTTCTTGGGCGTCGGGGTGATGTCGAGCAGCACCTCGTCCTTGTCGTCCAGATCGACCGTCAGGCGACCCCCTTCGGTCAGACGGCCGAACAGCAGTTCGTCGGCCAGCGCCTTGCGCACCAAGTCCTGAATCAGGCGCTGCATCGGTCGTGCGCCCATCAGCGGATCGAAGCCCTTCTTGGCCAGGAACTTGCGCAGCTTGTCGGTGAAGGTGACCTCGACCTTCTTCTCGGCCAGCTGCTGCTCGAGTTGCAGCAGGAACTTGTCGACCACGCGCAGGATGATCTGCTCGTCCAGCGCCTTGAAGCTGACGATGGCGTCCAGCCGGTTGCGAAACTCGGGCGTGAACAGGCGCTTGATGTCGGCCATCTCGTCGCCCTGCTGGCGCGCGTTGGTAAAGCCGATCGTGGCCTTGTTCATGGTCTCGGCGCCCGCGTTGGTCGTCATGATGATGATGACGTTGCGGAAGTCGGCCTTGCGCCCGTTGTTGTCGGTCAGCGTGCCATGGTCCATCACCTGCAACAGCACGTTGAAGATGTCGGGGTGCGCCTTCTCGATCTCGTCCAGCAACAGCACGCAGTGCGGCTTCTTGCTGATGGCCTCGGTCAGCAGGCCACCCTGGTCGAAGCCGACGTAGCCCGGAGGCGCGCCGATCAGGCGGCTGACGGCGTGGCGCTCCATGTACTCGGACATGTCGAAGCGGATCAGCTCCACGCCCATGATGTAGGCCAGTTGCTTGGCCGCTTCGGTCTTGCCGACGCCGGTGGGGCCACTGAACAAAAAGCTGCCGATCGGCTTGTCGCCCTTGCCCAGGCCCGAGCGCGCCATCTTGACGGCGGCGGCCAGCACCTGCAGGGCCTGGTCCTGGCCGAACACCACGCTTTTCAGGTCACGCTCCAGCGTTTGCAGCTTGCCGCGGTCGTCGTTGCTGACGGAAGCCGGCGGAATGCGCGCGATCTTGGCGACGATTTCCTCGATCTCGTGCTTGCCGATGGTCTTCTTGCGCTTGCTGGCAATGGCGATGCGCTGCGCCGCGCCGGCCTCGTCGATCACGTCGATGGCCTTGTCGGGCAGGTGGCGGTCGGTGATGTACTTGGCCGACAGCTCGGCCGCGGCCTGCAGCGCGGCCGTGGCGTACTTGACGGCGTGGTGCTCCTCGAAGCGGCTCTTGAGGCCCTTGAGGATGTCGATGGTCTCGGCCACCGTGGGCTCGATCACGTCCACCTTCTGGAAGCGCCGCGACAGCGCCGCGTCTTTTTCGAAAATGCCGCGGTACTCGGTGTACGTCGTCGCGCCGATGCACTTGAGCTGGCCACTGGACAGTGCCGGTTTCAGCAGGTTGCTGGCATCCAGCGTGCCGCCCGATGCGGCACCCGCGCCGATCAGCGTGTGGATCTCGTCGATGAACAGGATGGCGTGCGGCTTGTCCTTCAAGCTTTTCAGCACGCCCTTCAGGCGCTGCTCGAAGTCGCCGCGGTATTTGGTGCCGGCCAGCAGCGCGCCCATGTCCAGCGCGTAGACATTGGCCTCGGCCAGGATTTCGGGCACCGTGCCTTCGGTGATGCGCCAGGCCAGGCCCTCGGCGATCGCCGTCTTGCCCACGCCGGCCTCACCCACCAGCAGCGGGTTGTTCTTGCGCCGGCGGCACAGGATCTGGATGGTGCGCTCGACCTCGTAGTCGCGCCCGATCAGCGGGTCGATCTTGCCGTCCTTGGCCAGTTGGTTGAGGTTTTGGGTGAACTGCTCCAGCGGCGAGGCCTTTTCGCTTTTTTCGCTGGCGGCCTCCTCGGCCTCGCCGGCGCCGGCCTGGCCCTCGGCCGGCTTGCCGGCTTCGGGCGCATCGCCCTTGCGGATGCCGTGCGCGATGAAGTTGACCACGTCCAGCCGCGTCACGCCCTGCTGGTGCAGGTAGTACACGGCGTGCGAATCCTTCTCGCCGAAGATGGCCACCAGCACGTTGGCGCCGGTCACCTCTTTCTTGCCGTTGCCGGTGGACTGCACGTGCATGATGGCGCGCTGGATCACGCGCTGGAAACCCAGCGTGGGCTGGGTATCGACGTCGTCGGTGCCGGCCACCTGGGGCGTGTTGTCCTTGATGAAGCCGGCCAGCGACTTGCGCAGGTCGTC
>JAFEEB010000050.1:0-83580 GCA_018241325.1 Pseudomonadota bacterium | reverse complement strand
TGCTCGACGGTGATGAATTCGTGGCGCTGCTGGCGCGCCTCGACAAAGGCCATGTGGAGGCTGACTTCCAGTTCCTGGGCAATCATGATGTGCTTTCCTTTAACGCCTCAAGCTTACGACGATCTCGGGGCTTTGACTGGCAAAGATGGGGAAGGTTTTTCCATATTCAATGCGCCGGCACTACTCCAGCGGTTCACTCACGCACTGCAAGGGGTGTCCGGCCTGCTGCGCCGCATCCATCACCTGATCGACCTTGGTGGCGGCCACGTCATGCGTATACACGCCGCACACGCCTTTGCCCTCCAGGTGAATCTTGAGCATGATCTGCGTGGCCGTCTCGCGGTCCTTGCTGAAGAACTCCTGGATGACCACCACCACGAACTCCATCGGCGTGTAGTCGTCATTGAGCAGCACCACCTGATGCATTTGCGGCGGCTTGACCTTTTGCGGCACGCGCTCCAGCACGACCGACGCGTCATCGTCGGCGGGCGTGCCCGGGGGGGAAATCGGTTGCGAAATCGCCATGCAATCCATTTTATCGACGTGCCTTGAAGTTGGCGGGCGCTGACCGAGCGACCGCTCCCGCGCCGCCATAGATCGGCCCGATGCGCGCCATTGCAAGGGCTCGCCGAGGCCGCCGGCCGACCCCCGGAATGACCATGATTGACAAGCGTCGCGCGCCTGCTACACACTGCGCCGTGCAGCAAAAATCAACGATCGAGGAGAAAAAAGCATGCCCAGCGGACGCGTCAAGTGGTTCAACGACCTGAAGGGCTTCGGCTTCATTGAGCCCGACGGCGGCGGGCCCGACATCTTTGCCCACTTTTCGGCCATCGCCATGGAAGGCTTCAAGACGCTCAAGGAAGGCGCGCGGGTCAGCTATGACGTCAACGAAGGCCCCAAGGGCCTGCTGGCCGCCAACATCCGCGCGGCTGACGCCGGCAGCGAGCCGCCGCTGGCAACCTGAGGGCAGCCATTACCCAAAAGCACCAACGGGCCCGAGGGCCCGTTTTGCATTTTTGGATGGATGCCGAACGGGAGGGCTGGCGCCGTGAAACATGACTCGATCGAACCCATTCATCGACACCTCAGCCGGAACTGCTCATCGCGCGCACGCCGACGTTCCTCGCTCAACCAGTCCATGTATGACGCGACTCCTCCCGCTCGCGCTGCGCCATCCAGCCACTCGATCCGCCCAGCCAGATACTGGCAGCGCTGCGCCGATCCGTCCTGAACGACGGGGGCCGACCGGCGCAACGCGGGCGGATTCGCCAGCGCATCGCCCGTGCGAACTGCATCGTTGGCGATCTCTACCTGATGCTCCCACGACATGCCACGCGGCACGTTCACGACACGATCGATGGTGCCGTTGTGATCGCTGCATCGACCACTGGTCCAAAACCGGCCGCTCCCCGAATACGCCTTGCAAAGATGAATAGAAACCGTCGAGCTGTTGGGCCCTGCCGATACCGCTGGCGCCACATCGACCCTGCGCGCACCAGAGCAGGGTGAAGAACTGTAGGAATTGCCGCACCGATAAACCTCGGCGCCCGCAGCCAACGGGAACACCCAAAGCACCACGATCAAATACGCCTTCATGTATCTGATCGTAACCGATGCGAAAGACCTTCTCCGTTCGCGGCAACGGCCACGAACCCGGTAGAGAAGGCCACGGTGCACGGCCCCATATCGGAGAAACTCGAATGAATCTTCGCTGGCGGAAACGATGGCATGGACAAGAAAAAAGCGGCTCGAAAGCCGCTTTTTTTCAGGGCATCTGGCGGAGACGGAGTCCGCGGCCCTAGCATCCAACGCCATCCAGCACCATCCAACGAAACCACCTAAGCCATTGATATGGAACGATTCATGAGATTTTAGTCATCCAACGAAGCACATCCAAATCCAACTCAATCATTTTTTTTATGGTAGATACAATGGCGGATAAATTTAACTCTCCGCCATGCCCAAGAAAGCCAAGGAACTCAGCGCGCTGGCCATCAGCCGCCTGACGATTTCCGGTCATCATCCCGTCGGCGGCGTGACCGGACTGTACCTCTACATCAACGACGCCAACGCCCGCTCTTGGGTGCTCCGGATCATGGTCGGCGACAAGCGCCGCCACATCGGCCTGGGGGGCTATCCCGACGTCACCCTCGCTCAAGCCCGCGACAAGGCACGCGCGGCTCGTGATGAGGTCTCTCGTGGCATCGACCCCATCGTCCAGCGCAAGGCCCTGGCCAGTCAGCTGCGTGCGCAGCAGGCGGCCGACAAGACCTTCGAGCAAGCCGCGCAGGCCTACATCGAGGCCCATGGCGACAGCTGGAAGAATCCCAAGCACCGCGCCCAATGGGTGAGCACCCTCACCACCTACACCTACCCACTGGTGGGCAAGCTGGCCGTGCGTGACATCGGCCAGGAGCACGTGCTGGCCATCCTGGAGCCGATCTGGAAGACCAAGAACGAAACGGCCTCGCGCCTGCGCGGTCGGATTGAAAGCGTGCTGGACTGGGCCACCGCGCGCGGCTTGCGCAGCGGCGAAAACCCGGCGCGCTGGAAAGGCCACTTGGACAAGCTCTTGCCCGCACCGAGCAAAATCCAGAAGGTCGAGCACCACCGGGCCTTGCCGATCGACGAGATGCCCGTCTTCATGCAGGCCCTACGGCAACGTGAAGGCCTGGCCGCCCGTGCGCTGGAGTTCAGCATCCTCACGGCCGCCCGCAGCGGCGAAGTTCGCGGCGCCACTTGGGACGAGATTGATACCAAGGCCAAGGTCTGGATCATCCCGGCCGAGCGCATGAAGGCCGGACGCGAACACCGCGTGCCGCTCAGCGACGCCGCCCTGCACCTTCTCAAGGCCCTGCCGCGCTTGGCCGACAGCCCGTTGGTGTTTCCGGCTCCCCGAAGCGGGCAACTGTCCGACATGACCTTGAACGCCGTGATGCGGCGTATGGGGGTCGATGCCGTGCCACACGGGTTTCGATCCACCTTCAGGGACTGGGTGGCCGAGCGCACCAATCACCCGCGCGAGCTCGCCGAGCAAGCCTTGGCTCACACGCTGGAAAGCAAGGTCGAGGCGGCGTATCGGCGTGGGGATGCGCTGGACAAGCGTCGGGGGATGATGCAGGAATGGGCGCTGTTCTGCGGGGCAGGAAATCAGAGACCAGCGGTCACAGGTACCCGGCAAGTCGCTATGCCGATAGGCGGTGGCATCAAAAATATCTGAGTAGAACCTAAGGTTTTAAACCAACGGCCGTATTCCAACCCCGCCCAATGATCCGTAAGGCGGCGCAATTCCCCGGCCCCTTGCATTGAAAACACGTCATCAAACGGGGCGCGCGTACATCGGCTTTACGAGCGTCATTGAAGTGTTGTAGACTGCGCGCCGTGTTGAGGATAAAGCGCCCAACACAGCCCCTTGCGGGGCAATGAAGCCCATCGGCAGCGCAATGAAGGAACAACCGACCAGTGATGGCCGGATGATTTTTGTTTTTTTCATTGGAGCTACGATGGACTTTAGTTTTTTTTGGGTGCTCAACGATTCGTCCGCTGCTGGAACCCTCTCCAAGCGTGCCGTTAAATCCTTCGAAGTGCTGGTAAAGTCGGGACGCCTCGACGACATGAGCCTTGGCTGGCTTGCCCGTAATGGTGGGCCAAAGCCCAAGCTAGTCAAGACACTGTTCGCTGCCATCTGCGGTCGTACAGATGTTGATGGCCTACGGAACAACAACCCACCTCCCGGCGCGATCAAATCCAGCCTTTCAGACGAACAGTGCACGAAGGACGAGCTGGCGCAGCGCCGAAAGCTGCAGGCGGCCGCTGCGTACGATTTTCTTGCCACGCGCTGGCCACGAGACGGTTCTCGCAGAGGACCTCTGTCGATGGAAAGTGCTGCGCGCCTCATTGATGCGTGGCAGCCCACTGCAGAGAGGCCCACTGTCGATGCGACGATCGAGCAGGATTTCGTCGAAGCAGAGCGCCTGATTGGGACTCTTTTGGGACGCATGGCTATGGACCTCCCGGTCACCCCGACCCAAAAAGAGCGCAGCGTGATCCTGACGGCCATTGAGCGAGTGCCAGACATCAAGGATTGGTCGAAATTGATTGCAGCTAGGCTGCTGCCGATGCAGATCGCGTTACTGCAATGCGACGCCGGTGAACTCGCTACAAGAATCATCAACGATCACACCGCCGATGCGGCGCTACATCGGTTCGGCCTTGATCTGCTTGAGCGACTCACGGCGAAGGATGACCCCTACGCGTGCATTCAGCTGGCAACTTTGCTTTCACGTCATTACCCCCAGATTAAGCCCAACTCAAAGCGAGCGCTCGACTTGGCGTGGAAGGGCGTGAAGGCGAAGGATCAGCTGAGACGAAAGCGCAAAAGCCTCGCCGAGGCCTATGAAATCATCGGGCCCATCTACGCGTTTGACCACGAACTTGAAAATCGACAAAGGGCCTTGGAAGCCTTTCAGGAGGGCGCGGAGTGGGGCAGCTTTATATGCGCGGTTCACGCGGCCGCCTTGTTGGGCCACGCAGTGCCGCCGGGCAAACAAAAGCGAACCTGCGTTGAACTGCAGCCAGCCAAAGCATTGTACTTCTTGGGAATGGCCAAGAGCGAATTCAACAGGGCGTCGGCATCGGTTGACCATAGCAACCTGCGTGACATTGAAGAATTCCTCAACCATCTCCGTGAGGGGTTCGAGAGCGATTGCAAAGATGCTTGCGTACAAGGGGAACCAGCATGAGTTCCAGTCCCGCTCCTGCTCCAAGCACGCTGGTCTGGCGATTACCTCGTCTGATCGCCGAGACCAGCATGTGCGCCGCCAAGATCTATGGTCTTCTCGACCCCAAGTCGCCGTACTACGACCCTGCCTTTCCACGGCCGATCCGCCTCGGGAACGGCAAGAGGGGCGCGGTAGGCTGGCTGGCCAGCGAGGTACACGAATGGTTGATCTCGCGCCCCCGCGCCTGCTGACACCTTTAGCCTGAGAGCCCACCGCGGCGTTCGTTGAGGCGAACGCTCTGGTGGCGGCTGGCCTGCATCGCGGCTCGCCAACCGTCGACACGGCCCTTCTCGCCTGACCTCTGGGCGGGCGCGAAGCCGTCATGACGCCACAAGTCGACGCGCCAGATCCTTGCTGATCGGACGTCGATCTTTATCCAATCTTGGTTCGATTCACCTTGTTGCAGCAATTCTTCGATGCTGCTCGGGGTGGGCTGCGCCGTCACTTCTTTGATTTAGCTTGCCATGTTCCCAAATCACCATTCGTCTACGTTCCCTGTCGATAGCCTGCCCCACCCGATCCGACAGACCATTTGGGCTGTCGAGTCACAAGTGCAATCGCCCATCCCCCTCATCACCGCATCGGCCTTGTCCACCCTATCGATGGCCAGCCAAGGCCTGATCGACGTGGCCATGCCCACCGGCCAAGTGGCGCCCGTGTCCTTGTTTTTCCTCACTTCGGCCGAGTCCGGTGAACGCAAGACCGCCACCGACCGCATCCTGACTGCGCCGGTCTCGGCGCTCCAGGCGGAATGGGCGATCGACACCCAAGCCGAACGCGTCAATCTCGCAACGCAACTGCAACTGTGGGAGATCGAGTGCGGGGTGATTGAGGGCAAGCTCCGGCGCGCCCTCAAGAAAAACCAACCCTGCGAGGATTTGAAGTCGCAATTCGCGGCCCATCAAAACGCCAAGCCTGAGCCGCGTCAGATCCCCCACCTGATGTACGCCGACACTACGGTCGAAGCGATGCTTGCCAACATGCACGCGACCTGGCCCCATGCCGCACTCGTCTCCGACGAAGGCGGCGGCATCTTGGGAGGTCACGCGTTGCGTCACCTGGGCGTGATCAATCAGATCTGGGACGGCGTCGACACCATCCGGGTAGACCGCAAAACCGGGGGCAGTTTCACCCTCGAAGGTGCCCGACTGTCCCTCGCCGTCATGGCGCAACGGGCTCCCCTGGATGCCTTCGCTCGACGCAAGGACGGCGAAGCAATGGAAATCGGCTTTCTGGCGAGACTCTTGGTCGCCGAGCCCATGTCACGCCAAGGCACCCGCCAAGCCAACGCCGGTATCAACGAGGTCGGCCAAGCGGCCTTGAACGTGTTTCACGCACGGGTTCGCGAGCTGCTCTTGTCGTCCCGGAAAAACCACACGGAAGGCCGTCCGAGAACTACGCTCGCATTCAACCCGGAAGCCACGGCGATGTGGTTGCAGTTCGCTGCCTGGGTGGAAAGCCAGCTTGGCGCTGGCGGGCTCTTTGAGGACGTGCGTGGATTTGCCTCCAAGCTGACGAATCACATGTCGCGCTTGGCCGCGTTGATTCACTTCTTCCAGGGCAGCGGAACACTGATCGACGCAGCATCCACCGATTGCGCCATCAAACTGGCCCACTGGTATGCGCTCGAGTTCAAACGCCTGTTCGGAACCGACGATCCCATTGTGATTCAACAACGCTACGGCGATCTGCTATGGATCTGGTTGCACCGCCAGTACCTGCAACGCGGACGTCAAGACTTCCTCCTGACAGACCTCTACCGTCTGGCGCCCAGAAAATTGCGAAAGCGGCCGGATCTGGACATCGCCATCAACGATCTGTGCGCACGCAATATGGCTCAACTTTTCCGGAACGCCAAACCCGCCTTCCTGCGGATCGTCCCGCCACCGGTGCAGTACGGCGCCTTCCTAGCTCCGCAGGTTCCCAGCCCTTGGTCAGCTACCCAATCGGCCGGAAATCAACTCTGACGAAAGACGACACCCTGCGGTTGTGGCGGTAGTCGCCACAACCGCCGCCTTCGGGATGGGTGTCATCGTATTTTTTGAGGTCACGCACCTTCACAGGTTGATGCGAAGGAGTTGCCCTCTGCGCATGCCGAGAGGCTTCTTTCCGACGCTAATTCCAGCAGATGGGATCACCTCGAGGCCCTTGGCCGCACTGCCCAATCGGACACGATGTCCAGACCCGGCAAGGGTTGTCTTTGAACACGAACTTTGGGATTTTATATTATGAGATATTCAGAAAGCATGTTCGGTACCGACGACATGGAAGAAATCAATCCTGCCGATGACGATGCCAATGTAGACAGTTTCGACAATCTAGATGACATCGATTTCCAGGACCTGGACGAGGTTGCCCACAACCTCGACGCACAAGATCCTGAAGATCATGGTCACATCAACGACGCCCACGCACTGCCTGAAAGAGGCCGTGCTCGGGGTTTGGACGATGACGCTGACCTGAACGATCTTGAGGCGGCAGATACCTTGACCACGGCCGACATGGCCGTTGACGCTCAATTGATCTGGGAGTCAGCAGCCCAACTCGACAACGAAGGTATCCACGTCACCTACGATGTGGACGTGCTCAAGCTCTACGCCGATGCGTCCAGTCTGGGCCATGCCATCGTGCATAGCACGGAGGACTTGTTTCGCGTTCAGTCCATTGGACACCGGGCCGAGCGAGCCCTCCTGGTGTGCCAGCCTCTGGGCAGCAAGTTGCTCTCGTGGATAGAGCGCGCCACGCGCTCGCTTCACTTCCTGCGTGAGACCACGAACGTGGGCTTCGAGCTGGAGGCTGACCCGTGGGCCCGTCTCCTGCTGCACTTTGATATGACCGGCTACCCGATGTCCAATCGCCAAGGCTGGCATGGCCAAGTACAAGGCTGGGTCACGAAGCTGAACGGCGCGGTCGATGACTTGCGCCATGTCGGCCGCAGCGCCCACTTCCGCAAGGAAATCGCCCAGCGCAAGCGCCATAGCCGGGACTCGGCGATCGCGCTCAAGCAGTACCTGCAGGCCTTGTCCCGTCAGCACGCCAAACTGCTCGTGCTACGCATCGATTTTGGCTACCGCTATGACCCAAAGGTGCACATCATGGGCCCGCGGGTACCTCCAGCCACGGTGGGCGAGCATCGCGCAAAGCTGATCGAGTACTACCAAAGGCGATTTGCAGGTGTCGAGTTGGGCTACATCAGCAAGACGGAATTCGGGTTGTGCAAGGGGCCGCATCTGCACATGGTGTTCATCCTGGACGGCAGCAATTTGCGCAGTGACGTGATCATTGCTGCGATGCTGGGTGAACACTGGCGGCGGGAGGTGACGGCGGGCCATGGCACGTACTTCAACTGCAACCAGGACAAGGGCCGGTATCTGAGATGCGGCATTGGGATGGTCGACTACCGGAATCCCAAGGACTGGGCGGGTGCCGAGGCCATGGTGGACTACATCACCAAACCCGACTCCATCGTGCGGGTGTGGGCTGCGGGGTATCGCACCTTGGTCAAGGGCCAAATGCCAGCTGTGGAAGACAACAAGCTGGGACGACCGCGCAGCAAGACCTACGACGCTCTGCTCGACGAGACCGTATAAGCGCTACCAGTAGTGTCCGGTTAAAAGTCGAACGAATTCAACTGGTTAGCCGCGTTGGCTGATTCGACCTGGGACAGACTGGCCTGCAAGGCGCATGAAACCTCGGTTTTCTCGAAGACAGACACCGGCATGATCTGTAGACATGTGTAGAGCGAGGCATCGAGTTGGAGCTCTGCCGGCGGCGCGTCACTGGTTTGGAGTCCATGGTGTCCACCTATGTGCTTGGTGGACACCATCGTCAAGCACGGCGCCGATTCCCTCAAGATGCCTTTGCCGGGCGCTTACCGTGGTGCGGTCTGTGGCGGCCGAGTACACGCGCCGCGCATCCATCCCCGCCTTGACGCGAGTGACGAAGAAGGCGCCGGCCTGATGCAGCGCGTACAGCCTGGCGAAGTCCACGTAGCCGCGATCCATCACGTAGAAGGCCCCGGCCTCGACGGGCAAGATGTCCAGCACGCTCACATTGCAGCTTGCCATCGCTGATGTGGATGAAGGCGAGGATGGTGCCGCGCAGATCCAGCAGCGTGTGCAGCCTGATGGCCGCCTTGGTCGAGGAAACCGGCTTGCCGCGCAACACGGTCATCAACCAGGCGCTGATGCTCTACTTGTCTTCGATCAGCGATGAAAAACAGCTCGTTGGTGACGTAGATGCCCAACGGATTCAGGCTGATGGCCGCCAGGTCGTTGGACTTGGATTCCTTGAGGGTGAGTTTGCCGCGCCACTGTGTTTCGTTGGCCACCTTGCCGTCGACGTCGCGCGTGGTTTCGATCCATTCGACCTCGTAGGTGGTAGGGAGCTAAGGCCGCCACGATTTGCGTCGTGGCGCTCTGATGGGGAGGGCCCCACTCCCGAAGCGCGCCCCACTGGCGGTTGTTGTGGCCCTTAATTGGTTCGTTACACCAAGTATGCACACCCATAAAGTGCCGCTACACCACGTTCCTTCACGGACAGGGTGAATGCCACCTCGTCATGTGCGACGCGCCACCCATGGAAACGCAACACCTCTCCAGGATAGACGGGTGAAGTTAACCGCGCACGGATCCTACGCATGCGTGAGGGTTCGTTTTCGCCAAACAACTGCACCACGGCGCGCCCGGCGATTCCCCAGGTAGCCAATCCATGCAAAATTGGTTTTGCAAACCCGGCCTTGGCGGCGATCACGGGATCGGCGTGCAGAGGATTCATGTCGCCGCTGAGTCGGTAGATCAGTGCAGCCTCTGGTCTGGTGGGTATGTCCAGTACGGCTTCAGGGGCAGATTCCGGCACAGACGGCAACGCTGCAGCCGGTGCATCACCACCTGTGCCGCCCGAAAAGCCTCCGTCGCCACGCAGGAAAAGCACCTGCTCAGCGGTGGCCAGTAAGGTGCCACTAGCGGCATCTTTGAGAATTTTTTCAACGTGCATTACCGCTCCCTTCCCCTCTCCTTTATCCACCAGGCGGGTGACTCGACTTTCTCCCATCACCCTCCCAGAAACAGGCAGCGGCTGATGAATTTCCACGCCCTGTTCGCCATGAACCAGTCGAAGGAAATCGATCCCAAGTTCCGTACGTTCGCGCATCCAGGCCCCGGGTGACGCCAGAACTGCGGCAATGGTCGGCAGCGCCACCAGTTCCTTCTCATATACATAGCGCAGCTGTCGCGCATCCATCGGGTCGCTGCCTAACCCCAGTCCTAGGGCATAGAGGATGGTGTCGCGAGTGGTGAAAGCATGATGGACTTCACCGGAGCGCCAAGCTTTGGTCTTGTCGTAGTCAATCATGAGGTATGGGCAGAAGGTGTCGAGGGAAATTCCATGGCTGCACGCGAGGGCCAGCGAAACTGGGCCGGCTCACGCGCGGCGAAGCGGCGCACCGCTTCGCGCGTGTATGAACTACTACCCGCCACGGCTTGAGCCGAAGCTTCCATGTCGAGCATGGTATCGAGGTCAGTCTGCAAGGAGGCTCGCAGCGCTCGCTTGGACAGGCTCATGGCCACGGCCGAAGCTCCCTCGAAGCTGTGCGCAATCTCCAGTGCTCGCGCGAGCAAGGCCTCGGGTGGATGCACTTCCAGTGCGAGATTCATACCGAGAGCCTCTTGCGCATTGAATTCGCGCGCCGAGAAAATGAGCTCCTTGGCCCGCTGCAGGCCGACCACGCGCGGCAGCGTAAACCAGGCCCCCACATCGGGCACCAGACCGATGCGATGAAACACCATGGCCATGCGCACCCGATTGCTCACCAGCACGATGTCCGCCCACAGTGCCAAGCTCATGCCAGCCCCATAAGCCACGCCATCCACAGCAGCCACTACAGGCTTGTCCAGCTCGGCCATGGCTCGGGCCAGGTCGTGATAGCGCGCCATGCCGGCTCGCCGTTGTTCCGGACCGCGCTCGCCGCCCTGCCCCATGGCCTTGACGTCACCACCAGCGCAAAAATCATCGCCCGCTCCCGTCAGCACCAGGGCGCGAACCGTTTCATCATCACGCAGCGCGCGCAATTGGACGGTCAACGCATCGGTGGTGGCCGGATCCAGCGCATTTCTAGCGCGCGGCCGGTTCAATGATATGACGGCCACACCCGCGCGACGCGCCAGGAGCACCAATGGTTCCTCGCTCATACCGATGTTCACAGGCTGATGTGGAAGCCACCGTTGACGCCCAAGTGCTGGCCTGTGATGTAGCTGGCCCCATCGGACAACAGAAAGCACACGGCCTTGACGGCTTCTTCTGGCGTGGTCCAGCGCGCCATGGGAATCTGGGCCAGCATGCCATCACGAAATTTCTCGCCACGCACCACCTCGGTCATGGGCGTCTCGACCACACCAAAGCACACCGAGTTTGCCCGGATATTGTGGCGCCCCCATTCACGGGCGATGGTCATGGACATGGCCAGGAGGCCGGCCTTGGCGGCCGAATAGTTGATCTGCCCAATTGAGCCCTTGCGTCCCGCGTCAGACGAAATATTGACGATGGCGCCGCCGCTTCTGTCTCCACCCTTCACCCGCGCCACCATATGTTGGCCGACCGCTCGGGTCCAATAAAAGGAGCCCGAAAGATGAACGTCGATCACATCCTGCCATTGCTGATCGGTCATCTTTTCGATCATGGCCGGACGGATGATGCCGGCGTTATTGACCAAGCCATGCACGGCGCCGAATTTGGCCACCGCATTCACCACGGCGGTCTGGGCCAAGGCCGAATCGGCCACGCTGCCCTGCACCGCCAGCAAGCGCTCCGCAGGCAGCGCTGACACCACGGCCCCCAGCGTCTCACCATTGAGGTCCACGGCCACCACATTGCCACCCAAGCCGACGACCGATTCCACTAGAGCCTTGCCAATACCTTGCCCAGCGCCCGTCACGACGATGGTCCGACCTTCGAGGGTCACGATGGGATTCATATTTAACTCCTTGCTTGATGGTTGAACCAATGATATTCTATGTTGCGTTTCCCCGTCAACTGCCGGAGCACACATGACCATTAAGGGCAAGGCCTGCATTGCAGGTGCTTATGAACATCCCACACGCAAGGCGCCAGACAAGACCGTTGCGCAACTGCACGCCGAATGCGCGCGCGGCGCGCTGCAAGACGCCGGCTTGACGCTGGCCGACGTGGACGGCTACTTCTGCGCGGGCGACGCACCAGGCCTAGGCGCGAACAGCATGGCCGACTATCTGGGCCTGACTCGGCTGCGCCACATCGACAATACCGACACCGGTGGGTCGGCCTACCTGATCCACGTGGCGCACGCGGCACAGGCCATTGCCGCCGGCAAATGCGATGTGGCACTCATCACCCTGGCCGGCCGCCCCCGCACGGAGGGTGGTAGTGGCGTAGGTGTGGGGCAGCGCCTCGTCACCGCCAGCACGCCCGATGTGCCTTGGGAAATGCCTTATGGCCCCGTCACGGTCAACATGTACGGTCTCGCTGCCGCGCGCCATATGCATGAATACGGTACCACGCCTGAGCAATTGGCTTGGATCAAGGTGGCTGCCGCAGCGCACGCACAGCACAACCCCAACGCCATGCTGCGCAACGCGGTGACGGTGCAGGACGTACTGGAATCACCCATGATCGCCGACCCTCTGCACAAGCTGGATTGCTGCATTGTCAGCGATGGCGGCGGCGCCCTGGTGGTGGTTCGCCCCGAGATCGCGCGAAAGCTCAAGCGCCCGGTGGTCAAAGTGCTGGGCGGCGCGGAAACCATCAAGGGCCAGCTCGGCGGCCAGGTGGACCTGACCTGGTCCGGCGCCGCCATCACCGGGCCCGCGGCTTTGGCCGAAGCCGGCGTCAAGCCATCCGACATCCAGTACGCCTCGATCTATGACAGCTTCACCATCACCGTGCTGATGCAGCTGGAAGACTTGGGCTTCTGCCCCAAGGGAGAAGGCGGCCGGTTCGTGGCCGACGGCAACCTGATTTCCGGCGTGGGCAAGCTGCCCTTCAACACGGATGGCGGCGGCCTGTGCAACAACCACCCGGCCAACCGGGGCGGCATCACCAAGGTGATCGAGGCCGTGCGCCAGTTGCGCGGCGAGGCTCATCCCAAGGTGCAAGTCCCCAACTGCCACCTCGCCCTCGCCCAGGGCACTGGCGGCCTGCTCGGCTCGCGCCATGGCAGTGCCACGCTCATCATGGAAAGGGAATGACGCATGAGTACCCCCTACGTTGAACGCCCGTTGGCCGCGCCCCTGACCGACGCGTCGACCTCCAGCTTCTGGGCTGCCGCCCGCGAAGGCCGCTTCACCACCCGGCGCTGCCAGGCCTGCGGCAAGCTGCACTGGTATCCCCGCCCTCTCTGCCCCTTCTGCCAGGGAAACACCGAATGGGAAACCCTCAGCGGCCGCGGGGAGATCTACAGCGTGAGCATCACGCGCAAGGCCGGCCCCATTCCCTACGCCATCGCTTATGTGAAGCTTCATGAGGGCATCACGGTGCTGAGCAATATTGTCGATTGCGACCTGGATACCGTGCACATCGGCCAGGCCGTGCAAGTGGTCTTCAAGCCGGCCGAAGACGGGCAGATGATTCCCATGTTCGCCCCAGTTGGAGACCGCAAGGCATGAATACCTTGACCTTCGAGGTGACCGACGGGGTGGGCTGGATCCGCCTGGCCCGGCCGGAAAAGCACAACCCCTTCGACAACGAGCTGCGCTCCGACCTCATGAGCGTGCTGGACCAGGTCCGGCAGGACCCCGGGATCCGTGTGCTGGTGCTCGCGGGAACGAAGGGCGCCTTCTGCGCGGGCGGCAATCTGCATGTGCTGCACGAGCATCTGGATTCGGGCGCCCACTATTGGCAACAGCGCATCAAGAGCGGCCTGCGCTTCACCCAGGACATGCTCAATCTCGGTCGCCCGGTCATTGCGGCGGTGGACGGCCCCGCGATGGGTGCCGGCTTTGCGCTGGCACTGTGCGCCGACATGGTTCTGGCTTCACCTCAGGCGCGTTTTTCCATGGCCCACCTGCGCCTCGGCCTGGTGCCGGACCTGGGCGCGCTGTATCTGCTGCCGCGCGTGGTGGGCTTGCAGCGCGCCAAGGAACTGATGTTCTCCACACGCGAAGTCGATGCCGAGGAAGCCCGCCAATTGGGACTGGTGATGGAGGTGCACAACAGCGAGCGTCTGGAAGAACGCGCGCGCCAGATCGCCCGGAGCCTGACACAGGCCGCGCCTACCGCACTGGCTCTGACCAAGGCCGCGCTCAACGCTTCGCTGGATTCGGACCAGCAGTCCATGTTCACCCTGGAAGCCAGCAGCCAGGCCGCGGCCTTTGCCTCGCCGGAGCCGCGTGCCGCCATCGAAGCCCTGCTGGCCAAGCAAGCCCCGCCCTTTCGAGGTTTTCCGAAAGCCAAGCCATGAACGATCAGCGCACACTCCGGGGCAAGACCCTGTTCATCACCGGCGCCAGCCGGGGCATTGGCCTCTCCATCGCACTCCGGGCCGCGCGCGATGGCGCCAACATCGTCATCGCCGCCAAATCGGCCGAGCCCCATCCCAAGCTACCGGGCACCATCCATACGGCGGCGGCCGCCATCGAGGCCGCAGGGGGCCAGGCACTGCCGCTTGCGGTGGACATCCGCCACGAAGACCAGGTACAAGCCGCCGTCGATCAGGCGGTAGCCCGCTTCGGCGGGATCGACATCTGTGTGAACAACGCCAGCGCGATCAGCAAAACGGGCACGCTGGAAACCGACATGAAACGGTTCGACCTGTTGCATGGCATCAACACGCGCGGCACCTACCTCGTCACCCGCATCTGTCTACCACATCTGCTTAAGGCAAATAACCCGCACGTGCTGATGCTCTCGCCTCCGCTGAACATGGAAGAGCGCTGGTTCAAGCCCAACGTGGCGTACACCATCGCCAAGTTCGGCATGAGCATGTGCGTGCTCGGCATGGCAGGTGAATTCCACGACCGCGTGGCCTTCAACGCCCTATGGCCCCGTACCTTCATCGGCACGGCCGCAGTGCAAAACATCCTGGGCGGCGCCACCACCATGAAGCGCACCCGCCGCCCCGACATCGTGGCGGATGCCGCGCACGCCGTTCTCACCCGCGATCGCTCCTTTAGCGGCAATTTCTGCATCGATGAGCAGGTGCTGCGTGCGCAAAACATAACCGACCTCTCCGTCTATAGCGACTGCCCCGAAAGTGACCTCATTCCTGATGCCTTTATCTGACCATCATCAATATAATGGTTGAACCACATTACCAGAGACAAGACATGAACATCTTTCCTAATCGCCGCACGTTGATTGCCCTGGCCGCTGGCCTGCTACTGGGCACCGCCGCTCAAGCGGAGGACAAGTTTCCCAGCAAGCCCGTTCGCTTCGTTATTCCCACCGCGCCTGGCGGTAACCTGGATCTTCTGGCCCGCGTGGTAGCCGAAAAGCTCAGCCAAGCCTGGGGCCAGTCGGTCATCGTCGAACCGCGTCCAGGCGCCAACACCATCCTAGCTACCACGACCGTGGCCCGTTCGCCGGCTGACGGCTATACCGCGCTGTTCACGATCAGCGGCTTCGCACAGAACCTGGTGCTCCAACCCCACCCGCAGTACAAGGTGGAGGATTTTGTGCCGGTCTCGATGGTGGCCTCCTTCCCCATCGTGCTGGCAGCCCGCGCCGACCTACCGGCCAATGATCTTGCGGGAGTCGTCAAACTGGCCAAGGCGTCACCAGACAAGCTCTCATTCGGCTCCTACGGCGTCGGCTCAGGCGCTCACGTGATCGGCGAGGGCTTGAACAAAGCCGCCGGCATGCGGATCAAGCACGTCGCCTACAAGGGCGAGGCTGCGGCCTTCCCGGATCTAATCAACGGCAGCATCGACCTGGCCTACGGTTCGGTCGGCTTCTACGGGCGGCAGCTCAGCGGCGGCAAGGTCAAGATCATCGCGATGGCCAACCCCACCCGCCTCAAGGCCTACCCGAACGTTCCCACGCTGGCCGAAGCCGGCTACCCCGAAGTCAACCTGCCTGGTTGGGGCGGCGTTTTGCTGCCAGCGGGCACGCCAACCGCCATTGTCGACAAGTTCTCCAAGGAGATCCAGCGCATCACGGTACTGCCGGACGTGCAAGCCAAGATCCTGGATATGGGCTTCGAACCTGTGGGCAACAGCAGTGCCGACTTCAGCAAGCAGATCACCTTGGATATTCAGCAGTGGGGCAAGATTGTGCGCGAGAACGACATTAAGCTGCAGTAAGAGTTTTTTCCAATCGAAGTATGCGCCTGAAGCGCGAGGTGACATCTCAGCGAGGAATGCTCCTGGAAGGCGTCCGAGGCAGGGGACTGGATACCCCGCAGGGGCCCCGGCCGGAGTGGGTGGGGATCATCGAATCGATGGTGAGCGACATGACCCAGGCGCAGGTATGCACGCTGAAGCAGGTGCGCCAAATGCGCGGCCGGCACGCAGTCGCCGAAGTTCAGCGCCCTCTAATGAGGCAGTGCGGTATGCCAAGATGGAGCAAGTGCTGCGCCGCTTTGGTTACCGCCAATTGGGTCACGCCAACAAAGGGGCGGCGCTGGCCTATCAACAGCGCCTGAGCGACTACAGCCGCGCGCAGGTGATACGACGGGTGGCCACGCGGTGGATGGCGACCAAGCCGCTGGCAAAGGACTTCCGTCGCCCGCAGCATGCGTTTGCGCGCCGATATACGAGCGCCGACGTCACCATGCTGGCCGAGGTCGACAGGGCGGATGGGTAAGCTGACGAGGCCAGCCACGGCATGCATGCTGCGCCGCCAGCGTGACGTGTTCTAGGTGTCCGGCTTCGAGCGGCGGGCCGTCATTTCGTTGGTCCACCAGTGCAACCTGCGCCGCAGCATGGGTTACCGCGCCCGGGCGAGGTGGCGACCAGAACCCGGCGGACCAGACGGGTGGACATCGGCCTGCGCCGGGTTCTGCGACCAAGGGCCGCGCGGGCTTTTTCCGCATCGACAGAGCTGAGCTCAACCGGGCGACCACGACGCCCACGACGGCGACAAGGGCCTGTACCACATCAACGCGGTGGACGGCGTCACCCAGTGGCAGGTGGTGGGCACCGTGCAGACCATCCCCCAGGTGCGCCTGGTGGCCGAGACAAGCCACAACCTGCGCGAGGGCATCACGCTCGAACACCTGCGCGAGCCGGCCAGCGCGCTCACCAATGTACAGGCCGCCGATCAGCTCAACGAGGCGCTATTCAGCCGGGGCCAGCCCGCACCGGCTGAGTTCCCCTACGGTGCTGCGCGTTCCGGCGGGGAAGGATAGAAAACCCCGGGCCCTAATACACTGACCTCATCTACAACGGATCGACGCGCCACTCGTCCTCAAGGTCAGGCCCCTTCGGACTCATGCCTCGTTTGGGAACGACTGAAGGCCTCGGCGGTCCCAGCCGGTGGAGTCGAAGCGTCGAAGTGTTAAATCTTGCGTCCGGCCTTCTGCCAGAAGACATCGCGCAGGCGCCGCTTGAAAATCTTGCCACTGTCTTCACGCGGCAAGCTGGCGTGGAAATCAATGCGCCTAGGCACCTTGTACTTCGCCAGGCGGGTCTCTAGGAATGCCTGGATCTCCTGAGCCGTCACCTGCGCGCCCGGCATCAATTCCACAGCCGCAGCAAGCGATTCCCCAAAGTCGTCGTCGGGAATGCCAAAAACTGCACAGTCCTGCACGCCTGGGCACTGCGTCAGCGCCATCTCAATTTCCGCCGGATAGATGTTGGTGCCGCCCGAGATCACCATGTCGGATCGGCGGTCGCAGAGATAGAGGCGACCGTCCTTGAGATACCCCACATCGCCCACGCTGATGAGTCCATCGCGCTCGACGTCCCGGCGCTTCTGCGGGTTGTTCAGATAGGTAAAGTCGGCATAGGCCGGCACACGCATGTAGATTTCGCCCGGTTCGCCTTCCCGCGCGAGTTCGCCATTCTCACCGTAGAAAGCGATGCGGGTACCGAGCGTCGGCACCCCAACGGAGCCCGGGTGCTGCAGCCAATCTTCGGGCGTGGCCACGGTAGCCATGCCTACTTCGGTGCCGCCATAGGTTTCATAAACGATAGGCCCCCACCACGCCATGAGCTCCTGCTTGACCTCCTTGGGACACGGTGCCCCGGTATGCGTCACCCATTTGAGCGAGCTAAGGTCGTAGCGTTCGCGCACCTCTTGCGGCAGCTTGAGGATACGCACGAACATGGTGGGCACCATGACAGCGTTCGTGATCCGGTGCTTCTCAATCAGCGCCAGCGTCTCCTCGGCATCGAACTTGGATTGCATGACCAGCACGTCAGCCAGGCCGAAGGCCTGCCGTCCATAGGCATTCGGCGACGAGTGGTAAAGCGGCCCCGTGACCAACGCCCGCACTCCCTGGCTCAGGCCATACACCTGCTTCAACATTTCCGCGTAGGTGGCCGTTTGCTCAGGTGTGGCGGGGACGCGCTGAACTGCCTTCGGGTTGCCTGTCGTACCCGAGGTATAGATCATCGTGGCCCGACTGCGTTTGGGCTCGCCCGTCCAAGGCTCAAAGCCTTCCAGCCATTCGTTCCAGCAGACATCTCCTGCAGCCACCTCGCTCAGCGCTTGCGAAATGCCATACCGCGCCTGGATCTCCTTGGGCGTGGGTACCACCAGCACGCGCAATCCCTTGGGCAAACGGTCCAGTAGGGGCAACATCAGGTCAGCGTGGGCCACGAGCACCTTGGGACGAGCATCTCCCAAGATATAGAGCACTTCATCGATCTTGCCGTGCCAGTTAAGGGGCACAGCATAGGCCCCGAGCATCGCCGTAGCCTGAAGCACCTCGAAAAAGGCGAAGTCGTTGCGAAGCAGCAGGGCGACTGCGTCTCCCTCGCCTATGCCCGCCTGGCTGAGCCCCGCTGCCGCCCGGGCCGCCTTGTGGATGACGTCGGCACGGTCGACACCGCGCTCGTCCAGATAGATCATGCTCTCGATCATGGAAATATCGCTCTTGACAAAGATGTAGAAATGGATGGCAGCCGAGATTTCATCGTGCTCTCAGGCAGCGCCCAGCAAGCCAGCCAACCTGGCAGCATGGGCATCGGCATCTCCCAGCAACTGATCCAGGACGTGAATACGGCGCAGGTAGTGCCCGACGGCAAACTCCTCCGTCATGCCTATGCCGCCATGAATCTGGATGGCGCTCTGTGCCAGCTGCCGCGCATGGCGAGCCACAGACAACTTGGCCCGATGCACATCGCGTGCCGACTCGGCGGAATGGGGGCTGTCCATCGCCGCGGCTGCCGCCGTGCGCATGCTCTTCGCCAACTCCAGGCTGACCAACATGTCTGCGGCGCGATGCCTCAGCGCCTGGTTGTGCCCAATCGGGCGCCCGAACTGTTGACGCGTGTTGAGATAGGCGGTTGCCAGGCGGTAAGCCGATTGCATCGCTCCCACCATGTCGGCACATATGGCAGCAATACCCACGCCTTGCGCACGCTCCACGGCATGTTCCGCCCGTTGTCCGTTCAGGACATCCCCCAGAGGCTCTCCCGGTGCGGTAGTGAGTTCGATCTCACCAGCCAACTGATCGTCCACCAAGCGGAACGGCCGCACGCGCACACCTGGGGCACTGGCGTCCACCAAGAACAACGCGCACCCATGGCGATCCCCTGGTTGCCCCTCAGCGCGTGCAGAAACCACATAAAACCCGGCTTGGGGCGCATTCAGAACGGGTGACTTCACGCCATTGAGCACCCAGGACTGTCCTTCGCGGCGCGCCTCGGTCCTCACCCACCAGGCCGCATGACGACCCTCTGGCTCATCGTGCGCCCAAGCCAGTACCTTGCGCCCAGCAGCGACCTCCGGCAGCAGACGACGGCATTGCTCAGGCGAAGCGGCTTCGGCCAATGCCGTCGCTGCCAGCACGCCCGCCAGCGTAGGCTCCAGCGACAACGCCGCGCCCATCTCTTCCATTGCCGGCACAAGATCTTCCACGCGGCCCCCGATTCCGCCGTACTCTTCTGAGATCAAAAGACCTGCGATCCCCATCTCTGCCAGTTGGGCCCAAGTCTGCGGGTCATGCCCCACCGTGCTTGCGGCATAGGCCCTGCGCTGCTCGAAGCTGTAGCGCGCCTTGAGGCTGCGCGAAAGGCTGTCCTGCAGCGCACGCTGCTCATCGGTCTGCTCAAAATTCATGGCCTTCCTCCGTTAGCCCACGATTGATCTGGCAAGGATGTCCTTTTGGACTTCGCTGGTGCCGCCATAGATGCTCGCCGCACGCGAGTAGAAGTAACGCGGCGTCAGCGGGCCCTGCGCCACATCGTCAGCTGGCCTGCGCTCGAGGCCCGAGGGACCAGCCAGGCGCGCCAGCAACGCGTTGATCTCCTGCTGCAGCTCCACACCCTTGAGTTTCAGGATCGAGGCAAAGGCCGGCTGCTCCTGTTGCAGTGAAGGCGTTAGCAGGTAGCGCCAGTTGGTGATTTCCAGCGCTCGGATCTCGGCGTCCAAGGCTGCCAGTTCGACCTGCAGCCGGGGGGATTCGATCAATAGCTCACCGGCTTCCCTGGTCCGCTCAGCCAACTCCCGGGCATGCACCAGCCTTTCCCGGCACAGCCCCACATTGGCGATTCCCGTGCGCTCATTGCTCAGGAGGAACTTGGCGCAGTCCCATCCCCGATTTTCCTGACCCACCAGGTTGGCGGCCGGAACACGCACGTCGTCGAAAAAGACCTCGTTCAGATGGTGCTCACCATCGATCGACACGATGGGCCGGATGGTGATACCCGGCGAAGTCAGATCAATCAGTAGAAAGGAAATTCCTTCCTGCTTTCGTGCGTCCGGATCAGTGCGGACGAGTGCGAACACCCAATCAGCCCAGTGAGCGGTGGTGGTCCAGATCTTTTGGCCATTGACCACGTACTGATCACCTTCACGGCGCGCGTTGGTCCGCAGCGAAGCCAGGTCCGAACCCGAGCCTGGCTCTGAGAAGCCCTGACAGAACCAGATGTCAAGATTGGCCAGCTTGGGCAGGAAATATTCGCATTGTTCGGGAGTGCCGAACTTCATCAGAACTGGCCCAAGCATGGTGATGTTGAATACCTGCGGCAACGGCGCAGGTGCCCGATACAGCTCATCCATGAGGATGAGACGCTCGGCCTGACCCAGCTCGGCCCCACCGTATCGTGCCGGCCAGTGCGGAGCCGCCCATCCACGGTCATTCAGAATTCGTTGCCAAGTAACGACATCTTGCTTTCGGGGTGGGTGCCCCGCCTTCAGGCGCTCGCGGATATCGACTGGCAGACGTTGCGCAATAAAAGATCGCACCTCGTCCTGAAACGCCTTCTGGGCGGGTCCAAACTCCAGGTCCATGGCATCTCCGAAAGAAACGGTTAAACTTATATGGTTCAACCAATGATATAACAAAGGGATGATTCCAGCAATCACCTTTTGACTTCACCCAAGGAGAGGCTTCGTCTTGCTGCATTACCATCTCCTCAAAGAGCAAAGAGGTTGATCCAATGCCAAAAAATACCGCGGTTCGTAGGGCTGTGAGCACTGCCCCCTTGGTCGATGGCCCCTCGTTCAAGCCAGTGCGTGCCCAGCGGGCGTTTGAGGTGATTTGCGAGCAGATCCGGGATCGCATCAGCCGTGGCGAGCTTCGTCCCGGAGATCGGCTGCCCGGCGAGAAGGAACTTGCTGAGCAATTCAACATCAGCCGAACAACTGTTCATGAAGCCATGCGGAGCCTCGAGGTCATCGGGCTGGTGGAAGTGCGCACCGGCATCAACGGCGGTGCCTTCATTCACAGCGGCAACGCCTCGGGCATTAGACAGGTGGTGCAGGACATGGTGGCGCTTGGCCAAGTCTCCATAGCCAATGTCACGGAAGCCCGCGTGGAACTGATGGCCACCGCCATCCGGCTGGCCTGCGAACGAGCCACCCAGGAAGACCTGGAGGCCATCGAAGCCGATATCGTCTATCACACGGAACTGTTCGAAAACGGTGGTGGCTCCAGAAACTCGAAATCGGTCATTCGCTTTTACGAGTTGATCGCGCGCGCCACGCACAACTCGATCATCGTCATGATGGTGGAGGCCCTCTCCGAGGTCATCCGCGGACTACTGGCGCAAGTCGGCCCCAATCCACGCAAAGACATCATGAGCGTTCGCCGCAACGTGCTGCTACTCATGCGCAAACGCAATGCGCAGGCCGCAGCCGAAGCGATGACGAAACATCTGCTCCTGGTCAACGACTACCTTGAGAGCGAGAGCCAGCGCTCCACGCGCAAGCGAGCACCTACTCGCTGAACGCCCATCAGATTGACGACGCTCTTGCATGACTACTCTCTCCAAAACCCAACCCAGCCCGGCTTCCGAGCCGCACGTCCTCCAGTTTCAGGCAGTAAAAACTGCCCGCGCGTTTGAAGAAATCGCCAACCAAATCAGGGCCGAGTTGGCTGACGGCCGCCTAAGGGTCGGCAGCCGCCTGCCCGCCGAGCGGGCACTGGCACTACAGTTTGGCGTTTCGCGCAACACGCTGCGTGAGGCCCTGCGTTCGTTGGAGCACGCGGGCTTGATTCGCCTGCAAAAAGGCGCCAGTGGCGGCGCTTTCATCAGCGAAGGCTCCGGAGATGCCATTTCCACCAGCCTGATGGATCTTTACCACGTCGGCACCATCACGCCTGATCAGTTGACCGAAGCGAGGATCTGGCTTGAAGGCGTGATCGTGCGTGAAGCCTGCCGCAGGGCGACTCCTGAAGACATTCAGGCTCTGCAAAAGAACGTTGACGATGCAGCAGACGCGACCAGAAAAGGTGACTTCCAGCACCGATCCGAGATCAACTTGGATTTCCACCGCAAACTGGCAGCCATGACCGCGAACCCGATCATAGTCATCGTGATGGATGGCTTGCTGAACGTACTGGCCAACTTCATCCAGACAATCGGCGAGTACGACAACACCTTCGTACCGCCCTCCCGCAAACGCTTTCTCAAACACTTGGCGGCCGGCGATGCCGATGCGGCGGTAGCAGAAATGGAAGCCAGCCTCAAGCGAGTGCAGCGCAACTACCTGTCGCGTGCGGCGGCATCAAGCGGGAGTAAAAAGCCCGACTAAGCCCCACCGCCTCTGCGCTTCGCTACGGCCGGCATTCGATGCGCGGAGCGGGAAGATTCCAATCAAGTCGATAGTGACGCCAGTACGTCGCGAACATTGGCGACATCTTCGAGTGCCAGGCAATCGGCGATGGTGCGCCGTGCGCGTTCGCGGCCCAACACAGGCTCCGCCAGCATTCGAAACTTGTCGATCACCTCCTCGTCGGACAGCGCGTCCTGCGGAGAACCTCGTGGGGCTGACATGGGCTGCGAGACCGATCCGCGGGAAGCAGACGTGACATCGATTCGGCAATGGTGGTAGTGAGTAAGTTCCGAGTCGTGCACGACCTTGATTCGCTGCATCGCCTCGAGCACGTCGGCACGCTGCAAGTGTTGAGCCAGTTGTATGCTGTGCTCCGGCAGGATTGCATCCGCACCGCAGACCACGACAGCAAGGCAGTACTGGAGGTGAAATCGTGCGTCATTGGATGAGATCGGCAAGCGGTCTTTGCTGACCACATCGGCCACGTAGGGTGCCACCCGAACTTCTATGTGCCCCTCCTGCAACGCCTCTTGCCCCAAGTGCTGACGCAGCTTGCACAGAGCATCCACGGGTGAGTGAAGATAGCCGCAGCAAGCATGCAGCTTCCGTCTGGGCGCCAAAAGAGCCCAACGTTCCATCCACGCACCGGCATCGATGCGCCCGGCCGTCGATGCCGTGGCGAAGTAGCCTACTTTGCTGTCCAACAGGTCTTTCGGACCCGTCATGCCGGCTCGGGCGTAGTAGGCGGACGTCACCCCCGCGTCCGCCGGCTGAGCGCCAAAAAGCATGGGCTTGACCGTTCCGCCATCGCCAAAAATTACCTCGGCCGGGCACCACCCCGCGAGCCCTCCCGCGATGGACATTGCATTCAGCGTCTGTTCTTCGCTCAGATCGAGCAGATGTGCCGCCGCCGCCGCCGCACCAATCGAGGAGGGAATTCCGACCGGCACGAGGGCCATCTCCGTATAGCGACGCAAGGTTGGGTAGACCGCATGATAGACACGGCTGGTAACCTCAATGCCTCGGATCACCGCCTCCAAGACGCGATCGCCAGATGACCCCAATACCTCACCCAGAGAAAGTGCCGCGGAAACGTTTCCGATGCTGGCATGCCCGCCAATCAAGTCGTTCAGTTCGAGCACATCACCAGCATAGCCATTGACTCGAATGGCCTCACGCAGCGCTCGTCGGTGCGGCGTTCCTAGGATGGAGGCCGTTTCATCGCCACCCACCCCCGGCTCGCACGCGAGGACCAGTTGCGCCTCTTCCGTGCGAGTGCCAGCCAGGATGCAGCCCACCGTGTCCAGAACGCATAACCGGCCTTGATTCTTTACCGGCTCCGGAATGTTGTTCACCGACATTGCCCGCGCCACCTGCGCAAGCTGCCAAAGACTGCCGCCTGTGCCGGCGCTCATTCTTTTTCAATTCCTGCACGTTGCGCCACGAGGCTGTAGCGCTCCATATCCTTCTTCATCTCCGCGCCGTATGCCTCGGGTGATAGAACCGTTGGATCCATGCCAAGACGGGTATACAAGGCATGAATCTCCGGAGATGTCACCGCTTTGGCAATCTCTTGGTGAAGCCGCTCAACCACGGGCTGAGGGGTTCCCGTTGGAGCCAAAATGCCAAGCCAGCCATTGAAAGTGAAATCCTTGTATCCCAACTCCTGCATGGTGGGCACGCCAGGCAGGGCCGGTGTGCGGCTGGAACCCAAAATAGCAAGCGCGCGCGTACGTTTAGCCTCCAACATGGGAGCCGCGGCACCCAGAGCATCCGGATTGACGGTCAGACGGCCGGCGAGGAGTTCGGTAGCAGCCTGCGCCGGCCCCTTGAAGGGCACACCCAGCATGTCGATGCCCGCGTAGTAGTTGACGGCTTCCATCGCAATGCGATAAAGGCCCGCCGAATTGCCATAGGTGATGGTGCGGGGCGCCTTCTTGGCTGCCGTCACCAACTCCGACACATCCTTGATTGGAGAGTCATATGTCACCGTCATCAGCAGTGGCGTGTTGGCCATCGTTGCCACCGGGACGAAATCCCTGAACAAGTCGAAGGGTACGTTCTTCGAGATGATGTGAGGCACCACCGTAGAAGATCCAGTACCGACCACCAGTGTGTAACCGTCGGGCTTGCTACGAGCAACTGCCTGCATGCCAATGCCGCCATTCGCGCCTGGCCGGTTCTCCACTATCACAGGTTGTCCCAGCGGGACGGAGATCTTCTGCGCGATGGCACGCGCCGTCACATCGGAGCTTGAACCGGGCGTGAAAGGAACGACAAGTCTGATCGGCTGATTGGGATAGGGTTCGTCTGCTTGGACTCCACCGCAGATGAGCGGAACTCCAATGAACAGGATTGATTTGAAAATTCGTGCGCTTGTCTTCATAGAGTCCCCGTTAAGAAATCAATGGTTGATCCAATTTAAACATGATATTGAAAATAGGACAAGCTCTTTCACGCGCCCAAAGCCTTGGAGTTCCTGCCTGGAGACTGCATCACCAAGCATGCGGTCGATTCGAAGAATGCACCGTTCTCGACAAGACAAGGCAGGAGCTCAGCGCATGGTTCAGTTCTCCTGCACGTTTTGGCGCTGATGTCACCTGACCCTACGGGTTGATGTCAGCTTTGTCGCGACCAATGCTCCAGCACGTCGCTCACGGCAACCGCTTGCTTGGGCGCAGCCCACTGGATGCGCGCCGGCGTTCTTGAGAAACGGGGAGCGGGCGCGGTATGCATCACCCCATCAAGTTCCTCGAACACCGAGCGCGCTCGCAAATGTGGGTGCTGGGCAGCTTCGCTCAAGGTGAGCACGGGTGCGAAACAAGCATCCGAGCCCTCCAGCAATTCACACCATTCGGCCTGAGTCCGCATGCAGAAGATCTGTGCCAGCGTATCAGCCATTTCCGGCCAGCGCGAGCGGTCGTTCTGCGCCTTGCGCAACTCCTCCGGCACGCCAAGCTTCTCACACAGCAGATCGAAAAACTTAGGCTCAATCGCGCCCACCGAAACCTGGCGGCCGTCGGCCGTCTCGTATGCCCGATAGTAGGGTGCCCCTCCATCGAGCATATTGGTACCACGCATCTCTTGATACGTGCCGCGCAGGCGCTGCGTTTGGAACAAGGTCATGAGCGAAACCACACCATCGCAAATAGCTGCATCCACGACTTGCCCTCGCCCGCTGCTCCGGGCTTCCAGCACAGCGGCCAAGAGGCCAACCACCAGATACAGGCTGCCACCGCCGTAATCCCCCACCAGGTTCAGAGGCGGCACTGACGATCGATCTTTCTCGCCAATGGCAGCCAGCGCGCCTGAGATCGCGACGTAGTTGATGTCATGTCCCGCCGCTTGCGCCAGCGGCCCCTCTTGGCCCCACCCCGTCATCCGACCGTAGACCAGCTTCGGATTGCGCTCAGCCACGGCATCCGGGCCGAAGCCCAGGCGCTCCATCACGCCCGGACGAAAACCCTCCACAAGCACATCCGCCTGCGCCAGTAGATCCATGACTTGCGTTTTGTGGTCGGCATTCTTCAGATCCAGCAGCACAGTTTTGCGGCCTCTTCCGACGATATCCAGACGATCGCCCAGGCGCGCCCCGGGCCGGTCCACCCGAATGACCTCCGCGCCAAGATCAGACAACAGCATGCAGGCAAAGGGCCCCGGCCCGATGCCCGAAAACTCGATGACGCGCACACCCGCCAGCGGGCCGGCAGAGGAGGAAGAAACATTGCTCATGAGAACCTTCAGGTTGAAATCGGCACATTCAGTTTGCCAACGCACATCATGCAAGTATACAATCTTTGGATCAACCATTGACTTTTATGAATTCTCAGGATCAAAGCCAACTCACGTCAAGTTCGCGGGAGCGCCTACACACGCGATCGGTGGAATTCAACGGTTACCGCCGCGCCGACGGTCGCTGGGACATCGAGGCCGAGTTGCGCGACTTCCGTCACTACGACACCCAAACGCCGATGGGTCTGCTACCCGCGCAAGCATCGGTGCATCACATGGCCATCACTTTGACCTTGGATGATGAACTGACGGTTCAGGATGTAAGTGCCAGGATGATGGCCACCCCCTTCAGTACCTGCCTTGAAATCGAAACGAGCCTCAAGCCGATGATTGGCGTCCGCATCGGTACCGGCTGGCGACGCGCCATCACAGAACGGCTTGGCGGAACCAAAAGCTGCACGCACTTGCGTGAGCTGCTAGCAAACATGGCAACCGCTGCCCTGCAGACCATCCCAACATGGCATGCACAGCAAAACAAGAAGCAAGGCCAAGCCCCTGTCGGCCGCCCTCTCTATCTTGGCCAGTGCCATGCTTGGCGGCTGGACGGTCCAATCGTCAAGAGAATTTACCCCCAGTTCCATCAACCACCTCATCAGGACAATCCATGAACCAGACCGAAGAACGCCAGCCTCGCGGCATGTATTTCGAGGATTTCGAGATAGGTAAGGCGATCATCACTTCCCGCCGCACCGTGACACTCACCGACATCGTGAACTTCGCCTGCCTCTCGGGCGACCAAAACGCACCCCACATCGATCACGAGTTCTGCAAGACCCAGTCCTACGGCGAGCCCATTGCGCACGGCCCGCTGGTACTTGCGATTGCGGGAGGGCTGCAGTGCCTGAGCGGCATCAATGACGGCACCATCATTGCTATGACCGGGCTGGACAACTGGCGCATGCATCTGCCCGTCAAATCGGGAGACACCATCCACGCCGTGATCACGCCCACGGAAAAAAAACTTACGAGCAGCGGCACCAAAGGAATCGTCACCTGCGAGCGGCTCGTGAAAAACCAGCGCGGAGAAATGGTCCATTCAATGCTCATCTCCAACATGTACAAATGCCGGAGTGCCCAAGCGTGAGCCCAGACATACAAGGCACAGCACCGACGGAACGGAAAAACTTTGGGAAGGTACTGCTCGAACGCGAGGGCGCGGTATCCATCGTCACCCTGAATCGTCCCGAGCGCCGCAACGCCTTCGGCGAAGGCCTGCGTGAAGATCTTGTTGAGGCCATGGCCGCGGCAGACGCCGATAGCGTCACCCGCGCGATCATCCTGACCGGTGCGGGCAATTGCTTCTGCGCCGGCGGCGATCTCAAGGAGATACTGGCCGGCCTCGAACGCGACGAAGGCCGACCGTTGCAGGACAAGACCGATCCCCCGCGCGATGCCGTGCTGCTGTCGGTTTATGAATCCCGGAAACCGGTCATCGCTGCCGTTAACGGTGCGGCCTTCGGGGCCGGCATGAATCTCGCGCTGGCCGCGGACATCAGGATCGCCTCCAGCACGGCGCTATTTGGCCAATCCCACGTGACGCGCGGTTTGATGCCGGACTATGCCGGCACCTACCTGCTACCGCAACTGGTCGGTCACGCCAAGGCTTGCGAGCTGATCTACACGGGCGCCATGGTTGATGCCCAGCAAGCGCTTCACCTTCGCATGGTCAACACCGTGGTCGATCCAGAGCAAGTCATGCCCTCGGCGCTGGCCATGGCAAAGATCATTGCCCGCAATGCGCCCTTGCCCATCCGTTTGGCCAAACGCGCACTTCAGCGGTACCACCAGGGTGGCATCCATGAAGCGCTGGATCGAGAAACCGCTGCACAGAACATCTGCTACGACACGCAGGACGGTCGCGAAGGCTTGATGGCTTTCGTCGAGAAACGCGAACCCGTGTTCCACGGCCGCTGAAAGTTGAAGACAAAAAAAAGAAAACCGGCTGAGGCATCTGCCTGCCCCAGCCGGTTTTCTCCATTTGGCCTCTCTACAGATCCATCTGCTTGGCCAGAATGTTGCGCTGGATCTCGTTGGTGCCGCCGCCGATCGGGCCCACACGCGAATCGCGGAAGAACATCTGCATGTCGTACTCGTTCGAGTAGCCAGCCCCGCCCAGGATCTGCATGCCTATGTCGGCGCATTTGAAATTGTTCTCCGTGGCCACGATCTTCGCGATAGACGCTTCGGTCACAGCGGGCTTTCCTGCGTCCAGAACGTCGGCCAGCCGATAGACCGTCTGACGGGCTGTTTCCGACAGGATCAGCATGTCGGCCAGCTTGTGCTGAATCACCTGGAAGCCAGAAATGGGCTGGCCGAACTGCACGCGCTCCTTGGCATAGTCACGGGCGTACTCGGTGATCTTAAAGCAATGGCCGGCAGAAATCGCCGCCAGCCCCAAGCGCTCCAAAGCGAGGCAGCTCATGATGTTCTTCCAGGCACGGCCTTCGCCGCCGAACAGGTTGGTGGCTGGAACGCGCACGTTTTCGAAGAAGACTTCGTTGGCATGCGTGGTGCGTCGCCCCAGCATGGACAATGGACGAACGGTAACGCCAGGAGCCTTGGCATCCACCAGCAGCGTACTGATGCCCTGATGTCGGTTGCTGCTATCCCGATCGGTGCGAGTAATCACCACGAAGTAATCGGCCACGTGGCCGCATGTGATCCAGACCTTGTTGCCGTTGAGCACATACTCGTCACCCTGGCACTCAGCGAAGGTCTTTACTCCCGCGACGTCAGAACCCGTGCCAGGCTCAGACATGCACAGCGACAATTTGGCCTTACCCGCGATGATCTTCGGCATCAGCTCCTTTTTTAGCTCCGGCGTGCCGAACTTGGCAATGTGCATGCCGGCGTAGATGCCCGAGGTGGTGATCGCCTGCGCAATACCCGTGTAGTAATAGCCCAAGGTTTCCAGGAACACGGCGATGTCCCGGTAGGACCCGCCCATGCCGCCCAGCTCCTCGGGATAGAACAGCCCGATGTAGCCGGCATCGGCGAGGGCTGCATACGCTTCATGCGGAAACTCACGGGCCTCATCCATTTTGCGGACTTTTTCCCACGGAAGGTGCTTGGCCAGCAGATCGAGCACGCCTTCGCGCATCATGATCTGGTCTTCGGTCAGGCCGACGGTGTTGAAGAGGGACATCAGGAATCTCCTTGTTTGAAATCAGTCAGTGAAAAAGCGTCATTCGATCGGTCTTGCGGCGAATAGCGGCCCATCTCGATAAATCAGTTCCAGCATCTCGACGGCCTGCCCAATCGCGAACGGCTTGCCATCGCGCTCAACCAGCCGGCACGCCAGGCGGATGCCACTCTCCAGATCGACAATGCCGCAGGCATAAGGTGCTTCAGGAGCAAAGACGGTCGGAGCGGCGTGAATGCGGGTCCACGAGTACAAGGTGCCTCGCGTGCTCAACTTGCTCCATGTCACATCGGTGGACCAGCAGTGCGGGCACACCGGCTTGGGCGGGAATGTCTGCTTGCCACAGCTTTGGCAGCGCGTGGTCTGCCAGCGCCCTTCTCGCAGCGCCGCCCAAAAATCCTTGGTGAACCCGGAAATGCGGGGCGGATAGGCTCTCTCGGCCTCAATGGTCAGCGTGGGGAGCGTCATGCCTTGGCCTCCAGCACATGAATGAGAGCAGCGTTGTAGTTACCCAGCTCGCCGGTGGCCAGCCCGAAGTGGGCATTGCGCACCTGTCGCTCGCCAGCCCGGCCGCGAAGTTGTTCGGCCAGCTCCACGTAGTTGTAGAGTGAGGTCACGTAGGCCGGATGCCCCCGCGATGTCAGCCCTCCCGAAGTGGAAACCGGTATCCGGCCGCCCAGGCGTGTTTCCCCTTCAGAGGCCGCGCGTGCGCCCTGCCCTTTGGGCACCAGTCCGATGGCCTCGCTCACCAACACTTCCACAATCGTGCATGGCGCGTACAGCTCCGCGACGTCGATATCGACGGGGCGGATGCCTGCCTGTCCATACGCTGTCTCAGCAGCCTGCTGTGCGGATGTGAAAGCGATCATGTCATTGGGCACGTCGCTGATCTGATGCGTGCCGTCGTGGCAGAAGCCACGTCCTCGCACCAACACATACGGCCGCCCCAGATCTCGTGCCACCTCCTCGCTGGCCAGCACAAGGCACGCCGCGCCATCACCGCGCGGTGGGACGTCGTACAGGCCCAGCGGCTCCACGATTGGTCGCTGTCCGACCACATCCTGCAAGGTGATGGGCTTGCGAAACTGAGCCAACGGATTCAGGCTGGCATGGTGCCTGTTCTTGACCGCCACGGCGGCAAGTTGCTCGCGCGTAGCCCCATGCTCATGCATGTAGCGCATGGCATCCATGGCGTACCAGGCGATCGGTGTAAAACCCGCTGACGTATGGAAATCCACATCACCGGTGGTGCGCATGCTACTCATCATGTGCTCGGCCGCCGAAACCGCGCTTTCCATGTTGATGCCCAGCGCCAGTGAGACTTCCGATCGGCCCAGCATGATGTCGTTGCAAGCCTGATCGAAGGCCAACGCGGCGGTCATGCCGTTGCCCATCACCTCCATGACGTTGCCGCGACATGACAAGCGCAATTGCCCCATCAGGAAGGTGTGAAAGTACTTCTGCCGTGTGTATGGCCGCGGCAACGTGAACACTAGGCTCTGGATATCATTCTTGTCGACACCCGCATCACGCACGGCATCAACAACGAGGCGCGTCATGATTTCGTGCTCTAGGACCTGAAGCGATTCCTCGTTCGACGACTGGTGGCGACCCACAGGAATGGCACTGGTGCCGATGATGGCAACAGCTTTCGTCATGTGTTCTACCCCCTCTTTCAGACCTGGAAACCGAATGCGCCGTCTTGCCTGGCGCTCGCCACTTTCAGATCACTCCACCCCAGCACGTCCTTCAAGATCTCGTCCGTATCGGCTCCTACGGCCGGTGCAGCCTTGGCCGGACGCGCCGGAGTGCGATCGAGGCGTAACGGGGTAGCGATATTCGGCACCCATCCCTTGACCGGATGGGGAATGCGCTCCACCAGGTTCCGCGAACGCGCCTCGTCAGAGGCCAACGCCTGTGCCAATGTGCGGACAGGCCCACTGGGAACCCCCGCCGAACGCAGGCGTGACTGCCAATAGCTCCACGGCTGCTTGCCAAAGGCTTCATGCATCAGCTCGAACAGAAACTCCCTTTGATTCAGGCGATTGGCGCGCTTGGACAGTATGGGATCGTGGGCAATGTCGGGACGCTCCAGCACCTGTTCGAACAGGCGCACGAAAATGCCGTCGTTGCCGCAGTTGATATAGAACGGCAGATCCTGGCACTGGAAAACGCCTGAAGGACATGTATCAGGACTGGTGTTGCCATTGCGCTGCGGCTCATAACCAGTGGTCAAGTGCTGCATGGCACCGAAACCCGTCATGAGGATCGCAGTATCGAACAGTGCCACCTCCACCCGCTGGCCCATGCCATCTTTCGCGCGGGCCATCAAGGCCAGCAGAATGGCATTGGTGGCCGACATGGCCGTACTGATATCCATGATGGCCGAGCCCGTTCGCACGCCCTGTCGATCCGAGTAGCCGTTCATGGAGATGAAACCGCTCTCGGCTTGCGCGATCGGATCAAAGCCTAGGCGGTCCGCATAGGGCCCTGTGCGGCCGTAGGCAGAAACCGAGCAGTAGATCAGTCTGGGATTGATTGCCCGGCATGTTTCGTAGTCCAGCCCGAAACGCTCCATGACGCCCGTGGAGAAATTCTCCACCAGCACGTCAGCCTTGGCAATTAGCTCTCTGGCCGCCGTGAGCCCCTGTGCCGATTTCATGTTCAAGCCGATGCTGCGCTTGTTGCGGTTGGTCCAGATATAAGGAGCCCCCTGCGCCGGCAACGCCGGATCCATCGGAGGGTAGTAGCGGAAATCTTCGCCCTTGACAGGCGCCTCCACTTTGATCACGTCGGCGCCGAAATCCGCCAGCGTCATCGTGGCCAACGGACCGGCCACGAAGTGCGTGAAATCGACCACGCGCACCCCGGAAAGCACACCTTCGCGCGTCTCTAATGGCGCCTTCTGCGGTGGCAGGGAATCTATTCTGTCTTGATCAAACACGGCGTCCTCGGCTTATCTGATGCTGTTGAAACGGGTCGCCCCGCACGGAAAGACCACTCGCATAAGGTATTTTATCAATGGTTCTACCATATTTTAAGTAGACAACACGACATCAGTCAAGACGCCATGAGCCGCCTTTCGATCGAAGTACACAAATGGGGGAAAAGCCCGCGCTAGTCGTGCCAGCTCACCGCTGCGGCCACGTCAGCGCGGTTGGTGCGAAAGCCGTTGGCTGGATGTGCAGGATCGGCGTAACCCAGGGAAATACCGCACACCACCCGCCTCGTGGAAGGCAGGTCGAAGAACGCCCTCACCCTTTCCGGCCGCTTCGCCAGGGCAGCCTGGGCAATGCAGTTGACACCCAGGCTGGTGGCCGCGAGCATGAAATTGGCTACGTAGCCACCACAATCGATCGCGCCGTAGACACCGAGCGCTTCGTCAGTGGTGATCATCACCACATGCGGCGCACCGAACAGGCGAAAGTTCTCCCAAGCCTGGCGCGCCGAAGCCTCGCGATCGCCCTTGGCTATACCTACGCTGTCATATAGAGCCAATCCGCTTTCGCGCCTGCGCTGTTGATAGACGCCTTCGTAGGCAACAGGCCAGGGGAAGTCCTGCGCACCACCCTCCTCATCTCCCGGAAATGAGGGGGCCTGAAGTATCTGGCGAAAGCGCTCGGTCGCCTCTCCGCGGGTGATGTGCACCTGCCATGGTTGTGTATTGCACCAGGAAGCCGTGCGCTGCGCGAGCGCGACAATCTGGTCCAGGGTGGCTTGGGGTACAGGATCAGGGCGAAAGCTGCGGCAACTGAAACGCTGGGACAGCAATTGATCCAGAACAGGTGCGGCGGCCGGAACGCCAGAGGGAAGATCAAAGGTTGTCATGCAAAGCTTTCCGTGAGTTCGTTCAGGCGCGCCCGGCACTGGGCCATCATGCGCTGCAGCAATTCCTCGCAGCCTGGGATGTCATCGATCAATCCGACCACCTGCCCGGCCCAGACCACACCGCCGTCAAGCGCACCGCCTTCCAGCGCCGCACGGCCACGCGCTCCAGCCACCAGGTGGCGCAGTTCCTCGAACGTACAGCCGCCTGGACGTGCTTCCAGCGCAATGACTTCGTTGGAAATCTGGTTGGAAAGCACGCGCGCGGTGTTGCTGAGCGTACGAAACATGAGGCGCGTATCGGTTTCCCTGGCGGCTATAAGCGCCTGCTTGATGTGGTCGTGGACCGGTGCTTCGCGAGTAGCCACAAAGCGCGTCCCCATGTTGACGCCTTGCGCGCCCAGGGCCAGCGCCGCCGCGAGTCCCCGGCCATCCGCGATGCCGCCGGAAGCAATCACGGGAGTATCGAGCGCGGAAACGGCCGCGGGGATGAGCACCAGGCCCGGCACGTCATCTTCGCCCGGATGCCCGGCACACTCGAAGCCGTCGATGCTGACAATGTGCACGCCTCGCTTCTGTGCCGTCAGGGCATGGCGCACCGAAGTGCACTTGTGGATGATAGTGATACCCGCCCCGGCGAGGCGCTCGAACACCTCGGCCGGCACGTTGCCGGCGGTTTCAACTACAGGCACCTTGTGTTCGATGATCGTTCCGAAAATCTGCTCGTACGGCGGCGGAGTGACCGTGCGAAGTATGGTCACATTCACACCGAAAGGCTGATCGGTCAGAGCTTTGCAACGGTCAATCTCGAGACCCAGGTCTTCGGGTGTAGCTTGAGTCAGGGCACTCAGCATGCCCAGCCCACCGGCATTGGAGACAGCGGCAGCCAATGGTGCGCGCCCCACCCATTGCATGCCGCCCTGTACGATGGGATAACGAATACCCAGTAACCGGGTGAGCTTGCTATTCATCTTGCCGCCGCCATCGACATCGAAGCCGCACGAATGAGTTGCGTATGCTGCGCGGTGATCAGGTGCCCGGAGGCTTGCAGATAGGCAGGAAAATCGGGATGGGTATCACGGGCTCGGCATCGGCGCTCGTAGTCAGCCAGGTCTCGATAGGCCCACAGATGAACGAACTGGTTCTGTGGTCCCACAAAGCTGGTCCAGAAACCCAGCGGATGCCCCAGCGTTTCCATCAGCAGCGGCATGGCCAAGCGATCAAACACCTCAAGGAATTCCGGCAACTTCCTCAAGGCGATCGTGTAGGTTCGATGGTCAATCAGCGGCCTATCGGCAGGCGCCATGAAAGCGGGTTGCATGTCCATGGCAGTCATGCAGCTTGATGCCCGGCCACGGTGTCAGCGATGTGATGGGCCGTTACGAAAGCAAACGTCATGTTCGGCCCGTGCGTGATGCCGGCCCCAGGGTAGTTGCCGCCCATCAGGCTGGCCCGATCGTTGCCCACAGCGTACAGCCCGGGCACCGGGGCGCCATCGTTTCGCAGCACTTCGCCGGCCACGCTGGTGCGAATGCCGTCAAAGGTGCCGAGGTCGCCCATCAGGACCTTGACCGCATAGAAGGGACCGGTCTCGATCGGTGCGACGCAGGGGTTGGGTTTGTGCTCCGGATCGGCGAGATAGCGGTTGAAGCTGGTGCTGCCGCGGCCGAACGCTGGGTCATTGCCACGGACGGCATGTTGGTTGAACTCGCGTACTGTGGCCTGCAGCTGGTCAGGGGCGATGCCGGCAGCACGAGCCAGATCGCCCAAGGTCTTGCCTTCCAGCAGGTAGCCGTTGCGTATGAAACGCCCGATGGGCATCGGTGCAGGCTTGACATAGCCCAGTCCGTACTTGGCTAGTGCAGTTTTGTCGCAGATCAGCCACATGGCCGTTTCAGGCAAGGCCTCGCAAGCGCGGTGCAACGCCGCCCCCACGTCGTGGTACGAGTTCGACTCGTTTGTGAAGCGCTTGCCGTTGGACAGCACACCGATGATGCCAGGCTTGTAGCGATCCAGCAGGTGTGGAAACACGCCGATCTCGCCGTCAGCAAAATCGACCCGAGTCACCGGCATCCAGGCTGCCGGCTCGGTGAACCGTATGTCCACCACGCCGCCGACCGATTCGGCCATGTTGCAGCCGTCACCGGTATTGCTCTTGGGCGTGGGCGAAAGGTGTGCGTGGCCCCGACGCAGATGGGGATAGGCTTTCGCGATACGGTTTGCGTCATGAGGGAAGCCGCCGCATGCCAAGACAACACCATGGCGTGCTGAGAACCGCTGTTCGCCATTCGGGCCGCTCGTCAACACGCCTTGAACACGACCATCGACAAGCTGGAGCTGCCGCACCGCCACTCCGGTCATGATGGGAACACCTAGATCCAGCGTGGATTTCGCCAGGCGTGCCGCCAGCGCATTGCCGCTGGTGACTTCCACGCCCTTGCGATATAGGGCCAACTCCTTCAGGTGATTGAGCAACCGCTTGGCCACATAGCTGAACGAGGTCAGCGACTTGGTCGCTCGGAAGAAGTGCTTCAGATCGGCGTTCGAAGAATTGAACATCATCCCCATGAAGGTGATGGTGCGCAGTGGGCTCTTGAGCCGAGCCATGTCCTTGCCCAAACCGCGAATGTCGTAGGGCGCGGCGAGAATAGACCGCCCAACATCCACGCCGCTAGGTGCCGTCGGGTGGTAATCGGGGTATAGCGTGGGCACGAACTTCATTGACGTCTCGCGCTCGAGAAACTCCACCATTCGCGGGCCGTTCTCGATGAACGCGGTGACGGCCGCCTCATCGTAGAACGCGCCACACTCCGATTTCAAGAACGTACGCACCTCGTCAGCCGAATCACCCGGGTTCTGTGCCTTGCCGAACCGCGTCAACGGAATCCAGAGCACTCCGCCCGAAATGGCGGTGGTTCCGCCGAAGACCGGTTCCTTCTCCAGGACCATCACGTCCAGACCGCGCTTGCGAGCGGTAATGGCACAGGTCAAGCCCGCCGCGCCCGAGCCAACGACGATCAAATCGAAATCAGATTTCATGATCTTGCCGGTCTTCAGTCAGCCTTGATGTTGAATTTGGCGATCACGTCCCGCCACTGGGCCGCTTCGTTTTTCATCATCTGCCCCAGTTCCGCAGGGGTCGAGGTGCGCGGCATCGCGCCAGTTGGCAAAAGGCGCGTTTTGAACGATTCATCGCTCATGATCTTGACCATGGCGGCATTGATCTTCTGGATCACCCCGTCAGGCGTTGCCGCGGGAGCAAGCAGACCGAACCAGACCTCGGAGGTGAAACCGGGAACGACACTGGCGATGGTTGGTACGCCCGGCACGACGGGTGACGGAGCCGCCGTGGCCACGCCCAGCATGGTGAGATTTCCTTGCTGAACCTGCCCAAGCATTGCTGCGGAAGGCACGGTCATCAACATCTGCACCTCGCCCGACCGGACCGCCATGGTAGTGGCCGCCTCGCCCTTGTAGGGGATGTGCTCGACCCTCAAGCCCGCCATCGAAGCAAATTGTGCAGATGCCAAGTGACCATAGGAGGCGGTGCCGGCAGACGCGTACATGATCCCCTGAGGCTGGGAACGCGCGTACTTAAGGAAGTCGGTCAGATTGGCGGCCGGCACCTTCTTGCTGGCCACCAGTACCATCGGAACCGCCGTGACTTGGGTCACGGGCTTGAAATCTCTCAATGCGTCATAGCCGGCCGTACTGTTGAGCAGTGGCGCAATCACCACCCCGTTGTTCGGGTACAGCAGCGTGTAACCATCCGGTTTAGCATGCTTGACCGCTTGCGCCGCAATAGCCCCGGAGGCTCCTGGCTTGTTTTCCACGACTATCGGCTGACCCAGCATCCTGCCCAGAGCATCTTGGAACATGCGGACCTGCGCGTCGCTCGCCCCCCCAGCCGGATAGGGAACCACTATCGTGATGGGACGTGAGGGAAACGCCGGGTCCTGCTGCGCATTCGCCCCCAGCGCCAAAACAAGGAATGCCGATGCAGCGGCAACCCTGACTACGTTATTCATGTGAACACCTCGATAAGATCAATGGTTCACCCATTTTAAAGGAAGAACCAATAACAAAGCAATATCGAGAAGCTGTAGCACCGATCACAGTTGACCAGACGCGCTCCTGCTGCATACGTCGCGACCGTGTCTTGTCAGAATTTCCAGGGCGATCTCAACTCCGAAGTGCAACACCCTCACATTGGGTAAGTTGCACATCTGCCGAACGACGGCATCGAAGCGCGCGCGAAAGTTCTCGTCACCGGATCAGAAGGTTACGTAGGTGATCACGTCGTCGAACTCGCATACGGCGCCCATCAGTTGGTAGCCAAGAACAACGTAATTCAACTACGCAGCGGTGAGACATGGGATGCCCAGGTCAGGCAGAGAAGGTGGGATGGGGCGAGGGCGCGGCCCCACGCACTGCATGCCGACCCACGCGGTAACCGAAGACGATAGCCGGGCCCAACGTTGTGCCAGGACCAGGATAGGTGCCGCACATCACGGATGCGGCGTCGTTGCCACAGGCGTACAGGCCGGCGAGCGACTGTCCTGTGTCGTCGAGAACTCGGCCGTCGGCATCGGTAGCGAGGCCGGCGCTCGATGCTGCATCGGCGGGCAGGATGGCGAGCGCCAAAAAGGGCGCGTGCGCAATGACGCCAAGACAAGGGTTCGGCCCGTGCGACGCATCACCATTGAAGCGGTCAAGCGGCGCTTCGCCTTTCCGGAAAGCGACATCGAAGCCGATGCATGCGTCACGATTCGTATCGGCAATAGTAGCCGCGAAGCCGTCGGCGTCGATTCCCAGCCGGCGCGAGAGCGCCGTGAGGCTGCCGTCCACAGTAACGTAACCCGAAGCGATCCAGCGCTCAAGTCGCTTCGTACCAGGCGGGATGACCCCCAGACCGTAGCGCTCCACGAAGGCCGCATCACACACGAGCCAAGCACGCTGCCCGTTCGCCAGCAGGCCTTCAACGAAATGGTGGTATGAGGCCGCCTCATTGACAAAGCGCCTGCCCAGCGCGTCTACCGCAATCAGGCCAGGCTTCGCGCGATCGAGGAACAGGTGAGGAAAGAGTCCCACATCGCCCCCCTCACGCGCAACGCGCGACACTGGCTGCCAGAAGAAGTTGCCATGCGGATGGCGCTCCAGCACGGCGCCCGCACGGCGCGCACTACTGATCCCGTCACCGACCACGCTCGCGCAGGCCAACGTGGCAATGTCCCAATGAGCAGGTAGCAGTTCACTACGAAGATCGACGTCGTGGCCAACACCGCCCGTGGCCAACACGACGCCGCGCGAAGCGCTGATGCGTTGGACGCCGCTTTCGGTATCGAAGACGGCGCCCGTTACCCGGCCCCCCTCGTGCATCAACTCAAGCAGCCGCCAGCCGAAGCGCACATCGACGCCGCTGTCGCGCACGCTCGCGAACAGCCGCGCGACCAACGCGTTGCCCATCACGAGGCGCGTCCCGCGCGAATAACGCAGCCGATCAGCCAAGTAGCGAAGCACAAGGCGTGCGCTGTGTGAGAACGCACGCGTCGAAGACCAACGTCGTAGCAAGGCCTGGATGTCCGCCTTGCCCACCATCATCCCGCCCAAGACCATGAACTCTGGAATGGGCGGACGGATGCGCACGAAGTCGGCGCCCAACTTTCGTCCGTCGTAAGGCAGCGGCGACAAGGCACGGCCCGCGTACGACGCGCCAGGTTGCACCAAGTAGTCGGGGTGCACCCCACTGCTCGTGAATGCCACCTGGCTGTTCGCTTCCAGCCAAGCGACCGCCTCGTCACCGGTTGCGAGAAAGGCGCGCCGCCGCCCCCGCGCGTCGTCGGCACCGGCAAGCAGCTTCAAGTATCGTGCTGCGTCGTCGACCGAATCCACATGGCCTGCCACGCGCCCATGCCGGTTGCCGGGAATCCAGAGCGTTCCCGCTGAGGTCGCCGTGGTGCCCCCCGCCTGCTGCGTGCTTTCGCAGAGCACGACACGCAAGCCAGCATGTGCCGCGACCAGTGCTGCCGTCATACCGCCCGCGCCGGCGCCGACCACGACTAGATCGGCGTCTCCAGCTGCGCGCGTCAGCGCAGGCGCCATTGCAGGAGCGAATAAGGCGGGTCGGCGTCGGGATGGTGCTCAAACACGCCGTCCACCTCGGAAGCGATGCGCACCTCCTGCAGTGGGTCACCCAGCAAGTTGCCGACCATGCGGACATGACCCGCCTGAGGCAGTTCGACCACCACTGCGATGTAGGCACCGCGCTCCTTCAGCGCCGGATGCACGGGATGCCACACACGCTCCCAACTATAAATGCGTCCCGAAGGTTCAACTACGGCCCAAGCCGGGTTGAATTGTAGGCAGGCGTGGCAAATCCACTCAGGGCCGAATTGCCAAGTATCGCAATGCGCGCACCGCTGTACGCGCAGCACGCCCTCGCGCAAGCCACTCCAGTACGGCGCCGAGACACCGTCGGGCTCCGGCACGGGAATCGGTAGCCCGGGGGGCAGGTAGCGTGTGTTCATCAATTCACTCCCGCAGCAGCGGCCGATCCGAGGAGCAGGCTGCTCGCGGGCGCGACCATCGGCCCGCCGATCACCAGCGCGACGTCGTTGCGCTTCGCTTGCGACGTCGACGTGCCACGAACCTGGCGCACGGCCTCGATCACCTGCTCGAACCCATGCATGTAGCACTCTGCGAGGTTGCCGCCGCTGGTGTTCAACGGCAGCCGCCCGTCCGGCGCCGTGAGGTTCTCCAGCCTGAGGAAGGCGTTTGCATCCTCCGGACGAAACAGTCCGTGCTCCGCCAAGGCCATGACAACACCACCCGTGAAGTTCTCGTAGCTCTGCACCACGCCAACATCGGACGGGCCCACACCGGCCATGCGGTACAGGTCTTCCGCCACTGTGACGAAGTTGGCCGAGGCGTAAGCAGGAGAATTGTGCGCGTGCGTCGCAAATCGATAGCTCGAACCCGAGGCCACGCCCAACAGATAGGCCGGCTTGCTGGCAAGCTCGCGCGAACGTTCGGCCGGCACCATCACCACCGCAGCGGCGCCGTCGTTCTCCATGCAGCAGTCGAAAAGATGGAAAGGCTCGACGATCCAGCGCGATGCGTCGTATTGTTCCGATTCCAGCGGCTTGCCGTGCATCACGGCGCGCGGATTCGACTGCGCATGGTGATAGGACGCCAGCGCGATCGCGCGCAACGCCTCCTGCCTCACACCGTACTCGTGCATGTAGCGGCGCACCCGCATCGCGAAGCGCTGAGGCGGCGAGATGACACCGTAGGGCACAAGGTACGCGCGTTCGCCCGACACCGTGCCGCTAGCGGAGCTCCGGCCGAAGCGGCCGTACTGCCCTTGCGCGAGCGAACGGAAGGCAACTACGCAATCCGCTTGCCCCGACACGATGGCGGCAGCGCCGTTCGCTACTGCGGCGCACGAGCCGCCTCCACCTCCGCCCCACTGCATCGTGGCGGAACGCAGACGTGGCAGACCAAGCGCCGCCGCGAGCCGTGTGGCTTCGCTGCGGTCCTCTCCGTAGGAGGCAAACCCATCGATCTCCCGCGGCGCAATGCCCGCGTCCTCGCAAGCGCGAAGTATTGCCACCAGCGCCATCTTGAACTCGGCGTCCGGAGACTGGCCGTGCTTGCGATAGACAGTCTCGCCGACGCCGACGATTGCAACCTGCCCCTTTAGCGTGCGGCTCATGTCAAAGCTGAATGTTGGCCTTCTTGATGATGGGACCCCACTGCGTGAGCTCGCCATCGATCGTTTGTGCCAGCTCCTGCGGCGTACTGCCCCACGGCTCCACATTTCGGGAGACAAACAACTTGTGCACCTCTGGCTTCTGCACCGCCGCGGCGATAGTCTTGGACAACCTCTCCGCGATGGTGTCCGGGACACCACGCGCCGCAAGCATTCCGAACCAAACCACGGCGCTGAATCCTGGCACGTCTTCGGCAATCGCCGGCAGGCCGGGCAGCACGTTCGTGCGCTTAGGTGACGCTACCGCGAGATAGCGGATTTTTCCAGCCTGCACCATCGCCGCGCCGTCCAGGCCGGTGACGAAGGCCATGTCAATCTGACCGCCCGCGAACGCCGTCACCAGTGGTGCGCCACCCGAGTAGGGGATGTGCTGGAACTGAGTGCCAGCCATCTCGTTGAAATATTCTCCGGCCAGATGTGAGCTACCACCAATACCGGTGGAACCGTAGTTCAGCTTGGTTCCCTGCGTCTTGGCCCAGGCGACGAAATCCGCCACCGTCTTGTACGGTGAATTCGCAGCCACGGCCAAAATCAGCGGCACCTTCACGACGCCGGATAGCGGACGGAAGTCCTTGTGAATGTCATACGGCAGCTTGCGCATCAGCGATGCGGTGGCACTCGGGCCACTGTTCCCGAACAGCAGCGTGTAGCCGTCAGCCGGTTGCTTGGCCACGTAGTCGGAGCCCAGAGTGCCCCCCGCGCCAGGCTTGTTCTCGACAATGACAGTCTGGCCCAGCATCTGGCTCATGGGCTCCGAGACGGCGCGCGCGAGTTGGTCCGTGGAGCCTCCGGCGGGGTAAGGCACCACAATGCGAATCACCCGGGACGGATAGTTGTCCTGGGCAAGCGCGGGCAATCCCATGGAAGCGGCAGCACCTCCTGCAGCCAGCAACTTAAGGGCATCCCGGCGGGTTTGTAACGTCATCTATGTCTCCTGTAGGAATGCGCGGCGCACGCCGCGCGGGTACGAACACTAAGGCCCGCGTGGCGTCGTTGCCGCACGAGTGCTTTTCTTCAGGCTTCGACACGCGCCGAAAAGGAGCGTTTCGCGGCCGTTGCTGCAGCGGCGGTACCAAAAGCGCCCTGCACCGCCAGTATGTCGAGCTTCGCCTCGGACAGCCCGAGCACTTCGTGCAGGACCTCACGTGTATGCTGGCCCACCGCCGGCGCGGCGACCGGGTCCGCGACTGGCGTCGCTTCGTAGCGAATTGGCAACCGCAAGTTGGGCACCCAGCCTAGAACTGGATGTGGGATGCGTGTGACAAGTCGGTGGTCGCGTGCCTCGGGCGAGCGAATCGCCTCACCCACCGTGCGGACCAAGCCGCAAGGCACTCCAGCGGCGCGCATCTTGGCCTGCCAGTGCGACCACTCCTCCTGACCGAAAGCCTCGTCCAGGATGTTGAACAGGCGCTCGCGATTCATGGTACGCAGCGGCGCAGTAGCGTAGTCGGCGTGCGCCGCGAGATCAGGGCGACCCAACACCTGCACCATCAGGCGCTGAAATATGTTGTCATTGCCACTGTTGATGTAGAAGGCTCGATCCTTAGCGCGGAATGCGCCGGATGGGCAGGTGTCCGGGCTGGTGTTTCCGCTGCGCTCCGGATCCTTGCCGGTGAACAACGACTGCATGGAGGCATAGCCAGTCATGAGCACTGCCGTGTCGAACAGCGACACCTCTACCCGCTGGCCGCGGCCGGTGCGCTCGCGTGCCAGAAGCGCACCCATCACTGCGTTGCTCACCATCATGGCGGTGCTGATGTCCATCACAGGTGAAAGCGCGCGCACACCCTCGCGGTCAGGATAGCCGTTCATGGAAATGAAGCCGCTTTCGGCCTGCGCGATCGGGTCGAACCCCGTGCGGTCGGAAAACGCGCCGTCACGGCTGTACGCAGCCACAGCACAGTAAACCAAGCGCGGGTTCAGCGCCTCGCATGCGGGGTGACCTAGTCCCAGGCGGTCCAAGACTCCGGCGGAAAAATTCTCCACCAGAACATCGGACTTCGCAATCAACTCACGCGTTAGCGCCAAGCCCTCGGTCGACTTGAGATCCAAGGCCACACTCTTCTTGTTGCGGTTGCTCCAGGCGAATGGCGCGCCTTGATCCAACTGCGGGTGCATGGGTGGATAACGGCGCAGGTCGTCGCCCCGGCCCGGGGCCTCGATCTTGAGGACTTCAGCACCCAAGTCGGCGAGGATCATCGTCGCGAATGGCCCGGCGAGAAAATGCGAGAAATCCACCACACGCAAGCCAGCTAGCGGAAGCGGCGCGTCCGCCGGGCGCGGCACGTGCTCGGGAAATTCTTTGTCAAAGTTGTCTAGCATGGTTATCCGATTTAGAGATCAAGGACGAGTTCTGGGCTCAGTGAACCAGAGCAGCAAACCAGCATGCATTTCCCCGAGCGGCGCTCATCCTCGTCGAGGAACTCGTCGCGGTGGTCGGGCGTGCCGGCGACCACCTGCGTGAGACAGGTCCCGCAAATGCCGTTGGAGCAGGCGTATGGTACGGGCACGTTCTCGTCAAGGAGTGTGTCGAGCAATGTCTTGCCGGGATCAACCGACAGGCGTTTGCCGCTGCGGTTAAGGACGACCGTATAACCACCGGAAACGGCGGGCGCTTCGGCCGCGGCGAAGCGTTCGAAATGCATCGTCCCCTGCGGACGCGCGCGTCCAGCATCGACGAAGGCATCGATCATGCGCGCCGGACCACAGCAGTACAGGTGCGTATTCGCGTCGGCTCCGCCCACGATTTCTGCAATGTCCAACCTTTCGACGCGCTCCGAACCAAAGCAGTAGGTGACGCAGCCGCGACCGCGATCGAGCGCCTTGAGCTGCTCCATGAAGGCTGTGCGCTGCGGCAAACGGCTCGCGTAGTGCAGCCGCCAGGAGCGGTTCACAGCATCCAACTGGCCGATCATGGATAGAAGCGGCGTGATGCCGATACCACCCGCTATGAACACGGAATGCTCGGCCGACTCGTCAAGCGCAAAGTCATTGGCAGGCACCCCTGCCTGCAACACCTCCCCTACGCGCAGACCGTCGTGCATCCACACTGAGCCGCCACGCCCCTCATCTTCACGCAACACGGCCACGAGATAGCGGCTCGTGTCTTGCGGCGCATTGGCAAGCGAGTAGCTGCGAATACGCCCGCCGGGCAAATGCAGGTCAATGTGAGCACCCGCCCGAAAGGGCGGCAGACTGCCGCCTTCGGGCTCGACGAACTCGTACGAGCAGATGCCATCTGCTTCCATCCGGATCTGGCGCAGTCGCAAGCGAGTGGCTAGTGCGGTCACGGCTTGTACCCGAATCCCTTGCCAACTTCCGCTTTCATGTAGTCCCGGCCCAACTCAGCCCAGTCGGCCCCCACGGGGATGGTAAGAGAGATGGCGCGCACCATGAAAGACGAAGGCGCCGCCGTGGTGGCCGGTGCGACCGCTCCCTGGGCGAGCTTCTTGGCGTTCTCCAAGAGCATGCGGCGCACTCGCGCAATGCCGCTGTCGGTGGTGCCCAAGTGTTCCCGCGTGCGATCGTAGATGGCCGCCACGCCCGATTGGCACGCGGCGTCCTCCAGCCAGAGTCCTGGCAGGCCGCTGTCATAGTCGTACTCATAGGCGTTGGCCCGATTGAAGCGGCTCCAATACTTGTGAAAGGGCACCGAAACCGGCTTCTGCTCGTACGCGACTTCGGAGTGATGGCCAGTCTCGCGGCCCTTGTGGCCTTCCTTGAATAGCTTGCGCGTCTTCTCGTAAAAGGGCTGATCGGGCGTGTACGAAAACATGATCGCCAGCGTATGGTTGTCATCGATCGGCACCCAGGCGTGGCCACTCAACTCCGGATATTGCGTCTGCGGCGGCACCAAAGTCCAGAACGGCATCAGAAATTGATTGACGCGCACGTAGTTTTTCTCGGCGCCATCTTTGCGACGCGCAGCGATGCTGATGCCCGCCTCGTGTTGCTGGATTTCAAAGGTCGGAGTAAGGTCTTGACCTTGACGCCACTGCGTGATCGTGCTGCCGTTGCGGCTGCCGTGCAGGATCGCGGCGTGCGCGGAGTCGACCTCGCCTTCCAGCGCTTGCAACCAATTGCACTCCTGCACGCGCAGGGTTACCACGCAATTCGCCTCGGGCACCATGTTCCATTCCAGCTCTGGCAGTAGCGGTGGTGCGTCACGCGACGGCCCCATGTAAGCCCACAAGACGCCATTGCGCTCCCGCACCGGATAAGCCTTGATCGTCATTCGGCTGCACATCGGCGAGTTAGCCGGCTCGGCCGGCATGTCCTGGCAGCGGCCCTCCACGTTGAACTTCCAGCCGTGGTAGATGCAGCGGATTCCGTCTTCTTCGTTACGCGCAAACACCATCGGCGCGCCGCGATGCGGGCAAGCGTGATCGACGAGGCCAACTTTGCCCCCGCTGTCGCGAAAGGCAACGAGATCTTCGCCGAGTAACCGCACCTTGTGCGGCTGACCATCCTGTTCCACGTCTGCAGACTTGAGAAAGGGGATCCAGTACTGCCGCATGAGCTGCCCCATGGGGGTACCAGGGCCGACGCGGACGAGTGTCTCGTTGTCTTCGTGCGAAATCATGGCTGACCTTGATCTAGGTGGGTGGAATATTGTGAACCAATCTGGTAGGGCCAATTTTACGAAAGGTTTTGTAGACTTGTCAACGGCACGGACTGCTACATGTACGATTACTACACTCCGCACCCGTTTTCCCATGACACAAGACCTCGCCCAACCCGACGTGCCCACTGGCTCATCCGCAGTGCTCGCGGGCATCATCGAATACCTGAAAGAGCGGCGTCTTCAACCCGGCGACCGCCTGCCCTCCGAGCGCGACTTGGCCGAACGTTTAGGCGCTGGCCGCAATGCGGTGCGCGAAGCGCTTGCTACGCTAGCGACGTTGCGAATGGTTGAATCGCGGCCCAACTCCGGCATCTACCTGCGCCATATGGAGCGCGAGAGTAGTTTCGAGGCGTTGGTCCTGCTTGCCGACATGGGGGCCACTCCCACGCCCACGGAGATCGCGGAGACGATGGAAGTTCGTGCGCAACTGGAGGTTCTGACGGCGCGCCTAGCCTGTGAGCGCCGCACCGACGCGGACTTGGATTGCCTGTCCTCGATTCTGCAGCACACGGAGGAAGTCCTCGCCCGGTACGACAACATCGCGAAGGTAGACACTGATTTTCACATGGCGCTCGTCGACGCAACGCACAACTCAGTGTTGGCGCGTGTGCTCAATGCTTTTTATCGCTTTACGGCGAAGCGGCGCGAAGTGTATTTCTCAAACCATGCTCAAGGCGTCGCTTCAGCGCGCGAGCACCGCAAGCTGGTGGGGTACATCCGAAATCGCGATGTCGGGAAGGCTGAGGCCCTGATCCTCAAGCACATGAACCGCGCCCGCAACTACTGGGGTACCTTGCTGGAGGACAAGGCGGCGAAGCCGATGCATCCGCGGTGAGACAGGCATCGCGCTTCTCAGCGCATGAACAAGCCTCCATTGATATCGAGCGTCGCACCCACGATGAAGCCGCCTTGGTCGGACGCCAGTAAACCCACGGCCGCAGCGATTTCGCTCGCTTCCGCGAAGCGATGGACCGGCACCAACGACTCCACTCGCTCAAGCTGTTCGCCGGATAACCGTCCCTTGGCGGTGGAGATCGGCCCCGGAGAAATTGCGTTGACAACCACCCCCGTGCCCGCCAGCTGTAGGGCGAAATACTTGCTCAGCATGATCGCGCCCGCCTTCGCGGACGCATAGTGTGCGCTGGCCACTGTGCCTCCGTTTTGCCCCGCCAGCGAGGTGATGTTGACGATACGACCGTAGCCATTGGCGCGCATGTGCTCGCCGAACACCTGGCAGCTGAAGAAAACACTTCGCATGTTGGTGGCGACGATGTCGTCGAACTCTTGCGGCGAGATATCCTGTGTGGGCGTGCGCTTGGCGTGGCCAGCGTTATTCACGACGATGTCCACGCGCCCCCAAGCGGTGGCGATCGCATCACGAGCGAACTCGAAGTCTTCCTTCCTCCTCACATCCAGCGCCAGCGGCATCGCGGTGCCACCGCCCGGGTCGAGCGAGCGGGCAACTTTTTGCGCGCCCGCCTCGTTCAGGTCAGTCACGGCGACCCGGGCACCGGCGGCATGAAATTGACGAGCGACCTCCTCGCCCACACCACTGCCGCCTCCGGTAACGAGACAGGATCGGCCATCGAAACGGAACCCGAACACGGGCGATACGGTACTCACACCCATCGCTGCGCCTTCTGCAATTGAGCCGTGTACGCGTCTTCCAGTGTCGTGCCAGGCCCCGCCAGGAAGGAGCCTGAGCGCGCGCCCAAATAGACCTCCGGTATGCGCGCACCGGGGGGTATCTCCTTGCCGTCGCGCCAGGCACGCGCGGCGGCCAGCAGTAGGCGACGCGTGCGGGCAATCATCTGGTCGCTGGGAGCCAGGTGCTCGGCCGAATGATCGATGATGGGCCCCATGCTCTCGGTTACGGCCTGATCCTGGATCGTGATGTTGGCAATGCCTGTGAACTGAACGCCGTTGCGCTGCGACTCACGGTTGATGCCCCAGTCGTTGTGCTCGCCGTCTCGGCACTTCCAGCGGCCATACCAGTCGGTGGTGCGCGGTGCATAGTGAAATTTTTCAAACAGGGGTTCGCCCGTCTTGCGCGTGCTGATGTACGCCGGATTGCCTTCATCCGCACCCCCCGAGATGTCGAACAACATGCTGTGGTTGTCGTCCATAGGCACCCAGGCTCTCGCGATGGCGCGGCTGGCAAAACGTGTATTTGGTGTCTGCGTCCAGAACGGGTACATGAAGTGCGCGATGCGCCATGACTTTTGGCCATCGTCGTTGTCGCGATAGCCACCGTACATGGCACCCCACTCCGTGGAGCGAACCTCGTACTCGGGGGTACGGTTTAGCACGGTCGGCCGCATCGGGTGGTCTTCAGGCAAGTCTTCAGGCCGCAGCGAACCCACGTGCAGAAAGCCGACGTGCGACGTGTCGATGTCGCCCTCCAGCGCCTGCAACCAGTTGCATTCGCGCTGGAGACACCAGATATCACTGTCGGCGATGAGGTTGGCCTCGATGTGCGGCAGCAGTGGTGGTGACGCCTGCTCGGCGCCCATGTAGACCCAGACCAGTCCGTTGCGTTCGGCGGTACGGTACGCTTTGGCGTGCACCCTTGCCTTGAAGTCGCGGTGCTCAGGCATGTTGGGCATGTCCAGACAGGCGCCCTTCACATCGAACTTCCAGCCGTGGTACACGCAGCGGATGCCTCCCTCTTCGTTGCGGCCAAGGAAGAGCGAGGCGCAGCGGTGCGGGCAGCGGTGGTCCAGAATACCGACGCGCCCCTCGCTGTCGCGGAAGGCCACGAGCTTCTCACCCAAAATCAGGAGGCGCAGAGGGTCGCCGTCCGCCTTGACCTCAGACGACAGCGCGGCGGGAAGCCAGTACTGCCGCATAAATTCGCCCATTGGGGTCCCGGGGCCGACCCGGGTGAGGTCGGCGCTGTCTTCAAGTTTCATCGGGTTCCTTGATCAACCGGCTTGACTTCTGCCGTGGAAACCGATGATCGACGCTTAGGAGTGAATAGGCAAATTCGAATCGCTGCGTGCTATTCAGAAATCCGAATTCCCAAATCTGCGTGCTCAGACCCAGCGCCTCTCGACCAGCGACCGCCTCATTCGCTGACTGTCCAGACCCACAGTGATCTCGCTTAGCAGCGCAAGAAAGCGCGCGTGTGCGGCCGGCGGTCGCCAGCCGCGGCGCAGGGTAGCGCCGATGGTGATGCGTCCCGTTTCCGTCGTCGAGTCGACGCGCGCCAAAAGCCCACTGCGGATCTGCAGAGCCACCTGGTCGGGCGTCACTAAGGTCAGCTGATTGCTGCTCGTGAGCAGCCGGCCAATGATCATGATGGAGCCGCATTCCACCAACGACTGAGGTGGCGACTCGCAGAAGAGCCGCTCCCAAGCATCTCGGAGTGGCGTGCCCCGCGGTGCGACGATCCATGGGAATGAAGCGAGCATTGCGATGTCGGGCCGCCGACCCACCAGCGGATGGTCATGGCCAGCCACGATGACGATGGGTGCATCGTGTAGCACTTGCAACTCGAGTTCTGGGTGCACGTCCTGCGGCACTTCACCGACCAGGATGTCCGCAAGCCCTTCCCGAAGTGCCTCAGCCAGCTCGGCCCAACTGCCCTCGAGCACACGAAACCTTGCCCCCCCCTGTGCGCTCATGGTCGCCATCGCTTCAGGCACAAGGAATGCGCGCGCCAGCGGCGTCGTGCCCACGACGATCGTGAGCTCACCACCTTGCAAGCCCAACTCTGTGAACACCGTCTCAAGTTCGGCCAGCGCCAAGCGACTGTCGCGTGCCAGTCGACGGCCATATAAGTTGACGGCCACTGCACGACCGCGCCGCTCGGCGAGAGGACATCCGACAACATCCTCCAGCGCGCGCACGGCACGATGAATTGAAGCGGCAGCCATACCCGTTGCGACGCCGGCCCTCCCAAAGCTGCCGGTTTCCACCAGAGCGAGAAAAGCACGCACCTGTGCATGCGACAGCCTGCGCGCCGGATCGAGCATCTTGCCTGAGGCCGCATGCAGTCCTTGGGCGAGGTGATCGAGTGCCGCGCGTACCCGTAGTGCCACAGTTTCGCCCACCGGTGTAATGATCAAGCCGCGAGCGCGCCGCTCGAACAGCTTGTGCTCAAGTTGGTGCTCAAGTTTGGCGATACCCTGGGTCAGGGCCGGCTGGCTTGTACCCATGGCGTTCGCTGCGGCGCTGATACTGCCCCGAGCGCGTACCTCGAGAAACCCACGAAGGTGCCAAAAGTTCATGTCCCGCGGATGCATGATCGGAATGTATAGGCACACTCCCCGCATATTACGGCGACCAACCTCACGCTTACAGCGGACAAGGACAGTTTTTCGTAGCGCACCAGCAACTTGCGGAACCGGCGGCCTGTCGGCCAATGCAAACCGAATGATCAATGTTATGGAAAGCACTCACTTTCCATTTCATTCGTTCCCATTTTTATGCAAAGGCCCCCATATGCCATCCGCCATCCCAGTAGTCCTGGACCACCTGCGCTTTGCCAGCCAGAACCAGGCCCGCCAGCACTTCTCCGACATGTTGCACCGCTACCAGCCCGGCCAGAGCCTGAACCCCGCTGACACCACCGAGCTGCAAAGCCTGCTCAAACGCCACCCGTTCCACGGCAAGACCGAGTTGGCCAGCCTCGATCGCATCCAAGTCAACACCGCCCGCTTCGGGCGCAACTGCTTCAGCGCCGTCCAGGACGATGCCTCCATGCGCAACGTCTCCTTCATCCAGTGCATCCGCAATTGCCGTGACCACTCCGGGCCCGTAGCGAGTTTCGAACCAAAAAAAATTGCCCCCGAGACGGCCGAGCCCCGCGCCCAGCCCCAAGCCCAGGAACCAGCACAGACCCAGCCGCCAGCGCCCGTCATCGAGACCCCTGCAGCAAAAGCAACGGCAGCTCCGCCAGCACCCAGGCCCACCGCAAAGCAGAAACCCGCACCAGCAACCGCCACCAAACCGAAGAAGGAGCAGGTGAAATGACCCCCTGCCGCTTCACCCAACAGCGCAGCGCACCGTCGCGCCTGGACGCCGGCCTGCGACGCCAGATACGCGAGCTGATGCACCTGGCCGGCTATCCCCCCGAGACCGTGTGCACGATCCACATCAAGCAATCGTCGTGGTTCCCCGATGGGCCATGGTCGTATGAGGTGCCAGCGCTGCCGTCCGATGACCATCCTTCTGCATGCAAGCGCCTGCTGCAGCGCTTGCACGAACACTGGCAGCGGCTGCGCACCCGGTGGCTTTGAACCTACCGGGTGCGCGCCAGACCCTTCGCTCAGGTGTCAGGCCGGCGCAGGGTCACCCCCGTTGCCTCTTCGCAAGCGCCCCTCCAACCGAGCCTGCAGACCGCCCGGGCTCTTCGGGCGGGGTTCAGGCTGGGAACCGGGGTCATACCCCTCCGGCCCCGTCTCCGGATAAAACTCCTCCACCACCGCCCCGCCTTCTTCCTCGGACTCCTCAAACGCCCCGGCCGCATAGCCTTCACGTGCCGCCTCATCCAGCCCCCACTGGTCAAACCCCAGCTGCTTGCGCCGCTCATCCTCGGCCGCGGCCTGCACCACCGCCTGCTCCAGACTGGTGCCTGGCGGCGTGGTGACATCCACGTAGTACACCGGCGCCCGATACGACTGCGTGGTGGACTTGCCCCTCAAGCGCAGCATCAGGGGCAGCGAGGCCAGCAGGCCGCCCGAGACCGCCTTCAGATAGGCCAGACGGGCGGAAAGCGTGCGAATGCTGTTGAAGCCGGTGGTGCGAAACACAAAGGTGCCCAGCCCATCGTCTTCTCCCGCTCCCATTTCCCCTTCGGGCGGGACCACCCGCACATGCAGCCGCCCATAGGGCTTGCAGCGCCCATCCTGAGCCAGCGGGCAAGCGGCCGGGGTGGGACAGGGCAGGCTTTCGATACCTTGCTCGGTCACGCGCCGGCAGCGCTCACCGTCCCCCACGCACAGCGGCCGGCCGGTTTCCCGGTCAAACAGCGTGTAGTGGGCTCTCAGGTTCAGCTCCGGCGCCCCAAAGGGCAGACGCACCGGGATGGCGCGCAGCTTGGCGCTGGAATCCTTGCGCAGCGCCGCATCCAGCGGATGCTTTACCCAGCCTTCGAGCCCCTGCACCTGGCTGGTCAGGGTGAACTCGTCGTCCTTCTCCGGCAGACGCCGGCCGTTCTTCTCCACCACCCGGCCAATCGAGATGCGCCCGATCACCGGCGGTGTAATGGCAAGACCTTTCAGCATGATGTGTCCTTTCAATCAATGGGGAATTCGTGCTCATCCACGGCCCGCACCGTCTGCGGTTGCGGTTGCGGTTGCGGATCCGGGACTTCGTCCGGCTCAGGCTCTTCGTCGTCCACCTCCCAGTCGAAGACCTCCCGTGCCAGGCCGGCCGCATCGGATGTGGGCTCGTCCTCGAAGCCGCCCGGCACCTGGGCGCCAAAACGGTAGGTGCCGGCAAACCCGAAGCCTTCGTCCAGGTAGTCGATCTGGCCACTCAGCGTGGGGTGGGCCTGGGCGATCCGCCGCAACACCGGTTCCGGGGAATTCCAGGCAGTCTCGAAGCACAGCTCCAGCTCGGTTGCCGCGTTGCGCCGCACGCTGCACGTGCCGCCGTTCCACTTGGTCCCCCAGTGCTCCAGCGACCAGTCGTACCAGTCCGCGTGACCATGGCGCTCGATGTGGCGCAGCCGCGTGCGCCCCAGGCTGAGGCAGTGTTGCAATTGCTGCAGCGCCGCCTGCGCGGCCGTCAAAGGCTGCGCCGCGTCCGGCCGCGGCTGGGCGTCGAGCCAGCGCACCAGATCGCCCACGACCAGGATGTCCTTGGTTGGCAAGACTTGGCACAGCTGCGCGCACCAGTGGTGCTGGGCCACAAACGCCTCCCAGGGCTCGGCCATGTGGGCCAGCAGCTCGTCGCCCAGATGGCTCGAGCCACCGACCTCCATGGCCTCCAGCTCGGCCGGCATGGGGACCCAGACGTTGAAATCCAGGGCGTACGCGGTGGGCGCCTGATCCTGACCCTGACCCTGATCCTGACCCTCGCCAGCTTCTCGTTTCAGTTGCGCAACAAAGCGCTCCAGCGCCTGGGGCGAACCCGTCAGGCGCATGCGGTGATAAACCCAGTTGGGCATGATGAAATCCTTTCGTTGAAATGAATAAGGGCGCGAAACCCGAAGCAACCCGGCCCTCGGCCGGATGGCCTCAGTCCGCGGTCGTCTGGCCGCGCAGCACAAAGCGCCGACTGCCCGCTCGCACCTGGCCATAGGCCTCCTTGAGGCCCGGCTGCTCCTGCAACAGGCGTTTGGTATCCAGCACCACGCTGTCCTTGATCCGGCGATACGTCACTTCACCGGTCTCGAACAGCGCCCGGGAGGCCTCGCCCATGCGCTCTTCGATGCGTTGGCGCAGCTGGGCTTCCTGCAGCTCAAAGGCCTTCAGGCGCTCGCGCACCGCCTGCAGGTCGGAGAAGGTGCTGCCCATCTCCGTGTCCTGCGTCCAGTCCAGCGTCTGACCACTGTCCTGGGGGTACAAGGCTTGCAAGGCCCTCTCGGCCGAGGCCGAGCCATCCGCGGGTGGGGGTGTGCCTTCCTGTACCAGGCGCCAGAACGCCGCTTCCAGCGCGATCAGCCGCTCGATCACGGCGGCATCGCGCTCGATGCGGTGAATGCGCAGCTCCTGGCCGCCAATCAGGACGATCACGTCGGCCGCCTGCTTGCCGGTCACGGCCAGCTGGTGCATCACCTGCAGCTGCACGTACTCGGGCACCCCGTCCTTCCACAGCCGGGCGCCATGGATGCCGGCGGTCTTGCACTCCAGGACCTGCACCTCGGGGGTGCCCAGCACCTCCCGATCCAGGTTGGCCAGCATCCAGGGGTGCTCGGGGTGTTGCAGCACCGCATTGACCCGGCGCACCCGATGGCCGGTACGCCGGGTGTAGTGCGCCGCCACGATGGGCTCCAGCAAGGTGCCCCAGTACATGGGCTGGGTGTCATCCTGAGGATCGGGCTCGGGGAAACGGGCCCGTCCGGTCTTCTCGGCCCACAGCTCCAAGGGGGACTGGTAGGGGCTCAGGCCCACGGCCGCGGCCGCATCCGAGCTGCCAATGCCCTGGCGGCGTACATCCAGCCACTGGGCACGGCTCAGCTGCTGGGTCTTGACCAGACGCAGGGCCGGTCGGGGTTTGGCAGAGGCCGCATCGGCGGCCGGTTCAATCATCGGATTCATGAAAGACTCCTTCAGAAACAGGAAAGCCCCGGACCAAGAGGCGCCGGGGCTATGGAGGGGATGAAAGAAGGGCTCAGGCCACCGAATCAAGCCACCAGTTGCAAGGCCTGAGTGAGCGCCCGTTGCTTGAGATTGGCCCCCTGGCCGAACCAGGCGCTGTCCAGGCGGTACTCGCGGCTGCGCGCTCGCCGCTCGTGGTCGACAAACTCGGTCACGGCGCTGAGCAGCCCCCAGGCGGTGCCCTTGGCTGCCGCCAGCTCGGCCCCTCGACCCTGACCGTCGTAGAGCGCCTGCACCTGCTTGAGGGCACGCTCGTTGATCAGGGCGGATGGGTTGGCCGCCGATCCGGACGGAACATTCCCCTCGGGCTCACACAGGAGCTTGAGGAAGTAGTTCATGGCCTCGTGGTTCTTGACCTTGCGCTCGGCCAGGGTCTTCATGCGGTACATGAAGCCATCCCACTGGGAGACGGCCACCCCCAGCTGTTGCTTGACGGCCTGGGCGTCAAAGCGGGTGTTGTGCGGCACCCGGATGGCGCTGTCGGATTGGCGCAGGGCCATGCTCAGGCTGTTCTGGCAGACGACCCGGATGGTGGTGGGCGTCGCCGTGGTGGCCAGGGTGCCATCACAGGAGGTGGCCAGCAGCAGGTAGCCGTTGACCAGGTCATCCCCCTTCAGGGCCAGGGACTTGCCGGTGCGGGCCAAAGCCCAGAACTTGCGGCCTTCCTTGAGCACGCCGGCGGTCTCCAACTCGTAGCCGGCCACCTCGGTCAGGTCGCGGTAGAACTCCAGCACCTCGCGGGGCTGGACCACCTGGTAGCGGGCGCCGACCACGGACAGGGGCAGTTGGGAGTCCGAGCGGTACAGCACCTTGTGCTCGTCAAAGCTGTGGATGGCGCCCAGGTTGCCGACCTGATCGCTCATGAAGTGCACCGGGGCCTCGCAGATGCGCCAGTCCATGCCGGCGGCATGGGCCCAGGCTTCGATGGACTGCTGAGCCGGCAGGGTTTGGCCGAAGTCTTTCCAGGGAGCTGGGGACACGGCAGAGGCAAGAGCAATGGACATGAAAGATCTCCTTGAAACGCCCGCTGTGGGCGCAAAAAAGGCTCCCGCAGGAGCCGATGGACAGAAAAGGAAGGGAAAGGAACAGAAAGATCGAAACAGCCGATTCAGACGCGTGGGGTGAAGGTGTGGCCGCAGGTCAGGCAGGCGTGGGAGTCGAGCCAGTTCTGATCGATGGCTTCACCGACGTCGCTGCCGACTTCACGACCGAGCGCGCCGCCGATGGCACCGCCGATGCAGGCCCCGGCAATGGCGCCGATGGAGCTGCCCAGGGGACCGGCCATCAGTCCGACGGTGGCGCCGGCCTGGGCGCCGCTGGTGGCGCCGCGCAGGGCGACGGCAATGCCGCTGGCGGTGCCCATGGCCGTACCGACGGCAGCGCCGGTGTTGCGGCCGACGTGGCGAGAAGTGATGCGGGGGGATTGGCAGTTGGGACAGGTATGCATGCGAGATTCCTTCAGACATAGGGGAGGCCCCGACGGCAGACAGCCCGGCGATCCGCGAGGGATGGCCGGGCTGCTGTGGGGTCGGGGGAAAGGTGAACCGATGGGCTCACCTTAGTGATATATGGCTGAAAAAAACTGGATTGGGACTTTTATTTCACCGCTCAAAGCGACCATGGGCAGACGCCTTCGTGTAATTCGATGGCACACGTTCCAGGTACTTCTTCAAGATCCATCCTGTGCGGTATTCCTCGTGCAGCCAGTGGTAGTACTCGACCTCTACCCACTTGCCGTCTTTGTCTATGGCCCGCACCACTTCATTGGGCATGAGCTTGCCTTCCACGGCCGCCCCATGCTCGGGCTTTGATCGGACGGTGGCAGTACGCTCACGCACTACAAAGCGCTCTTCGGGAGCCTGTGCAGCCTGCACCAGAGCTTTTTCAATGAGGATCGTGAGGTTCTGAATCTGCTGCGTTTGCGCCTGCAAGGTGGCCGTGGTTTGCGTTTGAAACGCCTCCGTTTTTGCCTTGTCCCGCTGGCTCGAAATTTCCTGATAAAGAAAGAACAAGATGCCCAGCAGCAAGCTCACCAAAGCCATGGCATCCGGCTGCTTGCGACTTAGCAGCCCCCCCTCAGGAACCACCTTGGGCTCGTGCATAGAGCCATCTGGCTCGATACCCAGCAGCGCTAGCTGCTCCTGAATGCCCTCAGGCCCCAATGCCTGAGCCAGCGCGGCTGCTGAGCCCCAGTCGATGGTGGGCAAGGCCACCTTGCCAAGCTGATCTTGGAGCTCTTTGAATGAGCCCACGATGCCCAGCACTTCATTGGGCACATTCCACTGCCTGTTGGCGTGCTCGAAGTCTTTTAGGTAGCTTTGAATGCTGCTTCCCACACCCAGGTTCTCAAAAAGCTTCTTGGTCTGAGCCCGTGAGTCCTCGGCTTGCTGAGCCAGCATCTTGGCAACCGAACCGAGGCCCAAGGCCTGCTCGGTAATCTCCTTCATCTGATTGCGCATGGAGCTGCCGTCCATGAGCTCTCGAACGAGTCGCTGCGTCGTGCCGTCGCCCAGAACGCTTTTGCGGATTTCGGCCATCGGGTCGAACATCTTGCGCATCTGCTCCACCTGAGCACGCTCGGACTCTTGCCAAGCCTTGTATGCAGAGCCGATAGCCGAGCCAGGACCCAAGAGGTCCCGGTACTGCTTGGCAAGGGACACGGCAGGCGACTGCAAGGCTTTGAGCTCTTTGGCAACCTGGGCATAGGCCGAGTTTTCAGCCAGCTCTCGCGCCTGTTTTCCGATGAGGTCGGTTTCGGTCAGGGCCTTGCGCCAAGAACAGCGCTCCTCTTCGATTCGGGCCATTTCTTGCGCCAGGGTGCCACCGAGCGTGGCTACTTTGAGTTGTTCTCGTGCCAGGCTCACAGAAGGCCCCTTAAATCGATCCGGTGAAGGCTGCCGCCACCCCAGTAGCAATATTGGCCGCGAACACCCTGAGGGCTCCGGTCTTAGAAATCTGGCGGCTCTCGATCTGAATGCCTGCGATCTGTACTGCATCCACCACAGCCCGCTCAAAGACCGTGCAGGTGCCCACAGGCTGCGGAACGTCGCCCGGTTGTGCGGGGTAGGCCAGGGCTACCAAGCTGCACCCAGTGGCCTTGGAGAACGCCAGAGCCTCATAGATGTCCGCTTCATTGATGCGAAGCTGGCCCTTCTCTACGTGGCCCTTGTACTTGGCGTCCAGAAGCATCCGGGGCCGCGTGCCATCGGACTCGATCACACAGTCCGGGTACACCGAAAGTTTGCTCACAGCTCCTGTGCTGATCTTGGTTTTGGTGCCCAACGGGTAGCCCCGCTGAGGCACCACGGCATTGCGACCAAAGCCCAATCGTGCAGCCACCGTTAACAGGTCTTCCCACACCCGCCAGGTTTCCACCAAGTAGCCCGGCGCATGGGCCTGTCCTTGTTTGTAGTTGAGCCCCAAGCCCCCGAGCACATCGATGGACAGTTCGTGCAACGGTTTCCACGCACGGTGCCGTGCAGGAATGGGCTTGCGACGATTGGCAGGGGCGTTTTGAGGCGAAAGGTCTTCGATCAAACGCACCAGGGAGCTTGCAGCCGATGGGTCGCTCACTTCGGGCAGCAGCTCCCTGGCCGCAGCCACGATGTCCCCGTTCCAACCGTTCTTGCGATCAAAGCGAATGAGCTCCTGCTCAAAGCCATCGGGCGAGGGAAAGATAAGGTCTACCGGATCAGGGTCCCCATCGATGAAGAAATCCGCTTCACGCACCTTGCGATAGATGCGCAGTGGGCGTCGTTTTCGGGCCTCGTACATGCTGGTGATCGAGCGCGCCACCAACGTGGGGAGGTCGCGTGGTGTTCCCCCAGAAGCTGAGAGGCGTTCAGAGGCCAACAGGCACCCATGCCGAGAGAGCGTGGAAAGGAAGAAGAAATCCTCTCGCCACCTGGCATCAGCGGCATCGAGCCCCAAGAACTTGGGCGCGACTTCCAGTTCCAGTGAAGGCGCTAGGCGAATGAGGCCCGCAAAGTCGATGGCCCGCGTGCCCTTGGCATCCACACTGATGGGGTTGTAGTTGAGCCCCAGGCTCGACGCGGCACGGTTCCCCGCCTCCAATAAAAGGCTGTTGACCTTCGTGCGATCTACGCCGATGGCATCAACAATCGCACGGCTCAGGTCAACGGGTGCACCGTACTCAACCAGGGAAAACCGTGTTCGGGTGTGCGCCACGCGCTACTCCCTGGGGTTGGCAAATGCCCGGAGAGCCGCGTAGATGTTGTCCTCTGCGAAATTCGTTGGGCCTTCAAGACGAAACCGCAAGTCATCGGCAAAGGTCGTCTCGGTGAGCTTGAACGGATTCAAGCCTGGCCCATCGAGTGCATTGAGGGCAGCGGCAATGCCTCGGGTGTCCCCGAAGAACACCTCTTCCACGTGTGCCCGCACCTTGGCCCAGCCCACGCACATCGTGCCCAGAGCCTCAGGAAGTGCCACCGTATTGGGCTTCACATCCGACATCAGCACGCCATGCCCGATCTGGAACTCGGGGCCACGTCCTAGGGCAATTTGGGCATTCACAGCCGCCCATGCACGCACCGAAGCCTCCAAGACATCGCCCACGTTGACGGGCGCATCAGGCAGGGCATTGGCTCCCTTGACCCCCAGGCCATAGAAGGTCCGCAGCGCCGCCTCATCGGGCTCCAAACGCAGCGGCTCCCAGCGACGCAAGAAGGCCACATCCAAGGGTTCCACAGACGCATCAGCCTGGTTCATCGCCGCCAGGATGTACAGGTCGTGGGGCAAGGCGTACTCGATCACATCACCCGTGTTGGGATCGAGCATTTCAAAGAACTGCGTTTCGGCACGCTTGGCCCCATCGGAGGCCAGGCGCTTGTCGGACTCAATGGCCACGATGGCGCCGCCAAAAACCTGCACGGCAGGGCCTCGGTTGATCTCATCGATAATCAAGAGGGCCGCTCCGTTGGGAGCCTTCGCATGCTCACTGGCACGGTACAGCGTGCCCTTCACGATGGTGAAGTCTGGGTTCCCTGCTGCCTTGTTTATTGCCGGCGTGATGCCTGATACGAAGTCGCGGTACTTGGAGTTCTGGTGAAAGACCGTCCGAAAGACCTTGCGGTTCATCTTCGTAGGTGCAGGGATGTCCTTTACAGCCCCAGCAGCAGGTGGGATCGGGATGCCGCCCACGGGATTGAGCTGTGGTGGACCACCTGCGGGAGCAAGACCAAAGGCCGTCTCGAACGCCAGTGCGACTTCGGCCAAGAGCTTCGACTTTCCTGTGCCAGGAGGCCCGGACACTAGCACGTTGCGCGAACGGGCCAGCAGCTTCAACGCCTGTTTGCAGTCTTCACTTGCCATTGCAGAACCTACGCGAGTTTGCGAAGTCGATAAAACCGATCACAGCCCGATTCACAGCTCGCTGCGCGTCAATGCAACTCAGAAGCTCATGCGCTACTGAGGGGTCCCACGCTCCTTTGACGCGAAGAGTCGATTCTTCTGCAAAGTGTGGCCAAACCGTCTGATCGTGGAGCTGAATTAAGAGCAATAGAACGCGGTTCCCCACGCCGCCTTGCGGTATTCGGTCTGTATCAAAGCACGAGAATTTTGGCACCTGAGAAATCCACCCCTCGCTTGGCCGAGACCTTGTGGGGGACATGAATTCAGCAGCTCTGGATACAACCTGCGTTGAGCCTGGTTCATTCCAAAAGAAGGTGCCCTGATGTACGGCCTTTCCTCGGCGAATGACTTTTGTAGGAAAGATCAACTCAACCGCAGGCAAGACCGCTTCATAAGGAAATCGAAAGTCTCTCGCTCCTCCCCCAGAAGCAGTGTCATTTGATTCTGCATCGGCCTTGCGTCGATCTCCCTCAACAATCTCCTTGTACAGAATTCGGGCAACGTGCCCCGCTCCACTAGCCATGACTCTGGGCTCCTTGTTCTTCGATTTCTTCGCCTCCAAGGGAGAGCTCTGAGGGCACGTAAGCCATAGCCCCCAATGTACGTGCCTCCACCGCACGGCGCGACCAAACTGTAGAACGACTTCCTGTGCGTTTTGCCATGGCAGCCAAAACACTGTCTCGGGTAATCGTGGACTTGGCCTCACCAGGCAGTCCCATTTGGCCCCGATCCAAAATCGGGAAGTCGTGGAGCACCAGCTCCATATCCTTTAAATCCAGCCCGTAGGCCACGGCCACTTCGGCATCAATCTCCCCACGAAACTGCGCCATGCGCTCGTAAGTTTCACGGGTTGCTCCTGCACTATCGAGTGTGCGCAGTTCGCGCGCAGCGCTCACCAGCTTCTTCCAGGGCAAGCCATCCTTGGCCAATTTGGGCATCGGCACGCTTTGCAGCAGGAAGTAGTTCACCGTGGTGGTGAGCACGCGCCGCAGCATCCAGTCAAAAGCAAAGCTGTTGGCAATGGACACCCACACCAGAAACCGCTCTTCTGAGGGGTCATCAGGGAACAGGATCGTGGGCACCTTGTTGCCACAGACCACTCCCGCAGGGATTAACGAGGCCATGAGCGAGCGCTCATTGGTCTGACCCGCAATGTCGCAAAAGCCCACACGCAGTACATCTGCACGGTGCTGGTTGGCACGGGGCATGTCGGTGGCGCGAATCCAAAACTGAGGGGAGAGGCGCGAGCCTCCGATGGCATAGGCCTCCCACAACGCACTGCGGCCGGTGCCCGACACATGCCCTTTAACACCGAAGCGATGGGCCTGCACCATGCGACCTTCCACCAGAGGTAGGGCACCAGGTGTGACGCGACCGAGGAACTTCGGGCGCTCTTTGGTCATATCGACTTCACGGCAAAACTTCGGGGTCCAGCCACAGCCAGGCTCTTCCCACGACACGCCCGCTTCTGCAATCTTCGAGAAGAGCTTCCACTCGGCCGCGCTACGGACCTCAGGCAAGCTCAAATCGTCTCGAACCGCCGCAAGTGCCGCGCGTCCAATTGTGGCCGTTCCTGTCGTCTCCAAACCCGTGGGAGTGCCCCGCTCGTGCAAGAGAGTGATGGGCTCTCGCTTGCTCTTTTCAGAGCCAGCCTTCGTGAGGGCCACAGCCAAAAACTTAAAACGCGTGTCGATGGCAAAGAACCGTGCGCGGTTGTCGATGATCGATAAGGACACGCTTTGGCTCGCGTCAAAAATCTTTTGGCGTATGGCCTGAGTGCCTTGCGAGCGAATGAGCCCACCAGGGATCAGTGCTGCAACGACACCCTGTCCTTTACAGAGCTCAAAGAAGAGGTCCGTGAAGGCGATGTAGAGGTCCGGCTCGCCATTGCCCAAGTCGGGGTAGCGTGCCAACAGGCGCCGAGAGTAGTTGGCAACCTCATCGCGTTGCTGAGCAAAGCGCTCTTCATCGAGCCCATGAATCTGTGCCCCGTAGTGGCGCTTGGTGCCTGAGGACTTCAAGAACTCATGCCGCGAGAGCTTGACCTTTTCCCACGGCGGGTTGCCGATCACAGCATCAAAGCCCTCAGGGGCCATCACCGTCCAGACCTTGCGATCCGCCATCAAACTGTCGCCACAGTGCCAACGTGCACGCATGGCTTTTAGAGCCGATACATCGTCGGTAAAGGAAGCAAGCGCCAGCAGTGCCGCACGCAACGAATTGGCCGAGAGGTCCGCTGCACACACGCCATGAGCCAACCAATGCGCCGTCTTGGCTCGGTCCATTCCACAAACGGCATGGGTCAGTGCAGCAAGCAAAATTCCCGCACCACTTGCCGGATCAATCACCCGACTTTTGTGGGTGAGCTTTGGGGCTGCAAGTTGCGCCAACCGCGTGGCCAATCGAAAGTCCGTGTGATACGCACCCGTGCTCTTTCGGTCCTGTTCATGCAAAGCCTCGCGTGCCAACGCACTCAGTGCCAATGCAGGATGAATCGGTGAGCGCTCGATGGCACTTGCCACGGGGGCAGCAAGCTCCAAGAGCTCTGCTGCCGAGCGCTTGCTCGTAGTGCCAAACGCCTCATGAAACGCAGCCAGTTCAAACCCACCAAATCGCGCTGATGCTGCCTCCAACACTTGAAGACGAAGCTCAAAACTTGCTGGCCCATGCCCGCCACCCACAGCCCGTGTGAGGGCCGCTTCTGCTGGGGACAGATATTCGGCTTCAACGGGACGAGGTGCACTCATGCATAGCTCTCCACGAGGATGGGCTTGGTGGCTTTGACACCCTTGGGCTGAGCTTTGGGAAGCTGCGCCATGGGACGCTCCACCACCACCAAAAATTCGTTCACGTCGGACGCTGTGCTGCTCGCCACTTTGTTGGGTCGGTAGCGACCAATGGCCCCCAGAGGGTGCATCGTGGACGTGCCGATCTTCGATAGCTCGGCCTTCATGTCCTGCAAGCAGATGTGCCCTTCACTGCTGTACGAGAGCAGCACTTTTTGAGATTTCAAGCCATGCACCAAGCGCGAGAGCGTTTTGAGAGCGCGGGTCTTGTAGCAAAAGTCCGAGGCCAGACCCTTCCACGGACGAAGGCCTGCAACGCCCTCCACCTCGGGCTCGTCGCCCAGGGCTACGGTTTCAAGGATGTGGTAGTAGCTCGCGTACTGGCGTTTGGTGTACGGGGGGTCCAGGTACACCAGGTCATGCGTCGCGTTGGGCACGTCGAACACGTCTCCCACCGTGGCCTCCACACGCACACCACTCTCTTTGAGCTCACGGCAGCGCATGGCGATCTTGTCTTGCGATTGGCTGGTCCACTTGGAGAGGAAGCAGCCGAACGTGCCCGCAATGTTGGCCACACGATTCAAGGCACCAAAGAGGTCTGCAATCAGCAGGCGCTCTTCCACTTCATCAATGGTTCCTGCCTCCACCCACCCGCCAATCAATGCCCGCATGGCGTCGATTCGTGCAGCGTTGTCTTGGGTGAAGTAGCGCCGTTCAAGGCCACACGTGTCCATCGATGCGGGGCTGTACTCGCGCCACATGAAGTCGTGCTTGGGCTTGGCCGCATTGAGCTTGGCAATGGCCTTGGCGTAGCCACCGAGCTTCTTGAAAGGCGCTTGGTCCGCACTGATGAGCCGTGCCCCTGCGGAAATCACCGCAGAGTGCAAGCTGTCGTTGATGCGCACATTCCAGCCCAGGTCAGCAGCGGCCTCGGCCACCACACCCGTGCCACAGAAGGCGTCTACAAAGAAGGCACCCTGTTTAGGGTGCCCCATGTAGGCCGTGATTTGATCGATGAGCCTGGACTTCGAGCCGATGTAGCGGAAGGTCATGCTGCTGCTCCCACGTGCGCCCTACGGTCTGCACGCACCCGCTTGTGGGCAGGAGGAGTAGCTTTTTGGCCAAGGGGGACGATGCCCTTGCGCTCGTAGTAGTCGCCCAGCAGCACTTCAAGCATGTTGACCATACTGCGCTGCTCGTGATCTGCGGCCTCCTTCAAGACGCGCTTGAAGGTCGGGGAAACTCGCAGGTTCAGGGTTTCGCTCTTGGTGTCGGTGAATCGCATGGTGTGCCCCGCAAGTGTCTGCGCAGTTGAGTTAGTGTACAGACATCCAGCGATCTGTCGCGCCCTGAGCCTCCGTGTCGGGTAAGCGAGCAGCAAACCCATGTGGACCGCCGCGTGCAGTTATGGTTGACGCTAAGATACAGGCGGACTGCCAACGGTGTAGTAGCTTGCTCCACAATGCGGTTGGCCTTGTGCATAGGCAACCGGGTGTGCACGTCCTTGAGGTAGGCATACGGGTCGTCGTGCCCGTTTTTTCGCGCCGACTGAATCAGACCCATGACGGCAGTTGCACGTTGACCCGTGAGACTGTATAAATCGGCTGGTCTACAGGCGCTGCGCGTGATGCTACGACTCCACCGCCGCTGCGAGAAAAACCTTTGCATCGGTCAGCCTGAGCAAGGCCTGGGCTTCGGCCGCAGTACCGGCCAGCCATTGATCCACATCGCCCGCTTCAATCGGGATCACGCTGCGCTTGTCCTGCTGTTCAGGAGGAAGTTTCGGATCGGGCTTGTGCATGCGGTTCATCAGGGGGTGATGGTCCGCGTTCATCGTGAGCATCGTGTAACTCTCGTGCATCTCACCGGTGGCCTTGTCCGTCCAGGTGTTCCATAACCCGGCCAGGCCCCACAACTGGCCGTCGGCCCGCCGAAAGCGCCACCAGACGTTCTTACCAGTCTCCCAGCACGGCTCGTCGAACGAGCGGGCCGGAATGATGCAGCGCTGGCCCCTGGCCCAAGGCTGCTTGTAGGTAGCCTTGGCGGTCAGTTCCTCGCTGCGGGCATTGTTGGTGCTGTAAGTCAGCTTTGGGGTCTTGGCAAACCACGGAATCAAGCCCCACTGGCCAGCCACCAGCTCGCGGTGGTAGTCCGCATCGTGCACCGCCCGCCGGATGAACACCCCCTGGCCACGCGGGAACACGACCTCGTCCCACCAGCGCCCGGGCTGGTCCCGCCCGACGCGCCAGAAGCGCTCGATGTCGCGTTCCTCAGGTGTTTCGTAGCGATTGCACATGGGCGAAGCATACGGTTTGCCTGAGCTCCCTTGATTTTTCGTGTTGAACGGGAAGCAGGGAAGCGCCGCCCGATTACACTGGTTTTATGTCCAGTGTTTCATTGCCCGCCGCGATTCCGCTCCCGCTGACCAGCGACACCATGCTGCTGCCGCTGGCCAGCACCCGGGTGCACGCGGGTTTTCCGTCACCGGCCGAGGACTACCAGGTCAAGCGCATCGATCTGAACGCGATCCTCATCACGCACCCCCAGGCGACGTTTCTCTTTCGGGTCGCCGGCGAGTCCATGCGCGAGTTCGGCATCTTCGATGGCGACATGCTGCTGGTCAACCGGGCCATCAAGCCCTGCCATGGCCACATCGTGGTGGCGGTGGTCGACGGCGAATATGCAGTCAAGCAACTGTATCTGCGCGCCGGCCGGCTCAAGCTCAAGGCGGGTAACCCCACCTACCCGGAAATCGTGCCCTCGGAAGGGCAGACTGTCGAGGTCTGGGGCGTGGCCACCAGTTGCATCAAGCTGCTGAGGAGGTGAAGCGTGCTGGCCCTGCTCGATGGCAACAACTTCTACGTCTCCTGCGAGCGCGTCTTTCGCCCGAGCCTGGAGGGTCGTCCCGTGCTCGTCCTCAGCAACAACGACGGCTGCGCCATCAGCCGCAGCAACGAAGCCAAGGCCCTGGGCGTCAAGATGGGCCAGCCTTTCCATGAATTCCGCCACCTGGAGGAAAGCGCCGGCCTGATCAGCCTGAGCGCGAACTTCAGCCTCTATGGCGACATGAGCGAGCGCATGATGAGCCTGGCCGCGGGCCTTGGACCGACGCAGGAGATCTACAGCATCGACGAATGCTTCGTGGACCTCGATGGCGTGCGTGGCGACCTGACGATCCGCGCGCATGCCATTCGCGCCCGCATCCAGCGCTGGATCGGCATTCCGACCTGCATTGGCCTGGCGCCCACCAAAACCCTGGCCAAGCTGGCCAACCATGTGGCCAAGGACGCCGAGCGCAAGCCCGGCAGCTACCCGGCACGGCATGCGCAGGTCTGCCACTTGGGCGCCTTGCCACAAGCGGAGGTCGACCCGTTGCTTGCCGCGACCGGGGTCGGCGAGGTCTGGGGTGTGGGGCCACGCATTGGCGCGCAGTTGCGCGAAGCCGGCGTGACCACGGCCCTGCAACTGGCCCGGCTCGATCCGGCATTGGTGCGGCGTCGCTGGTCGGTGGTGCTCGAACGAACGGTGCGCGAACTGCAGGGCACGCCCTGCATCGATCTCGATGCGGCGCCGGCCCCCAAACGCGAGATCGCCTGCACGCGCTCCTTCGGTCGGCCGGTGCGCGAGCTATCCCAGCTGATCGAAGCCATCAGCGCGTTTTGCGCGCGGGCGGCGGAGAAGTTGCGCCGGCAAGGAAGCCTGGCGGGCTGCGTGCAGGTGTTTGCCCATACCTCGCCGTTTCGGCCCGGCCCCCGCTGGGCCAAATCGCTGGTGGTGCCCCTGCGCCGGCCCACCGGCGACACCGCGCGACTGACCCAGGCAGCGGTGATGGGCCTCAAATTGATCTACGAGCCCGGTTACGACCTGGCCAAGGCCGGCGTCATGCTGCTGGATCTCTGCGATGGCCGCATCCAGCAGGGCGAACTGGGCCTCGAAGACGAATGGGGCCGCGATCGCGGGCCCTTGATGGGTGCCGTGGACGCGATCAATATGCGCTGGGGCAAGTCCACCATCCGGCAGGGCAGTACCGGCACGGCCCGGACCCGCCCCGATTGGGCCATGCGCCAAGCCCGACGCACGCCACGGTACACAACCGACTGGCGGCAGGTTCCGGTGGCCCGTGCTTGACGAACTCGCCACTCGCTCTGATCGCCATATATGACGGCGCCTCGCAAGTGCCCAGCCTCGAGCTCGAGGTGTCGCTTGACCCAAAAGACTACAGAAGCCCCCGGGCTTGGCTCCTCTTTCCTGATAGACAAAGGCAGTGGGGAGCCGCGTAGCGAGATGAGTGTCGCTAACATCCGTAACGCTTCTTGCCTTCTGGCGTCAACCGATACCGACCACCTTTCGGCCCCGTGATGCATCCTGTTGCATCGGGTGGGCTTGAACGGTTTAAGTGGCGAAACTCCCACGGCGCGATGGGTGGCGCAGCAGTACCCAGCATTGACCACAAGCCGATTCGGGTGGCGCGCGCTTTTCGCTCGGCCGGAGGAAAGGCAGCGTCGGTCTGGTACTTCGTGTAGGCCCAGGCCATGCCGGCTTTCACTTGTTCCAGGTTGGCGTCCCTGCCGCGGCATTCAACACGCGCGACGGTCCTACCGTAACGGTCGTGGGCCGTTGGCGTGATGGTTACGTTGACCTGGAAGCACAACTCGGACAAGTTGCGCTTACTGCGTTGGCCGAACGGCTGCCCGCTCCCCGGAGCATCGATTTCAGCCAAGCGCACTTTGACCTGTTGATATGGATGTTCCATCTGTCCAGTCGGACAGCGGGCAGTTAGTGTGTCTCCATCCGAGACACCTACAACGAGGCAAACAGCGACTTCTAGAAGCATTGCAAGGGGCGAGATTCACACGCAGTCGGGTCTACGGCCTGCTCCCCCACCTTGAGTTACTCACTACACACGCGCAAGCTACCTGTTCGGCGTGTCCAACGCCATCCAACCAAGCTTCATTCCATCGATTATTTAATGGTAGAAAAGATGGCATAAAAAAGAAAAAAGCGGCTTGAAAGCCGCTTGTTTCCTGGTTATCTGGCGGAGACGGAGGGATTCGAACCCTCGATGAGGCTCTACACCCCATACTCCCTTAGCAGGGGAGCACCTTCGGCCACTCGGTCACGTCTCCAGCGCCGCAAAAGCGAAGGGTGCATTATGCCATCGGTTTGAGTGGGCTTCGCCGCGCGGGGCTCGCCTGCCGGCGCGGCGCTGGTGTTGGCACACGGGCGCAGGCCCGATCGGGTATACTGGAGGCATCGACTGCGGCATGCTCGTTGCCTCAGCCTTTGTTTGACACCTTGCGGCTTTTTGACCGCAACGACGAGACCGGCAGGCGCGTTCAAGATTCATCGCGCATCGATCGGCAGTCATCCTCCTCTCGACGAGCTCCACATCGGTCCGCCTTATCTGTCAGTCGGGCCATTTCCCCGCACTGGATTCGAACCGCTGTGCAGCGAGGCCTTTGGGCCCTCGCGCGGCGCACGCCCATCCAGGCTCGGATTCATCTTGCCAAACATGACCCCATCCATCCCGCATCAAGTGGGCCACTACATCGTCACCCCCTTCACGGGCCCGGCCGACTGCGGCCGCTTCGCCGCCTCGGTGTCGGTTCGGCGCGGAAAGCATGACCGCGTCTTTCGCTTCGTCCCCGTATTTCGCAGTGCCGCCGAAGCCACGCGCTACGCCCTTGGCCAGGCACGGCAGCTCGTTGCGCAAAACCAATTGGGATAGCGCGGGCGAGCGCACCCACCCATTCACAGGAGGCTCATGGCCAAGGAAGAATTGATTGAAATGCAGGGCCGCGTCGAGGAAGTGCTGCCCGACTCGCGCTTTCGTGTCACGCTGGACAACGGCCACGCGCTGATTTGCTACACCGGCGGAAAGATGCGCAAGCACCGAATCCGCGTGCTGGCCGGCGACAAGGTATCGCTGGAAATGTCGCCTTATGATCTGAACAAGGGCCGCATTACCTTTCGGCACCTGGAGACTCGCCACTCGACTGGTGCCTCCCCCGTGCGGCGAAACCGGCGCTAGCGCCGGCTCGACCGCTTGATCTCACCCCCCACCACCCATTCACCCAAACACCGCGCCCCTGTCGGGTTCGGTGCCACTTCCACAAAGGAAATCACCATGGAAAACAGACTGTACGTTGGCAATCTTTCATACTCGATACGCGATGAGGACCTTCAGGCGCACTTCTCGGCCTTTGGCCAGGTGGCGTCCGCCAAGGTCATGATGGACCGCGATTCGGGCCGCTCCAAAGGCTTCGGCTTTGTCGAGATGAGCTCGCCGGCCGAAGCGCAAGCCGCCATTCAGGGTCTCAACGGCAAGGACGTCGACGGCCGCGCCTTGACCGTGAACCTGGCACGCCCGATGGAGCCGCGCGGCGGTGGCGGCGGCTATCGCGACGGCGGCCGCCGCTATTGAAGCCAGGCGCACCCCCGGTGCGCCAACGGGCCGCGCTTGCGCCACCCATCGAAACGGGCCCCGCGGGGCCCGTTTTTCATGCGTTCGTCCGGCAGCCGCGCTGCTTGAACGGGATCAGGGGACGCGGACGCTTTTCGTGCCGGAACACGTTCACGCCGTTGCCGGCATGTCCAGCTCGAAGGCGCGGTGCAGGGCGCGCACGGCCAGCTCCATGTACTTTTCGTCGATCACCACCGAGGTCTTGATCTCGCTCGTGGAGATCATCTGGATGTTGATGCCCTCCTCGCTCAGGGTGCGGAACATCTTGGCCGCCACCCCGGCGTGGCTGCGCATGCCGATGCCCACGATGCTGACCTTGCAGATGCGCGGGTCGCCCACCACGCCGGCGGCGCCCAGTTGCGGTACGACCTTGTCCTTGAGCAGCTCCATCGTGCGCGCCAGCTCGGGGTGCGGCACGGTGAAGCTGAAGTCGGTCTTGCCGTCCTTGCTGACGTTCTGGATGATGACGTCCACCTCGACGTTGGCGTCGGCCACGGCGCCCAGGATCTGGTAGGCGATGCCGGGGCGGTCGGGCACGCCAAAGACGGAAATCTTGGCTTCGTCCCGGTTGAAGGCGATGCCCGATACGACGGCATGTTCCATTTGTTCGTCTTCCTCGAAAGTGATGAGCGTTCCGGATTGGGCCTCGAGGGCCACGTCGATGTCCCAGGGCGTGAAGCTGGAGAGCACGCGCACCGGCACGCGGTACTTGCCGGCAAATTCGACCGAGCGGATTTGCAGCACCTTGCTGCCCAGGCTGGCCATCTCCAGCATTTCCTCGAAGCTGATGGAGGGCATGCGCCGCGCCTCGGGCACCACGCGCGGGTCGGTGGTGTAGATGCCGTCCACGTCGGTGAAGATCAGGCATTCGTCGGCCTTCAGCGCGGCCGCCACCGCCACCGCCGAGGTGTCGGAGCCGCCGCGCCCCAGCGTGGTGATGTTGCCGGCCTCGTCGATGCCCTGAAAGCCGGTGATGATGACCACCTTGCCCGCGTTCAGGTCGGCGCGCACCTTGGCGTCGTCGATGCTCTCGATGCGCGCCTTGGTGTAGGCGCTGGTGGTGCGGATGGGCACCTGCCAGCCGGCGTAGCTGATGGCGGGCTGGCCTTCGGCCTGCAGCGCGATGGACAGCAGCCCCACCGAGACCTGCTCGCCGGTGGAAGCCAGCATGTCCAGCTCGCGGTAATAGTCGGGCGTGAGCCGGCCCGGCGCCAGCTCCTTGGCCAGGCCCAGCAGGCGGTTGGTCTCGCCGCTCATGGCGCTGGGCACCACCACCACCTGGTGGCCGGCGCGCGCCCACTTGGCCACGCGCTTGGCGACCTGGGCGATGCGCTCGGTCGAGCCCATCGACGTGCCGCCGTACTTTTGGACGATCAAAGCCATGATTCGAGGTTGTCTTGCAAAAAGCCGTGGCGCCCGCGCGCCAATCGGCAAACCGCTGATTTTAGCGGCAGCTCAGGGTCGATCGGGCCCGCCGGGCTCCCAGCACAGCACGTCGGCCACGCGCCGCACGCGCCCCTGGCCCACCTTCAACTCGATGCGATGCCCGCGCGTGCCGCACGCATCGATCTGCGCCTGCAGCGCGGCCAGTTGGGCGCTGCTGGGCGTCTGGCCGTGTGCGGTGCGCAACCAGTGGCGCAGCGCGTTGGCTTGGCGCGCCGGGCTGAGGGCGCGCAGGGCGGCGATGCGCGGCGGCTGGCCGCAGGTGGCCAAGTCCTGCGCGGCCACCTCGGCCAGGATGTCCTGCGCCTGCGCGGCGTGCGCGGCGCTGCGGGCGAAGGTGCTGCGAAAGGACGGGAACGCCTCTTGCAATGCGGGCAGCAGCCGCGCGCGGATGCGGTTGCGCGTGAAGCGCGGGTCGCTGTTGCTGGGGTCTTCGATCCAGCCTTCGCCGCGCTGGCGCAGCCAGGCCCGGATGGCGGCGGCCGACACCGTCAACAGCGGGCGCGCATAGGCCAGCGCGCCGCGCTGCCAGCGCACCGGCATGGCCGCCAGCCCCGGCAGGCCGGCGCCGCGCGAGAGCGCCAGCAGCAGGGTTTCGACCTGATCGTCCGCGTGCTGCGCGATTACTACTGTTTTTATAGCTGCTTGCGCTTGTCCATCAAGCGCCAGAGCATCAAAAGCCTCATAGCGCCGGATGCGCGCCGCGGCCTCGGGGCTCTCGCCGGGCGCGGCGCGCGCGTCCACCCGGCGCACCCGAAGCGGGACGCGCAGGCGCGCGCACAGCGCCGTGCAGTGGCGTTCGAAGTCGTCGGCCGCCGCCTGCAGGCCGTGATGCACGTGCCAGGCCACCACCTGGCCGGGCCAGCGTTCGGCGCAGGCCAGCAGCAGCGCGGTGGAATCGGCCCCGCCGCTGAATGCCACGGCCAGCGGCAGGCCCGGTGCGCTGGCCGCAAACGCATCCATGGCCTGCTCCAGGTCGTCGGGGTCCAAGCGGTGCAGCGGGGCGGACATGGTCGGTGCGCATGTTAGGGCATGCCGTGCCTGCAACCCCCTTGTCATCCGGCAAGCCGGCCCCACGTTGAGTCCAGTGCGCGCCCATTCTTTTCGCGGCGCACCAACCGGGAGCTGCACACGCCATGTGGAAACTGGGTCGATTGTTCGCCGTCTTGCGCAAGGAGTTGCTGCTGGCCTGGGCCTTGCTGCGCGATCCGCGCGCGCCCAAGGCCGCCAAGCTGGCCACGGTGCTGGCCATCCTGTACGTGCTGAGCCCGATCGATCTGGTGCCCGACGCCATCCCGGTGCTGGGCTGGCTGGACGACGGGCTGGTGGCCTATGTGCTGCTGCAGCTGGCCTTCAAGTTTTTGCCGGCCGAGCTGCATGCCGTGCTGCGCGCCAAGGTGGATGCGCGGGCGGCGCCGCGCCCCCGATAAAGGTCAGCGCTCCGCTTTCGTGTCTGTGAAGCGGCCGTAACCCTGCAGCCGCTCGTAACGGCGATCCAGCAGCTCCTTGACCTTCAAGTCGCCAATCTGGCGCCAGGCGTCGCCCAGCGCGCGCTTGAGGAACCCGCCCATCTGACGCGCGTCGCGGTGCGCGCCGCCCACGGGCTCGTTGACGATCTTGTCCACCAGGCCCAGGGCCTTCAGGCGGTGCGCGGTGATGCCCAGGGCGGCGGCGGCCTCCTCGGCCTTGTCGCTGGTCTTCCAGAGGATGGAGGCGCAGCCCTCGGGGCTGATCACCGAATAGATCGAATATTGCAGCATCAGCACCTGGTCGGCCACGGCAATGGCCAGCGCGCCGCCGGAGCCGCCCTCGCCAATGATGGTGGTGATGATGGGCACCTCCAGCTGCGCCATCTCGTAGATGTTGCGGCCGATGGCCTCGGACTGGCCGCGCTCCTCGGCGTCGATGCCCGGAAACGCGCCGGGCGTATCGACGAAGGTGAACACCGGCAGCTTGAACTTCTCGGCCGTCTTCATCAGGCGCAGCGCCTTGCGGTAGCCCTCGGGCCGCGTCATGCCGAAGTTGCGCGCGGCGCGCTCCTTGGTGTCGCGCCCCTTCTGGTGGCCCAGCACCATGCAGGCGTTGCCGTTGAAGCGCGCCAGCCCGCCGACGATGCTCTGGTCGTCGGCAAAGTGGCGGTCGCCATGCAGCTCGACGAAGTCGGTGAAGCACTCGCGGATGTAGTCCAGCGTGTAGGGCCGGTCGGCGTGACGGGCGATCTTGGTGATCTGCCAGGGCGACAGGTCGCTGTAGATGTCCTTGGTGAGCTTCAGGCTCTTCTTGTCCAGCTGGTCGATCTCCTCGGAGATATCGACCGCGCTTTCGGACTGCACATAGCGCAGTTCCTCGATCTTGTTTTCCAGCTCGGCAATGGGTTGCTCGAAATCCAGAAAGGTCTTCTTGGCCAAAAGCGGCTCCTTGGTGACGAAACGGCGGCGATGTTACCGGATGTGGCCCGGTTCAGCGCGTAGTGTCCACGGTGTCAATAGGCTACAGGAAGGGGCTCCAGCGAACGCCACATATACCAGGTGGCCACGCTGCGCCAGGGCGCCCAGCCGTCAGCCACCTCGCGCGCCTCGCTGCGGCTGACGGGCTCGCCCGAAAAATAATTGGTGCTGATGCCCTTGAGCAGGCCCACGTCGTCCAGCGGCAGCACGTCGGGGCGCAGCAGGTGGAACATCAAGAACATCTCGGCCGTCCAGCGGCCGATGCCGCGAATGGCCACGAGTTCGGCGATGATGGCCTCGTCGTCCATCGCCACCCAGGCATCGACGTGGATCTTGCCGGCGTCGAAGTGCAGCGCCAGGTCCACCAGGTATTCGACCTTGCGCGCCGACAGGCCGGCGGCGCGCATGTCGTCCACCTTGAGCTTGAGCACCGCCGCCGGCGTCATGCGCCGCGGCAGGGTCTCGAAACGCTGCCACACGGACTGCGCCGCCTTGACCGAAATCTGCTGCCCCACGATGGAACGCGCCAGCGTGACGAAGGCGTCGCCGCGCGAGCTCAGGCAAGCGTCACCAAAGCGCGGGATCAGGCGGCGCAGCACCCGGTCGCGCCGGGTCAGGTGCGCGCAGGCGTCGGCCCAATAGGTGGGCGTCTGCACCTGGGGTGCTTGTTTTTTTGTAGCTGCCATCGCCCTATCCATCGGCGCCAGTGGCACATTTGACCAAAAAACCGGTCATTGGACGGTCTCCCAGGTGGTGCCCGTGGGCGAGTCCTTGAGCACGATGCCGGCGGCCAGCAGCTCGGCGCGGATGCGGTCGGCGGCAGCAAAGTCCCGGGCCCTCTTGGCGGCCGCGCGGGCTTCGATCTGCGCCGCGATCGATGCCGCATCCAGCGTGCTGCCGGCCTGGAGGAAAGCCTTGGGGTCGGCTTGCAGCAGGCCCAGGCAGCCGCCCAGCGCCTTGAGCAAACCTATAGTGAATGCCAGTGCTTCGAGCTCTCGCTTCAACGGATCTTCAGAGCCAACTTGCACCCCGCCGGATTGAGCAAGCGATGCGTTGGTATCGACAGTCCCCACGAATGTGTTAATCCGCTTGGCCAGCAAGAAAAGCACGCTAACGGCTTCTGGTGTACCAAAATCCTTGTCCATTGCCTCTCGGAACTGATGGGCAATCGATCCGACTATTTCAAACTCTTCCAACAGATTTGGCTCAACCAACGGCTGTTGGAACTCCGCCAGCTTCTCCAATCCACGTTGCAACGCCAAATATAGAGAACGCAGCGCCGCGCGCGCGTCCTGCAAGTGCACGTCGCTGTAGTTCAGCGGGCTGCGGTAGTGCGCGCGCACGATGAAAAAGCGAATCGTCTCCGCGTCGAACTGCTGCAGCACCTCGCGGATGGTGAAGAAGTTGCCCAGCGACTTGGACATCTTCTCGTTGTCGATGTTGACAAAGCCGTTGTGCATCCACACGTGCGCCAAGGGCTGGCCGCTGGCGCCCTCGCTTTGGGCGATTTCGTTCTCATGGTGCGGAAACTGCAAGTCGGCCCCGCCGCCGTGGATGTCGAAGGTGTCGCCCAAGAGCGCGCAGCTCATGGCCGAGCACTCGATGTGCCAGCCCGGGCGGCCCAGGCCGAAGGGGCTGTCCCATTGGGCGCCCTCGGGCTCGCTCGCCTTGGCCGACTTCCAGAGCACGAAGTCCAGCGGGTCGTGCTTGCCGTCATCGACCGCCACGCGCTCGCCGGCTTGCAGTTCATCCAGCGTCTTGCCCGACAGCTTGCCGTAGCCGGCAAACTTGCGCACGGCGTAGTTCATGTCGCCGCTCTCGGCCTGATACGCCAGCCCTTTGTCCTGCAAGGTGCGGATGATGCCCAGCATCTGCGGCACGTAGTCGGTGGCGCGCGGGTCGTGCGTGGGGCGCTCGATGCCCAGCGCGTCGAAGTCGCGGTACATCTCGGCGATCATGCGGTCGGTGAGCTGGCGAATGCTCTCGCCGTTTTCCACCGCGCGGCGGATGATCTTGTCCTCGATGTCGGTGATGTTGCGCACGAAGGTGACGGCGAAGCCCGAGGCCTTGAGCCAGCGCTGCACCAGGTCGAAGGCCACGGCCGAGCGCGCGTGGCCGATGTGGCACAGGTCGTACACGGTGATGCCGCACACGTACATGCGCACATGGCCGGGCTCGATGGGCGAAAGCGCTTCCAAGCCACGCGAGAGCGTGTTGTAAATCCGGAGGGTCATGGAGAAAGTTGAAAACCGCAGGGGGCAGGCAGCCGCCTGGGCACATCGTCAAACGTCGCGGGCTGCCCGTCAAGAGGGAAAGCGCGGCCCGCTCTGGTGCAGGCGGCGCGATCATCCTGCTTGGCTACAATGCCCCGCAGTATAGGACCTGCCCGCCGATGCCCTCGCTCGCGCGCGCGACCGAGCCCTCCCGCCGATGCCCCTGCGCCCCATTCCCCGACTGTCCCGCCACCTGGCCGCTCTGCTGCTGACCGCGTGCGCGCTGGGCGCCGGCGCCGCCCGGGCCGCCGACGACTATGCCGAAGTGCAGCGCCTGCAAGGCGCCGGGCAAACCCAGGAGGCGCTCGATCTGGCCGACAAGTACATCGCCGCGCACCCGCGCGATCCGCAGATGCGCTTCATCAAGGCCAACGTGCTGGGCCGCACGGGCAAGCCCGACGAGGCGCAGGCCATCTTGCTGCAACTGACGCGCGACTACCCCGAGCTGGCCGAACCCTGGAACAACCTGGCCGTGCTTTACGCCGGCCGCGGACAGCTGGGCCAGGCCCGCGAGGCGCTGCAAAACGCCTTGCGCATTCAGCCCGACTACGCCACCGCGCTGGAGAACCTGGGCGACGTGCAGGCGCGCGAAGCCCTGCAGTCCTTGCAGCGCGCGCGCCAGCACGGCGCGGGCGACCCGAAGCTGCCGGCCAAGATCGAAGCCCTGCAAGGCCAATGGGCCGACACCCCCCGGCCCGCGCAATGACCGCGCGCTGACGAGCGCCGGGAACTTGCGCCTGCGGGCCGCGCACCAATCACCGTCCTTTTTTTCATTGAACCTCCCGTCATGAACCTGTCTCGCCGCTTGCTCAACCGCCTGGCCGCCACCACGCTGGCCGCCGCCGCTCTGGCCACCGCCCTGCCCGCGCTGGCCGCCGACCCCAAGGTCAAGTTCGTCACCACCGACGGCGACTTCGTGGTCGAGCTCTATCCCGACAAGGCGCCCAAGACGGTGGCCAACTTCCTGCAGTACGTCAAGGACAAGCACTACGACGGCACCATCTTCCACCGCGTGATCAAGAACTTCATGGTGCAAGGCGGCGGCTTCGACGCCGACTACAAGGAAAAGCCCACGCGCGCCTCGGTCATCCACGAAGGCCGCCAGGCGCTGGCCAAGGGCCTGAAGAACGTGCGCGGCACGCTGGCCATGGCGCGCACCAGCGATCCGCAGTCGGCCAAGGCGCAGTTCTTCATCAACGTGGTGGACAACCCGCGCCTGGACCCGGTGATCCTGCCGGCGGGCGACCCGGTCACGTTTGAATACCAGGGCCAGCTGCAAAAGGACATTCCGCGCGCCCAGGTCGAAAACCACCCCGCCCTGTTCGGCTACACCGTGTTCGGCAAGGTCGTGAGCGGCATGGACACCATCGACAAGATCCGCGACGAGCCCACCGGCCCCGGCGGCCCCTTCCCCACCGACGTGCCGCAAAAGCCGGTCGTCATCCAATCGGCCACCCTCATCAACTGAGAGACGTTTCCATGAGCAACCCCCAAGTCGAACTGCACATCAAGGACCACGGCGTCATCACGCTCGAACTCGACCACGAGAAAGCGCCCAAGTCCGTCACCAACTTCCTGTCTTACGTGCAAAACGGCCACTACGACAACACGGTGTTTCACCGCGTCATCAAGAACTTCATGATCCAGGGCGGCGGCTTCGAGCCCGGCATGAAGCAAAAGCCCACGCAGACGCCCGTCACCAACGAGGCCGACAACGGCCTGAAGAACGCCCGCTACACCGTGGCCATGGCCCGCACCAGCGACCCGCACTCGGCCACCGCGCAGTTCTTCATCAACACGGTGGACAACGACTTCCTGGACTTCAAGGCCCCCACCGCGCAGGGCTGGGGCTACGCCGTGTTCGGCAAGGTCGTCAAGGGCCAGGAGGTGGTGGACGCCATCCGGGCCCTGCCCACCACGCGCAAGGGCTTTCACGACGACGTGCCGCGCGAGGATGTGGTGATCGAGAAGGCCGTCAAGGTCTGATACTCGTCCGATGACAACCGTGCCCCCATTCGGCGTGCTGCACGCACCCGATCGTTGGCGCACGGTCGATTTCATTTCGGATCTGCACCTCAAGCCCGAGGAGCCGAAAACCTTCGAGGCTTGGGCCGCGTACATGGCGCGCACCCGCGCCGACGCGGTCATCATCCTGGGCGATTGGTTCGAGGCCTGGGTGGGCGATGACGCCGCGGCGCCCGGCAGCTTCGAGGCGCGCTGCGGCCAGGTGCTGGACGCCTGCCCTGCCGCGCTGGCCTTCATGCGCGGCAACCGCGATTTTCTGGTCGGCGGCGACTTTCTGGCGCACCACCGCGTGCGCGACTTGGCCGACGACCCCACGGTGCTGGTTTGGGCCGGGCAGCGCTGGGTGCTCAGCCACGGCGACCTGCTGTGCACCGCCGACCTGCCCTATCAGCAGTTTCGCCAGCAGGTGCGCAGCAGCGCCTGGCAGCGCGCCTTCCTGGCCCGCCCTCTGCCCGAGCGCCAGGCCATCGCCCGCCAGATGCGCGAACACAGCGAGGCGCGCCACGCCGCCACCACACCGGCCAACTACGCCCACACCAACGCCGAGTTGGCGCGCCAGTGGCTGCACACCGCGGGCGCGCGCACGCTGATCCACGGCCACACGCACCAGCCGGCCGACCACGCCCTGGGCACCGGCGCCGACGGGCACGCGATCACCCAGGTGGTGCTGAGCGACTGGCACATCGACGCGTGCACGCACCGCGCCCAGGTGCTGCGCCTCACAGCCGACGGCGCCCGCACGCGCCTGGACCCCGACGCGGCGGGATAGCGCCTTGCCCTTGCTGCCCGCCCTCGCCCGCTGGTGGCGCCGCACGGTGCGCCCGCCCAAGCCCATCCCCGAGCGGCTGTGGCAAACCACGCTGGCGCACTACGCCTTCTTGCAGCGCTTGAGCGCGGGCGACCAAGCCCGGCTGCAGCGCCTGGCCACGCACTTTCTGGCGCACAAGGAATTCAGCGGCGCGCATGGTCTGCACATCACCGACGCCATGGCCGTGGCGGTGGCCGCGCAGGCCTGCCTGCCGCTGCTGCACCTGGGCCCTGCGGACGCGCCGGAGGACGCGCTGTCCTGGTATGACGACTTCGTCGGCATCGTCATGCACCCGGCCGACGCCGTGGCCCCGCGCCAGATGATGGACCCCGCCGGCGTGGTGCACCACTACCACGAGGTGCTGGCCGGCGAGGCCATGGAGCATGGTCCGGTCATGCTGAGCTGGCCCGCCGTGCAGGGCGACGGCATGGGCGCGGCCAGCAGCGTGGTGATCCACGAGTTCGTGCACAAGATGGACATGCAGGCCGGCGGCGCCCACGGCGCGCCGCCCTTGCCGCGCGGCTTCATGGGCGCGCGCTCGGCACGCGAAGGCGCGGCGCGCTGGGCCGCCACCTGGGCGCCGGCCTACCATCGCTTTCGCGAACAGCTGATCCGCGCCGAGCGCTTCGGCGAGCCCCTGCCCTGGCTGGATGCCTACGCCGCCAGCGCGCCCGCCGAGTTTTTTGCCGTGGCCTGCGAGGCCCACTTCGTCGAGCCCGAGCGCTTTGCGCAGGAGTTTCCTGCGCTGGCCGCCAGCTTGCGTGAATTTTTCAAGCAAAAAGAGCCGGTAGCGCCCGTTCAATAAGCGCAGACAGCTATTAAATTGATAGTTACTGCGCCGCCGCGATCTGCCGCAGCGCCTGCTCGAACACCTCCGGCGGCTGCCCGCCCGAGATCAGGTGGCGCTCGTTGATGACCACCGCCGGCACCGACTGGATGCCGGCCATTTGCCAGCGGCGCTCGGCGGCGCGCACCGCGTCGGCAAACTCGTCGCTGCCCAGGATCTGCCGGGCCCGCTCGATGTCCAGACCCACCTGCCGTACGGCAGCGAGCAGCACATCGTCATGGTCCACGCGCTCGGCGCGGCCGTGATAGGCCTCGAGCAAGGCGCGCTTGAGCGCCAGTTGCTTGTCCGCACCCACCAGCGCCGCCCAGTGCAGCAACCGGTGCGCGTTGAAGGTGTTGACGATGCGCCCGCGCCCATCGGGCTTGAAGGCAAAGCCCACCGCGGCGCCGCGCTCGCGGATGGTGGCCTGGATCTGCGCACGCTGCTCGGGTGTGGAGCCATACTTGCGCCGCAGATGCTCGTCAACATCTTCGCCGCCGGGCGGCATGTCGGGGTTCAGCTCGAAGGGCTGAAAGTGCAGCGTGGCCTGCACCGCGTCGGCACTGTTCTTGAGCGCCTGTTGCAGCGAGGCCAAGCCCACGGCGCACCAGGGGCAGGCCACGTCGGAGACGAAATCGATGTGAAGCGCAGTGGGCACAGGCAGAACCATGGAATGGCGATGACGGCCATTTTGCCGCTTGATGCCCATGCCCTGCTCGGGCGGCTTCGATCAGCCCGCAAAGCCGCCCGCATCCAGAAACGCCTGCTCGGCCGCCGTGGTGTTGCGCATCAGGATTGGATTGCGGTGCGGAAAACGACCGAAGCGGCCAATGATGTCGCGGTGGCGCTCGGCGTGCGCTTGGGCCGCGCTGCCCAGGCGGGCATTGAGCCGAAGCGAGATGTCCTGGTCGGCCGCGCTTTCTGAGTGCGCGAACGGCAGGCAAAAAAACAGGCGCATCGGGGCTTCGACAGCGTTCATGTAGCCCCGCGCCTCGGCCTGGCGCGCAAAGTGCAAGGCCAGGCCATCCGTGGCGTACATGTGGGCCGTGCCGCGAAACGCGTTGCGCGGGTATTGGTCCAGCAGGATCATCAGTGCCAGGGCGCCGGTGGCGTCGTCCATCCAGCCGTCGCAGCGGCGGCTGGCGGCGGCCAGGTGCAGCGACAGGAAGCGCTCGCGAAAGCGCTCGTCAAAGCCGCTGTCCTTGCTGAACCAATGCGCGCTGGAGCGCTGCCAATAGGCCACCACGCCATCCGCCAGGCCCGAGGCCAAGGTTGGCACGGGGGCCTCCATCAGGCCTTGCCCAGCCACCAGACGACCAGCGCTGCCAGCACGGCGGGCACGGCAAACACGCCCAGCAGGATGGGAAATTCCTCGCGCACGCTGTAGCCCGCGTGGCTGACGCCCACCCACATGTTGGCCGCGGCCACGGCCAGCCAGGCGGGCACGAAGGCCTTGGCCGCCAGCGCCATGCCGGCGGCGCTGGCGCCCCACAGCCAGCCGAACAGCACAAACACCCCCAGCAGCACGATGCCACCGACGATGACCAGCAAGACATGCATGGCGTGGCCCTTTTACTTGGTGGTGTAGCCGCCGTTGATCAGGATGGTCTGGCCGGTGACCCACCAGCCATCGCTGACCAGATGGCGAATGAAGGGCACCACGTCCTCGATGTCGGTCAGCCCGGTCTTGCTGAAAGCCGACAGCGCCGCGGCGCTCTTGTGATAGGCCTGCGCATCGGGCGCCTCCTGGCCGTAGAAGAACGAGGTGTCCATGGGACCCGGGCCCACGGCCGTGACCGAGATGCCGCGCGCGCCGAACTCCTTGGCCGCCGCACGGGTGAAATGCTCGACCGGCGCCTTGGTGCCCGCGTAGCTGGCATAAAACGGCGTGAACGCCCCCAGCAGGGACGTGACGAGCGTGCACACCTTGCCGTGGTCGTTGACGTGCTTGCCGGCTTCCTTCAAGAAGAAGAAGGCCGACTTGGCGTTGGCGTCGCTCATCGCGTCGTACTCGGCCTCCGAGACGTCCATGAGCGGCTTTTTCAGCACCTTGCCCACCGTGTTGATGGCGATGTCCGGGCGGCCAACGGCGGCCACGGCATCGGCAAACAGCCGCTCCATGGCGGTAGCGCGGCTCAAGTCGGCTTGCAGCGCCACGGCCTTGGCGCCGGCCTTTTGCACGGCGGCCACGGTCTCGTTGGCGGCCGCCTGGGTGGCCGCGCTGTTGTAGTGAATGGCCACGGCCCTGGCGCCGTGCGCCGCCAGGTCGCGCGCCAGCAGGCCGCCCAGGTTCTTGGCGCCGCCGGCGATCAAAACGACTTTGCCTTCAATGCTGTGCTTGGACATGAGCGATTTCCTTCGATCGATGAGTGGGGGGATGACGGCCAGTCTATTGATGTTTGAAAACTGAATAAACCATCAAAACATAGAATGACTGTTCATTTTTTCTGTCCAATAACATGCCATGGACCTGATCGATCAACTGCGGACGTTCATCCAGGTCGCGCACAGCGGGGGCTTCACGTCCGCGGCGACGCAGATGGATTTGCCGCGGCCCACGGTGTCGCTGGCGGTGCAGCAGTTGGAGGCACGCCTTGGCGCGCGCCTGCTCAACCGCACCACCCGGCGAGTCAGCCTGACGCCCGACGGCGAGGCCCTGCTGGCGCGCGCCAGCGTGCTGGTGGACGACGCCGACGAGCTGGCGCGGCAGTTTCAAGCCAAAGGCGCCCAACTGACCGGCCACCTGCGCGCGGACGTGCCCAGCCGGATGGCGCGGCGGCTGATCGCACCGGCCCTGCCGGCGTTTTTTGCCCGGCACCCCCATGTGACGCTCGAACTGGGCAGCAGCGACCGTCCGGTGGACTTGGTGCGCGAAGGCATTGACTGCGCCCTGCGCGTGGGCGATCTGGCATCCAGCAGTCTGGTGGCCCGCCCGCTGGGGCGCTTGCGCATGATCAACTGCGCGAGCCCGGCGTATCTCGCGCGTCGCGGTACGCCGCGTTCAATGCAGCAACTGGCCCGGCACCAGACGATTCACTACGCCACTGCGGGCGGCGGCGTGGCGCCATGGGAATGGCAGGAAGGCGGCCACACGCGCACCCTGCCCACCACGGCGCAGGTCACCACCAACAGCGCCGAGACCTATATTGCCTGCGCATTGGCCGGACTGGGCTTGATTCAGGTGCCCGCCTTCGACGTGCGAGAGCATTTGGCGACCGGCACGCTGGTGGAGGTGCTTGCGCGCTGGCCGGCACCGCCGATGCCGATTCAGCTGGTGTATGCGCACCGTCGCCAGCTCTCGCGGCGGCTTCAGGCCTTTGGCAACTGGCTGGCCGAAATTCTCACTCCGGCGCTGGATTGAGCGCGCGGCGCAGCGCGGCGTCGAACGCGGCCGGCGCCTCGAAGGGCACCCAGTGGCCCGCGCCTTCGATCCGTTGCAGGCCGCGAAATTCGGGCGCTGACGCGGCGAACGCGCCCTCGAGCCGATCGACGTAGGGGCCATAGACCGCATCGCACGCGCCATAGATCGCATGCACCGGGCAGCGCACGCGCGGCAGCGTGCGCGCCAGGATGTCGGTGTGCGCCAGGCGCCGGCGCGGCAGGCGGTCGCGCGCGACGTTGGCGATGTGCACTTGCAGCGCCAGCCTGTCGATCAGGCGCGCGTCGTGCAGCATCAGCACGCCCAGGTTGTGGCGGTGCGCGTCGGTCTGCGCCGCCGGCGTGCTCAGGTGGCGCCAGGCGCGCAGCTCGAACTGGCGACCGGGCGTCAGGCCCATCGCGGGCGCCCCCACCAGCACCAGGCGCTGCGCCAGCTCGGGATGCGCGGCCAGCAGCAGGCCCGCCGTCATGCCGCCGAAGGAAAAACCCACCAGATCGACCGCCTCGCCGGGCAGCAGCGTGCGCAAGCCGGTGGCCAGCGGCTCGAGCATGGCGTCGGCGTCGGTGCCGCCCGGCGGCGGGTCAGAGTCGCCGAAGCCCGGCAAATCGACCGCCAGCACCCAGCGGCCGGCATCGACCAGCGGCAGGATGTTTTTGATCCAATGCGTCCACGAGCCGCTGCCGCCGTGAAACAGCACCAGCGGCGCCACGCCGGCGCGGCGCTCGCCCCAGGCATGCCAGGCGATGCGGCCCTGGCCCACGGGCGTGTGAAAGCGCTGCGCTTGCTGCAGGCGCGCGCGCTCGGCCGGCGGCACCAGATCGGGGACATCAATGGCCGGCATGGACATGAGGCGGCTGCTCAATCGTCCAGCGCAGCCGACCAGCGCTGGCCCCAGTCGGCGTGGCGCTGCCCGTCCAGCGCGCGGCGCTCGCGCTTGGTCGGGCGGCCCTGGGCGATGCTGTGCGCCGGCTCCGGCGCCAAGCGGCGCGCGGCGGCCGCCTGCTCGCGCGCGGCCGCGCTGGCCGCGGTCTCTTCGTACAACCGCTGCGCCACGGGCGCGGGGCCGCGCAGGGCGCTCAGCGCGCGGACCAGCACCTCGCGCTCGATCTCGCCTTGGCGCAGGCGCACCACGTCACCGGCCTTCAGCTCGCGCGCCGGCTTGACGTTGGCGCCCGCCATCTGCACGCGTCCGCGCTCGATGGCCTGCACGGCCAGCGCACGCGTCTTGAAAAAACGCGCGGCCCGCAGCCATTTGTCGATGCGTTGGCGCTCCAGGGGTTCGGTCATGGTCAGGCGCCATTGTGCCGCCGGCACGGCGGATGGGCGCCGACCTCCTCGATATCCACGTCCGTGCCCTTTCGCGATCGCGGATTCGTTGAATCAGCGCCAAATCGGGCTCTTCTTGCGAATGTTAGTG